>DHER01000085.1:903-3272 GCA_002399975.1 Firmicutes bacterium UBA4845 | reverse complement strand
TCATCTTTGAAATTGGTAATACAGTTATCTACCCAAATGTCAAGTTCTCCAGTTCTACCCTCTCGATTTTTTGCAACTATAACAGTGCATTTATTTTTGTCAAGATCAGGTTTGTAGTATGCTTCCCTATGGATGAATATAACGGCGTCCGCATCCTGTTCTATTGCCCCGGAATCTCTTAGGTCAGATAGCATAGGTCTCTTGTCATTACGCCCCTCTACGCCCCTATTAAGCTGTGACAGGAGTATTACCGGAACATCCAAGTCCTTTGCCATAATTTTAATTGCACGTGAACATGCCGATACTTCATCATTCGTTGATTTTCCTTTGAGCCGGCTCATATCCATCAGCTGTAAATAGTCAATCATGATAATATCACATTTACCTTTGCGTTTCATCTTTTTAGCTTGTGCTCTTATTTGTTGAACTGAAATAGAAGCAGTATCATTTACCGAAATCGGGAGTAGGGATAATTGCTCCAATGATTCTGCGAGGCTTATGTATTCGTCCTGTGCCAACCTACCTTCTTTGAATAATTCTGAATTAACCCCGGAGTGAGCGACTGCCATACGGTTAATTAAAGCCCCCTTTGGCATCTCCAAAGAGAAAATGAGTACACTGTTGCCTTTTGCGGCTGAAAGTCTTGCAGAGTTGAGCAGAAACGCTGTCTTGCCCATTCCGGGACGCGCTGCTAATACATAAACGCATCCTTTTTGAAAACCATGTAAAATACTATCCAGTCTTTTTAGTCCCGTATGTATTCCTATCGGATTGCCTTCTTTGGCTCTTTTCTCCCTTTCCTGATATGCTTTATAAGCCTCGACTGCTAATTTGTCGATTGAGGTGGTTGCTCCAACATCTGTTATATCCGATAAATTCTCTACTTGAAAGATATGATCACTTATCAGGTCGTCCACATCTAAACTCATATCATTGCTATCATTCAAAGATTTTGCACATTTCAGTACAAAAGTTCTTCGTATATAGTCCTGAAAGACTATCATAGCGTGACTTTTAACGTGAATTGCGGAGGTTACATAACCTGAAAGGTCTGCCAGTAGTGATATATCAATCTTACTGTTTCGTTTCTTTAAGNNGATTATAGAACATGTCAGGCTTAAGAAAGTCCATAACTTCGTATATAGCTGTCTTCTCCAATAGTAACGCTCCTATGGTTGCTTTTTCAGCTTCTATGTCATGCGGTAACTGCATATCGTTATAATTTTTGATAGTTAGGTTCTGCACCTGTTCCATTAATTCTTGTGTTAAATGCTTTATCTCTATTTGCCCAATTGGCTAGTCTTCTGCTGACATCCCAGGTCTTTTCCATCTCATAACGTAATTTGGTTTTACTCTTATTCGGCTCGGACCAATACAAGTGAAATTTATTACAAATGTCTTTCCCATATATCGGAATGAATGGTTCAATCGATTCTTTTAACTCAGATTCTTTTTTCTTTATTTTTTCTTTGATATCATTTTTAGGTATTGGGTATGGCTTTTCCCTCTTATTTCCATTATCTCCTTTATTGTTTGGGTCGGCTTGCGTTTGGCTTTCGTTCGGCTCACGTTCGGTTGAAGTTTGGCTTGTGCGTAAATCACCTTGATATACATCATAATTACAGACAGTTAGCCGTGTGGTGTTTATGAGGTTTTCCGTTATGATCATTTTGTCTTTTTTCAATAATTCAAAAAAATTGCGTGTAGTATCTTTTGACACTTTCCACCTATCCGCCCAATTCCGCAAACTCATAACAGTTTGTCCCCTTTTACACTCAATCAATCTCATTCCGATATTTACCTTTTTATCTTCGTGATTCACCGCAAGCAGGATGTCTATCCACCATTTAAGTTTAACTGGATCTTGCCATATCCAATGATATCGTATACTTCTATAAATAGATATCCAACCACTATTTGATTCGGTTTCTGACATATCATTTGCTATTTACATTTAATGAAATTCATCGTAAATTCTTCTTTAGCTTAAGCTCTCCGGTTGTCATATTTTGGATTAAAACAACCTCATCAATTCCCCAGATAATGTTGTTTCTGGTCGTTACGATCTTCTTCATCTCATATTTTTCAATGAGACTGTTTCTTGTGTCGGTAATTATCTTTACGGCATCCTCAATCATAATTAGTCCTCCTTTCAAATAAGTTCTTGAAATCTGATTGTAGAATTTCACCTAAACTCTTAACTCCTGGTACTTTGCAGTGTATTGGTTCAACTTCCAAGTGTTCTTGGCATTCAAACTCCTTTTTTAAGTTAGATAAATTGTCTTTCCCTTTTTCAATACCATCCCAATTAGAGTCTTTACTAGGTCCTATATGTTCAGAATATTTTCGTGTATTACTCATATAGTACC
>DHER01000085.1:0-730 GCA_002399975.1 Firmicutes bacterium UBA4845 | reverse complement strand
TACAAATATAAATCGGTGAAGTGTGGTAAACAATTGAAAATCAAAAAGAAAAGCGACCTTTTAACAGGTCGCTTAATGGTCGCATGGGGTCGGATATGGTCGCTCTATCAGAAAACAAGGAGGTTATAAAGTCGCTAAAAATTCGCTTAATTTATCACTATCATTACTTGCAATTCGTTTATTTTTTGCCAAACGCAAAGGCATATTATCTTTATCTACAAAAATATTTATGGCTTGCTTTTCTACCGTTGATGTTTTCAATGTGCCTTTTATTTTTTCATGGGTTAAAAGTTCACGGGCAAGCTGTTTGTTTTGTAGCCACTTTAATGGATTAGGCTTTACTTTATCAATAAATGTTTGACCATTTTCGCATTTAGTTTCTGCTAAAAAAGTCAATACTTTATCAGGAAGATTTATTAATGGTTGTTGTAACGAAGAGTCTGTTGGAGTTGGTAATATTTCTTGCTTAGCTTTTAGTAGCTCTTGTTCAATCTGCTCTACTTCATACCATCGTAAAGTGACTTTTGTATCAAAAATGCTTTGCGAGATATTGCCATCTTTATCAAGTTCACAACCAAAGTCGGTATTTGTTTTGTAACCTCGATTCTTTACAAATAGCTTGTCTCTTTCTATGTAGTCTATATGGCTTTGAATTGTCACACCTTTTTCGTCTATAGTATGTTCTTGTTCTTTTGCTTTCTTGTAATATATTAATGTAAGATCATTTTCA
>DHER01000091.1 GCA_002399975.1 Firmicutes bacterium UBA4845 | reverse complement strand
GCAGCGGCGATAAATCTTTTCAATAATTGGACTTTTATATTGAATATATGCGTCAATATTCTCTGGGAACAACGACGCTCCTTCCCGCTTCACCTGACTGTACACCGTAACAGCATCGGGATGTGTGCGAAGAAAATCCCGAAAAGCAAGATGCCGCTTTAGTTCTTTTGAATTTTGAGGGCAGACGTATAAATGATGAAGCATTAATTCCGGTTTATTATCATAACGAAAGGCTTCGCGTCCTTCGATTCCAAGATTGCCTTCATATTGGTAGCCGATATTTTTGAGCTTATTTATCACTTGAGGCAGGAATTTATTATCCGGGATAACGACATCAATATCAATGACCGGTTTTGCCCATAATCCCTGTACCGAAGTACTTCCAACGTGTTCAATCGACACTGTCAGTTGTCCTAATGCGGCGAATATCTCTACTTTAATTTTTTCAAATTCTTTTGGCCATTGTTCATTATAGGGAACGACGATAACTTTTTTTGTTTTCATAAACTACGCTCCATATTGCATGTTATGTTTCGATCTGCGTTTCGCAGATGCAGGTTCTGATTATGCTCATAATTTCGGTTCATATATTAGCTCTGCCGTTCCATTGTTTGAAGTGCAAGACTTTAAGGTAAGCTTAATTCCTGACATTTGTGAATCAAACAGCCTAATGCCATCGCCCAAAATTATCGGAATAATACTTATCTGATACTTGTCAATTAGATTAAACTTCATCAATTCATTAGCAACAATTGCACCACCGCAGATCCAGATATCCTTGCCATCAAGAGCTTTGAGTTCTTTTACCAATTCACATACATCTTAATTTGTAAAAATAATTTCATCTGTTGATTCAATATCCCTATGGGTGATTACATAGCTCTTTTTCCCATGATATACCCAATCATCAGGTGAAAGTTCGGTAACAATTTGATGATATGTCCTATAGCCTAATATTACCGTATCAATTGTTTTAATAAATTTCGAGAAACTATCTGTATCACTGCCGTCACCATCAAGCCAAGCAACTCCGCCATCTACATCTGCTATGTATCCATCAAGGCTCATTGCAATGTATAATACAACTTTTCTCATTCTTTACTCCTCCTAAAATATACAGATCTTGTATATCCACATTCGTGCAAAATATAAAAAATCTGAACTGAGTATACCATAAAAAGCATCAAATAAATAGACAAAACTCCATATGCCAGTCCCTAACCTGACACATGGAGTTTCTATGTGTCATTTGCTCAATTTAGATGCAGGTTCCGATTATGCTTATAATGTATATCGCATAATTTGCGAAACAGACTTAAACTTCTCATGGCAATAAAATTGCATTCCATTTTCATTTTCAGACAGAACATTTAATTCAATATAATCCAATTTTCGTGTTTTGGCCCATTGCTTTGCTGATTCAAGGAGTCGGCCGCCAACACCTTTATTTCGATTATTCTTTGTTACGAACAAATCTATGATAGTCGCATACCTGTGTTGTACAAAGCAATCATATGGAGGAGTACTTTCTTCGGCTATGTGGATGAGTCCAATAATAATGTTGTTATCTACGGCAACATAAATATCTTCTGTGTTGTTTTCGACTACACTTTTCGGATATGAACCCTTTTCTACAGCAATTTTATAATATTGGGGTTGCAGGGCTGAATTGTAAATAAAAAACTCATTATATAATCCACATATTTCCGGAATATCATTTGCTTCTGCCAGCCTTATTTTCATATATTCACTTCCTAATTTATAAATAATATGAATTAAATAATACCATAAGAATCAAAATAATAAAAGACTTAAACCGTGATGGTTTAAATCTCTTTATTATTAATATAAACCTTAAACCTGCGGAGAGGACGTGACTCATGTAGCTGAATTTATTCGCGCGTTACGCGGCGACCCAATTCAGTTATGAAAGTATAGTAAACTGCCGGTTACTATTTTAACTGCGCCTGTGTTCGAGTCTTAGTCCCCGTCCGCCAAAAACGTTTGCCATACAAAAGGAAAGAGCACTTCTTGACTCACTCTCTTTTTAGAAATAAAACAGAGTTGATACCATAAAAACAACGCGGCCCGCTTCTATAAAAAGCGGACGTCACAGGGTGGGCTTGCTTTTCACGGATAATATTTATCCAGCACTTTTTCATATAAGGCTTTGTAATCCTCCGGGTCCTTTGGTCCCAGGCTCAATTCCTCATTGGTTTGGGTTTGAATGGACATCCGGTCGAATGTTTTCGAAGGAACCGGGTAGCGCGACTTTTCCAGAACCGTTGTATTATATACATCATGAATATCATTATTATCTTTCTTTTCTGATAAAAAAAACAGATACTTTTTATCCGGTTTGGAAGGCATGTAATTTCCAAGGTGATAAATCGTTTTTCCTTTCCCTGTATTCAGCGTGTAATAACATTCTGCAAATTTTATGGAATCTCCCTTCTTTAAATTTCCTTTATAAACTTTTGTAACTTTTAAAGACGAAACGGTTCGTCCATAAAACGGAACCTCCTGACCTTCTAAATCCATGGTATCTACCGTCTGCTCCCCGTCATCCGAAAGGATTCCTTCAAAAATATTGGGGCTTAACTTTTCCAATTCTTCTACCGTTTGCGGGTTATATAAAGTATCGGCTTCAATTTCAGCAGACTTAACACCTGTATTCGTTTCATTTCCTACACCGATACTTGAAGCAGATGCGGCGAGCGGTGACAGAGAAACAACGCTTTCCTGTTTGGAACAGGCCGAAAAAAGAAAGGTGATACCCAAAACTATACTGAAAATTAAAGTGTATTTTTTCATGATACTTCCCCCTTTATCAATAACTTCTATTTAGGTTATATTCATCATGCGGTTGGATCGTATAGGTCATTAAAGGGTCCCATGTTTGTCTCATTATCGCTTTATCTCTACAGGTGGGATGTGCTAATCTGAAAACATGCCCGAATTCATGCGTAATTGTCCTAAACTGGTTTTTAGCGGGTTGCTTAGGATAAACCTCAGGATTTAAACAAACAGCAGCTTTTACATATATACACTTATCATTTTCAACATCGTTTACTTCTGTATAACCATCTCCATCTTTTTCCCATAAAGCTGTAAACGCTATTGTACTATCATCCCCTGTATCATAACTGATAACACTTACCTGTTTATCTAATGTGTTCCAACCCTCGTCCGAATTTGAAGTATAAATGGAGCCATAAGAGGCATCAGAATTTATGCCATTCCAAGCATGAATTGCTTTTTTAGCTTTATTAGTCGCGTTATTTCCTGCGTTATCATTATTTATTAAATCAATAGCCGACCCATAAATCATTACTGATAGTTTACGTGCATTTTTCCATTTTCCTGCCCATATTTCCGTATCATAGTCTACCGTTACCTGAGTCGTTTTGGAATTATTGTCTGCATTAATATTATCAACCGTTCTATTAGGGTCGACATCTAATTCTATGTTATATCTCCCGTGTTTATAAAATGTTATTTTAATTTGTCCAGTTATAATATGTTTCGCTTCTATTTTGTCAACTGTTGCATTTTTTATTGCCGTATCGTTTACTTTAAATCTTATTAGAACATTTTTCGCATCTAAAGTGCCAAAATTCGCTATTTTAAAGGTAAAAGCTTTCGTCTGATTTGATTCAAACTGATAAATTCCATCGCTTGTTGATAATGACGCTGCTGATAAAGATACACAATCAGCCCATTTAAATCGGCCTGAAGTTTTGTTGTTTGAAATGTTACAATCCTTAATAAATAACGGTAAAGCGACTACAGTAACTGTATGTGTTCCTCCAGCACCAGTAATATAGAAGCTGCCCTGTACATACGTATCTGGTTCCAGAATCACTCCTGTTTCCAGAGTTAACGTTACTGAAGTATCAAGTATGTCGGTATTATCTAATTGGACTTGTATACTTACTGGTTGATTATTTATTTTATTGGTTCCTACATTTGCAATAATAAAAGAAAATTTTATAGGCTTTTCATTTGGAAAAGGTTCCGAAGTATGTGCATTTAAAGAGCTAACTCGTAAATCGGTCCCTGAGGATGCAAGAGAATTTTTTTCCTTCATTAAATTTGAATCATTAGGATATTTATGAAGTTTAAAATCATTTATAGTGAATCCGCTATTGGAATCTTTCACTAAGTTATTTGATAAATTAAAATCACTTAACTTATAACCGCAATCCTGATTAGACTTTAAAGACTCCGCATTAGCTATACCGAATAAGGGAAAAACCATCATTAAGGAAAGTATCAACGCAAAAAAATTTTTAATAACTTTTTTCATCAAATCACTCCTATTCGTTTTTCCTATATTTTCCTATATTATATTCCTATTATATTAAATAAATCAAGAACTTTTTTCCTATAAAAACATCACGGCGACCACGCTGGACGGCATCCTGACGGTCAAGGACAGGGCCGCACGGAGGCCGAAACCAATGAGCGCGATTAACGCCTTTGTGACCAACCTCGGGCGCTACAACGCGGGATTTCTGGACGGGGAGTTTTTAAAGCCGGATAAAAAATAGAGTGTCCTTATAGCTGAATTTAATCGCGCGTTCCGCGGCGACCCAATTTCAGTTATGAAAGTATGGTAAACTGCCGGCTGCTATTTTAACTGCGCCTGTGTTC
>DHER01000100.1:1721-6197 GCA_002399975.1 Firmicutes bacterium UBA4845 | reverse complement strand
AATTACGCAGACTTCGACTGGATCACATACAAGAATCTGTAGCAGTTATTTGCTTTATTTTCTTAGTAAATGCTTTGGATCGCCCGTAAATGGAGTTTCTGAAGGGGAGATTCCGGTTGCTTTTTTGTAAACCTTACTAAAATAGTGGGAGTTTTCAAACCCCAATATTTCGCTAACTTGGTATACCTTTAGGTTTTGGGTTGAAAGCAGTTCACGTCCTTTTTGCACCTTCAAGTTTGTTACATAGTCATTAAAACCTAAACTTGAACAGCTGCTAAATAACATTGAAAGGTAATTTTGGCTAACGCCGATGGCGGCAGAGACCTCACTCAGACTGAGCTTTTCATATATATGCTCTTGGATATAAGTTTTAGCGGCAAGCACAATTTTATATTTAGGATTATTAATTAATGCTTCCATCTTTCTGACGATGCATTGCCGCAGACACTTCATATATTCTTGAATAGCACTAATTGTGGTACAGGTATAAATAGACTGATATGACATTGGGTCTTCTGAAAAAGCCTCTGCCAAGACGATTTCTCCATCGTCCAAACAATTTATTATTACATGAAGCACGATAGAAATCCAATTAATCGATACATAAATATTAGCCGTATCAATGGCAGCTGATAGCTTTTGAAGGGTATCAGTAAATAAATCTATATCGCAGCTTTCAAAAGCCCGGATAAGGTGCCTGTTGATTTTTTGGATTTGAATGCCACCCGTTAGTTCCGGTATCGATGTTTTTCTATCTGCTTCATTGTAACAGAATACGGAGAAAGCCCCTTTTTTCTCTATATAATTAGATAATACGGTAAGAGCGGAGTGAAAACTGTCTGACAGAGAAAGAAGCGTGTCAACTTCTTTCCCGATTCCAACGGTTGTTTCGCAGTCAAAGTATTGTTTTACAAGTTGCTGTGCTCTTACCAAAGCTGCTTTATACATTTCTTCATTATCATTGGAATTCGCCAATGGAATTATAATACCAATTGTTTCTTGACTCCATGCAATAAAATGGCAGTTTGGATAGATGGATAAGCCCTCTTTAATGGTATTCATAATTGATAAATAAGTGCTATAATCTTGGAAATGATCATCTTTTTGACTAAGGGACAGGGCTAAATGAATTGCAACCGCTACATAGGCAGGAGCCTCTAAATTCTGATTTAGGTGATTGGCCATATCTTTGATATCGTCTTCTGAGTGGAAAAAGAAATTCACCAGATTGAAGTAAAAACGATTCACAAAAACATTTCCTGTTTGCATGTAAACATCAACAGCGCTATGTTTTTTGCGTTCATCAACTACTTTGCAAGCCTTCTCAAGCGCTAAAGCCAAATTATTTTTATCAAGTTCCAGCTTCATTAAATAGTAGCAAGCTTCATAGTTTATGGATGTCCTGACATATTCGAAATCTTCATAGCTGGTTAACACGATAAAAACAGGTTTCGGCATAGCAAAATCATATACTTCCTTCATTAATTCTAATCCGGTCATAACAGGCATTTTGATATCAGTTATTACAATATCCGGATGTGTCTGCTTAATCAAATCGAGTGCAACCTGTCCATTTGGAGCAGTTCCGGCTATCTCTATACCTTCGATTGTATTTAACATAGATTGAATTCCAATGCGTGCCAGAGGTTCATCATCAACAATCAATACTTTTCGCATTATATTCATCTCCTTCACAGGTAGGTTTATAATTCTGATTGTTATCGCTTGCTGTAGAATTATCTGTTTCGAAAAATTCAAGTGGAGTATGTATGGTTACCAGGGTATAGGCAGAAAGTTCACTTTCAATCGTTAATCCATATGCATCACCATATTCGAGTATAAGCCTTTGACGAATATTGGAAAGGCCGATATCTTTTGATGAAGAATCAGTTTTATTGCTATTAAGTTTTACTAACTCTCCAGGGGCAATACCAACTCCATTATCTTTCACTTGTATAAATAAATCCATATCAACTGAAAATACACGAATAGATATCGTCCCTTGGCGACCGGAGGGCTCAATCCCATGGAAAATAGCATTTTCAACAAGTGGCTGCAAAATAAACTTTATAATTTTTGCATTTCGTAGTTTTTCAGATTCGATGATATAATCAACGTTAAACGTGTTTCCGTATCGATAATATTGAATAGTTACATAATTTTTGATAAAAGAAAGCTCAGTGTCTAAGGTTACAAATTGTGCTTGTATTTTTGCTATGGTATGAAGCATAGATGCTAAGGATGTAGTAATCTCGGTAATTCCGCTTACCCCATTCATTTCTCCCAACCAGCGTATTGAGTTCAAGGTATTGTATAGAAAATGAGGATTAATTTGTGATTGCAAAATTTTAAATTCATAGGCTGTTTTTAGTTTTTCATTTTCTAGAGTGTTATTCATGAGCTGTTGTATGCTCTCGGTCATATGGTCAATTTCTCTACCGATTACATAAAATTCATCTTCCCCTTTTAAAATAGTACGCGTCGAAAAATCTCCGCTGGCCACACATATTAATTGTTTTACGATGGATTGAACAGGTTTGTTGATTAATCGATTTAAGACAAGGAAAGCCATACTTGAAATAAAAATAATAAGCAGACTATTTACTATAAATACGGATAATTTCAAATTATTAGTGCTAACATAAAACTGCGGAATGTGCTGCATAATGATCCAACCGGTAGTATTTGATTGAACTAAGATAAATTCATTGTTACCTAATTGGGGTATTTTTTTTGTGCGGGCGGTACGATTATCAATCGTTTCAGCTTGAGCTAAGTCTATGTAAGGCAGTAGTTGAGAGATATTAGCGATATTATTGCCATCATAGGAATACATAAAATCATCTATGATAATAAATACCTCTCCGCTGGCTAATACATCTTTTGTGTTAAAATGTTTGGTTATGATCGCTGCATTTAAAGCAACATAAAGATCACCAGCTTTGTGAACACTTAGATAAGAATAAATAGGAGAATGAAAAGGGATAACATAGTCGCCTGTTCCATATTGAAATGGATTATCCACGATACCAGAGGAAAACATGATATCTTTATCGGAACATAGTTCTGCAAAGTGATTATAGTCGGTCGATGAGCCATATAAAGTTCCAAAGTTAATTTGGTTATCATTTATATCTGAAATAAGAATTCCCTTTGAAAATAAATCATAAATTCCCAAGTTGATTAATAATTGCGTACATTTGTTATGAACTTCCAACAGTAACGGGTTGTAATTCCCTGTGGAGACATCTGCATTACTTAAAAATTTTGTGATTGTTTTATCATTTGAAAGAGAAGTAGAAAGGCGCAGCTACTTATAGGAGGAGATGCGGAATGGAACAGATTTCAATTCATAACAATAAAATAATGAATACGATTTCTAAGAAGAAAGGCCTAATGCATTATATAAGATTGAGTATCCTATATATACTATTGATCATTGGGGCAGCAATTTTTCTAATTCCATTTATTTGGATGCTTTCTGCTTCATTAAAAGAGAGTAAGGATGTTTTTACTTATCCATTGCAATGGATACCGGAACATTTTGTTTGGGAAAATTATAAAGTTATCTGGGAAAAAGTGAGACTGTTACAATACTTTATGAACACTGCGAAAATAACAATTATCATAACCTGTATTCAAATTTTCACATCCAGCTTTGCAGCATATGCTTTTGCAAAGATGGAATTTAAGGGGCGTAACACCTTGTTTTTACTATATGTGGGGACCATTGCAATTCCATGGCAGGCATATATGATTCCGCAATATATATTAATGGGAAAGTTAGGGCTTGTTAATACACACATCGGTTATATACTTTTACAATCCTTTTCTGCATTTGGCGTATTTTTAATTAGACAATTTTATATTGGTATTCCGAATGAATTGTTAGAAGCTGCAAGAATTGATGGTTTGTCAGAGTATGGAATTTACTTTAAATTGATGCTGCCGTTATCGAAACCTGCTATTGCAACCTTATGCATTTCATCCTTTGTGTTTATATGGAATGATTTTATGGGACCACTCATTTACTTTTCTTCAGATTCACTCAAAACTTTACAGATTGGACTTCGCTTTTTTATAACTGAAAATTCTGCAGATTATAACTATATTATGGCGGCTTCCGTTGTTTCATTAATACCGGTTATTATATTATTTGTATTTTTACAGAAATACTTTGTACAGGGGATTGCAACGAGTGGGTTAAAAGCATAAAAGGAGAGAGGAAGATAGAAAAATGGAAAAAGGACAACCTGGAAATTTTCAATCGGATATACATAGAAAAGATTATACGCTAAAGTATGAGCATAAGCAGGCTAATGTAACATCGATGTTGTTTGATGAAGGAAGAATAAAGGAATCTTTAAACGGATACTGGTCATACGAAGTAGATCAGTATGATACTTGCCTGCGCGCAGACTGGTATAAGGAGAGGTATTTTGATGAAGATGGGCGGCAGTTACCGGTGGATTATTC
>DHER01000100.1:0-1689 GCA_002399975.1 Firmicutes bacterium UBA4845 | reverse complement strand
TTTTAAAGATTGGAGCTGCCAATTATATCTGCCGTGTATTTGTAAATGGCAAGTATATTGGAATGCATCGCGGAGGATCGACACCTTGTTATTTTGATTTGACCGAAGCTCTTGCATTAGAAAACAGAATTCTTATAACAGTGAATAATACAAGAAGACCGGAACAGGTGCCTACAGAAAATACAGATTGGTTTAATTATGGTGGAATTTATCGTGATATTGAATTAATCCGAGTACCCAGAATCTATATTAAAGATTTTACTATAGCGCTTATTCAAGACGGAGCTTTTAATAAAATTGAAGCAACGGTTGAAATGTCTGAGGCTGTTAACGGAAGCGGAAAAATTGTAATTTCGGAATTGGATGTAATAAAAGAAATGGAGATCGTAAATGGAATAGGGCATACAGTGATCGATGTGATGCCAGTACTATGGTCACCAATGTCACCGAAGCTGTATCTGACAGAAGTAGAATGCTTTGGTGATCAGGTTTGTGACAGGATTGGATTCCGGGAAATTAAAGTATTAAATGGAGAAATATATTTGAATGGAAAGAAACTCTATTTGCGAGGAATTAGCTGCCATGAGGAAAGTTTAGAAAACGGAAAAGGTCTTTCTGAGGAAGAGAGAATAAGTAATATTAAACTTGCCAAGGAATTAGGGTGCAATTTTATGCGGCTGGCACATTATCCTCATAGCGAACACATGGCAAAACTTGCCGATGAGTTAGGTGTTTTATTGTGGGAGGAAATTCCGGTTTATTGGGCTATTGATTTTGAAAGCAAAAAAACATATGAAGATGCACAGAATCAGTTAATGGAACTGATCCACCGTGACAAAAATAGAGCGAGTGTTATCATATGGTCAGTTGGTAATGAAAATGCAGATACCGATATAAGACTAAGCTTTATGAGTCGGCTTGCAGATATGGCTCATCAAATGGATCCAAACAGATTGGTATCTGCAGCATGCATCGTGGATCATGAAAGCAATGTGATTGCAGACCGGCTAATTGAATATTTGGATGTGATTGGAATTAATGAGTATTGTGGATGGTATACACCCGATTTTACGAAATTGCCCCTATTGTTAGAGAATAGCAATCCTTCGAAACCGGTAATCATTAGTGAATTTGGAGCCGATGCGAGGGCTATGCAACGTGGAACGATTGACGACAAAGGAACAGAAGATTGCCAGGCTTATATCTACCAGCAACAGATTGATATATTGAGACGTATTTCTTACATAAAGGGCATGACGCCATGGATATTATACGATTTTCGATCTCCAAGGAGATTAAGTTTTTTACAGGGACATTATAACTTAAAAGGACTCTGTTCCGCAGATAAGAAATATAAAAAGCCGGCCTTTTATATATTACAAAAGTACTATTTTGAAAAAATAAAAGAAAATTGATATGTTTTGTTTGCCTATTAAACTAATATGTATTATAGTAATGGTATAATATTTCCTTTTCAAATGCTATCCTATCGCAAACCGCGTAGGGTTAGAATCATGAATAAAGTTACTGATCACACCCTAATAAAGTCTATCCTATGATTTCGATAAATGATATCCGATAAGGAGTATTTGCTGAGTCTTAAGCGAAAGCGTCTCCGATTCGGATACATTTGACTAAATCATAACATAGCATACATGGTGGGTGTGAACAGTAACGATGATTGTTACT
>DHER01000108.1:4108-4301 GCA_002399975.1 Firmicutes bacterium UBA4845 | reverse complement strand
TGTGTTGGCTGTGGGGTATGCTGTGTAATATCAAGTTTTTTTATTGTTTTTCCAAATTGGTTACCTTTGCAGATGAAGAGAAAAAATACCTGAATTGCAAAACGGTCGATTAAGAGATATGATACCCTGTGGCGATGAAAAGCAAGTAAAAAAAATTTACCTGCAACAGGCTCCTCAGTTAATCGCCTTTGCC
>DHER01000108.1:0-4090 GCA_002399975.1 Firmicutes bacterium UBA4845 | reverse complement strand
GGCTTACCTTTTCCGCATGGTAAGAAATGCCTGTCTCGATTATCTGGAGCATCTTAAAGTTGAAGAGACTTATGTGTCAAGGATTCAGGCAGAACTGAAGATTGAAGAATTAAGATGGTATGATTTAAACGAAGATATTTTATTTAATGAGAAAATCAATGCTGTCTATGATGAAATAGAGAGACTTCCCCCACAATGTAAAAGAATTTTTATTAAAGCTTACCTTGAAGAAGAAAAACATGCCAGAATTGCTAAAGATTTAAATATCTCCGTAAGAACCGTAGAAACACAAGTTTATAAAGCTTTGAAAATAATTCGTGATAATTTAATGCCTTTACTTCTCTCCATTTTTTTTGTTTTATTGTGAGAATTATTTAATTTTTTGTAATTTATATACGTAGTTTTTGTTCTTAAACCGTATATATATCAAAAGACGCTATAAAGGCCGTAGAGTCTTTTTGATTATTAGAAGAAATAAGTAATTGATGGACTTTAATATAGAGGAAATAATCATTCGGGTTTTACAAAATACCGTTTCGGAAGAAGAAATGCATTTCTTTTCTGAATGGATTCATTTAACCGACAAAAACAAAAAATTGTTTTTCGAACTAAAAAATATCTATGATTATCGAAAAGGAGATTTGTATCTTGATGGTGTTGAGTTGGAAACCGGATGGAATCGCCTATGGGCAAAACTTCAAAAAAGTAAAAGTAAGGATGAGATAGTTGTTACAAAGAAAAAATCAATACTGTTCAACCGTTGGAAAATAGCTACAACTGCCGCTGTCGCTGGATTCTTAATTTGGGGCGTTACTTTGTTTTACATACGGCAGGAAACATCCGTTACCTGGGTGGAAGTTCATAATCCCGCGTGTAGTCTTCCTAAAACCATTCATTTACCCGATGGTTCGTGGGTACAACTAAATGCGTCGTCTTATTTAAGATATCCGAAGAAATTTAAAAATGAAGAACGTAAAGTATACCTCGATGGTGAAGCATTGTTCAACGTAATAAAGCAGGAAAACAAATTATTTATTGTTCACAGCAATAAACAACAAATCAATGTGCTGGGAACGAGATTTAATGTTATGGATTATTCAACAGATGCATATTCCGTCACTACCCTGATCAGTGGAAAAGTGCAACTGGAAACTTTTGACGAAGAGAAAAATTTAAGGGATCGTATTGTAATGAGTCCTGAGCAACAACTTCGCTTTGATGCATATACCGGACAAATAACCTTGAACCAGACCGATACCCATGAGGTAATATCTTGGACCAACGGGATATATTCGTTTCAGGATGTTCCTTTGCAACAAATAACTGATCGGTTGAGTAAAATGTACGGTGTAACCATTATTGTTACTGATAAAGAAAGCCGTGCGGAGAAGTATACCGGTAAATTCTCATCGAATCAGAGCATAGAAGAGGTTATGCGGATTATTAATTTTCATGGAGAATTCCGGACAATTTTTAGCAACGACTCCATTACAATTGCGTTAAAATAAACATTAAATCATTTAAAATTAAAACCTATGGACGGATAAAAGAAGAATAAAAAGAACCGGGCAATTCGATAGACTACCCGATTCAAGATAAGGCGTTTTTAATCAATTAACAACTGTTCCGGGTGTCTGGTAAACTAACGGAACAATTAGTTCTAACCCAATCAAAAACATGCAAATATATGAATAAAATAGTAATCTTACGAGGATTTATACCCGGAAAAATAGTATTAACCATGAAGTTTATCGTAATTTTTATGTTGGCGGGCATTTGTAATGCATTTGCTCTGAGTCACGCACAAAGTGAAAAAATTACTGTTAAAGCAAAGGATGCCACTTTTAACGAGGTGGTTTCCATAATTGAAAAACAATCGAGTTATGTGTTTTTTTATAAAAACCGCGATGTGGATAATTCTTACCGGTTCAATTTAGATATGACTGATAAAACGGTTAAAGAAATTCTGGAAGTGATGACCCAAAACACTTCTTTGTCATATTCTGTTTCCGACAAGTATATTTTTTTCGATCGCAAACGCACTATCGAACTGGTATCTGAACAACAACCCCAGCAAAAAGTTGTTACGGGAAAGGTTACCGATGTAAACGGTGAACCTGTTATTGGTGCTAACATTATAGAGAAAGGAACAAGTAATGGCACTATCACCGATGTTAATGGGAGTTTTTCGTTGCGTGTGGCTCTTGATGCCATTCTACATGTATCTTATATTGGTTATCTTCCTTATGAAATAACAACAACCGGACAAACATCATTAAGTGTTATAATACAGGAAGATACAAAAACATTGGATGAAGTAGTGGTCGTTGGGTATGGTACTATGAAGAAAAGTGACTTGACAGGTTCTGTTGCTAGTGTCAAAGGAGAAGATTTAACCGGAATACCGGTTAGATCTGCATCAGAAGCATTACAAGGAAAAGTCCCTGGGGTTACCATTATGTCAACAGGAGGCAGCCCGGGAACACCCCCGTCGGTAAGGATTAGGGGTATCGGAACGGTTAACGGGAACGATCCTCTTTATGTGGTTGATGGTTTTCCTCAATCAGATATAGGGTGGCTTAATCAAAATGATATCCAATCGATGGAAATTCTGAAGGATGCATCAGCAGAAGCCATTTATGGATCACGTGGTGCCAACGGAGTTGTTATTATTACTACAAAAAAAGGGACAATGAGTAGCACTCATAGAATGAATGTGAACTTAGATGTTTATTTTGGCAAACAAAATGTTACAAAAAAATTCGATCTTTTAGATGCTGAAGAGTTTATTGATTATCGGAACTTAGCCTATACAAACGGAACTGGACAACCTTGGATTTCGTCAAGTGACAAGCAACAATTATTGGATTTCTTGAAGAATAATTTCGGTAGTACAAAAGGTACGGACTGGCAGGAGCAAATATTTCAATCTGCTCCCATCCGTAATTATAATTTATCCATCTCCAACGGAACAGAAAAAACCTCTTATTATTCTTCCCTTGGTTATATGTCTCAGGATGGAATTGTGAAAGAATCTGACTTTAAAAGAGTTTCATGGAGAACAACCGTGGACAATCAGTTAACCAGCTGGGCCAGGCTTTCCAGCAATTTTTCCATTGTTTCGCAAGAACGCCGCAATGTAGTGGAAAACACTATTTACGATGGAACAATATTCTCCTCATTAACAGTAGATCCGGTTACCCCAATTTTTAGAACCAATTTAAATAACGTAGCTCCTTTATTGGCCAACTTATTGTTGATTGACAAAATTGACGCAAGTAATCCTTATACGGCTTACAGTCCTGTTTTTTTTAACAACAGAGCCAATCCGGTTGCACAATTGGATATAAATAAGAATAATAGGTGGAAGGATGTTACCTTTAGAGGAGGAAGCACGTTGGATATTGACATCTTCAAATGGTTGAAATACAGAGGGACAGTAAATTTATCGATATACAGGGCTAATCCTGAGTATTTTACGCCCTCCTATTATATTGGGGCTTATCAAAATAATATAGACGGATATGTAGGTGCAGCATCCTATTTTTCAAATTATACGGTGATTGATAACTTATTAACTTTGGACAAAACATACGATTGGAATGGAAAGCAACACACGACATTTTTATTGGGGAATTCTGTTGAAATGACTAAAGGTGGGGCATTCAGTGCATCAAAAACAGGTATTGTAACCAATGCGGAAAGTCAGACAGTAATTGATGCAGCCACTAAGAATCCATCTGCCGGGGGAAGTAAATACAATGGATCGATGGTTTCCTATTTTGGACGTCTTTTCCATTCGTGGCAAGATAGATATTTGTTAACCGCCACTCTAAGATACGATGGTTCGTCCAGTTTCGGTATCGGAAATAGGTGGGGAGTATTTCCGTCGGCATCAGCTGCTTGGGTGTTTTCAGAAGAAAGTTTTCTGAAAAACATGGATAGTCATCTATCTAATGGAAAACTGCGTTTAAGCTGGGGACAAATAGGAAACCAAGCAATAGACGGAGGAGCGTATCGTTCAACATATAGTCTTAACAGTGGATATTTCTTCTTTAACGGGATTTTCCAGTTAGCCGGTGGAAAAAGC
>DHER01000117.1 GCA_002399975.1 Firmicutes bacterium UBA4845 | reverse complement strand
ATAAGTATAATAAAAAGTTATTTTAATAATATATTAGTTTAACAAAGTTACCCATATTCTTTTAATTTTAGGACATTAATGCGTATAAAATTAGACATATTACTGCGATGAAGGGACATTTGTTAGCAATACGTACAAATATCAGCCGTATAGGGCAATATATTACAATATTTACTTATATTGACAAATATGGATATGCGATAGTATAATTTATTTAAGAATTTTTCAAAGGATAAAGCAATGTAAATAGTAGATGCAGGTTACAAGCAAATAAAACTATATAAGGGGGTGAAAAGGGTTAGATTAGTATTCTTAAAATGGCAGTCATGTACTTAGCACTATTTTTTATCGCAGTACATTAATTGCAGGGAAAAATAAAATAAAAATGGGGGTATTGAAGATGAAAAAGAAAAGCTTAGTGACTTTAGTACTTATTGCGGTTTTGGCATTTAGTTTGGGCGTAGGAACTGTAGCGTATTTTAAAAAGGATTTCGCTAGCAATAATAATGCTGTAAGAGGTGCAAAATTTGAAGTAGATTCAAATGGCACCTTAGATAAGGATGTGGAATTTGATTTGTCAGGTGATCCATTATATCCAGGGATCAACAAAGATGCATACACGTTTGTGATAGACAAAAAAGGCACAGAAGTACCTGTTAGATATGAGATTCAATTGACACCATCAGATCCACTTTTTGAAATAGTTAATGGGAAAAACAGCCCAGTTAAGTTGTATCTATATAGAAAAGTAGCAGGAAATTGGGAAAAGATTGGTGGGACAGAAAAAGTTATGGTGAACAATCCTTTAACCTTGGAAGAGTTTAAGATTGGCTTAGAATGGCCTCACACTGATTATGATATATTGTATCAAGGTAAAACTGGGAAAATAGCAATAAATGTACTTGCAACCCAGGTAGATGGGGGGGCACCACCTGAAGAACCAGGAGACCCAGCAATAACTGGGACATTCCTTGAAAATGCATTTTTGAAGAATTTTGGATATGTAACGGTTAACGTACGAAATGTTCCAGAGGCAGCTAAATTTAGCGTAGTATACAAGCTCTCTGATGGCATTACCCAAGGAGAAACAGAAATTGTTAATATAGGGGAACAGGCAGGGATGATATATCATAATGGACAAACTAATGTAGATATTAAAATATTTGATCAAGGCGGGAATCTTATTCATACTTTCACTGATGTAACATTGGCAAAGTAGCAAAATAAGGGTGGGAGAAAAACCGCCCTTATTCTACTCATTAGTAAATGTAGAAGGAATAGAGGGGGACATATGGCTTAAATATAAAAAATATAATATAAAGGGGGTTCATGATAATGATGAAGATTAACAGAAAAGCCAAAGCGCATTTCTCGTTGTTATTGGCAATGGTACTAATACTAGGATGTTGTACATCATTTGCATTTGCTGGCAGCAAACTAACTGATGCGAAAGTTAACAGTGCGAAAGAAGAACTAAAAAGCGCAGCGCTAAGCAAGATAGACAGCAAGGTATCAAATGTTCTAGATAGTGAAAAGTACACTGAAGTGCTAGTTTATTTAGAAGACCAAGTAGATACTCAAAAGGTGGCAAATGCAACAAAGAGTGCAGTATCTAAAGCTATGACACCATACATGACAAAACTAGAAGTGAGAAAAGGTGTAGTAGAATCACTAAAAGATAAGGCAGAGTCAACTCAGGTTGATTTACTAAAATATATTGAGCAAGAAAAAGAAAAGGGAAATGTAGTAGAATATACACCATATTATATTGTAAACATGGTATATGTAAAAGCTACAAAAGAAGTAATAGAGAACATTTCATATATGACAGAAGTAAAAAAAATATACAAGAACAACTTTATAGAATTGGAAAAACCAGAAACATTAAATGTAGAACCAGCAGCTGTAGAGGGACTAGAATGGAATATTGAAAGAGTTGGAGCAAATCTAGTATGGGATATGGGAATAGATGGCACAGGAGCAGTTGTAGGGCTAATAGATACAGGAGCTACATGGGATCATCCAGCTTTGAAGGAAAAATGGAGAGGATATGACCCAGCTACAGGTGCTACAAATCCAGAAGGAAACTGGATTGATCTCATAAATGGAAGAAGTTTGCCATACGATGAGCCATCACTTCCTCATGGCGGCCATGTACTTGGTACCATTTTGGGACAAGAACCAGATGGAAGCAATAAAATAGGCGTGGCTCCAGGAGCAAAATGGATAGCAGCAAAAGCTTTTTCAGCAGAAGGTGGATATGATGATGATTTAATCACTGCAGGACAATGGATGCTCGCACCTGGTGGGGATCCAACTAAAGCTCCAGATGTAGTGAACAACTCTTGGGGTGGAGGCGCTGTAGTAGATGATTGGTTTAGAGGTGTTGTTAATTCTTGGAAGGCAGCAGGAATAGTCCCAGTATTTGCAGCAGGGAACCAAAAAACAGGAGAACCAGCACCATGGCCAGGCTCTATAGAGAATCCTGGAAACTATCCTGAAAGTTTTGCTGTTGCAGCTACAGATAAAAATAATATTAGGGGCTCTTTTTCAAAATTAGGACCTTCATTATATGATGATAAAATAATTAAACCTGAAATATCAGCTCCAGGGGTAGGAATTCGTTCATCAGTACCAGGAGGAGGTTATGAAGGCGGATGGTCAGGAACTAGTATGGCTGCACCTCATATAACAGGTACAGTAGCATTGCTGGTATCAGCAAATAGTTCGCTAACCGTAGAGGACATAGAAGGAATTATAGAAGATAATGCAACACCGCTTACTGATGGTACTTATCCAAACGCACCAAACTTCGGATACGGATATGGATTAGTAAATGCATTTGATGCAGTTTCAGCAACAACAACAGGAAGAGGTACTATTAAGGGTAAAGTTACATCAGAAGGTGAAGACTTAGGAGACCCTATTATCGAACATGAACAAGCAGTAACTGAAGCTTTTGTAGGTTCAGACATTGAAATCACTGCAAATATAAGCGATGATGTTTCTATAGTAGAAGCTGAGTTGCTTGTTAAGCAAGAAAATAAAACCTATTGGTTAACGATTCCAATGAATAGAACATCTGGAGACTACAAGAATGGTGTGTACAGTGCAACAATAACTTATGACCTTTTACAAGAACCAGGATTTGTTTATAAAATTAAAGCTAGAGATTATGGTGGGAATGTAACAGTTACTGATGACTATAAAGTAAGTGTAAAATTTGGTATAGCTCCGGGAGAATACAAACAAGGGTTTGAAAATTATCCTGCAGGTTGGATATTTGATGGAGCATGGGAATGGGGAGTTCCATCAGGGCCAAGTCCAGCACCTTTTGAAGGAGAAAAATTAGCAGGAACAGTATTGAATGGAACCTATCCAAGCAGTACAAATAGCTGGCTAATAACTCCACCTATAGATTTAAGAGACGGAAATATAGAAAGTGCAACACTAAGATTTTATGAATGGTATGAGATGGAAAATAACTATGATAAGGGTTACGTTTTAATAACTAGCGATTATGGTCAAACTTGGACGCAGGTAGGTCCGATTCGTACAGGTGATGGAAAGGCATGGAAGGAATCAGTTATAAATCTTGCTCCTTATGCAGGCTCACAAGACCCAGTATTTGTAGCATTCAGACTAACATCTGATAGCTCAGGCAATAAAGCAGGCTGGTATATTGATAATGTTAGAATAATGGGTGCTGATAATGAACCACCAGCTGCACCTACAGGTTTAACTGCACAATCAGGTATGACAGGAATTAAACTTGCATGGGGAAAAGTACCTGATGGCGATTTATCTCATTATAATGTATATCGTTCATTAACATCAGGTGAAGGATTTGAGTCAATTGCAGAGCCTGCAAATAATGCTTTCACAGATACTACAGCGGATGCAGGAATTACTTATTACTACAAGGTTGCTGCAGTAGACTTATCAGGAAATATAAGTGGGTTTAGCGAGGAAGTATCTGCAGCAATGCCAGAAGTATTAACAATATTTAGTGCTGACTTTGAAGAAAATGATGGCGGTTTTACAACAGGAACTACAGCTGAAAACAATGAAAATCCTTGGCAGTGGGGAGTCCCAACATCAGGACCTAATGGAGCAACATCTGGAGAAAAACTATGGGCAACAAATCTTTCAGGAAGCTATAACAAAAATACTGACGCATATATTCAAAGCCCAGCTATATCTCTACCTGTAGATAAGGATCCATATTTAACATTCAACCACTGGGTAGATATAGAAGGGACAACTACACTATATGATTATGGTCAAGTATTAATTTCTAAAGATAATGGGCTTACTTGGACGAATATAACACCTACGGCTAATGGAAAATATGGCAAACGAGTTCAAGCATGGACTGCAGAAGAGATATCTTTAAGCGCATTTAAGGGGGAAAATGTAAAACTAAGATTCTACTTCCATTCAGATGGCTCAGTACAATATGATGGATGGTATATAGATGATGTTTACGTTGTAGGGACAGAATCTACACCAACTCTAGTTAAAAATGGTAGTAAACGAGACATCATGGGCAAATTATCTGATAAAGCCGAAGTTAAAAAATCAGGCTATAAGGATCCAGAAGAAGCAAAATTTAATCTAAAGAAGGATAAAGTTAACAAATATGAAACTATAAATGATGGAGAAATTAAAGCAACAGTAGATAGTATTCCAATGGATGCAGTAGTAACAGTTTTAGAAACTGGGAAGAGTGTTAAGACAAACCCAGCTACAGGTAAATATGAGTTAAGACATGCTTCTAATGAGGAAGGGCAAAAGTGGACTCTTCGTGCTGAAGCTTATGGATATTTTCCACAAGAAGTAAAGGTTCACTTGGATGATGAAGCAACTGTAAATCAAAACTTTAGACTTGTGGAAATTCCAAAAGGAACAATTGTTGGCCGAGTATTTGACAGATATTCAAATGATCCAGCAGCAAATGCTGTTATAAGGATAAAGGAAGACCCAAGAATTGCTCCAGTAGTAGCTGATGAAAATGGAAACTTTACAATTCCAAATGTATATGAAGGAGAATATACATTAAAGGTTGTAGCAGATGGATTTGAACCAGGAGAAGCAAATATAACGGTGCTGCCGGGTCAGGATAATGAAGCAAATATTGGATTGAAGAGATTTGTAGGACATGAAGAAGAAATTAGCTATGATGATGGAACTGCAGAAAATGCTCTTGTATTAAATGCTTCTGGGAATGGGCTGGCTGTAAGAATGACACCTGCTCAATATGGGAAAGTTAAGGCAGCCAATATATACTTCTGGGATAATTCATGGCCATCACCAGGAGGAAATGGAATTGGAGTAGCAATATTTGATACAAAGGCTAATGGTGATCCAGGAAATATGATTGGGCAGCCAAAATTTGTAACAATTGAAAGAGGAAAATGGAACACAATTGACCTATCAGAATATGGCTTTGCTACAGACAGAGACTTCTTTATAGCGACAGTTCAAAATAAGGATGGAACTCTATGCCCAGGTACAGGTATAGACAACAGCAGCCCAGCACCGGAAAGATCATATCTTCATGTAGGCGGAGAAGACTTCACACCAATTGCAGATGAAGATATCAAAGGCGGATTGATGATCAGAGCTATCATGGAATACTCTGTTAGTACACCAGAAATCACCAATCTAAAAGATATAAACTATACAAATCAAGATAAGATAACTGTTGAAGGTATAGTAGGGGCTGATGGCATAGTTAACGTATATGTAAATGGTGTGAAAGCAAATAGGGTTCAAACAGAAAATAGAAGATTTTCAACAGAAGTAGATTTAGCAGAAGATGAAACTACAATCATGTTAACTGCAGAGATGGATGGAAAGGAAACAGAACCATCAACTCCTGTAAGGGTAATTAAGGATAAAATAGCTCCAACACTTGAGGTAACCAAACCTATGGATGGAGAAAAATTAAATGTAGAAGTAGTTCATGTAATAGGAAACACAGCTGATGATCATTTCGATAAATTATTGATTAATGATAAGGCAGTGGCTATTGATCAAGATGGGAACTTCGATGAAAGATTGATAATGAATAGTGGAGAAAATACTATAACTGTTAAAGCATCTGATATAGCAGGGAATGAGACTGTAGTAGAAAGAAAGGTATTCGTAAAACTAGATGGCCCAGTGCTAGAAGATATTCATCCAACAGAAGATGTTAGATATGTTACTGGGGATACAGTAACAGTTAGCTTCAAATCAGAAACGGGAGGAAATGGATACTTCAGAATAGTGCCAAACGTTGCAGTAGAAGGTGGAGAACAAACAAAGGTTCCTATGATTGAATCTCAAGAAACCCCAGGGTTGTACCAGGGAAGCTGGGTTGTTCAAGAAGGATTTGCCATAGATAATGGCATCATAGAAATCGAGTTCACTGACGCTGCAGGAAATAGGGTAGAAGGAGTTGCACCAGGTAAAATAACTATCAACGGAACAGCTCCAACAGAACACAAGCCAATGGAAGAACTGCCTGTTAATGCAATAATAGTTGGGGATGAAGCATATGATACAGAATATCTAAATAATAATACGGGTGCACAAACAAAATTAGTAAATTGGATTCAGTCAGGCAATGAAGTATATATTAAATTAAATAGAACAACAATCATTAACTTAAATGGGGAACCAATAGATATAAATATTTTACCAAGTCAATTGACCTACTACGATGCAGCAGGCAATACTACAATATATGTGAAAGCCCAATAAGGGAAAGATAGAACAAGAATCAACCCTAAAAGGGAGTTCAACTTAGGGATTTACGAAAACAAGTAAATTTTTGACCGACTCTCTTCAAGCAGAGGTAAAAAGGAACGACCATACAGGAGTTAATAAGCTCCTGTGTGGTTGTTTTTTTCTTGTAAAAACAAGAAAGCAAGGGGCAGATAAGAATTATTTATAAAGTTTAAAAAGTTATTAACTGCCAATAGTATTGTTATATGTGCTTTTTTAATTTTGCTTTTTCTGATAAAATGATAAATGATATTTAATAAGTAGGTGATTTTATGAAGGCTCCAGTTGAGAAAAATAAAGAATATGAATTTTACATAGAGGGAATGGGATTTCAAGGGGAAGGAGTAGGGAAAGTAGAGGGTTTTACTGTTTTTGTTCCGGGAGCTATTAAGGGAGAAAAAGTTAGAGCTAAAATTCTCAAGGTGGATAAAAGATTTGCTTTTGGAAAATTAATTGAGATTATTGAAAAGTCAGAGTTTAGAGTAAAGCCTAAATGTGATATATATGAAAAATGCGGAGGATGCCAGATTCAGCATATGTCCTATCCAATGCAGCTTCAATTTAAAAAGCAAAGGGTTATAGATGCAGTTGAGAGAATAGGAAAGCTCAATGATGTGGTTATTCATGATACTTTAGGAATGGGAAATCCATTTAGATACAGAAATAAAGTTCAGCTTCCTGTAAGGGACAACCATGGAAAGGTTAAGATTGGATTTTATTCTAAGGGGAGCCATAACGTTGTTGATACAAAATCCTGCTGTATTCAAAGTGAAAAAGCAGATAAAATTGTTGAAATTTTTAGGACATGGATGGAAAAGTATAATGTTTCTGCTTATAATGAGGAAACAGGTACAGGAGATATTAGGCATATCATGATAAGAGAAGGATTTAAAACCGGTGATGTAATGGTTGTAATTGTTACTAATGTGGATAAAATCCTATTTAAAGAAGAGCTTGTGGATAAGTTTAAACATGATATAAAAGGTATAGTTTCTATAATTCAAAATATCAACAATGAAAAAACCAATGTTATACTTGGAAATAAAAATATTACTTTATGGGGAAAGCCATATATTGAGGATTACATAGGTGAATTTAAATTTAAGATTTCCCCCAATTCATTTTTTCAAGTAAATCCTGTTCAAACAGAAGTTTTATATAGCAAAGCCCTTGAGTATGCAAATTTAAAGGGCAGTGAAAATGTGTTTGACGCCTACTGCGGTACGGGCACAATTTCTTTATTCTTATCAAAAAAAGCTAAAAAGGTTACAGGTGTTGAAATTGTTGAAGCTGCCATTAAAGATGCTAAGGAAAATGCCAAGGCAAACGGTATTAATAATGCAGAGTTTATTGTAGGTGAAGCAGAAAAAGTAATTCCTGAACTTATAAAAGATGGCAATTATGCAGACGTTGTTGTTGTCGACCCCCCAAGAAAAGGCTGCGGTCAAGAGCTTTTAAATTCAATAGGCATGATGAAGCCTGCAAGGATAGTCTATGTATCCTGTGATCCCGGGACACTTGCCAGGGATATAGGGATACTTGCAGAGAAAGGATATAAGGTTGAAGAGATTCAGCCGGTAGATATGTTTCCGGGAACGAGCCATGTTGAAGTATGCTGCCTTCT
>DHER01000045.1 GCA_002399975.1 Firmicutes bacterium UBA4845 | reverse complement strand
ATTGATAGAATAGGGGAAGATATATGAAAAAAATCAAACTTAATGAGGGTTTAGAAACAGAAACCTCAATCGATGGATATAAACTTAATCCTATTGAAAAATATGTGATTAATCTTAATGAAGAAATGGAATTTCAAATGGCGATGATGATGTCATTTCAAATAATGGGGCCCCCTCCTGCACTTAAGAATTATCATGCGTGGTTATTTGAAAATGGTTTCAATGTAGATTCACCAAATCCTACAAATGAAGCTGTAGCTCTCTATTATGGTGTAAAACCACTTTGGAAAACTGATTATTCACAAGGTATTGTTGTAATGGATGAGAATGATAGTGATTATTTCATTGTTATGGAATGTAGTAGCAAGAATAAGGGGTATAAGCATGCAAAAGTTATACTTACTATGGGGGGCTGTATGTGAATAGTTATGCACATGGTAAAGTAGTAATCTTTGCATACGAGCATTCAGCAGCAGTTTTTATGTTTTTGTTGTAAACAGAAAAAGTACTGAGAAAAGATATAAAAAGAAGTAACATGCAGACTTTATAAATAATGGCAAATTTATCTGATGATATGGACTGAAAACATTTATGGAAAAGTAGAAAGAAAAAGACACCTGTTTAAAAAGTAATAGTATTATTACCTTATACTATAGAGTATGTAACGAATCTCAGCAAAAAAAGATTAGGACAAATACCAATTTGTTAGTTTCAATCAAAGTACAATCTTTATGTTTTGATAGCGGCTATAAAAAATTAAATAAAACAGCATTATAGGCAACCCTATCTTTTTAGATGGAGTTGCCTTTTGTTTTGCAAAAAATGAAGGAGGAACAATATGCCGAATAAATTGCAAGCCTTTGCACAGTTGGCAGAAAATACCGCCAAGAGACTTACAGGAAGTTTTACAGAATGGACGGGTTTTCTCGCTACTATGGGACGGCTTTACAAATATCCATATTATGAACAGTTCATGATTTATGCACAGCGCCCTGATGCTACGGCTTGTGCAGAATATGAATTGTGGAATAACAAAATGAACCGATATGTTCGTCGTGGATCAAAGGGAATTGCTCTAATTGACCCGACAGGGGACACTCCTAAGATACGGTATGTCTTTGATGTTTCCGATACAGGTGGCAGGGAAAATTCCCGCCTCCCTTATCTTTGGGATATGCAGGAGCATCATAAACAACCGATATTAGATATGTTAGCAGATAAATATGGTATAGAGGGAAACAATCTTTCCGATGGCTTTTATAACATTGCACAGGATTTAGCAAAGGAGTATTATGATAATCATAAAGGAGATATACCCTACCTCATAGAAAATAGCTTTTTAGAGGACTATGATGAGGACAATATTAAAGTGGCTTTTGAAAATGCAGCTACTGTCAGCATTGCATATACCCTTATGAAAAGATGTGGACTAAATCCAAATGAATTTTTTGAGCATGAGGACTTTTTAAGTATATTTGATTTTAACACCCAAGATACTGTTACACTATTAGGTACGGCAGTTAGTGAACAGTCTGAACAGGTATTTAGGCAAATTGCAATTACCATAGTCAAAATAGAGCGTGAAAGGAGAAATGAATATGAACGAAATCACTTGCGTGAGGAACGGGGATTATCTGATACCCGACCTGACATTGACACAGCCAGAACAGCCTCTCGGAAAATACGGGAGAATGAGAAAGAAATATCTTCAGGAACATCGAACCCCCCTATTCAATTCCCTGTTGTTGAGCGAGAAGCTGTTTCCCCATCTGTTGGAGATAGACCAAACAGCCAACAGGAGATTAACACAGATAATGGAGGACTTGCAGAAAGTTCAGCCAGCACCCAACAAGAGACAGAAGCAGATGGAATGGGTAGGTTACATGAACAATCTGAAAGCACAAGCGGAGGAAATCATACTGACGGAGCTTATATACAATTAAGTCTTTTCCCTACAGAACAAGAACAGATACAAAGAATAACGGAGAACTTAAAGGTTGATAAGCCTTTGCGTCACTCCGTTTTTTCTATGCCCCAAGAGATGATTGACTGTATTTTAAGACTGGGAAGCAATAGTGATAACAGCTTATTTAGAATCGTGTCATTTTATCAAAAAGAGAAATCAATAGAAGAAAAGGCTGCTTTTTTGCAGACGGAATACAAAGAAGGCGGCAAAGGATTATATATTGATGAAGAAAAAATATCCCTATGGTTTAACAAAGAAGGTATCCATATTGCTAAGGGAGAAACTGCCTTATATGCCCGTTCAAAACAAGTGATTGAATGGAATGATGTGGCAGGAAGGATTGAGGAACTTCTAAATGAAGGACAGTTTGTATCACAGGATATTTTAGAATATATAGAGAGTTTTGAAAGACAACAACTTGCAGAAACACTTTGGTATCTTCATCAGGATTTTTCAGATAAGGCAAAGGAGCAATTCTTTGATGGGGAACTTTTTAATGGGGGTTTCCCAAACTCCACCAGCCATATTGCAAAATTATTAAGTGATCCACAGGGAGTTGAAAATCTCATTAATGGATTACAGCGTTTTACTACTGTTTACGATAAAGATAGAGAACTATTGCGTTTTCACTTTCATAAGCCACAAAAATTACTTTCTGATTTTATGGATTTAGGACTGCCAAAACGAAAATTTACAGCTCAAATCGAGAATATTACAGACTTTAAGATGTTCATTACACAGGACGAGGTAGATAAGGAACTTGCAGGAGGAAGTGGAGTTCAAAACGGTAAATACCGAATTTATGAATACTTTACACAACCTCACACTCCAAAAGAAAAAGAAGATTTTCTGAAAAAGGAATATGGTACAGGAGGCAGAAGTCATGCCCTTTCAGGAGCAGATAACAGCAATCAAATGCATGATGCAAAAGGAATTTTATACAGCCGTAGGGAAAGTGATGATAAACTACTCTTAAATTGGAGTAAAGTTGCCAAACGAATTGACCATCTCATTACCAATGACCGCTATATGACTGCCGAAGAAAAAGAAGGGTTTGAAGAACTACAACGAGAAAAGGCTGGAATTATAGAAACATCACCTGTATCTGATGTAATAGAGCCTATAGAACAACCTATTGATTCTGCTACTATCCCTATACTAAATCCAGAGGAAGGATTAAAACAAGAAGAAACAACTCAAGAAATTATAGAAGAAACTATTCCTTATAGCAATGGCGATACCGTATATCTTGAAAACGGTACGCCTTTTTTAATTGAAGAAATCACGGATTATCATGTTACTCTGCGTGATCCATCTTTGCTATATCCCATATTAAGGGCAGAAAGCAGGGAAAGTTTCTTACAACTTTTAGTACTTTATCCTCAATTAGAAATATCTCAAGAAAAAGCTGAAAAATTTCGTATTACTGATGAGCATTTAGGTGAAGGAAGTAAGCGTGAGAAAGTTTGCAGGAAATATAGCTGCCATTATCACCTTACAGACCGTAGAAAGGGAACGCCGTCCTGCCACAAAAGAGGAACAACAAATCCTATCTCATTATGTAGGGTGGGGCGGTTTATCCGAAGTTTTTGACAAGGATAATAGTAGCTTTAGCAATGAGTATCACACAATTAAAATCCCTGCTGTCTGAAGATGAGTATAGCATGGCAAGGGCATCAACCTTAAATGCCCATTATACAAGCCCTGCGGTTATTAAAGCCATTTATGACGTAGTGGAACGTATGGGGTTTACTACAGGAAATATCTTAGAGCCAGCCTGCGGAACGGGACATTTTTTTGGTATGCTCCCTGACAGTATGCAAAAATCCAATCTATACGGTATTGAATTAGACAGTATTACAGGAAGAATTGCAAAACAGCTTTATCCTAATGCTGATATATCCATTACAGGCTTTGAGAAAACAGAACTACCCGACAGTTTTTTTGACCTTGCTATTAGCAATGTACCCTTTGGAAATTATAAATTAAGTGAGAAAAAGTATGATAATCTTAACTTCCTTATTCATGACCATTTCTTTGCAAAGACCTTAGATAAAGTCCGCCCTGGAGGCCTAGTTGCCTTTATTACTTCAAAGGGAACAATGGATAAGCAAAGTCCTGATGTCCGTCGCTACCTTGCACAAAGGGCTGAATTACTTGGTGCAATCAGGCTTCCTAACAATGCCTTTTTAAAAAATGCAGGAACAGAGGTTACAAGCGATATTATATTTCTGCAAAAGCGTGACAGACCCATAGATGTAGATAGGGATTGGATATATCTTGACACCAATGAGGAAGGTATAGACCTAAACAGTTATTTTGTCAACCACCCTGAAATGATTTTAGGAACAATGGAGATGAAAAGCGGCCAGTTTGGAATGGAAAGCACTTGTACCCCTATTCCTGATACCAATCTTGCAGAACAACTAAAAGCCGCTATTCAAAATATTGAGGGAAGTATATCTGAAATAGAGATACTTGATATGGAAGTAGGTACTGATATTTCTATTCCAGCTGACCTTACGGTAAAGAACTTCTCCTATACTCTTGTAGACGGTGAGGTGTATTACCGTGAAAACTCCCGTATGGTAAAGCCTAATATTAACCAAACAGCTAAGGAACGTATTGCAGGAATGGTAGAGCTTAGAAAGTGTGTAGATAATCTTATCCACTATCAACTTGAGGATTATAGTGAAGAAACCATTAAAGAAGAACAAGAAACCTTAAATCGTCTTTATGACAGCTTTACTGCAAAATATGGATTGATTAACAGCCGTGGGAATAGCCTTGCCTTTAGTGATGACAACTCCTACTATCTCCTTTGCTCCCTTGAAGATGTGGACGAAAACGGCAACTTAAAAGCCAAAGCAGATATGTTCACTAAACGTACCATTAAAAAACGTGTAACAGTCCATTCCGTAGATACTGCAAGTGAAGCATTGGCACTATCCATAGCTGAAAAGGCAAAGGTAAATATGGAATATATGGGTAAGCTCACAGGACTTACTGAAGAACAGCTTGCCAATGATTTAAGAGGTGTTATCTTTCCTCTGCCAACTCTCCTTGACAGCCACAGTCCTATAAATTATGTTACAGCAGATGAATACCTTTCTGGTAATGTCAGGGAAAAACTCCATACTGCAAAGTTAGCGGCACAATCATCAGATATATTTAGACCCAATGTAGAGGCTTTAGAGGCTGCACAGCCAAAGGACTTAGATGCCTCTGAAATAGATGTCCGCCTTGGTGCTACTTGGATTGACAAGGAATATATTGAACAGTTTATGTATGAGCTACTTGATACCCCCTATCGACTTCAGGGAGAGGTGGAAGTTAAATATGCTCCTTTTACTGCTGAATGGAACATTACCAATAAAAATGCCGTTGGATATAACAATGTGGCTGCATATGTTACTTATGGAACAGATCGTGCCAATGCTTACCGTATTTTAGAGGATAGCTTAAATCTTCGTGATGTTCGTATTTATGACACTATAACCGATGCAGATGGCAAGGAAAAACGTGTATTAAATAAGGATGCCACCACTTTGGCACAGCAAAAACAACAAGCTATTAAGGATGAATTTCAGGATTGGATTTGGAAGGATGCAGATAGACGGCAGACTTTAGTTAAGAAGTATAATGAAAAGTTTAACTCTATCCGTCCTCGTGAATACGATGGAAAGCATATTAATTTTGTTGGTATAAACCCAGAAATTACATTAAGACCTCATCAAGTAAATGCCATTGCCCATATACTTTATGGAGATAATACACTCCTTGCCCATGAGGTAGGTGCAGGAAAGACCTTTGAAATGGTAGCTGCTGCTATGGAAAGTAAAAGATTAGGACTTTGTCAAAAACCACTCTTTGCTGTGCCAAATCACCTGACAGAACAATGGGCAAGTGAATTCCTAAGACTTTACCCTGCCGTCAATATTTTGGTGGCCACAAAGAAAGACTTTGAAACGAAAAATAGAAAGAAGTTCTGTGCCAGAATAGCCACAGGTGATTATGATGCAGTTATTATTGGACACAGCCAATTTGAGCGTATTCCTATGTCCCTTGAAAGGCAGGAGCGACTCCTTCGTGAACAGATTGATGAAATATTAGAAGGAATTGAAGAAGTAAAAGCAAGTGGTGGTGAACGGTTTACTGTCAAGCAGTTAGAACGAACGAAAAAAGGCTTAGAGCAAAGATTGGATAAATTGCAATCGCAGGAACGTAAAGATGATGTTGTAACCTTTGAACAGCTTGGTGTTGACAGACTATATGTAGATGAAGCACATAATTACAAGAACCTATTTCTATATACCAAAATGCGAAATGTAGCAGGAGTATCTACTACCGATGCCCAAAAGTCCAGTGATATGTTTATGAAATGCCGGTATATGGATGAACTTACAGGCGGTAAAGGTATTGTATTTGCAACGGGTACACCTGTTTCAAACTCTATGACCGAGCTTTATACCATGATGAGATATCTCCAATACAATACATTGCAAAGAAATGGACTTGTTCATTTTGACTCGTGGGCAAGTACCTTTGGTGAAACCGTAACCGCCATTGAGCTTGCACCTGAAGGAACGGGATACCGAGCAAGGACGAGGTTTTCTAAATTCTTTAATCTACCTGAACTTATGGCAATGTTCAAAGAAGTTGCAGATATTAAGACAGCCGACCAGTTAAACCTACCTATCCCCAAGGCAAACTATCATACCATTGCAGTAAAACCTACAGAAATACAGGAGGAAATGGTTCAGAATCTATCGGACAGAGCTGCCGATGTCCATGCAAACAAAGTTGACCCCTCTGTAGATAATATGCTGAAGATCACTTCTGACGGAAGGAAATTAGGACTTGACCAACGCATCGTTAATCCACTTCTTCCTGATGATGAAAACAGCAAGGTAAATGCCTGTATAAATAATATCTATAACATTTGGGATAAAGGTTCAGCAGAAAAACTGACACAGCTTGTTTTCTGCGATATTTCTACTCCCAAAGGCAGAAAAGCACAGGAGCAAAGGGTGGCAGAGGCAGGATATAAAACCATTAATGGTATAGAGCTTTATGCTTTGGAAGATGGTTTAACTCAAGAGGAAGCTAATTATACTGCAACTTTCAATGTCTATGATGATATCCGAGATAAGCTAGTTGCAAAAGGTGTACCTGACCATGAGGTAGCCTTTATCCATGAGGCAAATACAGAAGTAAGAAAAAAGGAACTCTTTGCTAAGGTACGTAGTGGTGATGTCCGTGTACTCATTGGCAGTACCGCAAAGTGTGGTGCAGGTACAAATATTCAAGACCGCCTTGTGGCACTTCATGACCTTGACTGTCCGTGGCGACCGGGGGATTTAACACAGCGAGCAGGAAGAATTGAAAGACAGGGTAATATGAATGATGAAGTAGATATTTTTCGCTATGTAACAGAATCAACTTTTGATGCCTATTTGTGGCAAACCGTAGAAAACAAGCAAAAATTCATCTCGCAGATTATGACCTCAAAAAGTCCTGTCCGTTCCTGTGAAGATGTGGATGAGGCGGCATTATCCTATGCAGAAATCAAGGCTCTTTGTGCTGGCAATCCTAAAATCAAAGAGAAAATGGATTTAGATATTGATGTGGCAAAGCTGAAGCTTTTAAAAGCAAACCATCAGAGTAACCAGTACCGTTTGGAAGATAATCTACTAAAATACTTTCCTGAAAATATTGAAAAGAATAAGGGGTTTATTAAAGGATTTGAGCAGGACTTAAAGACCATTTCTGAAAATATTCCTGCTGAAGGTGAGTTTTTACCAATGTTTATTAAAGGCAATACCTTTACAGATAAGGATAAAGCTGGTGTTGCTCTTCTTGAGACTTGCAAAGAAGTAAGAGGTAAAGAACCAATGGAAATTGGTAGTTATCGAGGTTTTACCATGTACCTGTCTTATGATGGCTTTTTTAATGAATTTCAGCTTAATTTAAAAGGAGCAATGAGCCATGCAGTAAAGTTGGGAAAGGATGCAAGAGGAAATCTTATCCGTATAGATAATGCCATTGCCAATATGCCAAACAGATTAAAAGCAGTTACGGAACAACTGGATAATCTCTATAAACAGCAAGAAGCGGCGAAGTCCGAAATTGGTAAGCCATTCCCCCAAGAGCAGGAACTAAAGGATAAAATTTCTCGACTTACTGTTCTTGATACTGAATTGAACATGGGTGTAGGTGTTTCTGTATCGCAAGAACAAAATGATAGAGAGGTTTCCAAAGAAGAACGCCACTCTGTATTAGATAGCCTGAAGCAGCCCTCACAGGTAGGCAGAGAGCACAAAGAAAAGCAAGGTAAACATCTGGAGGTGAGATAATGGCAAATCGCAAAAGAAATGTTCAGCTACACTTTATGGTAACAGAACGTGAACGTAGCTTAATAGATGAAAAGATGGCTCAGCTTGGTACAAAGAACATGGGAGCCTATCTTCGCAAAATGGCTGTAGATGGCTATATTATTCATCTTGATTTATCGGATATTAGAGAACTTGTAACACTTCTTAGACGTACTGGTAATAATCTGAATCAACTGACAAAACGGGCGCATGAAACAGGAAATATTTATAAAGCCGATATAGAAGATTTAGGACAGAGTTACGATAAATTGTGGGATATGACGGGGGAAATACTCTCCCGTCTTTCTTCTATTTAAAAATTATATAATTTGTATATTTGTAAAATAGACAATATTTGTTGCTTGTGGTATCTTGTAGTTATATAAAACGGTTAAAAATTTTTAAGGAGGTAAGTTATGCGAATACTACTTAAAATTTTGTTTTTTCCTATTACATTGATACTTACAGTACTTATATTGTTTTTTGATTTTATTTGTTTGTTATCAACTGCTGTGCTGTCAATATTGTCCTTTGTAGTATTTATGATTGCACTAGGAACGATTTTCATTTTAAGAGAAACTCCGGAAGGAATAAAAATTATTGTGCTGGCATATCTAATTAGTCCATACGGAATACCCATGTTTGCGGCATGGCTGATAGCAAAGATAGAGGGATTAAATGACTTGCTGAAATCAATATAAAGGAAATGGAATAAGGGCGAAAGCATTTTAAGGCTTTCTCCCTTAATTGACACACAGCAGGAGTACCAGCGGAAAGCAAGGGCGGCGTAGCCGTTTATCTCGACCCTTGTTTTTTGATGGAACTTCTGCTATTTTTTATTGAAAAACAATTAATGAATTTTAGGATGTTGTATAGTATAATTATTTTTGAAAGTTGGAATTTACGTGCTGAACTTTAAAGTATATTAAATAATTCTATTTTGGAGGAAAGAAGATGAAAAATCAAAAAGAAAGTGAAATATTCTATTTTCAAAGCAAATTATCAGAGGTAGACTACAATTCAAATCGCTTTAAGATAATGATTGGTGAGGATAGATTTTTGTTTGGAGTAATTTCTGCAAATGATAATGAAGCTCCCTTTGGAAAACTAATGCAGTACAAAACGATATATGATACTCTAAAAGATTTGGACTGGAAGATTAAATTGTCTTTTAATGAAGCTATCAAATATGCATATTCTGAAGCTGTAATAAATGAATTTAGTCTGATTAAAACGGATTCAGAAGAGGAAGTGCTTGCATTTTATTATATTGAAAATGCTTTGTTTCGTACTTCAAGTTTGTGGGATATGCTGGCACAGTTATATAGACTTTTTTACGATATAGATATTCCAAAGGAGAAGGTTTATTACAAACAGGTATTTAGCCCTACTAAAAATTATAGGGATGAGTTTAAGATAAAAGCAGCAGAAATTTATAACTATATTGAGCAAGAAGATAATACGGATTGTGAAGGAGAGTGGAAAGGTAACCATTCCTTTGTCAATGAACTTAGGAATAAAATGATACATAGAAATTCTCCAAATGTTCCTGTAATGAGTGATTTTGATACGAATTTAAAAAATCATCCTGTTTTTCAGCTTAAAAGAATAATTGAAGATTATGCAGTTGTTTCACAATATATTAAAGAGATTCTGGATGAGATAGAAGAAGAAGTTATGAGTTCATTTGATGATGTAGATTGTTAAGGGGAGGACACAACTTATGAAGGATAAGGTAAGTATGAGAATCTTTTATGAAAGCAAAATCATGGAACAATCAGCTCATTTTGGTTGGCAAAATAAAGATTCAGCTTTATATGGTCTTAGAGAAGGATATAAAAATAGCGCAGATGATTTGGTGAGAACTGCCTTAAAAAGTGAAAATATTAAAACTTTAGATACATATATCTTTCCTATTTTATTTTCTTATCGACATAGCTTAGAAATCTCTTTGAAACATATTTATTTACGGTGTTGGGGAAAATTACCCAAAGGTGGACATAATTTAATAACTCTTTGGGATGAAGTAAAAACAGAAGTTGTAGATGGATTTATAAATAATGAAGCTGCTCTTGAAGAGGTAAAAAGGAATAAAACTGATTTTGTACCTTATTCGCTAGCAGGTATAAACCTTACTAAAGTTAGGCTCTTGCTTAAAGAATTTCAAGAGGCAGATCAAAGAGATTTTGAAAGAATAAATCCTTCTGCAAAACAAACAGATCAAAACGCAGATGTTTGGAGATATTTAATTAGCACCGATAACGATTTATATTTTACAAGCAGTCATTCAATTGATTATTTATCACTCAAAGAAAGCATTTCATATTTGTATGAAATATTTGACTTTATATATCATATTACAGATGAATATTTGTCATACTAATTATTTTAAGCACTTAGATTATATATCTCTAAGTGCATTTTTACTTTAAAGGAGGTGCTTTTCGTGGCAACAACACGCTTAATTTCTTTGCACCTAAACAAAGGAAAATCTATTGCTGATTGTATTGCAGACCGTACAGATTATGCAATAAACCCTGACAAAACCAATGATGGTAAATATGTTAGTTCCTATGAATGCGACCCTAAAACGGTACTAGGGGAATTCCTGTTATCAAAGCGAGTCTATTCTGATATCACAGGTAGAAAGCAAGCAAATGATGTAATAGCTTATCAGATACGGCAGTCTTTTAAACCGGGTGAAGTTACACCAGAGATTGCTAATAAAATTGGTTATGACTTAGCTTTAAAGTTTACAAAAGGGAATCATGCTTTTTTTGTCGCTACCCATATAGATAAGGCTCATATTCATAATCACATAATTTTTAATTCCACATCACTGGATTGCACAAAAAAATTTCGTGATTTCTTAGGTTCAGGCAAAGCTGTAGGGAAAATATCTGACCGTATTTGTCTTGAGAATGGACTGTCTATTATTGAAAATCCAAAGCGGGGCAAAAATCATTATGGCAAATGGCTTGGAGATAAAAAACCTGTTACCCATTCACAAAATCTGAGAAATACAATAGATGAAATACTTTCAAAAAAGCCTACAAATTTTGATGCTTTCTTATTGGAAATTGAGCAAGCAGGATACTTTATTAAACAAGGGAAATATCTCGCTTTTAAAAACAAAGATCAAAAGAAGTTTATTCGCCTGCGTTCTTTGGGTAATGGATATTCTGAGGAAGAAATCAAGGCAGTTATTGACGGTAAAAAATCTTTTGTTAATAAAAAGAAAGTATCTGAAAAGCCTCAATCTCATATTAATCTTTTAGTGGATATACAAGCAAAATTGCAAGCAGGAAAAGGTGCCGGATATGAACGATGGGCAAAGATTTTTAATTTAAAACAGATGGCACAGACCATGAATTACTTAACAGAAAATAACTTGCTTGACTATAGGGATTTAAAGAAAAAAGCACAAACTGTAACGGATAATTTTAATCAATTATCTGCTCAAATTAAAGAGGCTGAAAACC
>DHER01000008.1:4978-5128 GCA_002399975.1 Firmicutes bacterium UBA4845 | reverse complement strand
TCGTGTGTAGGATTTAGTCAATTATAGGCAAAGGACAGACAGAAAACATATTAGATGGTTTTCTGTTTTTTTGTTATCTATAAAACCATATTCTTTAGGAATACTTATCAGATTACATTAGAGATAGCATGTTACTATTCACACCCGATA
>DHER01000008.1:0-4821 GCA_002399975.1 Firmicutes bacterium UBA4845 | reverse complement strand
TTAGGGGTGTGAACAGTAACTATAGCATTATAATCAAGTTAAATATGTTCTAGACGAATGGATATATCAGCCATAATATGCTAATATATAGATAGAGATTGAAATATATTATGTCGGGAGCTGTGAATAGTTGAACATAAAAAAGATAGTTGCATCATTAATAATAATAAATATTCTTCAGATTTTGATAATACTTATGACCTGGTTCTCAATATCTGCTCTTGATAGGAATGTTAATCAGCTGTATTTTTATCTATCCATAGGTTTAATACTGTTTAGCAGTATAGTAACCACGGTAGGCCTGCAATTTGCTAACAAGTACAAAAATGAAAATTTAGTTGAGAGTATACGTAATTTGGAGGAGTTGAACACAAGGTTACGTTCGCAACGGCATGACTATCTAAATCATATCCAAGTTGTCTATGGCCTTCTGGAACTTAAAGAATATGAGGAAGCAAAAGGATATTTGAATCCTGTTTTTAAGGATATTATGAACGTGAGCAAAGCATTAAAAACGGCCCAGCCCGCCGTAAATGCATTGCTGCAGATAAAGATGGAAACTGCAGAGAAAAACGGAATTGATTTTTATCTCGAAGTATGTTCGGATCTAAAAAACATACCGATGGAGCCTTGGAATTTGTGTAAGGTTCTGGCTAATATAATTGATAATAGCATCACTTGTTTGATGCAGGTGGATAAACCAAGAAATATTTTGATTGAAATAGCGGAGAATATGCAAAGTTATTCCATTCAAATTACGAATAACGGTCCGCAAATTCCTAAAAACCATTTAACAGATATATTTAAGCAAGGATTTACTACAAAGAATGAGCAAGGACATGGTATGGGGTTATATATTGTGTCGAAAATTATCGAAGATGCGGGTGGCAGGATTGAGGTAGCATCGTTACCGGATAAGACAAATTTTTGTATCCGAATTCCAAAGCAATTAGAGAGTAAGGTCTCTTATAAACTCCGTAATTATGACAATTCAGAAGGAAAAAGGCATAACTTGGGGAGTATCTATTCCAATCATTTGAAAACCGGAATATGATTGTAGTAAATTGTAATGAAAGGGGGAATTCTTATGTTAGGAACTATTGATTGGCCGTTGCTATTAGCAATTATACTTTTTCTCATCGGATTTATTTTAATCGGAATTGAAATGTTGGCGCCGGGAATTTCTGTACCCGGAATTGCCGGAACCGTCTGTCTGATTATAGGCATTTTTATCGCTGCGGACACCATTGAAGAGGGAGTTATTATAACCATCATAATCTTAATACTCCTTGGCATTATGCTTGCCATTATTTTGAGCATTCTTACGAAAGGAAAGCTAAAATCACCTATTATTTTGAAAGAGGAACAGAACAAAGATAAAGGGTACATCAGTTCCGGTGATCTGAATTATCTTCTGGGGAAGCGGGGAATTGCAGCATCGGATCTCAGACCAACCGGAACAGGTGATTTTGATGGAATTGAATTAGATGTAATCTCAGAAGGAAAATATATTCTAAAAGGTACAAAGCTTATAATCGATAAAGTTCAAGGGTCTAAATTAATCGTCAAAATAGACGATTAATCGTAAATAGAAACATATTAATGAAGAAGGAAAGTGGGTAGGAATATGTCTGAAATGGTTGGTTGGATTGTATTAATTGGCGTAATTGGATTACTGATCGTTCTATTTTTTAGTTTCGTACCGATTGGTTTATGGATTTCATCCCTGGCTGCGAACGTAAAGGTCAGCATTTTTAATTTAATCGGTATGCGGCTTCGACGCGTAAAACCGGATAGGATTGTTTTGCCATTAATTAAGGCTACAAAAGCAGGGTTGAATTTAAATGTTAATCAGTTGGAAGCGCATTATCTGGCAGGTGGTAACATTGATGGAGTGGTAAATGCACTGATTGCATCCGAAAGAGCAGGAATCGATCTTCCTTTTGAGAAAGCGGCAGCCATTGATCTGGCAGGAAGAGATGTACTTGAAGCAGTAAAAATGAGTGTAAATCCTAAGGTGATTGAAACATCAGATATTTCAGCGGTAGCAAAAGACGGTATTGAATTGCTTGTAAAAGCAAGAGTTACGGTTAGAGCGAATCTGGAACGGCTTGTCGGAGGTGCCGGTGAAGCTACCATCCTGGCTAGAATCGGAGAAGGAATTGTTACAACCTGCGGTTCCTCAAACTCCCATGCCGAAGTGCTTGAGAATCCAGATGATATATCAAAAAGAATTTTGAGTAAAGGCTTGGATTCTGGTACCGCATTTGAAATCTTATCGATTGATATTGCGGATATCGATGTCGGCAGGAATATAGGAGCCCATTTGCAGACCCTTCAGGCAGAAGCGGATAAAAATATCGCTCAGGCAAAAGCAGAAGAACGAAGAGCTATGGCTGTAGCAAGGGAACAGGAAATGCGTGCCTATGTAGTAGAAGCCGAAGCAGAGGTTCCGAAGGCTATGGCCTATGCATTGCGTGAAGGCAAATTAGGTGTTATGGATTACTATGATCTGCAGAATGTGAAAGCAGATACGAAAATGAGAGAGAATATTTCCAGTCCATCCAGAGCAACCATCCTTGATGACAAGAAGGATAATAATATGTAGGCAGTGAAGAGGAATACATCTTCACACGTGAAGAAAAAGATATCTTCACACGGGAAGAACTGCGAAGTCCGCACATAGGTGGTGCTTGCTTGTTACTGTTCACACCAGTCTATCCTGTGATTTTCCCAAATGTATCCGAATTCGGAGACGCTTTCGCTTCAAATACTCCTTATCGGATATCATTTGTCGAAATCATAACACGGTATACATGATGGATATGAACAGTAACGCTTACTTCTTGTTCTTCCAGGTTTTGAAGAAAGGTATGTGAGTAGTATGTATCAAGTTCCCATTGAAATGAAGAATGCTCAGCCCTCGACAGATACAATAGCAGAAGCAAATAGCACTTTGCTGAATTTAAGTACGTTTCGTCCAAACAATAATAGGAGACTTGAACCGGAATTGTCATCAAAAAGACTGCAGGAAGCAATCATATGGTCTGAGCTTCTCGGAACCCCGGTTAGTAAGCGAAGAAAGAGAAGATACCATGGCTATTAAAGTGATTTTGGTGGATGACGAAAGTGGAATTCGTACCTTGCTTCGTAAGATTATCGATCATAATGAAGGATTTGAAATTGTAGGCGAAGGTGCTAATCTTGCGGATGCGGTTACCATTTTCCATAGGACAAAGGCGGACGTTGTTTTCCTTGATATTGAAATGAATGGGACCAGTGGACTGGACTGTGCGAAAATAATTGCGGATCTAAACCCAAAGACGAAAATCATTTTCGCAACGGCACATTCCGAATATATGTCAGAGGCATTTGAACTGTATGCTTATGACTATATTATAAAACCATTTAATGTAGACCGGGTCAATCAGACGCTTGATCGGATCAAGTCACTATCGGAGAAGGGGTATAGTGATCCGGCGGATAAAATTGTAAAATACGAACGCGGCCTGGATCGATTGCTGGTTAAGGGACGAGAGAGCATGAGTTTTATAGATATTGAAGATATTGTTCTGATACAGCGAGAGAATAATAGCACGGTGATCTATACAAAACAAGATTCTTTTATAACTTCAGCAAGCATTAGTGACATCGAAATGAAGCTTGATCCGGAGCAGTTCATGCGCAGCCATAGATCCTACCTGATTAACATTTCGCAGATTAAAAAAATAGAGCCCTACGGAAGATGGACTTATATCGTTACTTTTAAGAATATTAAGAATGATGCCTTAATGACTACAGCAAAATTTGATGAGATAAAGAAAAGATATTCCTAAGAAGCAATACACGGGGCAGACGATCCACAGTGTGAAAAATGGATTGCAAATAAGAAAAGTCTATTACCCGGCCCGTTATTTAAGGAAGGGTTTCAAGGAAGAAACGGTATGGGACGTAGACTTTATATATGGATAAAAAGATCCTGATATAGGGAATACCAATCGGATATGCTCCCCTGCGGAATACAGTGGATAAGTAAAACTGTTTCCTGTAAGGAGGAGCATATTATTTTAGCTCTCCTTATTTCTTACGTTTAAAGACTGCAATTGCTTCCCTGCCATATCCTTGTCCTCCGGTAGTAGAAAAGCAGGATATTAATTCCCAACCATCGTTTCCAAGATTATTTAATTCTGCATTAAATTTATTAATATCTAGAATACCTCCGGCAAATCCCTTAAGTTCAACCTTTACGGTGGTGTATTCCCATTTGTCCATAATGAAATCCTCCTTCAATAAATTTATTAAAATAAGTAAGGCAGTACCTATCCCCTGATTTTCTCTCAGGCTGTCAAAAGACATAATTTCACACTCATGATCCATCATTCTAAAAGTTATTAATCCAATAATGCCAGTATGATCGAATATCGCAAAGCCGTCGATAAAAGTCATATCAATGATTTCACCTCTTACAACCATATCTGTAGAAAACCAATGGCTGCTTATAAAATCATTTATTTGTTGACGATTTGCTTTTGATATCCTTGCTGTATCCATTCTTATATCCACCTTTAAATAAAAATTCTGTTGCTTAAATTACAAGTAAAGTTTCTTAGAGTATGTATATGTTTCTATTAATGATCATAGTTCGGTATTCTGTTTAAATCATTCATGTAGATATGTTATGGTATATCATATTCCAAATAATTTAAATAGGAGATTGGGTTTTGATTATTAAGGGAAAAACAGCTTTTGGCTAACAGTGTAAAGAAAAAAATTGGGTTGGCATTTTGCAGCTAAGAATGTGCATGTTTATATAAACGAGTG
>DHER01000034.1:243-6347 GCA_002399975.1 Firmicutes bacterium UBA4845 | reverse complement strand
AGTATTTGTGAATATTGTTTTTTGGATTGTCAACACTTTTTTAGACAATTTTTTTAAGGTTAGTAAGTCGATATTCCCTTGGAGTCATATAACCCAGTGACGAGTGGATTCTGTGATTGTTAAACCAATTTACATAATCCGATAATTCGTATTGTAATTGCTCCAGCGTTTCATATACCTGCCCTTTTACAAATTCTGTCTTGATAATTTTAAACGTAGCTTCTGCCACTGCATTGTCATAGGGACAGCCTTTCATCCAGAATTTTGTTTTTAAACTCATTTCCACGGTCTGTATGGAATATCTGTATTTTGTCCAGATTGACATTAACCTTGGAAAAAGCCTTGCTTACCAGCACAGAATCTTTGTTCCTTCCGGCACTGTAACCAATAATTTCCCGGTTAAACAAATCAACGAGCACACAGATGTAATTCCAGCTGTTTCCTACCCTTACATAGGTCAAATCACTGACTACAACGTTATATTGCGGCTGGGCAGAAAATTCTCGGTTTACTATGTTCTGCACTTTGGATTCATTGCATTTATCAATATGCGGCTTATATTGTGCCACCGTATAGGAAGAAACAAGCCCTTCCTGTTTCATGATCCGCCCAATGCGCCGGTGGGATACTACGAGGTCCTTTTTGAAAAGCTCCACCTTGATTTTTCGGGTACCATAATTATTCCGGCTCTGCCGGAATATCTCCCGGATTTCAACAGCCAGATTGGCATTTGCTTTTATCACATTTACTTTCGTCCTAAAATCAGCGCTGCTTGTTTTAAAATGTCGTTCTCCACTCCAATTGTTTATTGCGTTTACGCAGTTCCATTAGTTCCTGCTTCTCTGTGGAACGGTTATCTTTCTCGTGGAAAGAACCAGAGGCAGCAGACTGCTCATGATAGTAACTCCTTTTCTACTTTTTATTTTACGTGCCTTAAAATATCTGTCCAACTTATTGTAGCCTATCCAGTAGTAGTGAGTGGACAGGGCAGTACAGTAAATTCTACCATCAATGTTAAGATAGTTGACTTAGATAAAAATCCCCCGCCAAATCCAGTAGCTGATGATAGAAATGACTCTTTTTATCACTCTTATGTTCCGAATAGAGAAGAGAAAACAACAGCTAATTGGAGTATATGGAGGCCTTGGTGGCAGGAATATTGGGTATGGCATAGTACTGGTGAGGACTCGGGTTATTGGTGCAATCATGGATGGTGGGAATTTGACCTTGAACAATACACAGCCAGACTTTCCAGTGATATGAAAATTACAAACGATAGTAAAAACCCTACAGTAAATGGAAGTACATTTAAGAGTGGATATGGAATCAATCAAATTGTCACTGGAAATATGAGTACTAATCAAAGTTCAGCAGTAACCTACCCGCAGAATGCTGTTTCCTATTTTCCTGAATTCCAATATGAAACCTATTGGAGATTATTAGAGCGTGTTTTAAGTGGTTCAAATGCTAGGTTTGAGTTTAAGAAGAATAATTATTCCACTTATAAGAATCGTACACATTTTACTCCTATTTGGATGCCAAATGGGACATATACAGTAAATACTTGGCTTATAGATGCATGGACTCCCGTAGGAATGCTTTCTATTAATCTTACAGATTCGCTTGAAATAAGGGGGAACTTATGGCAAGACTGGCATATAGCACCCTTAAAACCTTAAATACAGAGAAAAAGAAAGGTGGTTTTTATGAAGATAAATAGGAAAATAGTACTAACAATGTGCTTGCTGTTGATTGGCATATTGATGTTTAGCACTACAGTATTAGCTTCTGGAACAAGAGATGTAGCAGGGGCAATTGAAGGTACTTGGAGTGATGCATCAGGACAGATAAAAACAGTTGTAAACAAAGTTGTATTTCCTGCAATAGATCTCATTTTAGCAGTGTTTTTCTTTGCAAAGCTTGGTACTGCTTATTTTGATTATAGGAAGCATGGTCAGTTCGAGTGGGCGGCACCGGCTATTTTGTTTGCATGTTTAGTATTTACCCTAACTGCACCAGCATATATTTGGACTATCTTGGGGATGTGATGAAAAGAGCAAGCCGAATCCTTTAGGTGGGGTTCGGCTTGCTCTGCAAATTGGAATTTGACAATTACTTTTTGATTTTCATCTTTGATAATATAAATCCACCCATTGTAAGCATTGGAAAAAGAATTCTTAATTCTAAAAATCCTACAGGTTCAAATCCTATATTTGCATCTATCAACAGACCTATAAACCAAGCTATGATAGAAGAAACAATTGCAGTAATAATCATATCTATTAACTCCCTTCAAATTCCTGTTTGACAATATTATATCGTTTGTGTCAAGATATTTCCACTATCCATTTTCAAGGGTATTATGGACGATATTGGGCTTATAACGAGCATAGGCACTACACCCGTAAAAAGTGTAGTGCCTATTTTGAGATTATTGAGAGGATAACACATTGGCAAGCAATTCAAGTTTTTCACCTAAATCAGCATATCCATGATAGCGAATATAAACTACCTGCTTGCCCCACTGAACAAATAGATGTGTCATATACTCGTCTTGCGCAATTACAGTACGGTCAAAGGCATCAGGCTCGTAGATTGTGTATTCCTCATTCTTCCATAAATGTAGCTCCATCAATTCGTCAAATAGTGCTGGTGCGAATACGGAAAATGCCAAACGATAATATTCTGTACTTGCACTTGGAGAGTAATAACCACTGTCATCAGGCCATTTGTGTGACTGGGGTGCACCTCTTTGACTAATTTCATAATGATCAGGTACCAAGGGTGTCCATGAATAGTCCACATAGTTATTGTAATCAATATCCGAGTCAAACATGAATGCTGGCTCTGCCCAAGCAAACTCTTTGCTTTCCTCAATCAAATCCAGTGAGAGGTATGGCAAAGGTTCTGCCACATCCACGGTACTCTTTCTCCAGTCGGTTGTCAGGGTTAAAAGAGCTGTAACCAAAATTGCGATTGAGAACAGCAGTGACAGCACATTCATAATGCGNNCTGCAAGCATTTTCTTTATCCTCAAAGCACTTCTTGCCTGCTGCACTACCTGTGCAACAATAAATAGTTCGAATACTGCTAAGAAAATGTAGAGTGGACTTGTTATAAACAGCGTTACAGGTCTATCGGAAACAAGAAAGCCTCCGAGAATAATTGCAAAAATTGCAATAACAGAAAGCCCTGTGAAGGCTGCAGTGCGGGTTAACTTTTTGCACAGCCTGTGATAGCTCTCGCTTTGCACGATGGGGTCGGTGTGCAGTTCTGTTGCGTCAGGTCGTGTGGATTTCCAAATGAAGAATTGATTGCCCTGGTTCGTAACGAACTCCCAACCGGCATCGGTGTAAGCAGACAGCATTTCATCAGAAGGTTCCAGTGTATCGTTGGTTGTGGGTTCTACACGATAGCAGATATTCTGAGGTTCAGCCTTTAAAAATCGGAAATACACAAGGTTGTTGCCTGTGTAAAGCAGACCTTTTTTCGCCATGTCGGAAAGCCAGCACTCCATGGCAACAGTATCATAAAAATCAAAGGTCGGCCTTTTATAACAGTATTTCATTTTGATTCCTCCTCCCAAGTAGCGGCATCTGCAAGGCACTGCGCCAGTCGCTCATGTTCATCGTGGTACATTTGAATTCCTTTGTCGGTGATGCGGTAGATGCGCTTACGTCCCTCAGTACGAGTTTCCATCAGAATCTGTTCTTCTTCGAAACGACCTAAGATGGTATAGAGTGTCGCAGGGCCTAACCGCACACGGCCTTTGGTTAATTTTTCAACCATGCTTGCAATTTCAACACCACTATATTCACCGTGCAAAAATGCCATAAGCGTGTAGAACATACTTTCACTGACGACTTCTATGCGTTTACTTCCCATGACTTATCCTCCTTATTATCGAGGGTTGATATTGTATGTAACAAGTATATCATCGAGGGTTGATATTGTCAACGATAATCACCGTCTATTTGCAAGGATACTTGGAATGTAATTACAGGAAATATAATAGATAACTAAGCAGACAATAGTTATACAATTAGTATTTAAATTATATAAATATGTGCTATTATGTAAACAGTGAAAAGTTGCACCGAAATTATCAGACGACTATTCCCTTGTTTTGCTATGATTAGTTCAATGGAGGTCATAGATATGGATACACTAAAACAAATGAATAAAGCAATGAGATATATTGAAGAAAATCTTACAGGAGAGATTGATTTTGATGAAATGGCTAGAATAGCTTGCTGTTCAGAATATCATTTTCGCCGTATGTTTTCATTTTTAGCAGGGATGCCGTTAGGTGAATATATTCGCCGAAGGAAATTATCCATTGCGGCGGTTATGCTTAATGAAGAAGATAATAATAAAATTATTGACATTGCATTGCAGTTAGGTTACAACTCTCCTGAAGCATTTTCTAAAGCTTTTCAAGCGATGCATGGCGTAGTGCCATCTAACGTAAAAAAGGGGAATATTATTTTAAAAGCATTTCCTCCTATGACTTTCCAATTGACTATTAAAGGAGGCAATGAAATGGATTATCGGATTGTAGAAAAGGAAGCATTTAAGATTGTAGGACTTAAAAAGAGGATCACTCTAGTTTTTGAAGGGGTGAACCATCAAATGGATTCAGTTTTGCAAGTTTTAACTGCTGAAAATATTAAAGAGTTAAAAAGTCTTTGCGATATTGAACCTAAAGGTATACTGAGTGTATCAACAAACTTTTCTGAAAGAACCGTTGAAGGAAGCGAACTAGACCAATATATAGGAGTGGCTACTACAAAACAGGTATCAGCGCAATGGGATGTACTAGAAGTAGATTCAGCAAACTGGGCAGTTTTCACTGTTGTTGGTGAGTTTCCTAAAGCAATACAAGATACATGGGCACGTATCTATGCAGAATGGTTTTCTACTTCTGGTTATGAACTAACAGGTGGTCCTGAAATACTTTGGAATGAGAGTCCAGACACTAGTAAACCTAATTATAAAAGTGAGATATGGATACCAGTTAGTAAATCTGATTTAAAATAATCAACAAGCAGATTAATAATTTACAAGTTTTAGGCAAAAGAGCTTTTCAAATTGAGAGGCTCTTTGTTTTTTGTTGAGAAATGAGGTGAATAAAATGTTTATTTGGGATTTTCTTTTAGGGGATGTAATGGATCAAATTATAGATTGGTTTTATGGTCAGCTGGTAGGTTTTCTAGCTGACTTCTTTGCACAAATGGGAAATATGGGAGTAGAGCTTTTTGGGATGAGTTGGGTTCAGTCAATAGTTCTATTCTTTTCTTATCTTGCATGGTCACTCTATGTAATAGGACTTGTGGTGTCTTGTTTTGAAACGGGGATTGAATACCAATACGGCAGAGGGAGTATTAAGGATACAGCTTTAAATGCAATTAAAGGATTTATGGCAGTAAGTCTTTTTAATACAGTACCCATAGAACTATATAAATTATCCGTCAATTTACAAGCAAGTTTAACAGCAGGTATCACTGGTTATGGCAGTGGAATAGGCGAACTGGCTACATCTATTATTGGACAGTTAAATAATGTAGGAGATATTACAAATGTTGGCGGTTCAGGAATATTTGGAGGGCTTTCTATGATAACAAGTCCATTTATGGCTCTCTTCATTATTATCCTAATGGGATATGCAGTAATTAAAGTATTCTTTGCAAATTTAAAAAGAGGGGGAATTTTGCTTATACAGATAGCAGTTGGAAGTCTGTACATGTTTTCTGTCCCTCGTGGCTATATTGATGGCTTTATTCAATGGTCTAAGCAGATAATCGGATTGTGCCTTACTACATTTCTTCAGGCAACTATATTAACTGCAGGACTTATGGTAGTAAAAGATCATGCATTATTAGGACTGGGGTTAATGTTATCAGCAGGAGAAATACCAAGGATCGCAGGGGCATTTGGATTGGATACATCTACTCGTGCTAATATGATGAGTGCAGTTTATACAGCACAGGCAGCTGTTAATACAACAAAAACTATAGTACAAGCAGTACCAAAATAAAGATGAAATAGGAGGATTTAATGAAACTGATATATGTTGCATCTCCATATAAGGGAGATATTGAAAA
>DHER01000034.1:0-123 GCA_002399975.1 Firmicutes bacterium UBA4845 | reverse complement strand
GGAATGTTTGAAGAGATTGAGTTTGCTAGAAAGATAGGAACTCCTGTAAAGAGAATTATACAGCTTGATTTTGAAATAGACGAACAGGAACTCTTAAAGCTAGGGATGTATTAATGATTACAT
>DHER01000055.1 GCA_002399975.1 Firmicutes bacterium UBA4845 | reverse complement strand
GTTCATTGTCATAAATGATTTTTTTAAACTCTAACACGTACCTTGAAAAAATGGCAAAAAGAAGTCCCTTGAGGAACTTCATCACATTTTTTGTGAAGAAACATGTTGCCGTCCACGCGTCTGCTGTATCAGGGAGCTTGGAGAGCGCACACTATTTACCCTATAAACTCTCTTATCTGTACCGAATGTGGATTCAACAAACTGAACAATATAGGGTTTCTCCCCTTGCAAGAGCTTCTATTCTTGCCAAAGAAAATAAATATCATAGTTGCTATTGAATGCGAGATTCACATTTACAGCAGCATACATCCCCATTTTCCGGTACAAGCGACGGACACGCTTGTGATTGACCTCGTGTCCAAGGTAGCGCAAGTGGAGCGTCATCCGGGGTACACCATAGAACGGGGTAATCATGTACCGTTTCTCAATCTGCTTCATCTGCGGTGGATTAGAGAATTCATTTATCAGGTTATCGGAGTCAAGTTCTTCAATCAGGTAGTTGTCGTTCCCAATACACGTATTCATCATCACAATCCAGTCCGCAAAATCCAACTGGACCATCTCTGGACCAGAAATGTTACTTCCTGTATATAAATGCAATTGTTAGTTTATTTAAATATTTTTATTGTTTTAATTAATGGAATAAAGTACCAAAAAGGGATTTCCGTCTTCTCTGATTGATTTGATTTTTTTCCTCATATTACTGATCTGTGTTGGGTATTTTTCCTCAAAGTTATTGTGTGCATCTTTGCCGTCCCATATCCTTTTCAAATTTGATGCTTCAATTGTTGTGTAGATGGTTTCCTGATCAAAGCCAATTATTTCCCCAAATGGGATAAAGTACTTCCCTTCGTAAGGACTCAACTTAACGACTTCAGCACTTTTCGTCTCTTTATTATAAACTGCAACCAGATTCTGTCCCTGAAAAATAAAATGAACGACCAGATGCTGTTTAGTTTCCTGAAAATTATAGAAACGATGAACATACCTGTTTACCAACTCCCGACGCCTTTCATCGTTTAACATCTCGGCTTTTAGGTTGTCGGATATTTGATAATTACCCAAGTCATACTGGCACCTTTCCTCCGTGTTGCCATTCCCGATCACATATATGTGATAATCGACGGGAGTAATATAGTAGAATGTGTTGCAATACTTGGAGAATGCATAGCCATCAGCATGGCTCCTGTTTTGTGATATGTTGTCAATTTCAAAGTAATGCCTTGTAATCTCAAGTTTCTTATTCATCAACCAGACATTGAATGGTGCATTAGGATCCTGAATCCAGTTAGACATATATCCCATGTATCCGGTGGGCGTTTTCTGCATGGAGGTGAATGATTTAGGAGTTTTTTTCAGTGAAAGCAATTTTTCACCTTTCAGGTCATATTTAAAAAGCTTATTGTCTATTCTGCTTAACACATTCAGTGTTGAATCTTCAGGATCTATAAAGATGTCAGTTAGCTGCAGGTAGTCTTCCGGCCCGTTCCCGTGGTTGAAAATTGTAGAAATATAATTGCCGTCCACATCAAAAATATAAACGCCATTGTTCTGGGATTTATCCATGAGATAGAGTATCGAATCAAATCTTATCACTTTATCGATATTGCCGATGATCACTTCATCACAATCCAGGTTGACAATCTCCACCTCCTTTATTAAATCAATATCATGAATACTTTTCATCTCTTTTTGAAGATCAAGTTTAATATTGACACTTTGTGCAGAGTTGTTACTTTCATGTTTGCCTTTACATCCGTGAAAAAGGAATATGACGGCCAACGCCAATAAAATTACATGTTTATCCATATTCTTCTATTTGTTTGAATTTTCTCTAATTAAGAGGGTGTATCACATATTGATATCACCCTCTCTCTAATCCTATACCAGTTCTGAAAACAAAAATCTATATTCAATACTCAAGACTTCATTTTTATTTTGAGGTCTCATAAAGTCAAATTCAGATGTTACATGGATAGGGGTGGACAGTACCTCGCAGTACATTGTTCATTTCCTCCGGATTTGCAATGAGTCTTCCCATTTCCATATACGTATGTTGCGGTGCCATCTGCTCCTATCGTTAAGCTGATAGGTATTCCTAGTATTGAGAAATGAACTTGAGATCCAGCTTTTCCCGTAAAAGTATATGTGCAATCGTCATCTTCTCTCGTCCATAATGTCCCGTCTCCTCCTCCATTCTCATTCTGTGCCAACGCCTCCACATTGGCCAACGCCAAATCACTTAATCCGGCATTACCTTTCATACTTTTCTGTACTCCGAAACCTGCGGTTGCGAGGAGTGCGAGGGTGAATACGACCGATAAAATTTTATTCTTCATGCGAATAAAATTTAGTTTGTTAATAAATTATGGATTTATGCCTCTTTATTGAGGACTTTTTATTTTACATGGTTTTACAAATTGAATTTATTCCACCGGATTTACGTTTGTTTTTTGCAAATGAAAAACATAAAATCGGATTGGCCAAAAAATGATCCGTCTCAATTCTGTCTCCTCCTTATTTTGCAATTAATTTAAATCAGGAGTTTGAGGGGATGATTTTCTTCTTCCCTTTTGACTCGAAACGAAGTCATGTAAAAGGGGACGAAACGGATAACATGTTCATATTTATTATTTTATGATGATGCTAGCGGTACAGGAAAGACGGTACTTTTGCTTCACGGCGGTTCGTCGCGCGAAGAATGCGAATTATTAATGCATGAGATCAAATGAAAAAATTTTGTCGTGATCATCTTCTTTTGCCGAAATCAAAAAAATTCTATTGGTATTTTCACACACGTCGAATGTAACAAATGTTTGGTCTAATGTGTATTGAATTACCGGATTTCCCTCCCAGTCCCATACCTGTATCTCGTTTCCCATACAAGGAACATAAATATATTTCTCGGTAGATACAGGTCTTCCATAAAATATCATTCTCTTTTTCCAATTTTCCACGTTGTCAGATTGATATGGGGGAATTTTTACGTGTACTTCTTGCTCTAATACGCCATCATACGAGTAGATTCTAAAAAATTTAAAAAAACTATAGAAAGCGGCTATTTTTCTTTTACCCTGAATCGCGGTTAGATGCTTATAATATATTTGGCATCTTTGGTCTCCTTCGTATTCTTTTGTTGTGAGGTTCGGATATGAGCTAAATTCGATTGTTTTTTTACGGGCCAAATCAATCATTTGGTATTCACAATCACTCGTACTTCCTGTAGCACAGCCAGTAAATGCACAGTATAAAGAATCGTCGAGCCTGATAAAACCATTTACGGCTAAATGATCAAAGGTTTTTACCGTATGCGTTACTTCTAAGGAACCATCGGGTTGAGGAGTAATGAATTTAAGAGCATTTGCATCCAAGATTGTGAATCCTGTATGATGGATTTGTAGTGTTCTTCCAATTGGAAAAATGAAGTCGTTAGGTCCCTGTCCCTTTCTTCCGGTAGAGAAAATATGTTTGCAATCCGGCAGTTCAAATACGTCAAATAATCTCTCCTTTTTACTTTGAAATACCCATATTTGGTCATTCATGATAATCATTTCCTCTGGGGCTAATATTTCTGGGGCTGTTTTTATTACCGTGACCTTTATTTCTTTTTTTTCAGGAAACTTTGTAACATTGCTTGTTTTCTTATCCTCAACATGACATGCAGCTAAGCCTATAAGGAATATTAATAAAATAAATAAGTTAGTACGATTCATTATCCATCTCATTTTGTAATTGAAGAAGTGAAAAGGGACACAACTTATTTAAAAACCGTAATGTCCCTTTGTTCAGAATATGTTTTGTTAAAACTTTATACTAAAATGAACCCACCAGTGGTGCAGTTCCCCTCATCCGTATATTCATAACAAGTGGCTAATTGACATCCATTGCAAAAAGTTATGGTCCATGTGGGCTCATATACATTGGGATCTCGTAGTTCCATTCTAATTGTTCCATAACAAGGAATAATATTTGGACCACCTTCATTCTGTGCCAACGCCTCCACATTGGCCAACGCCAAATCGCTTAATTCCACATTACTCTTCATACTTTTGTGCACTCCGAAACCTGCGGTTGCAAGGAGTGCAAGGGCAAACAGCCCCGATAAAATTCTTTTTCTCATCTTTAATGATTTTAAAAATTCTTTTTGCAATATTGCGATTGCAATATATCAGAGTATATAA
>DHER01000141.1 GCA_002399975.1 Firmicutes bacterium UBA4845 | reverse complement strand
GAAAAGATGGCATCAATACGCTCGGTTCGAGCCAATGGCGAATCCGTGAAGGATCACTACCTGGCCATGTGCCAGCAAGCCCCTGTAATTTAGAAATAAAAGACCAAGTTAAAAATGAATTAAAGCGTTTAAGGCAAAAACGACATTTGGGTAAGGAAAACTTAAACAATGTTCCCATTTATAGCGGTGGCAGCAATTTAACCCGGATGGCGTTAAAAGGTTTAAACAGCATTACTGCAGTCTAGAACAAAAGAGGTTCTCTTTAAAACCTACAATGACTTGACACTATCCAGGATATGTAAATAGACTCTGTGTGCAAAAAATGCTGTAAACCCAATTTAATTACATCTGTAAAATGTCAGCCTTTGTCGGGTTTTGTCGAAATATTCTACTAGGTTTCTTCATTTAGTTAATGTATAATATAAATTAACTTCATGTAAGACTGAAAATGCATCAAAGTCGCTCTTGATAAAAACAAAAAGGGGGAAATATTTTAAAAAAACTCCTTATTGCAGTGCTGGCGGTATTCACTTTTTTTGCTTTGTGTAGCGGATCCGCATTGGCGGCAAGCGCAGATGAGTAATATAATCTTGGGGTGTGGTCAACATACAAAAATTATTCTTACTCTGCCTACTCTACGGGTAATACATGGGCGAGATTTCACTTTATAAGCGGGTTTGATGCTCTAAACATTTTCAAAAAAAGGATTTATAGTGTTTACGATACACGTGAATGGACAACTTTTCTTAATACCAATACTTTCGATACTTCCGCTTTTAATTATGGGCCTTCATCCTTGCAAATGACAAAACCGTGGTGGTCACCATGGTCTATGCCTTCAAGAGATGCAAATATATGGGGACGATCACCTCAACAACTAATAGGCACCTCGGCTGCAGGGTTAGGGTATGGTATTGGCCTTGGAGGAACTGTTTCTGCAACCAAAGATGGTTCCGGCGCTTCAGGCACTTTTTCAGTAAGTATTGGACAAGCAGTAACATACTGGTCTTCTACGGATCTTAATACTACGTATATCCCAAATTAAACATATATCCACGTTCGTTGTATTGTCCGCTAATTAAATCGTCTGGCAGCCAAAAAGAAGCGTTAAGAATACAGCATTATTCGATTGCGAGGAAAAGCTATGCTCTTCCAAGAGATAATGTATGAACTGAAAATTATCATCAAATCCAGGCAGTTTCTTTTGTTCATTTTAGTTATTTCTTTATTTCTTCTGATCGACTCATATTACAATACTTGTGTGACTCTCCCAAGTATTATTGATGGCTGGTTAGAGTCTTGCCAGGCAACTGGCTCCTCCATAGGATCAGTAGCTGCAAGTGAGTTAATCAAGAACCTTATCATTCCTGTCCATCCGGCAACAAGCTTTTTTAACTCCCTTGCAGCATATTACACTATCGGAATAATGTACTTTATTGTAATCTCCTCTGTGTTGATGGGTTGGGAGTTTAAGCATAATACAATCAAGGTAAGATTAGTCTACGGTTCGGCGCTTAGGCTTCTTTGTATCAAACTGGTTGCATTGCTCTTCCTTGTAATTTTATTTATGGGATATACAGCTATTTTGTATTGGGTAGTCAGTTTGTGCCTCTGGCCAAAAATTACTTCCAGCTATAGCTTGCTTCTTAGTTTTCTTGATTTGAAATGCAACTCATTTGCTTACCTCAAGGAGTATATACTTGCCTTAATTCCTATGAGCTGCATAATACTGTTCTATTCTACAATAGCAATGTTTGTCACGTATTATACTCGAACGGCAGCAATGGGGAGCGCAATGATGTTGCTGCCGTTTTTTCGGTTTGAATTTACTCTATTTAAAATACTGGTAAGACCAATGGACGCGTATTACTTTGTCATGTCTGTAATTGTAAAGAATAGCAGCACTCCCATAACTTCATCTCTAAAAACTTTGAGGGAATTCATTTTTACTTGCGCTGCCGTAATAGCAATAGAAATTGTAATGTTTGCAGTTGTCAAGAAGCGAACATTGAAAGTATGACCAATCATGAGGAAGTGATTACTCATTGAACAAAACATTCAAAGTTATCGGCTGCATTCTAGTAATAGCTTCACTTATAATGGCTGCATACCTGATGATGACCCCAACTAATATCAGCAGTAATGTACAGTATTCATTGCAAAATGCAATTTTTAAAAATAACCTGAAGCAAGTCAAGAAGATTCTTGAGGAAAGCGAGATTGATTTAAATAATGCCACTTTTTATCCGGAACCTCCTGTCGCAATTGCAGTCGGAATTGGTTCTGAAGAAATCCTTGATTTATTGATTGAGCATGGCGCAGATATCAAAGGAATAAAATCGCCTTATACATTATTGGAAATTGCTGCGCTGAAGGGTAATGAGCAGATGATTGATAAACTTATTGCCCTAGGGATAGATCTTAACGAAGAATCAGAATTTGGTCAAACTGCTTTGGAAGTGGTTATTAGAGACAATCCGGATCCGAATATTGTAAAAAAGTTGATCAGTCAGGGGGCTGTAGTGTCCGAAACTATTCTGCGAAAAGCAGCCGAAACTGGTTCGCTGGAGCTATATGCTTACATCTTGTCCAACCTTGATTGCAAACTCGAAAGCGCTGTGGACGAATATGGACAGACAATACTTCACCATGCAGCGATTTCAGGGAACCTTGAGTTTTTTAAATACATTCTTGGTAAAGGACAGGATATTTATGTTAGAACTACTACGGGAGAATCAGTTCTTCATCTTTCCGGTTCAAAGGAACTGAGCAAATTCTTATTAGAAAACTATATTTTCGATATTAATGAGTTGAGTCGAATTGGGGAAACCCCTTTGATAAGTCAAATATCTCAACGAGAAGGGGCTTTAGAACATTGCACTTATTTAATTGATAAAGGTGCAATGGTTAACATTGCAGGTTCTGATATTATTCCTTTATTCAAAGCAGTCGTTATCGAAAGATATGATTTAGTCAAACTATTAATTGATAATGGAGCCGATGTACATTCTTCAGATCTACACGGAGATACTGCTTTACATTACGCAATCACACCTGTAGTAAACGACGAAAGTTACAGAATTGTTCAGTTCCTTTTGAGTGCTGGTGCCGATAAGAACAAAAAAAACCGTGATGGATTTTCACCCGTGGATTTTGCCAAACGATTTAATAATTCCGCGATAATAAAACTTTTCGAGGGCAACTGAAGATGAATTATTGAAAGCAAAGGTATCAAAAAAGCCTTTAAAAACAATGAAGTAATCAAGGATTTTTCTTTTACAATTCAAGGGGGTCGCATTACTTGCTTACTTGGACCCAATGGCAGTGGAAAGACAACGTGGATTCGGATTGCTTTAGGCTTAGAGACTGTAGACAGGGGGCAAGTCATGTTCTCTGGACAGCCGATTTCCCAAGCCAGGAACCAAGTTTCTATCGTATTTGATGAGCCGCCGGTTTACGGACATCTCTCAGGATATGATAACCTCTATCTCTTATCCCGAGTAGACATAGGCACTCAATATGTAAATCATATATTATCTGCTTTGAACCTCGAAAAAGATTTAATGCACAAGGACGCCAGGGCCTTTTCTCTGGGACAACGTCACAGGCTCGCGGTTGCCTGTGCTCTCATACGGCAGGGAAATTTCATAATCATGGATGAACCTACAGTCGGTCTAGATGTAGTTTCCTGGGAAATGGTAAAAAATCTTCTTAAAGCCGAAGCTGCCCAAGGCAGAGTGGTATTATTGACCGGGCACAACTATAACTTGATGGCTGAAGTAGTGGATGATATTTTAATAATTTCCGAGGGAATAATCTCCTATCATGGCTCTATGAATAATATTATCAAGGCTGCAGGCATCAATATCGAGTTAAAAACCCAATTTGACAGGGCGAGTATTGAAAGTTATGGATTTACTCAAATTGCTCCCAGTACCTTTCATAAGCAGTATTCGAATCGTCAAGAATTTAACAACCAACTAGTGCAAATGCAGAAACGAGGCATTATTATTGAGCATATTGATATAAAAGTTCCCGGGTTAAAGGAAGTTTATCAAGCCATGCTGGAGAATAAAGATGAGTTGCCTTAAGGCCGATATTCTGAAGATAAAACGCTCACCAATTTTCTTGGCATGTAAGGTATATATTTTTTTGCCATAATTGTTCTCCACTGCATCAACTTTATTGTGGCCAAGGAAATGCTAGAGAACATTTCCCCGAACGGCAATTTCGCGGAAACCCAAAAGATCTTTGAGGTTGTTTCGTATTCTCTTAACCCCTCTACTGGCCTATTAGCGGTGTTAAGCACTTTCCTTGCCGCGGCAATTCCAATAATTGTTGCTCTGGTATACACTTTTATACTTTCAGATGCCTGGCTGTATAAAACCATAAAAATCGAGGCCGTTTATTACAATATGAAACGATGCTATCTGGAAAGAATTTTTTCAGCTATAGCGCTTACTCTTATCATCTTTTTAGTAACATTAGTACTAAGTTATACTATTAATCGATTCTTCTGGCAAAACCTGGTTCGAAATAATGATATTCTTTGCCATGTCCCAGTAATAAAAACTGGTCCGGGCGTGCTTGTAAAATTAATTGCTGTACTG
>DHER01000086.1 GCA_002399975.1 Firmicutes bacterium UBA4845 | reverse complement strand
CTTTTATTTAACGTCAATGTTATTGCTGCTGTCAGTGTTGTTTTACCATGATCAACGTGTCCGATTGTTCCAATATTTACATGGGGTTTGGTTCTTTCATATTTTTGTTTCGACATTTTTTCCTCCTAAGTAATTATTTTTTTATAATTTTCTCAGCTACACTGCTAGGAACTTTTTCATAATGGTTGAATTCCATTGAGTAACTTGCTCTTCCTTGAGTCACAGATCTTAATGCAGTAGCATAACCAAACATTTCAGAAAGGGGTACAAAAGCATCAATAACTTTTACTCCGTTTCTGTCTGAGAAGCCTTCAATTTTTCCTCTTCTTGAACTGACATCTCCCATAACATCTCCCAAATATTCTTCAGGTGTTGTTATCTCAACTTTCATGTATGGTTCCATCAAAACAGGTTTTGCTTTTTCCATTGCCTGCTTAAAAGCCATTGAACCTGCAATCTTGAACGCCATTTCACTTGAGTCTACTTCGTGATATGAACCATCATACAATGTTACTTTAAAATCTATAACCGGATATCCAGCCAAAATTCCATTTTCAGCTGCACCTCTTATTCCGGCTTCAACTGCCGGTATATATTCTTTCGGAATTACTCCTCCTGTGATTGCATTTACAAATGTAATGCCCTGGCCCGGTTCCTGAGACTCCATTTTAATTTTAACGTGCCCATATTGACCCTTGCCTCCTGATTGCCTTGCGTACTTGCAATCAACATCTGCTGTACCTGTAATTGTTTCTTTGTAAGACACTTGAGGCTTACCGACATTTGCCTCAACTTTAAATTCTCTCATAAGCCTGTCAACTATTATCTCCAAATGCAGCTCACCCATACCTGCAATGATTGTCTGTCCTGTGTCGGGATTCGTATAAGTTTTGAATGTAGGGTCTTCCTCTGAAAGTTTTTGGAGTCCGATACCCATTTTATCCTGACCAGCCTTAGTCTTAGGTTCAATTGCCACTTCGATAACAGGATCAGGAAATACCATTGATTCCAATACAATGGGGTGATCTGAATCACACAGTGTATCTCCCGTTGTGGTAATTTTCAAACCGACTGCAGCATCTATATCTCCTGTATAAGATTCTTCCACTTCTTTTCTCTTGTTAGCATGCATTTGAAGAATCCTGCCGATTCTTTCTTTTTTACCCTTAGTTGAATTATAGACATAGCTTCCTGATTTAAAAGTACCTGAATACACTCTGAAAAATGTAAGTTTGCCTACAAATGGATCTGACATTATTTTAAATGCCAATGCAGACAACGGTGCATCATCTGATGCATCTCTTACTATTTCTTTATTTGTATCCGGATCAAAACCTTTCAGCTGAGGAACCTCTAAAGGATTAGGCAGATAATCCACAATTGCATCAAGCAATAATCTTACACCTTTGTGCTTGTATGCAGTACCGCAAAGAACAGGCACAAACTTATTGGCAATAGTAGCTTTTCTGATTGCTGCTTTTATTTCCTCAACAGTCGGTTCTTCACCGTTCAGATATTTCTCCATTATATTTTCATCAAAGTCGGATAATGCTTCTATTAACTTATCTCTGTATTCATTAGCCTTCTCAGTATACTCAGCCGGTATGTCAATAACTTCTACATCAGTTCCGTCATCAGTATTATATTTTACAGCATTCATTTTCACTAAGTCTATAATAGTGTGAAATTCGTCTTCAGCTCCTATGGGAAGCTGTATTGCAACTGCGTTTGCTTTTAATCTATCCCTTATAGTACCTAATGAATAAATGAAATCCGCACCCATTTTATCCATTTTGTTTATGAAACAGATTCTTGGTACATTATACTTGTCCGCCTGTCTCCATACAGTTTCCGACTGGGGTTCAACTCCCATTTTAGCATCAAATACTGATATGGCACCATCCAAAACTCTTAACGACCTTTCAACTTCTACCGTAAAATCTACGTGGCCGGGTGTATCTATAATATTTATTCTTACATCTCTCCATATACAAGTAGTTGCAGCTGAAGTTATTGTAATTCCTCTTTCCTGCTCTTGCTTCATCCAGTCCATCTGAGATGCACCTTCGTGAGTTTCTCCTACTTTGTGGATTTTTCCAGTATAGAACAGGATCCTTTCGGTGCATGTGGTCTTTCCTGCGTCAATATGCGCCATTATACCAATATTTCTCGTTTTTTCTAAAGGATATTCTCTCATTGTTTTCCTCCTTCAAGCTGCGAATAACCTTACTACTAATTTATTACCATCTAAAATGTGCAAATGCTTTATTAGCTTCTGCCATTTTATGTGTTTCTTCGCGTTTTTTAACACTTGCTCCTACGTTGTTGGCTGCATCCATTATTTCCTTTGCAAGCCTTTCACGCATAGTTTTTTCTCCCCTTTTGCGGGAATAACTTACAAGCCATCTCAGACCCAATGTCTGCCTTCTTTCAGGTCTTACTTCAATAGGCACCTGATAGGTAGCACCGCCGACTCTTCTTGCCTTAACTTCCAAAACCGGCATAATGTTATTCATGGCCTTTGTAAATATATCTAATGGATCCTCTCCTGTTTTTTCCCTTACAATATCAAATGCATCATATACAATTGACTGGGCAATACCTTTTTTGCCGTCATACATGAGCTGGTTGATTAACTTAGTTACAACCTTATCATTGTAAATAGGATCTTCCATTACTTCTCTTTTAGGTATGTGACCTTTTCTTGGCACTTTGCTTCCCTCCTTAATAAAATGTTAATTCACAGGTACTCGACAATTAAATGCCGTCGTGCACAAAATGCATATATATATTATGGCGCGTTTGCAATCATAACCTGCATAGTGTGCCGGATATCATCTAATTATTTTTTTGTTTTTCCCTTTTTGCCCCATACTTGGATCTTGCTTGCTTTCTATTAGCAACACCGGCAGTATCAAGGGTGCCTCTGACAATGTGATATCTGACCCCTGGTAAATCCTTAACTCTTCCGCCTCTTATAAGAACAACACTGTGCTCCTGCAAATTATGACCTTCGCCTGGTATATATGCTGTAACTTCAATTCCTGTTGTCAATTTTACTCTGGCAATTTTCCTTAAAGCCGAGTTAGGTTTCTTCGGTGTTACAGTCTTAACTGACGTACATACGCCTCTTTTTTGTGGCGAATTTGTTTCAGTCATCTTCTTTTGAAGTGTGTTGTAGCTTACATTCAGCGCAGGAGAATTGGATTTATAAGTTACCTGTTTTCTTCCTTTTCTCACTAACTGGTTAATTGATGGCATTCGTGCACCTCCTTGCAATTATTTATTTTAAAACGGCAGCAGCCGCTGCGTTTACATCAATACCTACAAATGCCCCGAGTTCTTTCATTGTATCAAAATAAATTATTTCAACATTCAGTTCTTGACAAGCATCTTTAATAGGTTTAGTAACATGCAAATCAGCATCCTTTGCTATACATATCTTTTGTGCTTCGCTTTTCTTTAATGCCCTCAAAGTCTGCTTCTTTCCAATTACTATTTTTTTATTGTCCTTCATTAAAATCACCTCTCATTAACAAATTCCAAATTGATGAAAAGTCTATCATGCAAGCAAGATTGATTGCATATGACTTTTTCATCAACTAAAACTCATGGGAAGCCCATGAAACAAACTCATTAATTCATTATGAGGATTATAAAACACCCAAGTATTCTACCATCTAAATTTTTAGATGTCAAATAATTTTTTGAAATTTATTTATTCTTAAGACTGAACAACTTTTTCTTCTTCGGCTTCTTGTTCAGTATCTTTTTCAACATCCTTAGAGGTTATACCTATATTTCTATATTTTCTCATTCCTGTTCCTGCAGGTATCAGCTTTCCTATAATGACATTTTCTTTAAGTCCTATAAGGTTATCAACTTTTCCCTTTGTTGATGCATCTGTAAGAACCCTTGTGGTTTCTTGAAATGATGCGGCTGACAAGAATGAATCAGTTGCAAGAGACGATTTAGTTATGCCAAGAAGTGCAATTTCACCTGTAGCAAGTTCCCTGCCTTCTTCAGCAGCCTTAGCGTTTTGATCCTTGAATTCATATATTGATACAAGGCTGCCAGGAAGAAGTGTTGTATCTCCTGCATTTTCAATTCGAACTTTATTTAACATCTGCCTGATTATGATTTCAATGTGCTTATCACTTATGTCAACACCCTGCATCCTATAAACTCTTTGGACTTCCATTAGAATATATGATTCCAATGCTTTCATTCCTTTAATGTCCATTATGTCATGTGGATTAACGGAACCTTCTGTTATTTTATCTCCAGCCTTCAAATAATCACCATCTGTTACCAATAATTTGGAACCATATGGAATCAGGTATGTCTTGCTTTCCTTTGCTTCGTTGTCCGTAACAGTAACTTCCCTTTTACGGGCTTTTTCTGTTATAGTTATTTTTCCGGGTATTTCTGTAATAATTGCCTGCCCTTTTGGTTTTCTGGCTTCGAAAAGCTCTTCAATACGAGGCAACCCTTGAGTAATGTCGCTTGCTGCGGCAATACCACCTGTATGGAAAGTTCGCATTGTAAGCTGTGTACCGGGCTCCCCAATTGACTGGGCTGCAACTATACCTACTGCTTCACCTACGTTAACAAGTTTTCCCGTGGCTAAATTTGTACCATAACATTTTGCACAAACGCCATGAGATGTTTTACATGTAAGAACAGACCTAACTTTTACCTTTTTTACACCGGCATCCTGAATTTCGTAAGCTGTTTTCTCAGATATAAAATCACCGGCTTTAACCATAACTTCACCTGTCTTAGGATTTATTACATCCTCAGACGCATACCTATCGCTACATCTTTCTCTTAATTCTTCAATTACTTCCTTGCCATCTACAAAATTCTCAACCTCAATACCATCCGTAGTTTCACAGTCGTCTTCTCTTATAATTACATCCTGGCTTACATCTACCAGTCTTCTTGTTAAATAACCTGAATCTGCTGTTCTAAGAGCCGTGTCTGTTAATCCTTTACGGGCACCTGTAGCTGACAGGAAAAATTCAAGAACCGAAAGACCTTCACGGAAATTTGATTTAACCGGAACCTCAACAGTCTTGCCTGTGGCGCTGGCCATAAGGCCTCGCATACCGGCCAGCTGCTTTATTTGATTTCGGCCGCCTCTAGCTCCTGAAGCCGACATAATATAAATACTGTTTAACGGATCCAAGTTTTTCATCAATGCTTCAGTAACATCTTCTGTTGTCTGGTTCCAAATTTTAATTACATTTTCATATCTTTCTTCATCGGTCATCAGCCCTCTTCTGTATTTCTTTTCATATTCGATAACCTGTTTTTCAGCCTTTTCGATAAAATCTTTCTTTTCATCAGGTACTGTAATGTCGCTTATACTTATGGTCAAAGCAGCTTTTGTAGAATACTTATATCCTTTTGATTTAATTCCGTCCAGAACTTCCGCAGTCTTAGAATTTCCATGTTTTCTAAAACATTTATAAATAATCTCTTCCAAATCTTTTTTAATTACCGTTTTGTCTATTTCGAGAGAAAATTTATCTTTTTCCCTGTTAACAAATCCTAAATCCTGAGGAATATTCTCATTGAATATGAATCTTCCAACAGTACTTTCTATAAGACCTGACTCACCATCCACAATTTTCCTGACCTTGACTTTGGCATGTAAATCTACATACTTGTTAAAACACGCCATCATCATTTCGTTATAGTCTTTAAAGATCATTCCTTGGCCTTTTGAATTTTCAATTTCAAGAGTCATATAATAACTTCCAAGAACCATATCCTGAGTAGGAGTATTAATTGGTCTACCATCCTTAGGAGCTAAAATGTTGTTTGTCGACATCATCAAAAATCTTGATTCTGCCTGAGCTTCAACAGATAAAGGAACGTGAACAGCCATCTGATCCCCGTCAAAATCTGCATTGTACGGTGTACACGCCAAGGGATGAAGCTTAATTGCTTTGCCTTCCACAATCACAGGTTCAAAAGATTGAATTCCAAGTCTGTGAAGTGTAGGAGCACGATTGAGCATAACTGTGTGATCCTTAATTATTTCATCTAATACATCCCATACGGCATTATCAACTTTTTCAACTTTTTTCTTTGCACTTTTAATATTATGAGCAGTTCCGTTTTCAACAAGCTTTTTCATTACAAAAGGCTTGAATAATTCAAGGGCCATTTTTTTCGGAAGGCCGCATTGATTAAATTTAAGCTCAGGACCTACAACTATAACTGAACGCCCGGAATAGTCTACTCTCTTTCCAAGAAGGTTCTGTCTGAAACGTCCTTGCTTTCCTTTAAGCATATCCGAAAGTGATTTTAATGGTCTGTTGCCGGGACCTGTCACAGGCCTGCCGCGCCTGCCGTTGTCAATTAACGCATCAACAGCCTCTTGAAGCATCCTTTTTTCATTTCTTACTATAATATCAGGAGCTCCCAAATCCAAAAGTCTCTTTAACCTGTTGTTTCTGTTTATAACCCTTCTGTACAGATCATTTAAATCTGATGTTGCAAAGCGTCCGCCATCCAGCTGTACCATAGGTCTAAGTTCTGGAGGAATAACAGGTATAGCGTCAAGAATCATCCACTCAGGCCTATTTCCCGAAACTCTAAAAGCTTCAACAACCTCAAGTCTTCTTGTAATCCTTACCTTTTTCTGGCCTTTGCTGTCTCTCAGCTGGCTTTTTAGATCTTCTGCTTCCTTGTCAAGGTCTATTTTCTTAAGGAGTTTTTTTATCGCCTCCGCACCCATTTCAGCTTTGAACGCATTTTTGTAATGCTCTTTGTATTCTCTGTACTCCATTTCCGTCAGAAGCTGTTTTTCAGACAATGATGTATTTCCAGCTTCTGTAACAATATACTGAGCAAAATACAATACTTTTTCCAATGCTCTGGGAGACATATCCAGCATAAGTCCAAGTCTTGACGGTATGCCTTTAAAATACCAAATATGAGAAGCAGGGGCTGCCAACTCAATATGTCCCATTCTTTCTCTTCTCACTTTAGCTTTTGTAACCTCAACTCCACAGCGGTCACAAACAACCCCTTTGTATCTGACTCTTTTATATTTTCCGCAATGACATTCCCAGTCCTTAGTGGGCCCAAATATCCTTTCACAGAACAACCCGTCCTTTTCTGGTTTTAATGTTCTGTAATTGATCGTTTCAGGTTTCTTAACTTCTCCTCTTGACCATTGCCTTATTTTATCCGGTGAAGCCAAGCTGATTCGTATTGATTCAAAATTATTGTAATCTATCAAGGAGTTCGCTCCCTTCATTATAATTTTTATAACCTAACATGTATTTAAAAATTTTTATCATCATTGTCATCATTGTCATCATCCGAATGGGCGCCGTCTTCAGATATATCGTCAGTATCATCGGTATCGCCGATATCAGTGTCATCAATATCGTCTATATCATCAGTATCGTTGACATGATCGGAATCATCGGAATCATCAGTATCTCCATCATACTCAGAATCATCCTTCACATTAACTTCGTTCATTCCGTCCTCTTCCACATATTTCATATCGCCGAGGTTTTCGCTATCGACCTGCGAATCATCATCATCATTATCCATCGTATCTACAATCTCAATTTCATCTTTTTCACTTGTAATAATCTTAATGTCCAGCGCCAAACTCTGGAGCTCTTTAACAAGAACCTTGAAAGATTCAGGAATTCCAGGTTCGGGTATATTTTCACCTTTTACAATAGACTCATACGTTTTAACTCTGCCATTAACGTCATCTGACTTAACTGTAAGTATTTCCTGCAAAGTATGAGCAGCTCCATATGCCTCCAGTGCCCAAACTTCCATTTCTCCAAATCTTTGGCCTCCAAATTGTGCTTTTCCTCCTAATGGTTGCTGGGTTACCAAAGAATAAGGTCCCGTGGAACGTGCATGTATTTTATCGTCAACCAAATGGTGCAGCTTCAGTATATACATGTAACCCACAGTAACAGGGCCGTCAAAATATTCACCTGAACGTCCATCTCTAAGCTCAATTTTACCGCTTCTGGGATATCCCGCCATTTCAAGAGCATTCCAAATATCTTCTTCGGTAGCTCCGTCAAATACAGGGGTTGCAATATTCCACCCTAATTTTTTCGCTGCCAGGCCAAGATGTACTTCAAGAACCTGACCTATATTCATACGTGAAGGAACGCCTAATGGATTTAAAACTAACTGTAGTGGAGTGCCATCAGGCAGAAATGGCATATCTTCCTCAGGCAAAATACGTGAAATAACACCTTTATTACCATGACGGCCGCACATTTTGTCTCCAACATTTATTTTTCGTTTTGTTGCAACGTAAACTCTGACCATCTTGCTTACACCGGGGCTTAATTCATCACCATTTTCCCTTGTAAATATTTTAACATCAACTATTATTCCCGTTTCACCGTGAGGAACCTTCAATGAAGTATCTCTTACCTCTCTTGCTTTTTCACCAAATATAGCCCTTAAAAGCCTTTCTTCCGCTGTAAGTTCTGTTTCTCCCTTTGGAGTGACCTTACCTACAAGAATATCACCAGACTTAACTTCCGCACCTATTCTTATAATTCCTGTTTCATCAAGATCCTTAAGAGAATCGTCACCTACATTGGGAATATCCCTTGTTATTTCTTCCGGACCAAGCTTTGTATCCCTTGCTTCTGATTCATATTCTTCTATGTGAATTGATGTAAGGACATCATCCATAACAAGTTTTTCATTTATCATCATGGCGTCCTCATAGTTGTAACCTTCCCAGGTCATAAATCCTACAAGTAAATTCTTGCCGATTGCCATGTCTCCTTTGTCTGTGGAAGGTCCGTCCGCAATAATCTGGCCTTTTTTTATTTCATCTCCAACAAGTACGATTGGTTTTTGATTTATGCATGTACCACTGTTTGATCTCTTAAATTTTAATAAATGATATTTATCAATCATACCGTTGCCGTTTCTCTTACTCAATATTTCTGATGCCGTTACAGAGACAACAGTGCCGTCATTTTCAGCAATGACAACAGCGCCGGAGTCCATTGCCGCCTTATATTCCAAACCTGTTCCTATTATAGGTGCTTCAGAAACCATCAAAGGTACAGCCTGCCTCTGCATATTAGCTCCCATAAGGGCTCGATTGGCATCATCATTTTCTAAGAAAGGTATCATACCTGTTCCTATGGAAATTACCTGTTTAGGAGAAACTTCCATGTAATCAACCTTATCTCTTGATACAATTTCGTTAACACCGTCGATACCCCTTACAACAACACGGTTATGGACAAATGTTCCATCTTCATTTAAAGGTTCATTGGATTGGGCAATTATTTTAGTATCTTCCACATCCGCCGTAATATAGTCAATTACATCTGTTACCTGTCCTGTTTCTTTATTAACTCTCCTATATGGAGCTTCAAGAAAACCATAATCGTTAATTCTTGCATAAGTTGCAAGTGATGTAATCAAGCCGATATTTGGCCCCTCAGGTGTTTCAATAGGACACATTCTGCTGTAGTGAGAATGATGTACGTCCCTTACCTCAAAGCTTGCTCTATCCCTTGACAATCCTCCCGGGCCCAGTGCTGACATTCTTCTCTTATGGGTAAGTTCAGCCAAGGGATTTGTCTGATCCATAAACTGAGACAACTGACTTGAACCAAAAAATTCTTTTATAGCTGCAGAAACCGGCCTTATATTTATTAAAACCTGCGGTGTTACAACATCAACATCTTGAATGGTCATCCTTTCTCTAACTACTCTTTCCATTCTTGACAAGCCGACTCTTACCTGATTTTGAAGGAGTTCTCCTACAGACCTTAATCTTCTGTTCCCAAGGTGGTCAATATCGTCAGTTCCACCGACACCTTTAAACAATCCAAATTGATAGTTTACCGAAGCTATCATATCCTCTACAAGAATGTGTTTTGGGGACAAAATCTTAACATTATCTAATATTTCCCTTTCAATATCCTCACGGCTTTCGTTTTGTTCAAGTATTTTTTTCATTGCAGGATAAAAAATACGTTCTTTTAAACCAAATTTTTCAAAATCTATATCTAATCCAAAAACATCAGGATCCACAAATTTATTGCTTAATACTTTAGTGGCTTTTTCTTCCGAGTTGAAAATACTAACTTCAAATATTCCAGCAGCTTCCAACTTGGAAATCAACTCCATTTTGAATGTCTCATCCTTATGTACTAAAATTTCACCGGTCTCTTTATCAATGATATCTTCAGCAGCGCGCTTTCCCATAATTCTATTTCCCAAACAAAGTTTTTTATTGAATTTATATCTTCCTACTCTGGCAAGATCATATCTCCTTGAATCAAAAAACAAGGAATTAATTAAAGATGAAGCACTATCTAATGTAGGCGGTTCTCCCGGCCTTAATCTTTTATATATTTCAATTAGTGCTTCGTTCGTATTAGTAGTATTATCTTTTTCAAGCGTTTTCAAAAGCTGCTCTGTTTCTCCAAGGGTTTCGATAATCTGGGAATTAGAGGAAAGCCCCATAGCTCTTACAAGAACAGTGGATGGAAGTTTTCTTGTACGATCTACTCTTACGTGAACAATATCGTTTGAGTCTGTTTCATACTCAAGCCATGCTCCTCTGTTGGGTATAACTGTAGCTCCATAAAGTTCCTTTCCAGTTTTATCCCTTGTCATATTGTAATAAACACCTGGGGACCTAACCAACTGACTGACAATAACACGCTCTGCTCCATTGATAATAAACGTACCTCTTTCCGTCATAAGCGGAAAATCACCCATAAATGTTTCTTGTTCTTTTATTTCTCCGGTTTCTTTGTTTATAAGTCTTACCTTAAGTTTCAGAGGAACTGAATATGTTGCATCTCTCTCTTTACATTCCGTCTCGCTAAATTTAGGATCGCCAAATAAAGAATGATCAACAAACTCCAGAATCAAATTGCCGGTATAATCTTCAATTGGAGAAATATCTTCAAAAACCTCTTTAAGTCCTTCATTTAAAAACCGCTCATAAGATTTTTTCTGAATTTCAATTAAATCCGGCAACTCTAAAACTTCATTAATTTTAGAGTAAGACATTCTTACTCTATTACCTATTTTCACAGGATGCGGCATTTTTTCACCCCTTAGTTAATATTTTTGACATACAAATTTTATGCCAACATTTTATACTCATAGCAATATATAATAATATCATCACCAAATTTTTCTGTCAATACAGTTTTTAAAATTTTTTAATATTTTAGATGAATTCAATAATATTTATTTTTCTGGAAATACTTATTATGTAGAAAGAAATCATCTTTGCTGTTTAATATACAAAAAATACAGATATGAAACATGCCTTAATTATTATTTACCAAAAAATAATTAATTATACATATTTTTATACAAAGCGTCCGGCACCAAATCTCTGTTATGATGCCGGACACTATTATCCATTCCCCACTGTTTATTACTATTCTTAGTATTTTCTAATTTTATTACATTTTTAATAAAATTTTGATTAATTACTTAATTTCCACTGATGCGCCTTCAGCCTCTAATTTTTCTTTCATCTTTTCAGCTTCATCTTTTGAAACTCCGGATTTTAATGTATTAGGTGCGCCGTCAACAGCATCTTTAGCATCTTTCAAACCAAGTCCGGTTAATTCTCTTACTGCTTTTATAACTTTTATTTTTGCCTGCCCTACTTCTGTCAATACTACGTCAAACTCTGTTTTTTCTTCAGCTGCCGGAGCTGCTGCATCTGCCGGAGCTCCTGCAACTGCCGCAGGAGCTGCTGCCGATACACCGAACTCTTCCTCGATTGCTTTTACTAATTCATTTAATTCCAATACTGATAACTGTTTTATTTCATCAACAAATTTTGTAATTTTTTCACTTGCCATTTTATTTCCTCCTAATTTATTTAAATTTTAGCTTCGTACTTATTAAAACATTTTTATTATACTGAACGGCATCCAGGGGTAGGGTTAGGGCTTGTTATGCTGCAGGTTCATCTTTTTTACTGATCTGGTCAAGCATATAAGCAAGATTTCTGATATTCCCTTGCAATACTCCACACAACTGTGCCAGAAGAATTTCTTTCGTCGGAACACTTGCCAGCGCTTTGACTTCGTCGACACCAATTACCTTTCCTTCAGCAACCCCAGCTTTAATTACAACCGCATCATTGCTTGTTTTGACAAAATCATTTATAACTCTTGCTGCAGATACTTCATCACTGTTACACAACGCAATGGCATTAGGTCCTTTCAGGCTTGCAGAAATTTCTTTATATCCTAATTCATCAAATGCAAATCTCATTAATGTATTTTTATATACCTTGTATTCAACACCTGCTTCTCTGCATTTTTTCCTCAGTTCAGTAGCCTTTTCAACCGTCAAACCTCTATATTCAACTACCACAATCGATTTGGCATCTTTCAGCTTTTCTGTTATGCTGCTTACTACTTGTTTTTTTTGTTCTAAAACCGATTGATTCATATTAATTTACACCTCCTTACAACTTACAAACACAAAAAATCTCTCCGCAGACGAAGAGAATCTATATTAATTCACCTCGGCCGGGTATTTAAACTGCTTAGAGCACCGACTGTCTGCGGTATATTTAGTTCATTAACACGCAATAACATAATATATAACGTTATAATCTATAATCACTTTACAAAGCTATAAGTATTATTCAGCTAATTTTGAAGCATTAACCTTAAATCCTGGGCTCATTGTACTGGCTATCACACAGCTTTTAATATATTTACCCTTGGATGAAGCCGGTTTTGCTTTAATTATAGCCTGCAGTATTGTTCGAATATTTTCAATTAATTTTTCATTTCCGAAAGATTTCTTTCCTACCGGGACATGAATAATGTTTGTTTTATCAAGCCTGTATTCAACTTTACCTGCCTTAATCTCATTAATAGCTTTTGCTACATCGAATGTAACTGTTCCTGATTTTGGATTTGGCATTAACCCTTTTGGCCCAAGAACCCTGCCAAGACGACCTACAACGCCCATCATATCCGGTGTTGCAATTACAACGTCAAAGTCAAACCAATTTTCTTTCTGAATTTTTTCAGCCAACTCGGCTTCGCCCACAAAATCCGCACCAGCTTCTTTTGCTTCTTTAGCTTTATCTCCTTTGGCAAACACTAATACTCTAACTGTCTTGCCTGTCCCGTGTGGTAGAACTATGGCTCCCCTTACCTGCTGATCCGCATGTCTTGAATCAACACCAAGTTTAACATGCAGCTCAATTGTTTCATCAAAATTAGCTTTTGCCGTTTCAAGCATTGCTCCTACAGCTTCTTCTAAATCATACAATTTGAACTTGTCGACTGCTTTTATACTATCTTGATATTTCTTTCCTCTTTTTGACATAACAACCTCCTTAGTGGTCCAACAGCCTTAAGGCCTCCCACTGTGCCGTATTTACTATTTTTTTTAATATTTTTAATTTTTAATATTCTGCTAATTTTCTACTGTTCTACTGTTCTACT
>DHER01000123.1 GCA_002399975.1 Firmicutes bacterium UBA4845 | reverse complement strand
TTATATTCTGAAGGGGTTTTGAATGAATAATTATTGAGTTTTATAATAAGTTATAATTGCTCATTACTATTAAGAATTTAGAAATAAAAGAAAGGTAAGAGAATCGTAAGAAAATAATTTTGATTCTCTTACCTTTTTTAACTTAATTAGAGCGTGTTTTTAGACCTATTTTCACTTATATTCTTTTAGTTTTGAGAACATTTAAAACTACCCAAGATTTCACTTTGAAAAAATTGTTAAAGTCAAAAGCGATATTTATCCTATCTTAGAAAATTAACGTGTTAGAGAATAAGTAAAAAATACAGGAGAAATGTATTTTCGCTATATTCCTGTATAATCTCCTTGAAAAGACAAGTGCAGAAAGGAATGAAAAGATAGAAAAAGGCGAAAGTTCTTTTTAAATAACTGTGACTGAAGAAAGAAGAAAAAAATAAAAAATTTTTTATTAAAAGTTGTTGCAAAGTTGTTGAGAATATAATATAATGAATAAAAAATATACCCAACTAAATTAGTAGGAAATACTATGAAGAAGGAAAGTAATATATATGAAATTTCTAGAGAGAGCATCCTAAGGCTGAAAAGATGCTTAAAGTAAGTATATATGAAGTGCCCTTTGGAGTACAGCACCGAAATGTAATAAGTAGGCTGCTGCGGATTGTATCCGTTATAATATAATAGCATGATGGTGCTAATCATAAAGGTGGGCAATATGCCAAAAAGAGTGGAACCGCGGATACTCCGTCTCTGTAACAGGGGGCGGTGTTTTTGTATTTATTAATATTCTGCATGCATTAGCTTATTAGCTATTAGGTTATTTCTAGTTTAGAGGTTAAAAGAAGGATGAGGTTATATGAGTTATACTACTTTAGATTTAATCGGGAATACTCCTGTAGTGCAGTTGCCGGGAGAAAATATTTTTATTAAAATGGAAAAATTCAACCCTGGAGGAAGTATTAAGGACAGGGCTGCATTAGGCATGATTTTGGATGCTGAAAAAAAAGGATATTTAAATAAAAACAGTGTAATTGTGGAACCAACAAGCGGCAACATGGGAATAGGTCTTGCGCTCATAGGAAGATTGAGAGGATATAAAGTTATAATTACAATGCCGGAAACTATGAGCATGGAAAGAAGGGCCATTATATCATCTTATGGTGCAACTTTAATTTTGACAGACGGCAGTAAAGGCATGCCTGGAGCGATTGAAAGAGCCAGGGAGCTGTTGAAAGATGATAAGAAAAATTTTATGCTTGATCAGTTCAGTAACCAGGCAAATCCGGGATTTCACTATAAAACTACAGGGGAAGAAATAATTCATCAACTGAATGATTTGGATATATTTACAGCAGGCATAGGGACAGGTGGAACTTTGACGGGAGTTTCCAAAAAGCTCAAGGAACATAACAAAAATATTATCACGGTAGGAGCGGAGCCTTCAAAATCGGCTGTTATATCGGGTGGCAAACCGTCTCCTCACAAAATACAGGGCATTGGTGCTGGATTTATTCCAAAAACATATAATGGAAAATATGTTGATGAAATATTGACTGTCACCGATGAGGAAGCTATTGATACAACAGTTGAAGTATCAGCAAAAACAGGTATTCTTGTTGGTATATCCACAGGTTCAAACGTGGCAGCCGCAAGGAAATTGGCAAAAAAGCACGGTAAAGATAAAAAGATATTCACCATATCTCCCGACGGTGGAGAAAAATATATGTCAGTTGTGAAATATTATTAGGAGGGATTCTGATGGTTAGATTTATGAGATCGCTTATAGAAGACATAGATTCAGTATTTGACAGGGACCCTGCTGCAAGGAACAGAATTGAAGTACTTCTTTTGTATCCTCATATCAAGGCGTTGATAGCATACAGAATAGCTCATAGTCTATACTTGAAGAAGAGATATTTTTGGGCAAGAGTTATATCCAATATAGGAAGGCATAGGAGCGGAATTGAAATTCACCCGGGTGCTACTATAGGCAAGGGCTTATTTATTGATCACGGAATGGGTGTTGTAATAGGTGAAACGGCAGTGGTTGGGAATAATGTCACCATGTTTCACGGTGCAACCCTCGGAGGCACAGGTAATGAAAAAGGTAAGAGGCATCCGACTGTGGGCGATAATGTAATAATAGGAAGCTCCGCTAAGATACTTGGGAATGTTTATATAGCATCAGGAACAAAGGTTGGTGCCAATGCAGTTGTTCTTCATGATACAAGGCCTAATTCAACAGTGGTTGGAGTTCCTGCAGTAGAAGTTAAAAGAGGAAGCAAAGTTATTTGTTTAAATGAATATGCAATATAATAAAAACCGGAGACGTTCTATTGAACCAAATAGTGATCTCCGGTTTTTATTTAAAGGTATTAGCTTAAAGGTATTACTGCATACTGACCATGTTTTATTATTTCGCCAGTTTGAAATTTAATAGGAGATTTGAACAAAGGTCCGTTAAATACAAATGTATGATATTCTCCGTTTTCACCACATATATCGGCATTAAAATTTTCAATTTCTTTTGCTACTTGCTTAGTTAGGATTTTACCTGCAAACTTTTCAGGAAGCCTTGAAGTGTCAACAACGGTAATTATGGCTTCAAATCCTGAATCTATAAACTCATACACTAATGATTTTCGGGATTCATGCCACAATGGAAAGCAGGCTTTAATTCCTGTAGCCTCGCACCTGTCTGTGCACCACTTAAGGTGTTCATCCAAATCTATATCACCGAAAACACAGGTATTTGCACCCTGTTTTCTTGCTTCTTTAAGTTTAGATTCAAAGTTATCATTGTAGTGCTCTCCGTCTGTTTTTAATAAAGTGATTTTTACTCCCATTTCGTTTGATACTTTTTCCAGTATTTTTTTTGGGATTCCGTGAAACCAGGATTGGTCTCTATCTGTGTTGTATGTGGTAAAGAACTCTAAAGGAATCATTCCATGGGTAATTGCTCGGTAAATTGCCAATGTACTGTCTTTGCCTCCGCTATAGGAAGCAATAAAATTTTTCCCTTTGTAATCTTTCATATTATCTCCTGCATATTTTACTTGATTTTTCGAAGTTTAACACGATTGTTTTTTAAGTTTTCCCAGTATTTGAGGGAATCAATCATATAGCCTGCAACATCCATGCCGTAAACATCATTAATAATTTCAGAAGAAATTACATCTTTGGCTCTTCCGTATGCTGCTGTTTTACCCTTGTTCAAAAGCAGTGCATTATCTGCTAATTTAATGGCTAAGTTTAAGTCGTGCAATACTCCTATGACTGTATTCCTTTCTTTTTTTGACCAGTCTTTAAGGAAATCAACTAACTCTGCCTGGTTTTTTAAATCCAAATGATTGGTTGGTTCATCCAGGAGTATTATACTTGGCTCTTGTGCCAATGTCCTTGCCAGATAAACTCTTTGCAGCTGTCCGCCTGATAATGTACTGATTTGTTTATCTTTTAAACTTAATAAGTCAACGGCTTTTAAGCATTTTTCAGCATATTCATTGTCTCTTGATGTAGGTTCCTTGAAAGTGCGGCCCTTCATGTGAAGGTAACGGCCCAGCAGTACTGTTTCATATACTGTATATGAAAAATATATTGTGGATATTTGGCCCATAACAGCTATCTTCTTGGCAACATCGGTTCTTTTCATTGAAGATATACTTTTTCCGTTTATTTCAACGGTACCTGTATGTGGTATTATACCGGCTATTGTTTTTATAAGTGTTGTTTTTCCGCAGCCGTTCGGCCCTAATATGCACAGATTTTCTCCTTCAAATACATTTAAATTTATATTTGATATAACGTTACAGCCATTATAACCTGCGGATACATTTTTTAAAGTGAGCATTTACAACTCCTTCCTTTTAGAGAAATACACATATGCAAAAAACGGTGCGCCTATTAGTGCGGTTATGGATCCCACAGGCAGTTCTGCAGGCGATATGATGGTACGGGCAATCAGGTCGCAAATTACCATAAAGGATCCTCCAAAAAACACCGACATGGGAATTACGATCTTATGTGAAGAACCGAAAATTTTTCTCACAACATGCGGAGCTATTAAATCAATGAAACCTATGACGCCTACAAAGGAAATGGCGCTGCCTGTAAGAGCTGCAGCTAAACCTAGCAGAAGCCACTTTATTTTGTAAACATCAACACCTATAGTAAAGGCTTGTTCTTCTCCGAAGGTCATTATATCCATTTCTTTGGAGTAGTATTTTATGATTATTGCGCCAATCAATGCAATTGGAAACAGAATGATTACACTTGGCCAGCCCTTTAATGCGAATGAACCCATTTGCCAGAATGTAAGTTGTTCAATGTGATTCTTAGACAGCGAAATCAATAATGTCAATACGGCATTTACAAACAAAGAAAAAACCATTCCGACTAAAATAATAGTATTATTTTCTAAGTTCTTGTCCATTATGGACGCAAATTTAACAGCTAAAAATACAGTCAGCAGACCGCATATCAAGCCTGAAACAGGCAGCGTAAACATTCCTAAAAAAGGAATATTAAGACCGGTTGAAATTACCAGTGCTGCACCTAAGGATGCTCCTGATGATATACCAAGAGTATAGGACGAAGCAAGCGGGTTTTTTAAAACCGACTGCATAACCGTTCCACTTACGGCAAGAGCACCTCCCACGAGAAATGCCAGCAGCACCCGAGGAAGCCTAAGATTCCATACTATAGATATGTAAACATCAGGAATACTGCTTGGCAGTGCTGATGGAAAAAGCTTACTTGATACTATGGCAACAATGTCTCCAAGAGGGACATAAATACTTCCTAAGGCTACACCCATCAATAAAACAAATATACTGATTACGAGACTTAATGCTATTTTTATTTTCATTTTTTATATATTTCAGGATATATATCTTCAGCCATCTGTTTCAATGCCTTAACGATATTATGATTTGGAAGTGAGCTGGCGTCTTTGTCAATATAATATATGTCATTATTTTTGACTGCGGTTATATTTTCCCAACCTTCACGGTTTTTAATTTCTTCAGTAGGATTTTCAATATAATCAACATTTGTAAGTATGACGTCCGGATTGGCGGCAACTACGTTTTCACCGGCTACGGAAATCCATTTATCCTGCGACGCTAATATATTTTCGGCTCCTATAATTTCGATCATTTCGTTTAAGAACACACCGTTTCCAAAGCTGTACAGGTTTGGAGCATTGGTGATTTCGAAATAAACGGTTTTTTTATCCTTTATAGTTGAGCCAATTTTTCTGAATTCTTCTATTTTTGCTTTCATGTTGTTTACAAGTTTTTGTCCATTGGAGCTTGCCTGAAGAGAATCTGCAATAAACATTATATCTTCATAGATACCTTCAATGCTGTCACTTGAAGGTATGTATGCCACTGCAATTCCTAAGTCTTTAATAGGCCTAAAAGGATCATTGCCTTCTGACATGCTCATTCCTGTGGCAAATATAATATCAGGTTCCAAGGCCACAAGTTGTTCCACATCTGGATTCATTATATCGAAGTACATCAGGTTTTCTGGAATCCCTTCAATATCCTTTGAATATTTATCGACCGCAATAAGTTTGTCTGCAAGGCCTAAGTCAACTATTATTTCTGTGTTTGACGGTGAAATGGATATTATTTTGTTTACTTCAGACGGTATTGTTATTTCGTTGCCCGCTCTGTCTTTAGAGGGAAGATTAACTTCTGCCTGCTGATTTTTTTCTGTTTCTGCGCTTGACTGTTCCGGTGTATTTTCACTTGTACATGCTGCTAGTGTTGATGCAATAAATAACATTGTCATGAACAAAGCAATTTTTCGTTTCATTAGTTACCTCCAGTTATAATGTTGATATTATACAATAAAAAAACGTTCCGATTTTCCTCGAAACGTAAAACCCACAACGCTTTAATATGTTTTCATTTAGCTATTGCCTTTTTTACCTGAAAAGCATATAATGCGGAATGTTGCAAGAACTTGGTACAATCCTCCCATTCCTAAGCATTAATAATACAACAATTTCTGATGTTTCATAAAATTATCATTGAAACATAAGATGATTGTTTATATAGCATTTGCGGTATTTACGCAAATAACGCCGGCAGGTTTTCCGACTCAGAGGTCACAGCAGGTTTCTACCTTCCCGGAAACATCCAGTGGTTTGGCAAGCCATAAAAACCGCTCTCTCATTACGGCAGCAGGACTGTTTGAGATTTTAACTCAATTCCCTATTATCACATAATATGCACCAGCATCAAGTCTAATCAATTTTATAGGAGTAGTATATTACATTTTTTCGACATTGTCAATAATAAAGGAAGTTGGTTCCAGCCCATTTCTACATAACATATTAATATAAATATTGTATGAACTAATTTAATTTTGCAATGCATTTCTCTTGACATTAAAGGGCATTATATTATAATAACATATGAAAGTTTGCTTATGTCAATTTTTTGCAACTGTTCAAGTTATCATATAAAATATATTTAGAAAATTTTTTTATTGGAGGTATTATACTTATGAAAA
>DHER01000060.1 GCA_002399975.1 Firmicutes bacterium UBA4845 | reverse complement strand
TTAGACAGCACCCAACATAGTGGTCAGTATCGCGAAAATCCACCAGCCGAGGGTAGGGTAGAAGCCGAAGATCAGTGCAAAGAATACAAGTTGTAGTTCCCTTTCATTTTGGGATCATTCACACCCAGCCGGAATTAGTGGCATACAGGGAGCACGTTGTAGTTCCCTTTCATTTTGGGATCATTCACACCTGCACGATGTCCTGTTATCGCTATACGAAAGTTGTAGTTCCCTTTCATTTTGGGATCATTCACACCTTGCGAAAAATTCATAAACTTACGATCATGGTTGTAGTTCCCTTTCATTTTGGGATCATTCACACCACGCTTCATTTCATCTCCAACAAAGCTCTGCACATATCACAATAAAGAGGATCAACATGATTGGTCGTCTGCACATACATCTTGTCATCCTTCCCCCGCTTCTTATAACCACCCCCAAGGTGTTTTATTTTTCTTGGGCTAATACTATCCACAAAAAGCTTATGGTTGTGATTTAATTTCATTTTTACATGCATACCATGCCGTTCAAACATATCGATAAAAGATTTAGATACCGCATTCTTGAGTTTTCTATCGTACTTAAGCAAGTTACGCAGCTCGTTTATCAATTCAATAAGCGAATACCTTGTACCCGACAGCTTAACCGCATCATTCCCTCCTAAATCGTCTTCAACCCGAGTAAGATAGTTAAAATGAGCTACAAAATTCCTAACATTTCGATAATCATCATACAAGAATAATCGTTTAAGTTTATCTTCAACACCATCTCCGGAAAGGTTCTTACAGTAGTGTGTTCCGTTGGAGTTTTCTTTGAGTAAATTTGAACTATTGCCGATTCCTGTTGCATTATGATCGATATTTTGGGTACTATTCTTAGCTTTGCCCGATCCTTTTATGGAATTTTTAAATTTTGGCAAACCCATATTAAAATCCAGATTGTACAACTGTTCATACTCGGAATCCGATTTACATATATATTGAAAATCCCTCTCAAACAGTGCTGTAAATCCCACCATACGCCCCAGAATCTCGATAACCAAATTGTGCAATTTGTTTAAATGAACCAGATGTAACTTGTTATCGAGCCAATTATACTTGTCAATAACGTTGCACAGAGAATAATACTCTTCAGCTTTTGCACCCATGAATTTTTTTTCAAAACAGGTTCTAGAATTGCTCTTAACCTTTCTGCTTTTTTTATCTTTCTCCTTCGCTTCGCACCACTCTGCGTGAAGCAACTCGCGCTGTTTTACCTTCCCCTCAATTTTCTCCTTCATCTCCTCCCATTCACGATAATCGTCACTCGATACCAGGAACCGATCGTCTTGCAGCATCAATTTATGAAAGAGATCACGCGTGCCATATTTCCGAAAAGTTTCCATCGATGCATGAATCACATTTTCGTCATCATCCACATTTACTCCTTCAGCAAAAAAATGAGAAAGCTTATCGGCATTCACTGTTTTTTGGCTCACAGCATCAGCTGATAAAAGACAAAGCTCAATGATTTCAATTAAGTGTGCCAGTTCATCTGTTCTAACCACCTTGTGATATTTGATCATCTCGTTCCTGATATTACTCAGATAAACGCTATTTAACATTTTACAGAAAACATAAAATGCCACATGTGATCCTTTGCCCGGATCGATTACAGTGCTGACAAGTCTTACGTAATTGCCGATCTCTTCACACAAACTGTTGCGTTCTTTTGCCCGCTCTTTTTCAGTACTACCGGTCAAACAATTTTCGGGAGAATGAACAAATTCAAAAGCCCCATCCTTCAAGAAACTATCAAAACCCTTGACAAACATTTGTAGGATAAACTTCTCAAAGTTAATTCTTTTTGCACCGTTCCCTTCCAACTCTTTCTTATTCTTTTCCATCCGTAGACTACTCTGCAGATATGCCATGTAATCATTTGCCGTTTCATTTTCGCGCATCTGTCGAACCTCACCAAATGCTTGTCTGTCGTCTTTCCCAACCTTCTCCATATGAGACCTATTGACTTCAAGCACCTGCTCGACTGTTTTTCTGAACAAGTCATTTTTATCATTGGTAAAACGGGGCAGAAAGAGATTATTGTAGATCAACTTCATAAAGAAATAACGCGCATTCCAAGCCTCCACATCATCTATATACCTATCTTTATCCTGAAAGGCAGTTAGCCCCATATCATAAAAAAGACGATTCTGGGTAGCATTCTGATAATTAACGCCTGTGCGCATTATGTTTTTAAAGCCTGGGGCAAAAGGAACGACAGACCTGTAAAGGGAGAATTTATACTTCTGAAAGAAAGACACCAGCTTCTCCTTCGGATAATACTCCAGCACCTTACCCGTCATCAATTGAAGCGAAAAAGCTTTGGGAGTATTATATATCTCGTTTTGCAGAGCAGTTGTAAATTTGGTGTCAGTATATGAGCACATGGAATTTTCCCTATATTCAAAATCAGTGATATTATATATATTTTCGATCGCACTTTTATGATAATGCGCAACCCGGTTCCTAATTTCCGAAACAGAATATCGTGCGGCATACAGATGCTTTTCCCATTCAGAGTCATCATCCATATCCTCACGACCAAAACCAAAGAAAAGTGCAAACAAATCGGAATTGCTTTTCCCTTTTTTTAAACTGACTTCAAAGCATCTAAAGCCAAGTAAATCACTTCTCTGGGTAGCATCCACTATATTACGCAAGCAGTTTGCAGCAAAAGCGCATCCTCCCAGCATGTTCAATACAAAACCTTCTGAAGTTTTTAATTCGTTCAGTATGCTGCTTGAAACATTCCTCTCATTCGGAATCAGTTTATCATCAAAACCATGCAGATTAAATTTACCCTCCCGAAGTGCAAGGCCACGCACAGCGTTTATGATCTGATGATGTAAACAACATTTTATGGTATCTGTCTGAAGATAATATTTAATTTCAGCAGTGCTGTTTCTACGCTTCGAACTCTTCACAGGAAAATAATGCTCCATATACTTCACCACCTCTGTGTTGTAAACATACAGTTGATTGTCCGCCCGGTTTATATCATACCCTTCCGCTCTTTTACCAAAAAGCTTTTTCTGATGACTCTGCAGACAAGATTTCAATAGCCTGTGATACTCATTCCCGCTCTTTTCCGTTTGCGGTACTTCCCTCAAAGAGGCCATCAAAGTATCCGTACCAAACTTTTTATGCAACCTTGCCAGATCGATTTCAGCATTCGTAAAATAATCATCCCTCCACTTCATCAATGTCTCCCGACGTCTGCTTATAGGCCCTCCATTTGTCGGGATACAATTATTGATGATCGATTTCTTAAGGAATTTACTTTTGGTCTCAACAAACCAGTTTCTCCAATCTACAAAAGGCTGCATCTCAATTACACTATGCTTTTCAATGGCATTCAGTATGAGTGTTGACAAAAGGAAAGAGACAGAAGCACCATTTTTATTGGTGTAGGTTACCTCTTTTCGGAATTTATGATTCAGAAATATCTCAATCATCTCCCTGGTTAAATATTCCGGGAACTTTATTGCTTTACGGTTCTCATTATATTTAACTGACAGTACATCATCAATAAACTGCAACAAGGAATGATATTCTTTTAATTTTTCAGAGATGTATTTATCTTCAGCATCACCTTTTAGCCCATTCTTTTTAGCCTCATGTTTCAATTCTTTTTTAAAAAACTCCTTCCTTAAAAAAGTCTTGTTTAGGATACTCAGATGAAAACTCTCCAGTTTCTGCTCAGGAATAATATCCTCCGTTCTATCCCTTTTACCAGCATCCTCCGAATAAATTAATTGACCCTTTACAGGAGAACGATGCATCAGCACTATTCTACCTTTGGTTTCTTCATTTCCCAGAACTTTTACTTTAGAGACTCTCATAATTATGGTATTCTTATTTATTACCAATCAGGCATACAATTTCACTTGTAGCTTGAGTGGATAAATGTTTATATTTCTCACTTTCATCGGGTTCAACAGTAGAGAGACAAAATAAGGCAAATGCGTCATTACCTGTTCATATGTGAAGAGTTTAGGATGCGCATATTATTTTACATACCCAACTTAAATGGTAAACGCATGATCTCAATTTTCAAAATACTGATTATAAAATTCCTTGCTTATACCCGAAGATCGATGATGATCCTCTAATATAATTTCCTATTTTATTGGATACTATTAATCTCTAATCAATTTATTGTAAAACACTAAATTACCAAAATAATTTAAATTAACCAAATAAATGTGTAAAATTTTAATCACCTTCGTAAGGCTGCCGGGTAGACTGTCTATTGTTCATTAAAGGGCTAATATCCCAACTGTTATAGTTGATTAATACCTCATTATCTTTCTTTTATCGTTTTGATAATTCGTTTAACTGTCACTTTGATCATTTCGGAAAGAATGTTTTCATGTAGAAGTTTATAAAAGAGCACCATGATCTGGTCAAATACATCGGACTATTAAATCGCTGACACCAATATGCTAACACAACACATCCTATTCACCAAGGGGAGAGTAGGGGCCGTTCTTCACCTCGAAGATCAC
>DHER01000042.1:1009-4570 GCA_002399975.1 Firmicutes bacterium UBA4845 | reverse complement strand
GTCGCCCATGCTGGGCACACTAGGAATAGGACAATTCTTATATGTCCCAGGTTCCGGTTTTGTTTTCAGATACGGAATAGTACTTATCTGTCCCCATTTTTCAATTTTTATTACGAATATGGTCATAGGTAGGGAACGATCTTGGCCGTTCCGCCCTCCCAAATTCAGATCATTCAGCAGAGGAACAGTCTTGATCGTTCCCTACAGCATTTATCGTTAATATAATTAAATTATTGTCTCCTAAAATCATAATCACATCAAAAATTGAAAACACAAATAATGTTAGTGCTTATCTTCTATGTAAGGTAATAATTCCTTTACTAAATTTTGTACAGTTGTACAAGGGTTCATTAGTGATTCAGAATTTACTTTTTTGCATTTATAATTATCTATCAATTTTTCACTTCTTTTTATAGCGAGTTCAACATAATCCCTTGTAATATCGAAAATGTCATCAATATTTTTATTATATTTTCCACTAAAATAAGCATCTAGCTTATCATTATATTGATCCCTTGTTATCGCTGATTGTAAATCTTGAAAGTGTAATAATAACCATAATTCAAAACATTCATTTGACCAAGCCACTTCTAATCCCTCATCCTTTGCCAATTTAATGGCCTCATCAAAATCTGAATTATCATCCTTATCAAATACTACCCAAGTTTCACTATAATCACCAAAACTTCTTTTCTTTAAAGCCTCATTTACTAAAACTTTTGTACTTCTTCCAAGCCCTTCAACATACAGCAAAATTTCTTTCACAATTATTTTACTTCTATACCGGTTATTAATTATCCTCTTTATATTTTCAAAATAATTAACTTCTGTTTCTGTTCCTTCGCAAATGATTAGATATTTAGGGGGAGCAGCTTCCCTATAATTCTCTTTTCTTTGTCTTTTTTTACCTCTTCTATTTAACATGGCTTTCATTCTCCCACATATCAAATACCTTTAATGTTGGCACTGCTCCATATCTTCCTAATAAATAATCCTTATTGTAGCTGGCATCATTTCTAACTTTTCTATCATTATCTAATTTATATTCCGCTAACGAATATAATTCAGAAGCAGCATTACTATTTTTTTCAACAAACCATATCTGATCTCGTCTGAAAATTTCCTTAGTCAATGTATAATTATCCTGAGTTGTATATATAAGTTGTGCTCCCTTTTTATTTATTTCTTCATTATGGAACATATTTATAACATACCTAAGCAGCAGCGGATGTAATTTAGCATCTAACTCATCAATAATTAACGTTCTTCCATTTTTAATTGCCAAATACAAAAAATTGTATAGTGCAAACATTTTTTGAGTACCACTTGATTCTTCATTAAAAGGAATTTCATAAATACTTTTGCCATCTGCCGACAAGTGTTGTGAAAATATTTTATAACTACTTTCCTCCCCATCTACAAGTGATTTTTCTTCTTCAATTCTTATACCATCTATATTTATGTCTATTGCTTTTAAAAACTTTTTAATTCCTTCTAAATACTTTTTGTCTAAAATATATGGCGGTAATAACCTAGTCATAATCATTTCTAAACCAACATCTCCAAAATCGATAACATAGGTTTCGTTAAACCATTCATATACATCTTTTGCATAATCAATCTTCGCATTTGCTATTATTGACAAAAACAATGTTGATTCTTCAACTAAAGAGATAAAATTCTCTGCTCCTTTTAAAGCTTTTTCACAAACTATTTTATCACCACTTCTTTCAAATAATGTAGTATATCTATATTTACCTCTAAAATCCCTTTTGTACAACCATTCCTCATGAATTTTTTTATTATCCAATGTAAATCCATACTGATACTCACGTTCTTTATATCTAAAGAATACTTCAAACTCAGCTGTTTTAGTTTTGCTTATATCATCAAAAGCAAATCGCTTTACAGGTATACCCTTTTTTTCACTTTCCCTTTTAAATGAGTTTATTACCCAATTACGCATAAAAGAAAAGGCTTGTATAACAGAACTCTTCCCGCTTGCATTTGCTCCATATATTGCAGCAACTTTAGTTAAATATTCATCATTACCAGTATTTATTAAATTATATGGATGTTCCTTTAATGATGTTGCTGTCATATCAAGAGATGCTTCTTCTTTAAAGCACTTATAATTTTTAAAGTTAAATTGTATGAGCATTTTTCTCACTTCCTTTATAATATTATATGTCAATTCTACTTATTTGTGAATAGTTTTGAGATTTTTTCTCACTTTAAGTATCGTCTTTTTTATACAATTTTATTCAATTTCTTGAAAAATATTTTTATTCCACAAATAAGCTTATCTATGTTCTAAAAAACTATATACATAAAAAATAAATTTTAAAATAATAAATAAGAGTATTATTAACAATTTAATTTATTAAGAAATGAAGGATTTTTCAACCACCTAAAAATGAAAATTGGAGAAAAATTGGAACATATAACAACTGTTTTCTATCGCCCACAAAAGGTTGGGGCTCGTCCAAGCCTAGATAGGAATAGAATGTCCCAATTTTCGGTTTTCTCAGGTGAACTTCCGCAAACTCTTTTTAGTACTGAATTGAACTTCAAATGGCTAGGCCAAATCATATAAAAAGCAAATATGACAGCTTTGAAAGCACAAAAGATGATGGCATTTTAAAGATATTTGAATACTCTGCTATGAGATATAACGCTAAGGTTTTTCTTGTTGATAATCTTATGATGGCACAATACTTAGGGGATGAATATTACAGGACTCAGAGCAATTTCGTTGGAAAGCTTGTAGAGTTTTCCCATAAGTTTGATACCCATGTGCATATTGTTGCTCACCCAATAAAAACTTATGGTGGAATTATAACAAAAGAGGATATAAGGGGAAGTGGGGACATTACAAATCGTGCAGATAATGTTTTTAAAGTTTCAAGAGTGGATAAAAAAGCAGCAAGTGAGGAGCTTTCAAATGCAAATACTGCAGTGGAAGTTTTAAAAAACAGATTTTCTGGAAGACAAGATATTGTAATTGGTCTAAGCTTTGATCCCATTTCGAAGCGCTTTCCCATGGCCTCTGATCTTAGCGGTCTTTATTTCAAATGCGGCTGGGAAAAGAAAGAAGAGTCTACATAAATTGAGATGGAGGACTGTCCATTTAAATAAAAATTTGGGACATATAACATAACAACTGTTTTCCATCATCCTCACAAAAGGTTGGAGCTTGTCTAAGCCCGAATAGGAATATAACAGTTCTTATCTATCCCAATTTTTCGCTTTAAATTTAGACATAATAAAAAGCACTCACTATTTTTCCTTAGCAAGCACTTTTAAAATTCTTCACTATCATATAACTTTTCTTTAACATATTGCTGCAGTTCATTAGTATCAACTTTCTTTTTACTAAAAATATCATACATATGCATTCCGTTAGCTATTTCATCATCAGTTATTCCGTCATATTCAATTACTGCAATTTCATTCTTTTTATTAGCCCATTCATCAATATCTTCAATATACAAAATATCTTTATTTTGTTGTGAATGGTAAACTAAAATGGAGAAGTTTCGGCAAACAAAAACGGAGAAT
>DHER01000042.1:0-998 GCA_002399975.1 Firmicutes bacterium UBA4845 | reverse complement strand
TGCTGAAATTAAAAAATATAAATTGAGGGGATTTAATAAATCCCAGGCGCAAAGAATGCTTCAAATAGACTACAAAACAGTAGACAAGTATTGGGATATGACCCCTGAAGAATTCGCTGAATCAATTAAGAAAGCAGAAGTCAGGACAAAGAAGATTGATAAATACAAGGATGAAATATTGGGATGGCTACAGGAATTCAATGATATTACAGCAGCCCAGGTTTACGATTGGCTGAAAGAAAAATATAATCCTCTGAACTTTAAGGAGAGAACATTAAGGCTATATATCAGCAATTTAAGGGATGAATACGAAATCCCTAAGGCACCATATATACGGCAGTATGAAGAAGTTCCTGAACTTCCCATGGGATACCAAGCACAAGTTGATTTGGGTCAGATATGGCTTAAAAGGCAGGATAGGACAAAGGTAAAAGTATATTGCTTTGCGATGGTATTATCTCATTCAAGATACAAATTCCTTTGGTGGTCAGACAAGCCGTTTACTACACTATCTTTCATAGACGCCCACAATAAAGCCTTTGAATACTTTGGTGGGATGCCGGAAGAGATAGTATATGACCAGGACAGAATACTTGCAGTATCAGAGAACGATGGAGACATAATTTGCACAGAAGGTTTTCAAAAGTATATGGACACTATGAAGTTTAAGATGTGGCTCTGTAGACCATTTGATCCTGAGAGCAAAGGCAAAATTGAGGCTGTGGTGAAATTTGCTAAATACAATTTTGCTGACCATAGAATCTTCATAGATATAGAATCCTTCAATGATGATTCATTTAAGTGGCTTGAAAGGACTGGAAATGCCAAGGTACATGAAATAACAAAAAAGGTACCGGCAGAAGTGTTTGCTCTGGAAAAGGAACACTTGAAACCAGTACCCCAGATGTTTTGTGAAAATATCAATAACAATAGTGTAACTTATACGGTAAGGAAAAACAATATTGTTTTGTATGAGCAATCGAGTAGGAGGTAGATAA
>DHER01000058.1 GCA_002399975.1 Firmicutes bacterium UBA4845 | reverse complement strand
ATTTATTATTTAAAAGGGACAAACATTTTCTTATAATTGTGACATATTTATTTAATCCAAAAATGCAATTTCCTTTAAAAAAATCGGGAAACATATCAATCAGTACTTTTCAATTAATTTCTTCCTCTACCTTCTGTTTTATCTCATTTTACTGCTTATTGTAAACTTGCTAATTACAAAGATTCTACGTGAATTTTATTTAAGGGATTTTTAATAACCGTTTTCTGAACTTTAGTTTGTCAACTATTATTTATGGGTGTCTGCTCTAAACAAGTAACATTTTTTCCCTAATTACTAAAAACGGACATGGAGAATTTTAAAGTACTACCACATAAATAACACTTAGGGTGGTGTGAGAGTATGGAAAGCAAAAGTAGGAAGAAAACAATATTGTTTTCTTCCTACTCAATTCATATAAAAGTAGTTTTAAGGTTTATCCCACCAAATCCTACCTTCAGTCTTATCTACTGCTGTTCCATAGTTGGGATCTTTCTTTAGTTCATCAACTGCATTATTGAAGTTTTCAATGTTAGCTGTATTTGGTGTTGGAAGAACCCCTCGTCGTGGAATCAACAACGGATCACCTCCTGTCTTAAGTTCTTCCAAAAATGCGACTCCATTTTCAGGTATGGGTTGAGGTTTGAAAGCCGGTAACCCGGTGCGTTTCCAAGATGCCCATGCTTCTTCTGGGCGCATAAAGAGATTTACCCACTGTTGTGAAGCTATCTTCTCCAAAGTAACCGTTTGGAATTCGGTACGTGAGAGGTAGCTTTCAATCTTTTCAACCGTAATGGGGTTGTAGTTATCACTGTTAGAATTCATAGCAGATGGAACTCCCATTTTTTCAGCCCAAGTCTGATACTGTTCCATTGAAGCGCTAATACCGTTACGGAACCAAGTAAGGGCTTCTTTTCCTCCTATTGCCTTACCTGCTTTTAATGAAATTTCAGCCATCATAAAGCATACTTCTGGATATGTAATTAATGGGGTAAAGAGTGTAATATTATCCTGAGATACATCGTATAAAGCTTGATCTTCTTTTTCACGAACGCCAAGTGTATTGCTGACTTTGCCTCCATTTTTTACATAAAAACGACTTTCTATCTGACTGTTATTTCTTACAGTCATGGTTTGATCTACCCCTTTATCATCAACGTATGAGATGGTGAAATAATTGCTGTTTGACCACAAGCTATTTGTGCTGTCAGGATTAGCCGCCATTCCTACATATCTATCAGTCCATTGAGAGTATTTAGTTTGGTAGTCGGGATAATATTTTTTTAATAAATCGAAGACTTCATCATTCGACGAATTGTTGTTGCCATCGCCAAAACCGTTTCTACGTATCAGAATGGGCAGTCTGGGGTCATCATATTTTTTCAAGAAATTCACAAGAGCACGAGATGCAACATAGTTTGTTGTCAATGCCTGCATATCGTCTGTATTATTATTGTGCTCGTTAGGATGGTGATAAACTGCTGATTCTTCATTATTTGAGATGATGCCAGCAGGGTGCGTTATGGCTTCATTGATAACAGATTGATAAAATGTTTGATCTGCTTTTTCGAGACGTTGAGCCATTTTAATCCTCAAGGTGTTTCCGAATTTAATCCACTTGCTAATATCTCCACCGTAGAAGAAGTCGTTTTTGTCTAAACTGTATTGATTGTCTGTTGAATTTTGCAAAATAGTAATATTTGCCTTGATTTTCTCATCAAATACTTTATATAACTCTTTCCCATTTATATCTTTTTGGTATAAATCGTATCTAGGTGTGGCGATACCATCACTTGCAAGCTTTAATCCTTCGGTGTACGGTGCTGCCCCATAAACATCAAACATCAACCATGCCTGATATGTTTCCAGAATATTTGCAATAGCTGCTACATTTTGATAGCGCTCTTTTTCTGGATTCAATGGAATTACAGTGTTGACCAAATAACGCAGTCGTAATCCAATTTGTCCGAAATAGTCGCTATAATATGGTGTGTATGGAGATGGACGGGATGTTCCTGTGACGTTTACATAATTCCCTGCTGAAGCACCTCCGCTACTAACAATATATTGCATGATTTGCATTACCCCACTGTACTTTCCTGTAAGGTGATGCCGTTGCGAATTATTCCAATTTTCTGTAGCTCCAGTAAAAGCATTTTTCGGATCAACTGAGCCTAACAATTCTGGATCTGTGTTCAGTTCCTTAAAATCCTCTAGGCAGCTTGAAAACAGGAAAAGTGATATTAAACCAATTATAAAATATCTAATCTTGTTCATTGTTATATATTTTTAGAATCTTAGTGTAAAGTTAATAGCATATGTCCTTGAAAAAGGAACTGTACCAATATCCATCGGCGTCAATGGATTATTGTTGGAGATAGAAGCCGGATTCAATCCGTCTGTCAGCTTATTTACAAGATATCCGAGGTTGCGCGCTGTTAAGCCGATTCTAAAATAATTGGCACCAAATTTATTAAGGACATTTTTAGGTAAACGATATCCGATTGTTACTTCGCGTAGTGCGAACCAGGTGTTGTCTTGAATTCCTAATTCAGCGGGCATCCCCCAGCCGTAGTTAAATAGATAGTATGATCCTGCTGGCATCGGACGGATACCTTTGTCGAGTGCTTCTTTATAAGTCAGTCCGCCTACATCAATTTTTTTATCGGGATCGCTCGCTAATGGTGCAGTCTCTCCTTCATCAAATACTGCGTCCAAAGGATACACATCATAAACTGTTTCTCCTTTGAAATTAGTCCTCTGCCAGCCACCATGCTCTTTATCTCGCCCATAAAGTGAAGATTTCAGGGTACCCATGGCGGAGGCGTATTTGTAAGTGTTTGAGAAGAAATTACCACCAACTCGCCCATCAATTAAAGCATAAAAATCAAAGCTTTTATATGAAAATGAAGTATTGAAGCTTAATAGGAAGTCAGGTTCTACTTTACCTAATTCTACCCTATCTCGAATATCTTTGTCAATATTGGTTGTATATCCATAAACAGGTACATTATTGGGACTCCCTGCTTTTCCCCAGTAAGAGATAACAGGCTTTCCGTTTCTTGGATCATTGGGGTCGTCTTCATTATTAAAGCGATAGATTGAAGCACCATAGGGATTGTTATAAGGGGTAGTGATTACTCCAAACTTACCTCCTTCGTAGGCCCATATCTCAGGACCACCGTCATATTGACCCATCAGTTTCCACTCTTTCACGTTTTCATGAAGTTTTTTAATTTTTCCCCGGTTCAGAGAGAAATTGCTTCCCACAGTCCAGCGGAAGTCTGCTGTTTTTATAGGAGTAGTTTCAACCTGCAGCTCAACGCCCTGATTTTGGATGTTTCCAGCATTAATCAATTGATCGCTGGCTCCTGATTCTGTCACAGCTGATACTGTGAGGATTTGGTTTTTTGTATTGGTTTTGTAATAAGCAAAATCTATATTGAGGCGTTCATCAAAAAATCTAAGATCAGCACCTAACTCAATCGATTGTTGAATTTCTGGTTTCAAATCGTTGTTCCAGGCAGTTCCAAGGTTTGGATTTGCGATAAGAACACTCTCTCTGTTGGGATCATACTGAGCGCTTTGGGAGAATACACCAAAACCTCTGGTAGTTGAATAGGCAGATGTACCCATACCTACACGCGAAAGGGACGCTCTCAGTTTACCATATGAAAGCCAGTCAGGAATATCAAATGTGTCAGTAAAAACCCATGAAGCATTAGCTGAAGGATAAAATACAGTATAGTTATTTTTCCCAGTTGTCATATATGATGGGTATGTCAATGTTGATAACCAGTCGTTGCGTCCTGTTAATTCAAGAAACAACTGGTCTCTCCAAGCAAAATTCAGAATTGCCGACAACCCAAAAGCCTGATTGTTCCTTGGTGTATAATCGAATTTAGGTGTTATTCTGTTTGTTGAATTGGAAAAAGCAAAAACAGCGGGAGAAACAAGCCCTCCGTTTGTCTCTTTATTCCAGGAGTGTGATTCTGTGTTCCCATATAACTCAGCAGCCAAGATAGCATCAACAGTAATGGTTTCATCACTCAAATTAAGTTCATTATTCATTGTTTGCAACATTCCAAGAAAGTTGTAAGAGCCAGAGATATTACCACCTCTACCATAGCCACCGCTACCTGTAGGTCCATAGTTTGCACCTGTTCCATAGGATTTCCACATTGTAGAGATACCGTAGTAATTGTAGTTTCCCTGAATACTGGCCTGTAGTTTAGGTGCGATTTTTGCTCTTAATGTCAAATTACTCAACAATGAATTTTCAGAGCGCTCATTTAGGTTCATATCGCGGTTATGCAAATAACCTCTAAGAGTACCCCAAGGGGTTGTGGTTTCAACAGCCTGGTTATCAGGATCTCTATAAAGGCTTTCATAGGCTTTTATATCCATGTTTCGAGGGGTATGATAAGTACTCATCATACCTAAGTTTCCACCCCAATTCCATCCTCCCTGACTTGCTCCATTCTGGGCTTTAGAGAATGAGTAATTCAAGCCTGCTTCTAATGAGAAAACATCATTCAGATCTGTTAAACCTCTAAAAGAAATAGAATGTCTGTTAAAGTTATTTCTTTTGAATACCCCATTATTATCAGTAAATGAATATGACAAGCGAAAAGAGGATTTTTCACCACCTCCGTTGACAGCAACATTAGTAGTACTGTTAAAACCGGATTTATATAGGGCTTTCCAGTTATCAGGATGAGCAACAAACGGAGTGGATTGCCCATGAGGTAAGTACTGATTTATCATAGATCCGTCCATTTTTGGTCCGAAACTTATTGCGGTTTTTTGTAGGGAACCGTCTGCTAGAAATCCACCTTCATATCCATTATGAGGAGAACCTGCTCCATATACGTTTTGCAATTCAATTGGAGATTTGTAGATGTCCGTTGTTTCAAGAATCTGAGATATCTCAACTCCCAGTCCCTGCTTGCCATATTTCCCTCCTTTTGATTTAATAACAATTGCACCGTTCGCACCTCGTGACCCATAAAGAGCCGTTGCTGCAGCCCCTTTCAAGACAGTAACACTTTCGTAATCTGCCGGATTTAAGTTCTTTAGCTGAGATCCCCAGTCAGTTCCATCAAGTGCACCTCGTAAAGGTTCCTGAATAATCATTCCGTCAACAACAAAAATAGGAGAGTTGTTTTTATCTATTGATTTTGCTCCACGAATAGTGATTGAGGAGCTAGAAGTAACGCCAGAGGCGCCCGTCAAGTTAATATCCAAGCCGGCTACTTTTCCTTGCAATGCTGTTATTGGATTAATTGCATTGATACGCTCAATTTCAGTAGTTGATACACTTGATGTTGCATACCCAACTGAGCGCGCCTGCTTTGTTATACCAAGCGCTGTTACAACAACTTCGCTAAGCAATTCCGTATCCTCAGTCATTACTACATTGATGCTGGTACGTCCGTTTACTGGGATCATCTCTGTTTTCATGCCAACATAGCTAAATACCAGGCTTGAATTGCCCGGAACTTTAGTGATCACATACTTTCCATCAATATCAGTCACAGTGCCATGTGTGGCGTCACTTTGAAGAACAATGGTAGCACCAATTATCGGTTCCCCCTTGTTGTCAGTGACCGTACCACGCACAGTAATCGTCTGCGCTGAAATAGAAATGGCCATAAAACTCAATATAAGAGTTATCATGCCCTTAAAACCTGATTGATTTTTTCTTTTCATTCTCTAATTAGTTTGAAAAATTTAATAATTAATTAACAAATTGGCTTTTTCATTATTCAAATATAAATGCGTATAGAAATAAAAAAATTCAGTGCAAGCTAAACCGAAGGCCTAGAGAAAAATTAGAATTTAATTTACCAAAAAATGAGTTTTACAAACAATTTAAGTAATATTGCACTTGCTGGTTGACTTTACAACTCTACACCCTTTATCAGACCTTTGTTATTTCATTATTTAATAGTACTTTCATAAGTAAATTATCAGTTTAAACTGTACTGTTCTGTGCTATAATTACGCGGCAAAGATATGTTTATAAATTATAAAAAACAAATTTTATCTAATAATATGTCCTTTTTTTAAATTATTTGTTTATTTATGATGCTTTATGACGAAATATTCAGTTTATAAAAATTTCCGGATGGA
>DHER01000148.1 GCA_002399975.1 Firmicutes bacterium UBA4845 | reverse complement strand
GACATCAATCTGATAACGATTCCTTTTATAACTGACCACTCCATTGGAATCAAAGGATGCTACAGTACTTGATACCTCTGAATATGGTTTAACATGAAAAAGCTGTTTTTGTTCTTCTATGAACATTTCTCGCGGCACTTTTTTAGTCACAGTATGAACTCTCCCGTTGCCTTCTCTATCCAACCATGCAAGAGCTGCACTGTTAAGACTGTCAATTCCAGTATATACCCTCCCCTCCAGAAAACTTTGCTTAACATATCCAATTACCTCTTCTACCTTACCTTTACTCTGAGGATCTCTTGGCCTGCATAATGAAACACTGTAGCCGATACGCTTTACATATTTTTCAAAGACCGGTACAAATATAATATTACCTAGATTTTCGCTAACCACATAGACCCGATCAAGATCATATAGAATTGTCTGTGGTCTTCCTCCAAAATATTGAAATGCATAGTTATGAGCTTTTATGGCTGTTTCGGTCGTGAAGGGATCCGGTAAAAAGCAAACAAATTTCATTCTGCTATAACTCAGAACCATGCAAAAGAAATATACCCGCACAATTCGTCCATACATATCTTTAAGTTTATATTGACCAAAATCAGCCTGAGCTTCATATCCTGGTGGCGAGACTTCACGTGGCGAGATTTTCCGCTTACTGGTATGCTGATACCCATGCTGTTCCCTTAGAGCTTTCATATAGCGATAGAAAGTAGCTCGTTTAACTTGTAAATCAGGAAAAGCTTCCATTAATTTGAGATAGATATTCGTATCCCGGATTTGCGGGCATATTTTCAATTGCTCTAATATGTACTGTCGATAATTATCCATATGATACTTTTCCTGCTCAGCTTCCCTGGCATAATCCTCTTTGCTCATATTCCAGTATTTACTGACAGAAGTATAGGTGATCCCCAGCGCTTTAGCAGTCTTGGTCTGGGAAAGTCCAAGTTCTTTGTACTCTTGGATTTTTTGGTATTGCTCGATACCGATCATGTGTTTTCCTCCTTTAGTTTGTTATTAAAGCTAGAATACATGTACCAACGCAAGCATAGGCATCACCTCCTTGACATAATTTATAAACATTATTTGCATACAACTAAAAAACACCCATTAGGGTGTTTTTTTACATTAGGTCATAATACTGATTTTAATCCTGCAAATTTGTTATCCAACGTGTAAAAGGCTCTCTATGTCGCTCATACCACTGGCTCGTAGCCAAAAACTTCATTCCGTTAAATTCAAAAATCTCTTTCCAATAGCGGCCATACATCCCATCCTTAATTTGAACAGAAATATCTTTATCATCTTCAACTTTTCTAAGAAGTGGATAATCTATGTTCAGTACTTCTTTTGACCATTGCTTTGACAACATTGAGTTTAATTCTTTATCAGTAAATCGGTATTGCCTATTTGAAAGTTGCCTCAGTGTTTGTCGGACTAATTTCCCAATTTTGTCCTCATTATTGTAATCATATTGCATAGTATCAAATTCATCTTTCACCTTCTCATTTTTATGTAATGGAGTATAATCTGCTCTTAGATAAACATAATAATTAGTCAATTTTATATTAAACTTCTTGAGCAGCTTCCTTATAAGATTTCTTATGCTGTTTGCACTCAAATTAGTCCAGACATAAATATCAATGTTTTTCATTTTGGCATTTTTTCTATCAACATGCTTTTTGCTGAAATAAGAAATCTTTCTTCCTCTCATGGCAGGGTCATTAATAAACTCTGAAAACTTAGCAGCATCTATCTCTGCTAGCAAATCACATGTTTGCAGCAACACATCTTTCCAGTCTTTTGCTGGATGTCGATTATTATTAAATAAAAATGCAACAACCTTTTTATGGGTGAAATCTTCATAAAGGGTATGAGGTATAGAAGAATCAACTGCATAATCCGAATAATTTGGTATGGTTCTCTGCTCTTCTATTTCATCTGGTTCTTCTTCAGGCTCTTCTTCATCAATTTCAGCATCTATGCTTATCAAAGTTGAATATTCATTAATTTCTTCTTGGATCTCTGCCACCGATTTAGAAAACTCCCACAATTCCATTCCTTTGTCAAAATCTTTATTCTTATGGAATTCTGCTATAGTCGTATTTGTGCTACTCAGCAGTCCATCCAATGCAAGGCTTAGTAAATCCAATGCATCAGAGATTTCAGTCGCATCCTCTGGAAAATACAGCTTAATAAAGTCGATCAATTTGTTGGCATCAATCTGAGCCATTTTACACCATCCCCCTTTTCAATAAATGAATAATGCTTACACCTTCTTTGTTCTATGACTTATCCCAAATATATATTCTCATTATGCCATTCTAAATAGTGTGGGCTTGGAAGTTGTTCTTTTTTCCCCGGCAAAATTATCAACTTACTTCCATGGTGTGCATAGTACTCTTTTCCATTTCCAAAGTCTTCCTTGATGCGGCGACTTACCTCAACATTGAATTCCTTATCAATCGTTATGTACCCCCGATCAAACAAGGTATGAAAATCTCTTCTAAGCAGTAGACCATTATTAATTTCATGAGATCCATCAAGACTAAATGGTTTAATATGGGCTGCCTCTAATACGGGTAATGTTTTTTCACCAGTTATTGCACATCTTCTATGGTAAGCATCAGTAATAAGGATCTTGAAAGCACCCTGCCCTATTCTTGGTTTTATCTTCTGTTCTTTACCATATCGGCTATTTATGGAGTCTTCTCTCAGTAGATTTTTATTGAATCTCTGGCTATATAACACTTCCTGTATTTGTTGATATAACAGCTTTCCATAATGTTCAGAAGTATCGTACATCTTACCTTGTACGATATTTTTGCTCCAATTGTCCGGAACAGTGATCCAGTCATCTTCTTCTAAATAAAAAGGCATCGATAATATAATACAGCCAATCTGAGGATCCGGATCAGATATACGATTTGTCTTTCTATATTTATATATCCTGTCATGTAACTCGAATAGACTCCTAGCTCCATTAGCTAATCCAAAAGCTTCCCATGCTAATGAAGATGGTAATATTGAGAACTTCAGAAAAAAGCCACCGCCTACAATATAATCTTGTGGACTATGTAATTTAAATAAAAACAAATCCCCTTCATCAAGAGCTTTGAAATTTGTTTTTCCTCCAGGTTTCCAAAAGTTTACTTCGTCACATTTTGCCTGCTTTAAAGTTCTAAACCAGTCATAGTCCGTGATCCCAACATACATCTTCAATATCTTCACCAGCTTTCCTTTGTACACCAATAACGCTCGTCGTTAATGTTCCTACGCCGCCGGATAAGTAGTATATACAAACTCATAAATCTTTCGGCGATATTCATTTAATAATCTATCATCGTAACTATCAGGTAGTTCACTCCATAGGGTATCTCTGATAAGTATATCGACTGCTGCCTGAGTTTCTTCCTTTTCTGTCCAATGATCCAATTCACTGATTTTATCCTTGATTCGTTCCAATAATACCTTGGCAAGCTTTTTAATCTTTTTAATCTCTGACGGAGTAAGCGAGTCCTTTAAAAGCAAATCGTACATAGCCAATTCTTCGTCATTGTTAAATCCTTCCCGTACGTACCTTTTTTCCTCATCATCCAGATCATTTACGAAGTTAGTTAAGTCAATAAATGTTTTCTCTATGGCAGCTTTGTCCTGTTCAGCATTGTATTCCTCAATAATTTTCTGATATCGTTCATAATAGTTAATACGTGATGGGTTGCGCTTCATCATATTATCCAGCCTGTCATTGATAAGCTCCTGTAAATCTTTCATAAGAAGATTCTTATTCTTAACACGTGCAAATTCCTGCTGCAATCGTTCGAAATCAATATGGCTGATATCAAAGCGGCGACTTTCAACTAAGTATCCACTACCATCTTCGTTTACATGCTCTGGTAGCTTAACAACTTTGATATATTCACTAACTATATTGTGCAGCTGAATCATTAAATCTGTATTATCCGAATGCTTCCTTTTTTCCTGCATCTGGTCATAAACTGCACTGATAGCATTTTTATAAGCTCGGTACTGATCTGTGACTTCTTGTTTTTCGACATACTTAAACAGTTTGAATAATTCCCTAGCCATAACTTCAAAACGTTTCTTCACTTCCTCTGAGACGCACATGGCATTGGCTCCCTCTTGAACCAAGGCCAACTTGTCAAAGTCAACTGCCTGAACGAGATCTGACAAGCTAAAACCATGCTGTTTCATGTATGCGATGATATCATTGGTTAATGCAATGATACGAGCAATCAACTCTGCTTTATCAGGAGCAGGATCAGATCCATCAGTACCGCCTTTAGTTTTTGTATAATCAGCCAAAGCCTTCCTCAGTGCTTTAACAACACCAACATAATCAACAATTAGGCCATTGCTTTTTCCCTCATAAACACGATTCGCTCGTGCTATGGTTTGCATTAAGGTATGTGCCTTTAATGGCTTATCCAAATAGATTGTAGAAAGGCATTTCACATCAAACCCTGTCAACCACATAGCGCAAACAAATACGATCCGAAATGGATTATCAGGATCCTTAAATTCCTTGTCCATTTCTCGTTTTTCCATTTTGCTGCGATGGGGTTTAATATCCAGTCCCCATTTTTCAAAAGTAGCTACTTCATTTTGTTCCTGACTGATAATAACCGCCATTTCTGTGTTTTTCATCCACTCTAGCCTACGGCTGATTTCCATGTATTCCTGCTGTGTGGCTCCAGATAGCGAAGATTCAATTTCTTTTATTTTTAGCTCCCAATATTTCTGAGCTAAATTAAACATTCGAACTGCAGTTACTTTATTGATACAAACAAACATGGCTTTACCCGTTGTCCACAACTCAGAGTAATGCTCTACAAAATCCTTTGCAATGGTATCCAAACGTTTTTCACTGGTAAGGACATGTATGTCCTTAGCTAGTTCCTGTTCTAGTTTAGCCTGCTGATTAACATCCAGATCAGCCTGTTCTATTGCATCTAGTAGTTCATCATTAATTTCAGGATTGTCTATTTCCAGTAGATCGGCTCTATTCTCATAATAAAGAGGAACCGTCGCTCCATCATCTACAGCACGCTTGAAATCATAAATGGAAACATAGCCGCCAAATGTTCTTTCGGTAATATTGTCATAAGCGAACAGCGGTGTACCTGTAAATCCAATACGGGAAGCTGTAGGAAGCAATGTACACATATTATCAGCAAATATACCATTCTGTGTACGATGGGCTTCATCTGATAAGACAATGATGTCATGGTTGGGAATAATTGGTGGTTCATCTGGTTTATTAAACTTATGTATCAATGTAAAGATAAAGCTTGGATTTCCTTTTAATTTCTGAATTAAATCTTCACCACTAGTAGCAATAAACTGTTTTGCTTTAGTGGTACCAAGTAAGCCACAAGCTTCAAAGGTATCACTAATTTGCTTATTCAACTCTTCTCGATCTGTCAGAATAACAAAGGTTGGGGAGCCTGCAAATTTTCGACGGATTTTCTGTGCAAGAAATACCATGGAATAACTTTTTCCACTACCCTGAGTATGCCAGAAAACACCCAGCTTACCATTGTTCAGTTTTCGATTCTTATAAGATTCAACAGCTTCGTTAACACCAAGGAACTGATGGTTTCTTGCCATGATTTTTGCCGTTGTACCACCAGAAGTATCAAAAAGTATAAAGTTTTCAAATAAATCCATAAAGTTTTTCTTATTACAAATACCTCTCAGCATGGTTGCCAGTTCCACAGAGCCGCTATCATCTTCATGTAGACGTTTCCAATCATTAAAAAATTCGTATTTACTACCCAAAGTACCTACTTTGGATTCCAAGCCATTGGACAACATAACAAAGGCATTGAAATGAAATAGCTGGGGAATGGTATCTAAATAGTCAGTGTAATTGCAGGTGTAGGCATCCTGTACATCTACATTTTGCTTTTTCAACTCTATAAAAAGCAGTGGAATGCCATTCACAAAGCCAACAATATCGGTTCTGCGACGATATAAATCACC
>DHER01000067.1 GCA_002399975.1 Firmicutes bacterium UBA4845 | reverse complement strand
ACAAAATAAATGTAGAATGAATAATTTCCTAAATTAAGATTATTTATTTTGTCAATAATGTATTGTGTGTGAGCCTTAATATCCGTTTTCATTTTTTGCTCAAGCTTCACTTCAAAGTCTTGATTCGTATAATTATTAGGATTAAGCCCCAAGTCGTAAGCTAGAAAAATCCCAAAAGCCGTATCGTATGAAACTCTACGTTTTTTTCCTTTTTGCGGAAGCAATAGGTCTTTGATTTTTTGAGCCGTACTCTGATCAACAGTTTTTGTGAAAATGGTATTTTCTGCCAGCAAAATTTCCTCTTCGTTCTTGGAATGGATCTTTGCAACTCGATCAAATGCTGCATCAATGGCATCTTTAACATCTCCAACAATGCTGGATGTTCCAAAAACGATGTTATAGTAAGCATTCCCATTGGAATTGGTCGAAGATAAGAAATGGATAGCATCACATTCGCTATCATAGCTTCCTGATTGTGCCTTTAATTCAACCTTGCTTAAAATCTTAGGAGCTTTGAGTACCTCTTCCAAAAAAACATAAAGAAGGATTTCCCCGAGATCATTACCACTATCACGTTCGCCCGGATTAGCATTTGCCTTCATGACATTTATCGCATCAAGCCCTACACTAAAGGCATTCCCGTCAAGTTCATACTCTTCAATTTGTGCACGAGAAAAAACATATTGCCCGATGTTTCTTTGTATAAATTGCTGCAAATGGCCAAAGACAAAAAGATTGTTAGAGACCTCAAGGTGAAAAAGGCGCAACTGTTCCGGGTTTCGCAAATTCAATTTTTCAGAATGTGAAACCTCAAAGAAAATATTATTGAATAATCCTCCGTGAAGTGTTTTATCTGGCAAATTTCCCATAAATCACCTATAAATCAGTTTTGTTTTTTTAGTTCAATAATCGATTCATCTCCACATATATTTCTTATCTTCAATCTCAACGGTTCATTTTCAGCCCTTATGGTTCCATCCCAGAAATCCTTTGTTTCATTTCCGTTCACTGTGATATGACCTTTTTTATCAATCTTAATTTCACTGTCAGAATGCCATTCGCCATCGTTTGAGGTGCAGTCCAAGGAAAGGTACTCGATGCACTCTAGCCCTGTATTACTTATCTGTATTGGCTTAAATTTTTTCTTTCGCCTGTTTTGGGCTAAAGAACGCATGTTATAATCCTCTATTTTCCCTAACACCCGGTCGCTTACAAAATGATCTATTTGGACAACATATTCTTGCAATAAAGTGCTTGAGTCTCTCTCCACAGACCAATCGACCTCATCATTAATAACCACATCCGACAATACGGCTTTCAAATCCTTTAGCTCGACTTCTATCATCGTTGGATTTTCATCGTGAATGAACTTACTTATTTCTTTTTCATCGACGAGATCAATGTAGTAGAGAATAACTTTCTTCGTTGAAGGCGGCAGGTCAGGAAGGTGAAGATTAACAATTTCATTCATCGCAGGTAAATCAAGAATTTTGACTGAGCTATCCATGAGGTTCGGCACAAATACAGGAATGCGCCCCAGACGAGAGTGAGTAAAAGAACCGGCCCAAAAATCACTTAAGTTTTCATCTTTTTTCAGTCCTGGAATTAAGCTATAAAGTTTATCCATCGTCTGAACAGGATTTCTAAAAAGAGAAACACCGTCTTGAATTTCATAAACGGAGAAGGAAGCCCCGTCCTTGTATAACCTATCGCGCATCGTCTGGATACTGTTTATACCAATATCAGATGTGATAAAACGACGATTAAGCTTGGATGCTACTGCCGCAGAAACGCCACTACCGCCAAAAAAATCACACACCAGCATGTTTTCATCAGAAGATGCTTTGATAATACGCTCAAGCAAGGATTCTGGTTTTTGAGTAGCATAATCAACACGTTCATTTGAACTGCGTCCAACCATATCTATATCCCATACATCCCGCATATTTACGAGGGTATACCAACCAAGTTCATCTTCAAATTCTTCAACATTTTTAAATCGATATGGTTTAAACTCCCTGTTATACGATTTTTCCTTTTGAATATTAAAAATAAATTTATCGCTTTTTCGATACAAATATATAGAATCATGTTTTCTGGAAAAATAATCCTTACTTGTGCCACCACTTTTATAGCTCCAGATTATTTCATTAATAAAATTTTCTTCACCAAAAATTTCATCCATAAGAATTTTTATATAATGCCCTATATGCCAATCTAAATGAACATAAATACTTGCCGTTTCACTCATGACAGATTTAATGGCGACAAGATTCTCAAACATCCAATTGAGATACCTTTCCTTATCCCAAATGTCGCCGTACATCTTCTCTTCAAAGCTGCGGAATTCGTCCATCATATCGACTTCTTCGCCGATATCAGCTGATTCTTTTGCCTTATCTTTTAGCTCCTGCTCTGCTTTCTCGATAGCATCGGCTATTTTAGGATTGCGACGAATGTAAACCTGCTTTGCATAATCAGCACCGCTCGCAAATGGAGGATCTATATAAACCAAATCTGCTTCTATTCCGTGTTCTTTCATATAGGCACAGGTAGATAGGCACTCTCCGCGAATAACCATATTCTCATTTTCAGAGGCACCAACTTGCTCAATTTTCTCAAGCTCGTAGTAAGGCATGCCCCGCCTGATATGTTCGAAGACTTCAGTATCTCCTCTATATCTGAGAGTTCTTCTAAAATTATTTAATAGGGCCTGACCCTCAATAGGCTCCGGAGAGTAGGGTACATACTTCTTTGGCATATTTAATCCTCCACAAAAAATGTTTTTATTGTTCTAATGGCTTGTGACAAACGTTCTGCTTCCGCCAAGGTATCTTCCAGATAAAGGTAGTCAAAGCGCTTGTATTTATAACGTGCGTTGTTTTCGTTGCAAAAGATATTTTCCACGAAAGCCCTTTTCCTTTGGAAGTTTGGATCATTTGCATAGATCTCACCTTTTGTCTCTACGATGAGAGCCTTATGAATTGACTCTCCTTTTTGATCGCGCTTTAAAATCAAAAAGTCCGGCGTGTATGATCCGATATATTGATATCCGCCATTTTTCTTGTAGCAACGTATTTTAAACTCCGTCAAATTATCGTCGCCGTTATAGTAGATTTCTAATTGAAGATCCCGGAAATCTTTTAGAGTCAGTACTTCCGCTAAAAATTTCTTTTCAAAGTTACTATCCATGCGGTAAGGAAGATAGTGATAGGTATAATCCACACAGCCAGGCACTGTATATTCAGCCTCAAGCTCCTCCGCACGCTCAACCTGCCCAATACTTCGAAGAGAATTAACGATTTCTTCTACCTTAGGCGTTAACACTAATTTCCCAGTATCATGTAAAACAATGTGCTCACACTCTTTTTGCGAGGGCATGAACTTATTTGGATGAGAAGTTTCAATTTCCGGGGTGAAACGCATAATATCTAGCAACGCAGCATTTCCCTCGATGAACTCTTCTTTTTTCTCCAATGAGCGCTT
>DHER01000066.1 GCA_002399975.1 Firmicutes bacterium UBA4845 | reverse complement strand
AAGCGCTCATTGGAGAAAAAAGAGGAGTTTATCGAGGGAAATGCGGCACTACTAGATATTATACGTTTCACCCCGGAAATCGAGACGGCACATCCAAACAGGTTTATGCCTGGTCAGGATGAGTGTGAACGCATTGTTTCACATGATGCCGGTCAGCTTGTTCTGACTCCTGAAGTAAGAGAGGCTATTGAATCGTTGAAAAATATCGGTCAATTTGGTCTTGTAAAAGATATTCAGGCCCAGTACAGCGTGGCAAATTATGTGGATTACACTTATCACTATCTTCCTTACCGCATGGATAGTGATTTTGAAAAGAAATTCTTATCGGAAGTTTTGACTCTAAAAGATTTTCGCAATCTTCAATTAGAAATCTACTATAACGGCGACGATAATTTGACGGAGTTTAAAATACGTTGCTACAAGAAAAATGGCGGACATCAATATATCGGGTCATACACGCCGGACTTTTTGATTTTAAAGCGCGATCAAAAAGGAGAGTCAATCTATAAGGCTCTCATTGTAGAGACAAAAGGTGAAATATATGCAAATGATCCAAACTTCCAAAGAAAAAGGGCTTTCGTGGAAAATATCTTTTGCAACGAAAACAATGCACGTTATAAATACAAGCGCTTTGACTATCTTTATCTGGAAGATACCTTGACGGAAGAAGAACGTTTGTCACAAGCCATTAGAACAATAAAAACATTTTTTGTGGAGGATTAAATATGCCAAAGAAGTATGTACCCTACTCTCCGGAGCCTATTGAGGGTCAGGCCCTTTTAAATAATTTCAGAAGAACTCTCAGATATAGAGGAGATACTGAAGTCTTCGAACATGTAAGGCGGGGAATGCCTTATTACGAGCTTGAAAAAATAGAGCAAGTTGGTGCCTCTGAAAATGAGAACATGGTTATTCGCGGAGAGTGTCTATCTACCTGTGCCTATATGAAAGAACACGGAATAGAAGCAGATTTGGTTTACATAGACCCTCCATTTGCAAGTGGTGCTGATTACGCCAAGCAAGTTTACATTCGTCGCAATCCTAAAGTAGCCGATGCTATCGAAAAAGCAGAGCAGGAGCTGAAAGATAAGGCAAAAGAATTAGCTGATATAGGCGAAGAAGTAGATATGACGGATGAATTCCGCAGCTTTGAAGAAAAGATGTATGGCGACATTTGGGATAAGGAAAGGTATCTCAATTGGATGTTTGAGAATCTTGTTGCCATTAAATCTGTAATGAGTGAGACAGCCAGTATTTATGTTCATCTGGATTGGCATATGGTTCATTACGTGAAAGTTTTATTAGACGAAATATTTGGTGAGGAAAACTTTCAAAGAGAAATTATCTGGGATATCCAGGTCCTATCTGGATTTAAAACATTAGCTAATAACTGGGTGCGAGGTCATGACACAATTCTTTATTACGCTAATTCAGCTGAAAAGGTCTTCAATAAACAAAAACAGGAACATAAACAAGAATATTTAGACAGATTCAATAAAGTTGATAAAAATGGCAGACAGTATTTTGATGGAAGAGGTAAGATCCGATATCTTGATGAGGTTATAAAGGAAGGTAAAACAATTGGTGATGTTTGGAGTGACATAATGTCTTTCCAACAAATACCTACATCTCAAGAAAGAGTTGACTACGCTACGCAAAAACCAGAATCCTTGCTTGAACGTATTATCAAGGCATCTTCTAATGAAAACATGCTGGTATGTGATTTCTTTGGCGGTAGCGGCGTTACTGCGGCAGTAGCATCCAAGCTCAATCGCCGCTTCATAACCTCTGATATTGGTATAAACAGCATCCAGATGATGCGTGATAGGTTATACAAGGACGGGGCTTCTTGCTCTGTTTATGAGATTCAAGACGGTGTGTCTCTTTTTAGAAATCCTGTTCAGACGATGGATAAGCTCTATAGCTTAATTCCAGGATTGAAAAAGGATGAAAACTTAAGTGATTTTTGGGCCGGCTCTTTTACCCACTCTCGTCTGGGGCGTATTCCTGTCTATGTACCGAACCTCATGGATAGCTCTGCGAAAATTCTTGATTTACCTACTATGAATGAAATTATACACCTTCGCCTTCCTGACCTAGCGCCTTCAACGAAGAAAGTTATTCTTTATTACATTGACCTCGTCGATGAGAAAGAAGTAAGTAAGTTCATTCACGATGAAAATCCAACGATGATAGAAGTAGAGCTAAAGGATCTGAAAGCAGTTTTATCGGATGTAATTATTAATGATGAGGTTGAGTGGTCTGTGGAGAGAGACCCAAGCACTTTATTGCAAGAATATGTTGTCCAAATAGACCGTTTTGTAAGTGACCGAGTGTTAGGAAAAATAGATGATTTCAACACACGTTTTTTGGCGCAAAGCACGGGAAAGAATAAATTCAAGCCCATACAGATAAGTGATACAGGGCTAGAGTGTATCGAGTACCTTTCCTTGGACTGCACCTCAAACGATGGCGAATGGCATTCCGACAGTGAAATTAAGATTGATAAAAAAGGTCATATCACAGTGAACGGAAATGGAACAAAGGATTTCTGGAATGGAACTATAAGGTCAGAAAAAGAACCGTTGAGATTGAAGATAAGAAATATATGTGGAGATGAATCGATTATTGAACTAAAAAACAAAACTGATTTATAGGTGATTTATGGGAAATTTGCCAGATAAAACACTTCATGGAGGATTATTCAATAATATTTTCTTTGAGGTTTCACATTCTGAAAAATTGAATTTGCGAAACCCGGAACAGTTGCGCCTTTTTCACCTTGAGGTCTCTAACAATCTTTATGTCTTTGGCCATTTGCAGCAATTTATACAAAGAAACATCGGGCAGTATGTTTTTTCTCGAGCACAAATTGAAGAGTATGAACTTGACGGGAATGCCTTTAGTGTAGGGCTTGATGCGATGAATGTAATGAAGGCAAATGCTAATCCGGGCGAACGTGATAGTGGTAATGATCTCGGGGAAATCCTTCTTTATGTTTTTCTGGAAGAGGTACTTAAAGCTCCTAAGATTTTAAGCAAGGTCGAATTAAAGGCACAGTCAGGAAGCTATGATAGCGAATGTGATGCTATCCATTTCTTATCTTCGACCAATTCCAATGGGAATTCTTACTATAACATTGTTTTTGGAACATCCAGCATTGTTGGAGATGTTAAAGATGCCATTGATGCTGCATTTGATCGAGTTGCAAAGATTCATTCCAAGAGCGAACAGGAAATTTTACTGGCAGAAAATACCATTTTCACAAAAACTGTTGATCAGAGTACGGCTCAAAAAATCAAAGACCTATTGCTTCCGCAAAAAGGAAAAAAACGTAGAGTTTCATACGATACGGCTTTTGGGATTTTTCTAGCTTACGACTTGGGGCTTAATCCTAATAATTATACGAATCAAGACTTTGAAGTGCAGCTTGAGCAAAAAATGAAGACGGATATTAAGGCTCACACACAATACATTATTGACAAAATAAATAATCTTAATTTAGGAAACTATTCATTCTACATTTATTTTGTTCCCTTAAATGATGTTGCTAATGATAAGCAACAAATCATGAATGAAGTTTTCGGAGAGGGGGGCACAGATGGCTAATAAAGGTCTATATAAAATAGGGAACCTCCTCTTCTCGGATATTGATCAAAATGAATATCTGAATGAATTGTATGAACAAATTCTATACAACTATGCAATTAAACAATTAAATCTCACTCATATTCAAAATTATGCAGACCTTAATGTAACTGATGCTTTGCGTTTTGCCGATCTTCTATCAAAATCGACGCATCCTGAAAAAAGAGAGCAACACCATATCCTAGCCCAAGAGATTGTTACGTTGCTTCTGTACTCCCATCCTGATAATGAAACAATAAGAATATATGCGGGGTTTGTTTTTTCAAATACAGGCAATTATCCTGGCAGAAAACTTATTGCAAGTGCCGTTGATCATACGGATATGCTTGATGAGTTGTTTTCTGCGTTCCGAAGCGATTATCTCGCAATTCCTGGAGAAACTGATATGAAGTTTCTTGCTGCGCAGAAGAAAGTATATCAGCGTTTAAAGGACGAATATTTCAGTTATTCAGGCCCTACTTCAATGGGTAAATCCTTTATTATGCGTAAATTTATTAAAGCGCAAGTTCAAACAGGAGTGAAAAATAATTATGCCCTGCTTGTGCCGACAAAGGCCTTAATAAATGAGATGCGCAGTCAGACTATAAATGATATGAAGTCTGATCTCGAAAAGTATAATTATCGTGTTGTTACTTCTTCCGGTGAGATTGCATTAAAGGAGAAGCATAATTTCATCTTTATTTTAACTCCGGAAAGAATGTTGTATTTACTTATCGAAAGACCCGATTTAAAAATTGATTATATTTTTATTGATGAAGCGCACAAGTTATCTGGGAAAAATAGGCGGGCGCCTTTTTACTACCAAGTGGTTAATTTGTTGCTTAATCGAAATCAACCGCACCCGCATTTTATTTTTGCTTCTCCCAATGTACCTAATCCAGAAGTCTATTTGCGATTATTGTCAGCCGAGAGCGCTAATAAAGAACGCAGCTTAGCATCTACCTATTCGCCAGTAGTACAGGTTAAGTTTTTCGTGGACGAAAATGAAGGAAAAATCAGTGTATATAATGAACGCGCCAATAAAGTTATTGATATTGGCGCTTTGCCAGAAGTGGATAATTTGCTTAATTACTGTTTGCATAATATTCATTTAAATAAAAATGGCGCTAAAAATCAACAAACCATTGTCTTTTATGGAAGTAAGCAAAAAGCTATAGATAATGCAATCAACTATGCTGCAAATTTGGAAGATAAAAATGATGCTAGATTGAATGAATTAGCTAGGGATATTGAACGAGAAATTCATTCTGATTATTATCTTGCAAAGATAATTAGGAGGGGTGTTGCATATCATATTGGCTATTTGCCGTCGGCGGTCAGGATGCGCATAGAAGATTTATTCCGCGAGGGCTCTATTAGTACGATGTTTTGTACAAGTACTCTTTTGGAAGGGGTTAACCTACCGGCTGACAATCTACTTATAATGGGCAGCAAAATAAGTAGGTCTAAGATGACACCTATTGATTTTAGAAATCTAATCGGTCGTGTTGGGCGGATTGAATACAATTTGCACGGGAATGTGTTTTTTGTATCTGAAAAAAACAAAACAAAGAAAGAAGAATATATAAAACTATTGGATAAAAATGTGCCGGAACAAGTGCTATCCATTGAAAGTAGCAATGTGCTAAAAAAAGCAGAAAAAGAGGCTATTGTCGAGACTTTGGTTTCCGGTAGCGTATCTATAGAAAAACAGAAGGGCATCTCAGAAGAAGTATATTTGATGATGCGAAAGTTTGCTCTAATCCTAGTAAATGATATTACACACAATCGCAATAGTATAATTAAACGAGAATTTGAGGAGTATTTAACCGCAGAAGATGAGCAGAAAATCAGAGAAGCCTTTTTAAATAAAACGGTTCAACAAGATGATGACATCAATATATCTGTTGATCAAACATCAAACCTTGTTCGTGCTATACAAAATGGCCTAGCTTACCCGGAAAAAGATAGCTCAGGAAAGTTTGTATACAATGATATCCTGAATTTTTTAGAACAGCTCTGTAGCATATTTAAGTGGGAGCAGTATGAATCAACTACTCTGGGTAGAGTAAAAGATGGCCAACATACTCTACTTCGATGGTATGCAGTTATTCTGAGTCAATGGATGGAGGGGCATGGCCTTAGTTTTATTATTAGTAGGGCGCTTAATTTTAGAAAGGAAAACCCCCATTCATTTTGGTACAACTACAAACAGACAACATACAAGGACGATCTTCCTCATCGAAATAGTGTGATATCTGATACTTTAGAGGTTATTGAGAACATAATTCTTTTCAGTATTTCAAACTATTTTTTAAGATTTTCAAATGAATATAAACGCGTTCATGGCGCAACAGAGTTTGACAACAATTGGTATGAATATGTCGAATACGGAACAACTAGCCCGCTAACAATTTTATTACAGCGACATGGTTTTTCTAGAGAGACTTCTACCTATATTCGTAACAACAAGACAGAATATGTTTTAGAAGATGAAGAAGGGAAGTTAAAATTAAGATCAAGTTTATTAGAGGCGTCGAATTTCAATGTCAGGCGTGAAGCCAATGAGATACGTTTTAATTCACCCGAGATTTTTGATTTAGAAACGTACATCTAAAAAACTAGATTTCTTTGCCCAAAACTGCATAACTTGTCCAAGGGGATAGTGAGAGGATCATTATCCCTTTTGTTTTGCTCCTCTCGAAAATTATCGAAAGGAGTTTTTTATATGAACAAACTCATTTATGTCTGCTCACCTTATCGGGGAGATATCAGGACGAACACAGAACAGGCCAAGGGATACTGCCGAAAAATTGTTCAGGAAGGTGACATTCCCATCGCTCCTCATCTTCTCTTTCCGCAATTTATGGATGACAGCAAAGCCAGTGAGCGAGAGCGAGCAATGGAGATGAACCTTGAAATTATGCGCCACTGCGATGAGGTTCATGTCTTTGGCCATCAGATTAGCTTTGGCATGTTGGAGGAAATACAGGCGGCAAAGAAGCTGGGAATCCCTGTGGTGCAGGAGGAAGTCGAATGAAACTAACCATTTACACA
>DHER01000069.1 GCA_002399975.1 Firmicutes bacterium UBA4845 | reverse complement strand
TGGTGGTAGAATATAAATGGTACAAGTTGAAAGTGGACAGTTCCTATTTATAAGTTATAATATAATACTATAATAGATGGAGGAATTAACATGAGTAAACAGTTTGATAAAAAGTTTAAAGAGGATGCGGTCAGGTATTACTTTGAACATAAGGATCTAGGTCTAAAAGGGTGTTCAGAGAAGCTAGGAATTAGCCGCACAGCACTTAGCGTATGGGCAAAAGCAGTAAAAGAAAACAATGGTGAAGTACCAACTAGAGGTTCCGGTAACTATGAATCTGATGAAGCCAAGGAGAATGCAAGACTGCGTAGAGAATTAAGAGATACACAGGATGCATTAGATATATTAAAAAAAGCGATCGGCATCCTGGGAAACTGACAGAAGCTCTCTTCATTGCAACATCCGAAATGGAAGATAAATTGAACGATGAAGGCGAACGCCGGCTGAATGTCAGTGGGGTGCTTAGAGTATTAGGCGTTTCAAGAAATGGCTACTATTCATTTAGAAAAAGACTTCCTTCCGATAGGCAAAAACGCAAGGAAGCGATTATGGAAAAAATAATGGCAATATACAACGAATCTCATCAGAATTATGGAGCTCCTAAAATCACAAAGGTACTGCAAAGTGAGGGAGAAAAGATCAGTGAGAAGACAGTCGGAAACTATATGCGTGAGCTAGGCATTAGAGCTCAATATGTTAAACCGTATACTGTAACAACGATAGATTCAGACTTTAGCATAGAACTAAAAAATATATTGGATGAGGAATTTAATCCAAGTGAGCCAAATGCTGTTTGGTGTTCCGACATAACTTATATTTGGACCTATGAAGGATTTGTATATTTAACAAGTATTATGGACTTGTTTTCCCGTAAAATCATAGCATGGGAGCTTAGTACAACCCTAGAAGCTAAATGGGTTGTAGAAACGATTAATAGAGCGAAGAAAGCAAGAAGAATAGATAAGCCATTGGTCATGCATAGTGACAGGGGCATACAATATACCTGTAGTGCGTATAAGGAGGCAACAGAAGGATTTATAAACAGTTATTCAAAGAAAGCTTTTCCATGGGACAATGCGTGTATAGAATCATTTCATGCATTAATAAAGAGGGAGTGGTTAAACAGATTCAAAATATTAGATCATAATCACGCATATCGCCTAGTATTTGAATACATAGAGGCATTTTATAATACTGTTAGAATTCATAGTCATTGTGGATATTTATCACCAAATCAATATGAGGTAAATTACGCGAAGCAACTGGCAAAATTATACAGGAAAGTAGGCTAAAAAATAATTAAATTTTCCCGATTTAACTTGTACTTTTTCTTGACATAGTACCAGCTCTGTTCACCAAGCATCCGTACAGCATGTATGAGCTGAAGATCTGTCGTGACTACCGTGATGGCAAAGTCACTAAAGAGGATCTGGATAAGTGCAGCACCTGCGATATGAACTGTGTGATCAACAACGGTCTGAGTGAGGCAAGTAAAGAGCAGCTGAAGCATAAGACCGGCGAGGAAATCGTGGATGCTGATATCGCACAGCAGATGAAAGGATAAATGAGTATAAAGATGGGACTGAAGAAGTACATAAAAAATCCTGGGATGATTTTTTTCTTTTTAGGTAAACATGAATGTTTGAATTGGCTTAGTGACAAGGCATATATAAGACTGCTTTTTAAAGTACATTTTGGCTATAATTTAAATCTGGAGAATCCGAAAACATACAATGAAAAATTACAGTGGCTCAAATTACATAATCGGAATCCCCAGTATGCAAAGTACGCAGACAAGTATGAGGTTAGAGAGTCTGTAAAGAGTCTTATAGGGGAGGAATACTTAATACCACTTTTGTGGGAAGGAGAAAAGTTTGAAGATATTCCTTTTGATACTTTACCGAATAAGTTTGTTATTAAATGCACACATGATTCAGGTAGCGTGGCAATCTGCCGAAATAAGGAGGAGTTTGACATTCAAAAAACCGGTGAGTTTATTAATCGACATTTAAAAACCAACTTGTTTTGGGCAGGGCGAGAGTGGGTGTATAAAGACCTTAAACCAAGAATAATTATTGAAAAGTATATGGGAACAGATGAGTCATATCCAGAAGATTACAAATTCTATGTGTTTGGTGGAAAGATTGACTGCGTTATGGTGTGTAAAGATAGGGATAAAGGATATCCAAAGTTCTATTTCTATGATCAAAATTGGAATAGACTTCATTATTTAAAAGATGAACCTTTAGATGAAGTAAGAAAGCCTGAGAACTTCGATAGGATGATAGAAATTGTAAAAAAACTAAATGTTCTTGATTATCCTGCAATAAGGATAGATCTATACGATGTTAATGGGCAAATATACTTTGGAGAATATACATTTTTTAATCAGGGTGGATTTGATTTGGACATCAGTAGAGCAACAGATGAACATTGGGGTGAACTGATGCATCTACAGAAAAACGAGGAAGCGTAATGATAAACGAGCAGAAGGAGAATAATGTCTATGTATTGATGTCGACATACAATGGGCAAAGATATATAGAGGAACAAATCAACTCAATATTGAATCAAGAGAATTGCAAGATAAACCTAATTGTTCGTGATGATGGCTCAACTGATAAGACAAAATCGATATTAAAAAAATATGCAGAAAAAGGCTTTCTTAAATTTGTTGAGGATGGTATGAATCTAGGACCTGCGCAGAGTTTTTTTAGATTGGTCGAATTAGCACCTTCAAATGGGTTTTATGCATTTGCAGATCAAGATGATTATTGGAATCCAGACAAAATGAGTAGAGCGATTAGGCTGTTGAACAAAAATGATGCAGATATTCCACTTGTGTATTATTCCAATGCTGAAGTAGTTGACCAAAATTTGAACTCACTAAATAGAAGAGTTTACGAAAAAGAACAAACTCCGACTCCAGAAAAAATATTATGCGGATATGGAGTGCAAGGATGTACAATGGTTTTTAATAATTGTTTACGGGAAATTTTTTTGAAAGAAGATATTTGTAATCTCGACGTGGAAATGCATGATTTCTTTTTGTGTGATGTGTGTGTGGCATGTGGGGGAAAAGTTGTATTTGACAATGTACCAACAATGAAATACAGACAGCATGAAAATAATGTTCTTGGCTTTGATGCCAAGACTAGTAAAATGAAGAAAATAAAGAAACGCATATGCGAGTTATTTACAGAAGCAGAAAAATCTATTGCGGATGATGCAGATATATTAATGCGTTATGAAAGTTATATGTCGCAAACAGGAAAAACGCTTGTAGTTAATGTGCAACAATATAAAAAGAGTTTTGCGATACGAATTCAACTTGCTGCTTCTTTAATGAAAGGCGGATTTGAAAAGAAGGAAGTGCTTAAGGCATTTAAGATCCTTATGAAAAAAGCCTAATATTAATATGTCATTTGAAAAGGAGGCTAGGATGGCACTAATTTTACTTGTACTGGTTTTAATTGTTGGACTGCTATTACTGCTGTCCAATAAGGAAAAATTTCTTGCTTATTTTTTCTTTCTATATCCAATTTTACCAGAGTATTTTGCAGTGAGTGTTTCAGATTCACTTCCACTATTCACGGCAAGCCGGCTGCTTTTCTTGATGCTGTTAGTAGCTTATTTACTAAAAGAAAAGAAAATTAGTTATGGAATTTTAAAGAATGAAGGGCTATGGAATCCTTTTTTGCTATTAATTGCCGGGTATACAATTTTGCTTGTGGCACATTTGTCATTTTATAGCATATTAAAAACTTACCTTAATTTCTGGATTGAAGATGTGCTGTTCATTCTTGTTTTGGTAGATTGCTTGAGAAATGAAAGCATATGGAAGAAGTGTTGCACAGCTTTACTTTGTGGAGGATTAGTTGTATTTATTGGAGGAATATCCGAGCCATTAGTGGGAAGTAACTATATTTCTGAAATATTAAATACAAATGTGCGAACCAATATTTTGATGTCTGCTTATGAAAGATATAATACGCTTAGAGCATCATTTACATTTGGACATGCGATATGTTTAGGGGTGTATTGTGTTAGCCTGCTTCCAATGATAATCGGACGTGTTGGAACAAAAAGAAGTAGATATTTGTATCTTTTTGCCTTGGGCTTAGGATGTCTGTTGATGACAATTTCGAGATGGCCTATCGCCGTTGGATTTATCATAATTGTTTGGAGAATCACAACTGTAGATAAGAATACACGTAATCGATTTGTTATTCCAATGTTGGCCTTTTTCCTTATAGTTGGTATTGTACTACCATTTTTCCCTAAACTATCGGCTTCGATTATGACACCGGTCTATTCTACGCTTAATGCCTTTGGTGCGAATTTTGATATTGCAGGAACAACCAAAAATGCAGATCCAATTTTTGGCCGGCTATCTCAGCTCCAAATGATTTTGCAAACGCTACAAAAAAAGCCGTTTATCGGGTTTGGAAGTGCTGATTTTGATGCGATGGGACTTACGATTCGCAGCACAGGAGGTGTTTATAAAGTTGTTTCAATCGATAATGAGTATTTAAATTGGTTCGTTTCTTATGGATTGATTGGCTTTATATGTTTTCTTAACTGGTACCGTGCCATTATTTTTGGCTTGAAAAAGAAACTCAACAGTTTAAATAGTGATGATTTGAATTCAATTTACTATGGACTGATTGCAATCATGCTGTGCTATTTTGCGGTTGACCAGTTGACAACAAATAGGATATTTAATTCTCTTCTGGTTCTTTTAATATCAGGAATAAAAATCTATCAAGATAAACAGGAAGGGGAAATAGAAATAGAGTATGAATAAAACAATCGGCTTATTTGGTGTGGCTTTGCATTCAACAAATTATGGAGTTACAGCACTTGGTATATCGCAGATAGCGATGCTTGAAAGTATTGCAGAAGAAATTGAATGCACTTTCAAGTATATTGTTTTTTCTGGAGAGTCCAAGAAAGAAACAGAGTGCATTAAAAACTATATTCCAGTCGAAAAAGTTGAATTTGTAGATATTGTACGAATTAAGACAGGCTTTAAAGGGATTCAGTCATTAAAAAAGAATATCCAAAGGTGTGATGCGGTTATTGATTTAACTTACGGTGATAGCTTTTCAGATATATATGGTTTGAAAAACTTTGTACTGTATTCAGTACCTAAACTTATAACAGAAAAGCAGCACGTTCCTTTGATTTTGGGGCCGCAGACTTATGGTCCTTTTAAATCTAAGGTGGCAGAGCATTTAGCAAAAAAGATGCTAAAAAATACGGCTTATATTTTTGCTAGAGATGATGAATCGGCTCAACAAGTTAGTCAGTTGATTCCAAAGAAAAGAGTTTGTGTTACAAGTGATCTTGCAATGGAACTTCCATATGATAAGCAACTTGCTGATCGGAAATATGATGATGATCTTAACATCGGAATTAATATATCTAATCTGTTGTGGCATGATGGAAAAGATTTTGGATTTAAATTGGATTACGTCCAATTTACTAAGCAACTGATAGAAGAACTTTCGCACATGTATAATGTCCATTTGATAGCACACACTTACGATAAAAATGATGGAGAATATCGCATTGCAGAAGAATTACATCGTTTATATCCAAAAACAATTCTGGCACGAACTTTTGTGAGCCCTATTGATGCAAAGAATTACATTAGTAAAATGGATTTTTTCATAGGCGCGAGAATGCATGCGACTATAGGAGCATTTTCATCCGGAGTTCCCATTGCCCCTATTGCATACAGTAGAAAGTTTTCAGGGCTATATGGATCTATCGGATATCCCTATATTATTGATTGTACAGTACTAGATGAATCCGAAGCTACAAATAAAGTATTGGAAATGATTGAGAATATTGAAACATATAAAGAGAAACAGTCAGCTGCGCTGAAAAATGCTATTCAATTGAATAGACAGTATCGTGGCTTTTTGAGAAAAAAACTGTCGGAATAAGGAAAAATCAATGAAGGAAAAAGTAGATATTTATAAGGAGTATTGCGCCGGATGCGGCTTATGTCATTCTGCTGAAGCGGTTCAATATGAATATAAAAATGGTTTCTTCAAACCAGAACTTCAGCAGAATAATTTTAGCTTTTGCGAAGGAGTTTGTCCGGCTTCAGGAAATTGGCTTAAAAACATTGACCCTAAAAAGAAATGGGGAAAATATATAAATGCATGTGTAACGTGGAGTTCTGATCAACAGTTGAGATTCAGCGCTTCTAGCGGAGGAACGATTACGGCTATTTCAGAGTATCTTCTCAGCAAGAAATTAGTTGATGAGATAATTCACACTTGCGTTAGTAAGCAGAATCAAATAAAGACAGAATATACGAAAAGTAAAAGGGTTGAAGAATTAAGAGACAAAACCGGATCAAGATACACAGTTTCCAGTCCTCTTATAGAGTTGCTTCAATGCATTTCGCCTGAAAAAAAATATGCTGTTGTTGGTAAGCCATGTGATATTTTGGTGTTAAGAAGATATTTAGATGTACACCAAGAATTGAATAAAAATATTATATATTTGATTTCTTTTTTTTGTGCGGGCGTTCCTAGTGAAAATGCAAATAGAAAACTCTTAGATCATTTGAAAACAAACGAACAGGAATGCAGACACCTAACATATAGAGGCGAAGGTTGGCCGGGATTTGCTACGGCAATAGATGATAATGGTAATAAGCACTCCATGTCTTATAATGATTCTTGGGGAAAGATTTTAGGAAGAGACATAAACAAGTTTTGCCGCTTTTGCATGGACGGAATAGGTGAGTTTGCAGATATATCATGTGGCGATGCGTGGTATATGGAAGAAGACGGTACACCTGATTTTAATGAGCATAATGGTAGAAATATCACTTTTAGTCGAACTAAAAAAGGCGATGAGCTTTTGAAAATGTGTGTGAAAGATGGAGTGCTTATTGCAGAATCTTATGAAATTGACAACTTGAAATACATTCAAAAATATCAATATGAAAGACGGTCCCAGGTATATTCTCGTGTTTTAGGAATGAAGCTATGCGGAAGGAAGACACCATATTATTCATTGAGAACTCTTCGCAAATTTACAAAGGATTTAAATGAAATTCAAATATTGAAAGGAATTGCCGGGACAATTAAGAGAGTTATTTCAGGAAAGATGTAATGATATAGAACTCTTTTTGCTGGAATTTCGGATTTAAAGAAAGGCATAATTGTTGGAATGAAAGGAAAAACTACATTAAAAGGTAATATTTTCAGGGCATTATCGGCTAATTTTATTGTTGCTATCGTTGGCTTTTTGGGAAGCTTTATTTTTCCTAGAATTCTGACAATTGATGATTATGCACTGTATCATACATTTACATTGTATTTATCTTATATTACGATTCTCCACTTGGGTTTTCCTTCTGGCATGGCGGTCAACTATGCGGGTAAGGATTTTGAAACTATAGATAAAAAACAATATAAGTCTGAGTTGATTTTGCTTCTTTTGATATTGACGGTGGGTACTATTGGATTATTTGCAGGGGCTTTCATTGTAAAAAGCACAATGCTTGTGTATATATCGCTTGCAGTAATTCCTGTTGGAGTAATCGGTAGCTATAAATCATTGCTTCAGTCTTGGAATCGGTTTAGAGCATTCAGTAGGGTTAGTGCAATTCTGTCATTGTCAGTTCCAATTTTTGCAATTGCATATTATTTTGTTATCGGTGGACTTCCGGGTGATACATATATAGCTATTTATTTGATTGCAAATTGGCTTGTAACTGCATATATTCTCTTCGAGAATGCTACTTTTGTCAGAGAAAGCAAGCCAAATAAGTTGCTCTCCAAAAGAAATTTTGAAACAGAAAAAATAGGACTAGCATTAGTTGCGGGTAATTATATTAATACGCTATTTGTATCTGCGGATAAGCAATTCGTCAATCTGTTTTTTGACACCGAGAAGTTTGCGTTTTATTCATTTGCAATGTCGATGCAATCATTAATGACAGTGTTTATTACATCAATTTCTCAACCACTTTTCCCAGCCATGGCGCAAGGGAAATTTCACGAGAAAGAGTATAATGATGTAAAGAGTCTTCTGGTTGTGTTTGGGTCTTTGTCTGGTTGCGCTTATTTTGCGGTGTCTATCATTGTTAAATACTTCATTCCAAAGTATATGGAAAGTTTAAGTGTCGTAAGCATCTATTTTGTGGTTTTTCCGGCGATGGCTGTGATAAATTGCTTGTATACTAATATGTACAAAATCTTTGGAAAGATGAAGATGTATGTAACAACACTGGCTGCCATTCTTGCTATCGCAATTATTTTAAATGCGGGTTTTGTTTTTATTCTTAAGGATTATAGAGGAGTAGCAATTGCAACAACAATTACTTACTATATTTGGTTTATTGCAGGATTTAAACAATTTGATTTTATGAAGCTAACTAAAAATGACGTTTTTTATTTAATAATATATACCGTCGGCTTCTTTGTGATTACAAAAATCCAGAATTATTTTATTGGATTTTTTGTGTATGGCATCTTTATTTTGATTTTAGCTGTTGCATGTTATCGTAAGCTACTTGAGAAGTATTTAAGCGTGTATTTTAGGAGTAAAGGGTAAACAGATATGAGAAGATATTATAATATACCTTTTTTGGGAAAGCGTCTACTCAATCGAATAGCAAAGAGAGAGGGCGGCGAAAAAGAATCAATTACATTAAGAAAATATTTTAAAAGCCATCACAATGTGGATGTTGATTTATATTCTTATGGTGGATGTTTCGAACCTCATTTTAATATGGGGGGGGTACAGTGAAAATCGGGAGATACTGTAGCTTTGGGCAAAGTGTTTCTTTCTTTTGTGCTAATCATCCGATGAACCATGCGGTTATGTCACCTTATTTTTATAATAAGGGATTTGGCGGATTCGATGTCAATGATGTTCCGAGATCAAATCTGTTAATAGGAAATGATGTTTGGATTGGGTATGGAACAATTATTACATCTTCCTGTAACAGTATCGGAAATGGTGCTGTGATTGCTGCTGGTAGCGTTGTGACAAAAAATGTTCCTGCATATGCTGTAGTTGCTGGTGTTCCGGCTAGAATAATAAAGTACAGATTTGATGACGAGACTCAAAATTTATTAGAACAGTCCGAATGGTGGTCACTGGATCCTGTTTCTCTAATGCAGTTTTATAATCTGATTGATCAACCAACGCATTGGGCTGATGAAGTAATCCAATACAAAAATAGAAAGCATGTTATGGAAGGTTAGGAATAATTAATTAAAAAGGGGTGGTGGGATTAGGTGATTGCATCATTTATTGATAAAATTGTAAGTAATATTTTGATTTCACTATATCAACCATTTTGGTTTGCAGTATTGCTTTCAGTATCTTTTTATCTCTATTCGTATGATTCAAGTAACGCAGGAAAAGGATGGAAAGAATCATGCAAAGCTTGGATAGAGAAGTTTAAAATTGACGCTTTTTTAGAAAACTGTTTTTCTTGACATTTTTTACAGTGTTAATTTTGTTTCGAACTCTCCTGAATAGGAGTATGTGGGCCAATCCTGTATCGAATGTTATGGACGGCTGGTGGATTTGGAAAGTTGACACAAATGGGGAAAAGGTTTTAACCACGGAATGCTTTGAAAATATTATCCTTATGTTTCCGTTTACTGTATTGCTTATGTGGACAGCAAAAGAGAAAATGATTAAACACTTAAACATTAAAAATATTATATTGAAATGCACACAAGTGGCATTTTTATTTTCTGTATGTATTGAATTTTTGCAATTGTTTTTGAGATTGGGTACATTTCAACTTTCTGATATTTTTTATAATACATTTGGTGGCTGTTTGGGTGGTGTGGCATATGGGGTGTGCTGGAAACTGAAAAAGTGTTCATAAATATCAGGAATTACATTTTTTTGTACAATGCTACTCATAGAAGTAGCACTCCATCGTGGCGAGTATTCGACAACATTGATACTTTGAAATTAAATGAGTATAAACAGACAAAGATGTGAAAAATGAAACCTGTAGTAAATGATAGCAAGAGGGAAAGATATGAAAACAACATTACTTATCATGGCAGCCGGTATTGGCAGCCGCTTTGGAATGGGAATTAAGCAGTTGGAGCCTGTGGATGATGCGAACCATATCATTATGGACTATTCCATCCATGATGCGATTGAGGCTGGTTTCAACCATGTGGTATTTATCATCCGCAAGGATATCGAGAAGGAGTTCAAAGAGGTTATTGGTGATCGCATTGCCTCCATTTGCTCTTCTCATAACGTAACAGTAGACTACGCTTTCCAGGATATTAACGATATTCCGGGAGAACTTCCGGAAGGTCGTACAAAACCTTGGGGAACCGGTCAGGCCGTGCTTGCAGCGAAAGACGTAATTAAAACTCCCTTCATCGTCATTAACGCAGATGATTACTATGGCAAGGAAGGCTTCAAGGCGGTTCATGAGTATTTGGTGAACGGCGGCAATTCCTGCATGGCAGGTTTCGTTCTGAAGAACACTCTGTCCGATAACGGTGGCGTGACTCGCGGTATCTGCAAGATGGATGAGAATGGAAACCTGACTGAGGTTGTGGAAACCAAGAACATCGTAAAGACTGCAGATGGAGCAGAGGCAGACGGTGTGGTTGTTGATGTGGATTCTCTGGTATCCATGAATATGTGGGGCTTGACTCCTGATTTTCTTGATGTGTTGGAAAATGGTTTCAAGGAGTTTTTCGAGAAAGAAGTACCGAGCAATCCTCAGAAAGCCGAGTATCTGATTCCTATCTTCATCGGTGAACTACTGGAGCAGGGAAAGATGTCAGTGAAGGTTCTGAAAACCAATGATACATGGTATGGCATGACCTATCACGAGGATGTCGCAGCAGTAAAGGACAGCTTCAAGAAGATGCTGGAGAACGGCGTGTATAAGGCTGACCTGTTCAGTGATCTGTAAACAGCGATGAAAGAAACGATTGATTTACTCGGGAAGATTATCACAAACATCCTGACTGCTCTCTATGAGCCATTTGGATTTTCACTCCTGCTTTCCTTCCTAGCCATGTTTTTCTATCTTTATGCTTATGAGCCAATACATGCAGGCAAAGGCTGGAAGAATGCCATAGTGACCTGGTATCAGAAGTTCAAAGAGAGCGTGTTCTTCAGAAAACTATTCTTCTTGGCCTTTGTGACTTCACTTATTCTGTTCCGAACCTTGTTAAACCGTCAGCTGTGGATGAATCCTTTATCCGATGTCATGGGTGGCTGGGGCATCTGGGAGACCGTGAACGGCGAACAGAAGTTGACCACCGAGTGCATCGAGAACGTGATCATGATGGTGCCGTTTTCAGCTATAGTGATGTGGACGTTCGGAAAGAAGATAGGAAACAGTTGGAAGAAGATACTGTGGTATAGCGGGAAGATAGCATTTATCTTTTCGATAAGCATTGAGATGCTACAATTATTGCTTCGCTTGGGTACATTTCAGCTATCAGACATCTTCTATAATACAGTGGGTGGAATGATTGGCGGATTGATGTATTGTTCAGTAATGAAGGCAAGAAAGCGTCTGTAAAACTGGATGAAATTGTGATATACTGGGAGCGGTAGCTCCCTACGCTGCTCGGACAAATCAAAAATCTTTTTGATAAATCACACACCTCTCCATGGTGAGTAGCAGGCAACGACCTTATGGCCGGCGAAGATGTGATAATGATACGAAGATAAAGGGAGGGTAATTATGAATACTGTTTACGAGCAACTATTATATACAACGCTAAGAATAGAATGCAAAAACAGTGAAGGCAAAGTAACATCAATAGGAACAGGATTCTTGTTGTCTCGCCCTGTAGGAGAAAACCAATATAAATTGTATTTAATCTCAAATAAACATGTGTTAATTGGAACCCCCAATATTGCTATATCTTTCACGTGTAAAGAAAATGGGGAACCGAAACATGGGCATAAACAGGAGCTTAATCTTCAAGGTGTAGATCAAATTGTCAAAGGGCATCCCAATCCAAATGTCGATATTGCGGCAATGGATTGTACGGGGCTTTTTATTGCCATGGAAGATAAAATATACTATAAGTATGTTGATTATTCCATGCTTGCTGATTTTCATGAGCCAGAATTATCGGTTGCAGAGAATGTGTATTTTGTTGGTTATCCAGATGGTAGATATGATATGGCTAATAATCTGCCACTTATTAGAACGGGCATGATTTCAAGTCACCCGCAATATGATTTCAATGGACAGCCGGAATTTGTGATTGATGCACAAGTATTTCCTGGTTCAAGTGGGAGTCCTGTTTACATAGATTTGACATTCGAGAATTTTAAGAACGGACAAATTGTAGTTGGACAAAGAAAGTTGAAATTGCTTGGTATTGTTGCGATGACAATGATTCGGAATAATACATTGCAGGCAATCCCAACAGGAACGAATTATATTACGCAAGAGGTGCTGGGATTAGGAATTGTTTTTAAATCGACAACGATTAAAGAACTTGTTGATTCGATGCCATTAAATTAAAAAAGGAAAGAGGTTATCACGATGCCCAGAACGAAAGGCAGCAAAAACCGTCCCAAAACCAATATCACCAAAGACTACGCATCTCAGATCGCAGAAAAGCAAGAGACTATTGCGTCTCTGAATACTGAAATCGCATCCATCACCGCAAACATTGACACTTTGAAGGCTGATCTGAAAGAGAAGAAGACTGCTCTGAAGAAGGCCGAAAAAGAAGTGGCATCCCTGGAATCGAAGAAGGCAAAGGCAGATGCTAAGGCCGCTGAAGAAGCGAAGAAGACCGAAGCAGAGGCTGTGCTGAAGAAGCTGCTGGCCAGCGGCATGAGTGCGGATGAAATCCTCGAAAAACTGAAATAAGATCGGCCGTGTGGACAAACTGAACTCCAGAAGTTCACACGGTTTTTTTGAAGGTCGCTATATAGTTTATAACGGAAATAAAAGAAATGGAGTGTGACATAAAATGAATTTATCAAAAATACATCATATTGCAATCATCGTATCTGACTATGAAGCAGCTAAGGATTTCTATGTGAACAAGCTGGGTTTCTCTGTTATCAGAGAAAACTACCGTCCAGAGCGTAAAGATTGGAAGCTGGATCTGCGTGTTAACGAACACACAGAGCTGGAGATTTTTGCAGAAGAAAACCCGCCGAAGCGTGTGAACCGCCCGGAGGCCTGTGGGCTGCGTCACCTTGCATTTTGTGTGGAGAGCGTGGAGCAGACAGTGAATGAGTTGACAGAGGTAGGAATTGAATGTGAGCCAATTCGTGTGGATGATTACACCGACAAGAAGATGACTTTCTTCCATGACCCGGACGGACTGCCGTTGGAGCTGCACGAGTAAAATGAAGAAAACAAGAAAACCAGGCGGTGGCCGGAAGAAGTTGAAGCCAGAGTACGATGCCGGGAAAAATCTGAAAGAGCAGATGGAAAGTGCTGTGGCACTTTATGATTCTGAGATGTCCTTGCAGGC
>DHER01000039.1 GCA_002399975.1 Firmicutes bacterium UBA4845 | reverse complement strand
AAGGCTACAACAGCTGGTCTAAGAGCTTCTAGCACAGTTTGAACTCCCGAAAAATTCCTGTATTTGTAATAAAAATAAGCAAGGGTTAAACAAATTATAAATGAAGGAAGAATGCACCCAAGGGTACATATTACTGCTCCTAAGGTACCATATACCCTTTGTCCAACAAATGTAGCTGAATTTATTGAAATTGGTCCCGGGGTCATTTCGGCAATTGTGATTAAATCTGTAAATTCTGCCATGGTTAATAAATTATGATTTTCAACTACCTGTTCTTGAATAAGCGGAATTGCTGCATAACCACCACCAACACTGAATAAACCCACTTGTATAAAACTAATGAATAGAGTCCATAGAAGTTCCATTAATTTTCTCCTTTCTAGTCTTTCTAGTGTCTAAAAGTACGTTAATTAGTCCAATTCCTAGGCAGAAAAATATAATATACATAGCACCTAGATTAAAGAAATAGGTGGCTATAAAAGCAACTACCATAACAATCACGTAAAGAACATTTTTTTTCTTAATTATATTCATCCCTAAATTAACAACTACATCTAAAATTACTGCAGCTACCCCAGCTCTCATTACCTGTAGCGCAATTGCAATCACCTGATTGCTCTTAAATTCTTTATAAAAGATTGAAATAAGTGAAATAATAGCAAAAGGTGGAATAATTGTACCTAATATCGCAACTATACTCCCTAAAATACCATGGATTCGGTATCCTAAAATAACACTTGCATTGACAGGAATAGGTCCTGGACTTGATTGTGCTATAGCAGTAATATCCAGCATCTCATCTTCCTCTAGCCACTTTAATTCTTCAACGAATTTTTTCTTGTATAGGGAAACAATGACAAAACCTCCACCAAATGTGCATGCACTTAAAATGAATGTTGTAGTAAAAAGTTTCCATAGTTTATTTTCGTTCATATTCATCTCTCCTTACTCCAACAAGTTTATCATCAAATTGTTAATAAGTAAAATATATATCTATTATATTATACATAATGATTTCTTATAGATAGTATAGTACCTAGCAAATCCTTTTCACTGATGTTCCTTAATATGGCTTGCTCTTCAGCGCCACCCTGCATTTTATTCATGTGGCCAACAAGGACTTTCTTTCTCCTGCTCACCCAGCATGGCTTCGATCTCTTCTTCAAGCTCTGCAAGCCCGGCATTGGTATCTTTGTAATCACTGCCGGAAACTACACTTTTTTCAACAGGGATTAGATTTCCACGGTATAGCTCGCTGAGTATTTTTTCTTCCTGCATTTTCGTCACCTCCTCAAGCACAACACAATACCATCTATCTCAGCAGAAAGCTATTCAGCAATGTTTTATAATTGCAACCTTGAAAACTTCGCTTTACTATGGTAAACTTCTCCATATATACTACTGGACAAAATATTTTCAAAGTGGTAGTAAGGAAATTTAACGCTCGGTGAGCGAATTTATATAACAGGAAACTTAATATATGGAACAGATAAACAATTTAAGTAAGCTGTTAAATAAGAACAGGAAACTATCCTGGACACTTTTTATAACTTATATTGCAATATTCGTTGGATGCGCAACTTTTCCATTATTCCCACAATATACGGGTTATTCAAATATAAATTTTACACTTAACAAATGCAACGTATATAACGCCATTAATGTTTGTCGCTTTGCTTGGTAAGAGCAACAGTATAAAGGTATATAGTGTTTCATTAATTAGTTTGTTGATAGGAATGATTTGCCGATATTTGATTGAATTTGGTGAGGTATCTAATCGTGTGACGTTTACTGTAATAAATATAGTATCATAAGTTAGCTGTTTATTTTAACGCTCGTAGAGCGAATTTATATTTTATTTGGAGGGTAACTATGAAGATGAAAAGATTAATTGCAGCTGTATTGCTGCTTAGCATGATAGTGACGTTGGCTGCGTGTTCAAGGGGGTCTGATTTACCCAAAACTTTAGCCAAAGAGGGCATCGCCCCCTATGAATTATCAGACAGTGAGAAATATATATTGCAGTCCTTCGACATGTATAGCACCTCACAAATCATTTCTTTCCATGCGCCGAAAGAGGCGATTAGTTTGAATGTAAATGTTTATCGTCTTGAAGACAACGGAAAATGGAGTAAGATTGGCGGAGGCGGCATTTCTATCGGTACAGACAGAAAGCCAATCGACCAATTAACCGGAACATTTGCAATGCAGCTAAAAGAAAATTATTCGATTGATTTTCATATAAATGCCAGCGGAGTGGCTTCATACAAAACGGATGAAATTTTGCTTGATAGTGAAATAATAGCATCTGTAAAAAGTTTTTTACAAGAATTTCAAACTATTGAAATGAACACAGAAATACCGGTTGCTCTTATGGTGTATGATAGCGGTGCAGGTATGGAAAGTTACTCTCTGCAAGATTACTTTGAGCCGTCAAAGTTTGACGGAATGGATTTAGTGCAGGTCGTCACATTAAAGTTTTCAGACAAATAATTTGCTTCGCATCTCTCTCCGTTATAATCACTGCATCTTCAATTTCACCGATTAAAATAGGAGAAGCTGGATTGTGACGTGCCATATTTAGTGATGCCATACTTCTACCAGAATCCGCATACCAATAAACACAACCGTGCATACAGCTATCATAGGTTCCGATGTCCACACTTTCAATACAGCCACATGTAAGGCGTTGATTCAGCTTTAGAAAAATTAAAAAGACATATTATAGGCTCTCCAATCCTACACTGATTGAGAGAGCATCGCTGCAATATAGCCTATATTTTTTGTTTTGCTAGTATCTTTATCATTATCTTTGGCATTGGTTTAATCCGTCTCTGCGGTATTCGCTTTCAAATAAATGATGCTTATAGTTTCTTTCATCCAGTTCTGCAACGGCAATTTTTTCCCTGAAGGGCTCCATCTGATTTTTGCACTTTCGATGTTTACAGCAATTTGTATAGATTTACCAGCTAACACATCATACAGGTAGAGTCCACTACTGTCTACACCATTGATTACAGTTTTGAGTTGGTAAGCGAGCATTAACTGGTCGGGAGACCAGGTAGCTCCGGTCACCTCGGTTCCCTCTGTGATGGTGCATCAAGCCATCTAGTTGTATTTCCGTTTGAGCCTGGTTGCCTGCTTTTACTTGTAAGCGTCTTAGTAGAGATCGCAGCCTTGCAAGGAGTTCACGCATATCAAAAGGCTTTGTAATATAGTCATCCGCTCCCAGTTCGAGACCCAAAACCTTGTCTACGATATCCTCCTTCGCAGTTAGCATGATGATACCCACCGACTTCCTACTTTCCAGCCTTTTCAGTACCTCGAATCCGTTTATGCCCGGCAGCATGATATCAAGAATCATAGCATCTGGTTTAAAACAGATCAATTTTCTTCAAAGCTTCTTCTCCGTCATAGACAGCCTCTGCCATGAAGCCCTCTCTCTTCATAGCATATACTATCGCGTCGGGAATGTTGGTAATGGAGGATATAGCTATAATACATATTTGGGATACGAATCTAAGATAAAAAATTATTTAAAACCTGCGTTTGGCCAATATTTATTAAACGGATTGCAGGATTCCCCTGATGCTATCCAGTCATGGGTTGACGACATGAAAGGCAGGGGGTTTTCCAAAAACATGGTAAAAAGTACTTTTGCTTGCCTATCAGGCGCACTAAATTATGCCATCTTGCCGCTAAAATATATAAAGCACAATCTGTGTAATTTTGTAAACGGGTATCCCTAGT
>DHER01000053.1 GCA_002399975.1 Firmicutes bacterium UBA4845 | reverse complement strand
CGACGACTTGTGGGAAAAGATGCTGGGCACAAATAGTGCTAATATAGAACAATTAATAACCATCATAGAAGAAAAGGCGGATGAGATTGATTCAATATTTAAAAATTCAGTAAGAATTTTGTCTCAATTTACTAAGTATACGTCATTTATAGTGTCGCCTCAGCTTAAACAGTCTTCAATTAAAAGGATTCAGCTTGTGCCTGTTACTGATAGGACGGTACTTTTGATATTGGTATTACAAAGCAATATAGTAAAGCAGGTAACACTTAGATTAAACAGCCCAATACCTTCGGACCAAATGGAAAAGATATCTGCATCTCTTTCAGAAAAGTTGTATGGGCACAAATTAGAAGATATTGGATTAATTAAGGAAAGTTTAATAAAGGAGCTTTACCATTTAAGAGAAAGCGGAAATGAATCATTGTTGGGTTTGTTGCCTTTCCTGATAGATCAGATAGGTAAATTAGAAGATTACAATGTATATTCGGATGGAGTGACAAATATTCTGGATTTACCGGAATATAATGATGTTGTTAAGGCAAGAGAATTTATTTCTTTTATTGAAGACAAGGACAGTGTAGTAAAATTATTCCAAATTACTGACGGGAATGACCTGGCTATAAGCATAGGCAGTGAAAATGAGTATGAACAGCTTAGAGACTGCAGCCTGATAACGGCTACTTACAAGCTGAATGGCAAGCTCATTGGTAAAATAGGAGTAATCGGACCAACGAGAATGGATTATAAGAGGGTTATATCAACAGTCAAGTCTATGTCTGATGCAATGAATGAAATAATAAATCAAAGCTTTGATGAGGATAATAAGGAGTGAAGAAATGACCAGGGATAAAAAGCACGATGATGAAAATTTGAAAAAAGAAAATGAATTGAGTGAAGAAAGAGATGGAAAGAAAACTACAAATGAGGCTGCTTTTGATACTGACAGCGCAGAACAAATAAATGAAGATGGGGCATTAAATGAAGAGCAGGAAGAATGTGAAGAAGATGCAACCACAGAAATAAAAAATCTCAACGACAGACTGTTGAGATTGCAGGCTGACTTCTTAAATTACAAGTCCAGGACTGAAAAAGAAAAAGGAACTACCTACAGCAATGCAATTTCCGATTTAATATTGGAGCTGCTGCCTGTTATAGACAATCTGGAGAGAGCATTGGCAGCAGAAGATTCCGAAGGGAACTCTTTAAAAGAAGGTGTCCAAATGGTTTATAATCAGATGATGGGAATACTCGAAAAAAAAGGAATGAAAGAAGTTGAAGCACTGCATAAACCATTTGACCATAATGTGCACTATGGCGTGGGATTTGAAGCAAACGACGAATACGAAGATGGAATTGTAATTGACGTAATGCAAAAAGGTTATATTGTCAATGACAGATGCATCAGACCTGCAATGGTAAGAATAGCTAAAAACGACTGATAAACAATTTAAAAAATAAAAATTAAAAATTAAAAATTAAATGAGCATATTCAATAATAATGGAGGAAAAGTAAAAGAATGAGTAAAGTTATAGGAATTGACTTAGGAACAACAAACTCTTGTGTTGCTGTTATGGAAGGCGGCGAAGCCGTTGTTATAGCAAATGTGGAGGGTAAAAGAACAACCCCTTCAATAGTTGCGTTTACAAAAGATGGTGAAAGGTTAGTGGGTGAAACAGCTAAAAGACAGGCGGTTACAAATCCAGACAGAACAATTTCATCAATAAAGAGAGAAATGGGCTCTGACCACAAAGTAAATATTGGAGGGAAATCTTATACACCACAAGAAATATCAGCATTTATACTGCAAAAATTAAAAGCTGATGCGGAAAGCTATCTTGGCGAAACAGTTACTGAAGCAGTAATTACAGTTCCTGCATATTTCTCAGACAGCCAGAGACAGGCAACGAAGGATGCCGGAAGAATAGCAGGTCTGGAAGTAAAAAGAATTATAAATGAACCAACGGCGGCAGCACTGGCATATGGTGTTGATAAAGAAGAGCATACACAGACCATCATGGTTTATGACCTTGGAGGAGGAACCTTTGACGTTTCAATCCTCGAAATAGGTGATGGTGTATTTGAAGTTAAAGCAACAGCAGGAAACAACAAACTTGGCGGAGATGACTTTGATAATGTTATTGTGAATTACTTAGCCGATCAGTTCAAGAAAGAAAACGGAATTGACTTAAGGAAAGACAAAATGGCTATGCAAAGATTAAAAGAAGCAGCTGAAACAGCCAAGAAAGAATTATCAAGTGCAATGACTTCAAATATTAACTTGCCTTTTATTACGGCAACTCAGGATGGGCCGAAACACTTGAACATTGATCTTACAAGATCTAAATTCAATGAGCTGACGGAATTTCTTGTTAAAAAAACAGTGGAGCCGGTTAAAAAAGCAATGTCGGATGCAAAACTGTCTTCTAATGATATAGATAAAGTGTTGCTGGTAGGAGGTTCCACAAGAATCCCGGCAGTGCAGGATGCGGTAAAGAGACTGACAGAAAGAGACCCTCACAAAGGAATCAATCCAGATGAATGTGTTGCGTTAGGCGCAGCGATTCAGGGAGGCGTATTGACAGGAGAATTCGGAAATGACATATTGTTGGTAGATGTTACTCCTTTGTCATTAGGTATTGAAACCCTGGGAGGAGTGTTTACAAAATTAATTGACAGAAACACCAGAATACCTACAAAAAAGAGCCAGGTGTTCTCAACGGCAGCAGATAACCAGCCTGCAGTTGACATCCATGTACTGCAAGGTGAAAGGCAAATGGCTGCTGATAATATTACTTTAGGAAGATTCCAATTATCAGGAATAGTTCCGGCACCCAGGGGAGTTCCGCAGATAGAGGTAACATTTGATATAGATGCAAATGGCATAGTAAATGTAAGTGCAAAGGACTTAGGTACTGGGAAAGAACAGAAAATCACAATTACTTCTTCAAATAAAATGTCTGATACCGATATTGATAAGAAAGTCAAAGAAGCAGAACAATACGCTGAGAAGGACAAGAAGAGGAAAGAAGATATTGAGGTTAAGAACAATGCGGACACATTATTATATCAGACAGAAAAAACATTAAAAGACTTAGAAGGGAAAATTTCTTCCGAGGAAAAAGCATCAGCTCAGTCTGCTGCAGATGAGCTTAAGAAAGCAATCGAAAGCAATAATACAGAACAAATGAAGGATAAAACCGAGAATTTGACAAAGGTGTTCAATGAACTTGCACAGAAGCTTTATGCTCAGACAGGTCAACAGGGCGGAGCTCAAGAAGGGCCTCAAGGTGGAACAGCAGATTCTGATCAGAATTCCCAGGGCTCGGCTCCTAAAGATGATAATGTTGTTGATGCAGATTTTGAGGAAATTCATGAAGATGACGACAAAAAGAATAAATAGTATTTAAGGAATCTCTTGTAAAAGTTAAAAATATTTTATATAATATAATAGTTGCCAAGCTAAATCCTGGTAGGGTTTAGCTTGGTTAATGTATGAGGGCAACAAGGGTTCAGTTTATGTAAGGTTGATGAACAAATAAATTGATGTTCAAGACTGCAGAATATGTATTGTAACAAGGTGGTGAGAAAGTGGCAAAAAAAGATTATTACGAAGTACTGGGTATCAGCAAGGATGCAAGTGCTGATGAAATAAAATCCGCCTTCAGAAAACTTGCAAAAAAATATCACCCGGATTTAAATCCCAATAATAAAGAGGCAGAGACTAAATTTAAAGAAATAAATGAAGCCTATGAAGTTCTCAGCGATCCGGATAAAAGGGCTAAATATGACCAGTTCGGTCATGCAGCATTCGACCAAAGCCAGGGTTTTGGCGGAGATGCAGGCTTTAATGACTTCGGAGACATATTCGGCGATATATTTGGAGACTTTTTTGGAGGAGGATTTGGCAGTTCAGGTGCAAAAGCACAAAGAACAGGCCCCAAAGCAGGCTCCGACTTAAAAATAAAGTTAGATATAACATTTGAAGAAGCAGCATTCGGAACTAAAAAAGAAATTAAAATAAATCGTATAGAAAAATGTCACGTATGTAACGGTACAGGAGCAAAAAAAGGAACAAGCAGAAAAACATGTCCTACATGTCATGGAACAGGAAGTGTAAGAACAGTCCAGAGAACTCCTTTTGGTCAGTTTTCAAGTACAAAGATATGCACAACATGTAACGGTACCGGAGAAGTGGTAGAAGATCCATGCACGTCATGTGGGGGAACAGGAAAGGAAAGGAAATCAAGAAAACTTTCGATTAATATTCCTGCAGGCGTTGACAAAGGTTCAGTTATGCCCCTGAGAGGTGAAGGAAACCATGGCGAACGGGGAGGACCTGCAGGAGATTTATACGTATATATTAACGTTAAGCCACATAAACTTTTTGAAAGAGACGGTAATAATGTATGGTGTGAAATTCCTATATCTTTTACAAAAGCTGCACTTGGCGGTTCAATAGAAGTTCCTACTATAGAAGGCAAGGTCAAATATGAAATACCTGAAGGTACGCAGACAGGTACAGTGTTCAGGTTAAAAAATAAAGGCATTAAAAACTTAAGGGGTTCAGGCAAAGGGGATCAATACGTTAGAGTAAAGATTCAGGTTCCGAAAAAATTAAGCGACAAACAAAAAATAATTTTACAGGCATTTGCTTACGAAATGGGAGAAAATCAGGATAAAGGAGATAAAAAAGGGTTTTTCGGCAAGATGAAAGATGCCTTCAAAGATTAGATTGATCAAAAATTCTTTTAAGGCGCCTATAAAGGCGTCTTTTAAAGGATAAAATTGTAATAAAATTGACAACTTTTAAGGCCGGTGGTAGAATACACCTGTCACAAAACAAGTGACAAAAAGGCAAAAAATTTGGAGGTAAAGATGAAATCATTAATCAGAGTAAGAATGAGTGCAAATGACGCTCACTACGGCGGTGAGCTGGTAGACGGAGCAAGAATGCTGGGATTGTTCGGAGATGTGGCAACAGAGCTTTTAATTAGAAACGACGGAGATGAAGGATTGTTTGTAGCATACGACAATGTTGAATTTTTAGCACCAGTTCATGCAGGAGACTACATAGAAGCTGAAGGGGAAATAGTATCTGTGGGAAATTCTTCAAGAAAAATGAAGTTTGAGGCAAGGAAAGTTATTTCTACGAGAAAAGATATAAACGATTCAGCGTGTGATTTCCTTGAAGAACCTGTAGTAGTGTGCAGAGCAAGTGGAACATGCGTCGTTCAAAAAGATAAGCAAAGGAAAAACAAATAAAGTAAGTATAAAAGAATAATAAATATTATAAAAGGCGAATCAAAAGAGTTCGCCTTTTATTGTGCGTATTTTATTTTATGTAATTGGAATGTAATTGAAATATATTTAAAATTAAACTCCTCAATGCTAAAATAGCAGAGTGTTTAAAAATAATAAAATTTGGCATAGTGTTTAAAGAAGGGGGAAAATTATGAATAAGACGGCAAGACTTGAGGAACTTCTCTTGCAGGAGAAAGAAATAACAGAAGAACAGCTTTCTCAGGTCTTGAAGATTCAGAAGCAAAATGGCAAAAAAATAGGAGAGATATTGACGGATAAAGGTTATACAACTGAAAATTCAATCATGAAAATCCTGTCTGAGCAGCTTGGTTTTCCAATAGTTGATTTGGATAATTACAGTATAGATACAGACGTTACAAAACTTATCTCTGAAAAACTTGCTATAAGAGCAATTTGCATACCACTAAAAATAAAGAACAACAAGCTTTTGATTGCAATGAACGAGCCGTTGAGCATATTTGATATTGAAGATATTGAAATGGAATCAGGCAAAAAAACAGAAATAGTCCTGGCCCCAAAAGATCAGATAATTAATGCTATAGAAAAATACATCGGTGGAAGAAGTGCAGAAAAAGCTGTTGAGGATTTTAACAGGGAAAACTTAGCAGATGAGGATTTTGATGATATAAACGAGGGAACAGATTCAACCGTAACTAATTCACCGGTAGTAAGGCTTATAAATTCTCTTATAAAGCAGGCAATGAAAATGGGAGCCAGTGATATACATATTGAGCCTTTAGAAAGCAAAATAAGAATAAGGGTAAGAATCGACGGTGATCTGAAGGAAATTTTAACACCTTCAAAGTATACTCAATCAGCAATAATTACAAGGGTTAAAATTATGGCAGGTATGAATATTGCTGAAAAAAGGCTGCCTCAGGATGGAAGAATAGAAATGAAAATAGAGGATTCTGTGCTGGATCTTCGTATTTCCACTATGCCAACTGTTTATGGGGAAAAAATTGTAATGCGTCTTCTTAATAGGAAAAATTTCATTAAGTCTAAAAAAGAGCTTGGTTTTACCCATGAAAATATGGAGGCATTCGACGATATACTAAAAACACCTAACGGAGCATTTTTAGTGGTTGGCCCAACAGGCAGCGGGAAAACTACAACACTTTACGCAGTCTTAAACCAACTCAATAAGATTCATAAAAACATTATTACGATAGAAGACCCTGTTGAATATAAAATTGATGGAATCAACCAGGTTCAAGTCAATACAAAAGCCGGGCTTTTGTTTTCCACAGGATTAAGGTCAATACTAAGACAGGATCCGGATATAATAATGGTTGGGGAAATAAGAGATGAGGAAACTGCTAAAATAGCTGTAAGAGCAGCTATTACCGGGCACTTTGTTATTTCCACTCTTCATACCAATGATGCTCCATCAACTGTTATGAGGCTGCAAGATATGGGAATAAAACCTTTTTTGTTGGCGGCGTCATTGAGAGGTATTGTGGCACAGGGACTTGTAAAAAAAATATGCACCAACTGCAAAATCAAATATGAAGCAAGCAAAATTGAAAAAGATTTACTTGGGTTGGAAGGCAGTGTTATCCTTCATAAAGGAAAAGGGTGCCCCAAGTGCTGCTATAAGGGATACAGTGGAAGAACAGCAATTCACGAAATTTTAAAAGTAGACAAGCTTGTTAGAGATGCCATACAAGCAGGAAAGAGTGCGGATGAATTAACGTTTGTCGCCAGACATAAAGGGATGAAGACCTTAGAAGACAACTGCAGAGAATTAGTGCTGGAAGGAATTACAACGACCGAAGAATATTCTAAGGTGGCATATAAATTAGACTAGGAAAAACTTTGAGGCAATATTTGGAAAAATTTTATAAATTCTACATGTAAAATAAAAAGAAAGGTACCTATGACTATGACAGACTACAAATGCAGTATAGTTGCTCAAACAGGGAAAAAACAAAAAATCAAATACAGTGCTGAGTCAAAAGCGGAAGTTATTGATTACCTGAAAAAAAATAGATTTAACATAATTAAAATCAAAGAATCCGGCAAAATATGGACATGCATAAACAAGGTATCTGTTAAAAAAATCAATTCGAAGGATCTGGCAGTGTTTTCCAAGCAAATTTATGTCATGCTGAGGGCAGGAATAACCATAGCCGACAGCCTTGAAATACTCATGCAGCAGACTGAAAACAAGAAGTTTGCCTTAATAATTGAACATATGTACGAAGCCTTGCAGAAAGGTAACACTTTGTCTGAAACATTATTCAATTATAAGAAGTACTTCCCAGATATCTTTATAAGCATGGCAAAGGCAGGTGAATTGAGCGGAAACATAGATATTATAATGGACAGGATGTCCGTTCATTTTGAAAAGGAATATAAAATAGAAAACAAAATCAAATCAGCCATGATCTATCCCTCAATACTTGCTGTAGTATGTGTGACAGTTGTGATGTTCCTGCTGACTACAATAATGCCGACATTTATTGAAATGTACTCAAGCTCCAGAGTGCCTCTTCCTGCCATAACAGCGACGCTTATAAACATGAGCAATGTACTTAAGCAGTACTGGTATATATTTTTGGTAATAATATTTTTTATAGCCTTTGCAGTATCTATGCTTCGGAAAAATCAGAAAGTAAAATATAAAGAATGTTACTACAAGCTTAAGTTTCCCATAGTGAAGAATTTATCCATAAAGATATCAACTTCAAGGTTTACACGGACACTTTCAACTCTAATCGGAAGCGGTGTTTCTCTTTTGCAGGCACTTGATACAGCAGCAAGGGTAACCGGGAATACTTACATTGAAAATAAAATTATTGAAGCTAAAGAAGATGTGCAAAGAGGAATGGCGTTGTCTCAGTCACTTAAACATCATGGAATATTTCCGCCCATGGTATATTCCATGATTAAAGTTGGAGAAGATTCAGGTTCTATAGAAGAAATTCTTGACAAGACTGCAGATTTTTATGACGAAGAGGTAGATGCTGCAGTTCAGCAGTTAACTACAATTATTGAACCAATAATGATAGTTATTATGGCAATAATAATTGGTTTTATAGTCATAGCAATGGTAAATCCCATGTTTGATATGGTTAATACAGTGAAGTAATTGTTTTATTTATAATAAAATAAAAAGTAAAAAAGGAGAAAAAATGTTTGGACTAGAAAAAAAGGTAAAAAACAAAAAAGGCTTTACATTAATTGAATTGATTCTGGTACTGGCAGTACTGGCTATAATTATGGCGATTGCAGTACCAAAGTTTATTGGAGTTCAGGAAAATGCAGAGAGAGATGCTGACAGAAATTCTATTAATTTAATTGCAAAAGCTGCAGAATTGGCATATATACAGGATCCTAACGGAGATTTAAAAGGAAAAGAATCATCCGTAAGTGCCAACGAATTGGTAGAGTTAGGATATCTGGACAGTATTAAACTTAATGACACAGAAAAATTTGGAGCTTCAGATGGAAGTGCACTTACAGTTACTTATTCTGAGGATAAAGGTGTGAAAATTACCACATCAAGCAGAACTGAAGTTTATCCGGATTTTAAATTAGAATATGATTAAATAATACATATTTCGTTGCCCTTTTGTTTATGAAAGAGAACAAGATTTTATTGTTCAGGAAATATAACAAGAATTTTTTTAAGGTAGTTTTTCAATATTTAAATTAAATTAAATAAAGGAATAATAATGGTACTGATTTTTTTTATTTACGGTCTTTTTATAGGCTCTTTCTTAAACGTATGCATTATACGCATTCCGGCAGGAATTTCAATAGTCACTCCATGCTCCTTCTGTGGGAGCTGCGGGCACAAGCTTAATTATATTGACATGCTGCCGGTTATAAATTACATGGTATACAAAGGCAGGTGCAGGTACTGCGGTGAACATTACTCACTCCAGTATCCCATAGTAGAATTGACAAACGGAGTGTTTTATGCGCTTGTATATTTAAAATACAGCCTAAGTGCCGAGGCGGCTGCTTATTGTGTTATAATAAGCATTTTGATAGCAATAAGCATAATAGACATTAAGCACATGATTATTCCGGATGGGCTTAATATTGCCGGGGCAATAACAGGATTTATCTATATTGCTATAACTAAATCATCACCAGTTGACAAAATCACCGGGGCATTAATAGGATTAGGGTCGTTTTTAGCTATAGCCCTTTTGACACATGCCATGGGTGGGGGCGATATAAAGTTGATGATAGTTGTGGGGCTTATGTTCGGTACAAAGGGTGTGTTGTTCATAATCTTTTGTTCATTTGCTTTTGGCGCTGTTGTATCATTAATTTTATTGATCATTAAAATTAAAGACAGGAAAGACCGTATATCGTTCAGTCCTTTCATATCTTTATCTGCTGTAATATATATTTTTTTCGGCTTAGAAATAGTAAACCAGTACATTCTTCTATTTTAAAAAAGTAACTACTTAATGAAAAGAAAAAAATTTAAATTTAAAATGCTATAAATTCAGGGGTGTAATAATGATTTTATCTGTTGAAATAAATGATAACAGTATTAATGTTGTTCATGCTTCAAAAATGGGAGAGACGCTTTTAGTTTCAAAATGTATGACTGTTAATATACCCTCTTTAGCAGAAGATGGAATAATGATCGATGTGGATTATGCAGCGGATGAAATAAATGAAGCTTTAAGTAATAAAAATATTAAAATTGGGCGTACAGTTTTTGTCGTAAATTCCAGCAGTATAATTGTAAGAAAACTGGAGCTTCCTTTATTAAAAAAAAGATCTGAAACTATTTCAATGATAAAGTATGAGTTGGAACAACTTATGCCGGTAGACTTGAGGCAATATAAAATTACATATAAAATTGCAGGTGCAACTAAAAATAAAAAAAAAGCATATTATGTTGTTTACTGCTTACCTGTCAAACTATTTGGTCAGTATACCCGGCTTGCTTCAAAATTAAAACTCAAATTTTCTACACTTGACATTTGCTGCAATTGCCTTAATAAAGTTTTTCAGCATAAAATAAGTATAAACAATTCTATTGTGAATTACGATGATATAGCTGCATTTATACGGATTGGTGCAGATAAAATTTCATTCAGTGTTTTGAATAAAGGTGTCTGTGATTTTTTTAAGATATCTGAAATTTTTAACGATAAATATGGAGAAATTGCCGCAGAAGGACAAGCCGTATATTTAACAGACGATTATTCCGGCACGGATGATTTTATGTATAAGTGTTTGGAAGAAATAAATAAGTATATCAGGTACTATCGTTCCGTTGAAAATGAAAGCGAGATTAATAAATTGTATATTTTTGGATCTAATTTCAATGAAAGCATGCTGCAGCTTTTGTCAAGAAGTTTAGGGATTGAAACTGTATCTTTAGATAAAATTTCCAATGTTGAAATTAGTTCTTTATATTTTAACTGTATTTTTGACATACATAAATTCTTTGTGCCAATCTTATCATTATTTAATAATGAGAAAGATGTTTGTTTTTTATTAAAATCAAATTATTTTAACGTAAGGAGCATCAGATTTACTGCTTCTGCAGCAGCTATTATTCTTGCATGTGCCGGGGCAGGGAGTATGTTTTCCATTCATAATGACAAATTTCAAGCTATGAAAGTATTTATTTCTGATGAGGGCAATGTGGCTTTAAACAGCGAAATTGAAGATTTAAAGAGGGATATAAGTATTCTTACGGAACAGTCAGAACATGCTGATTTTCTCAAATCCGCAGCTGAAAATGATAACTGCGTAAGCTCTGAAATATTTAGGGAAATATTATATGCGCTTCCTCGGGATACTAATATAATCTCAGCTTCTGTCGATAAAACCAGCACACAGTTAACCTGTTTTTCAGCTTCAGTAAATGAAGCTGCTTTATTCCTGAATAATTTAAGGAAAATTCATTTTATTAAGAACATAAGTGTTCCAACTATTGAGTTAATTAAAGATATAAGCGGGGGATATTCATATTCGATTGTTTGTACTTTAAAGGATGTGAGAGAGTTTGACAAATAACATTAAATTGCTGAGTACTGTGTTTGCTGTAGGTATGGCAGCTGTTCTAATCATATGCGGCACATCTGAAGATATATATTTAAAAATAAATCGGCCAATTAAAGATTATAAAGATGTTAAGGCTGAATTTGAAGCTATGTCGGAGAATTTCCACATGAAAAATTACTATGGAAAAAGGGAAAAAAAAATGACCGATAAAGTTAATAATTTAGACATAAAAGAGGAATTAAACTCAGAGCAGGTATTATCATTGATAAGCAATTACTGTGAAAATAACGGTATTAAAATAAATAGGGTAAGTTTTGAAGGAATGGATGAGGTAATTGTTGATGGTACCGAAAATGCAGAGTCAACGTACAATTTTCATGATAACATCCTGAAAGACGGAGAATTATTGCCCGTTACAGTTGAATTTAACTGCAGCTATGAAAACATGCTTCAATTTATAGATGATATAAAAAATAATACCGGTAATGTTGCACTTACAAAAATGTGTTTGCTCTGTTTTGATGATGGTACCGTAAATGTTGTAATAAACATGAATTTCTATTCATTAAATACAGACGGCTGAGGGCAGTTTCATGAAAAATAATAAACTTATAAATGGGTTTACATTAATTGAAGTAATAGTAACTCTGGCGGTACTGGGTATTGCAGTTGGACCGCTCATGTCAATGTTTATTCTTTCGGCACAAATTAATCAGAAGAGCAGTACTGAATTAAAATCTCTGCTTGCGGCACAGAAATATATTGAAGAAATTAAGGCAGAAGAAATATTAGATACGGAAGAATATATTTATAACAATTTCAATGACTCATACGAAAAAAAAGTGGAACAGACAGAGGGTGAATATGGAGCTGTAATAAGAATTACACAGGAAAATTTTTTTACGTATGATATAGAAATTTTTATTACAGATGAAGAGAAAATAATAAATTCAATAAAAGGCAGTAAAATAAAGATTAATAAGGTTATAAAGTGAAAATATATGATAAAAAGGGTTCAGCCCTGGTTTTAGTCATAATAATAATTTCTGTGGTTACGTCTATGGCTGTATCACTATTAAGCATAACACTGACCCAGCTGCAGATAAAAAAATCCTATGGTGAAGTAATTAAAGCATTTTATTTATCTGAAGACGGCTTAAATAGTACTTATTTAAAAATTTATAATTTAATTTACCGGGCATCGGATGATTCTTTGGAAAAAGCCGGTGACTACTTGAAGATGTATCCTGATGATTTGATCGGCGCTTCAAATACATTTGAAAAAAATTATAAACTTTATATAGAATCTAATGCTGCAGGATGTGTTAAGAGTACCGGCAACCCTCTCATTGAGGTGCTTAACAGCGGAAGGATTGTTTTTATTGACGATCGGTTAACCTTAAGGGTTAGATCTAAATATGAGAACAAATCTAAAGTGGAAAAATATACGGCTGTAGATATTATAATTTTAATTCCGGGATATTTGGATACCAAATCAGGGAATACAGATTTTACAGGGTTTCTTCATTTCGAAAATTTTCAGACATAGCGAGTGATCATATGAAAAACAAAAAAGGATTTACATTAATTGAAATTTTAATATCAGCCGCTATTATGAGTATTCTTGTTGTTCTTATCATGTCGGTGTTTATAACTAGTTTAAAAAATTTTAAAACATTGAAAAACAAATCTGAGCTTCAGTTTCAGACACAATATATTATAAACTTTGTTTCAGACAAAGTTATGAAATCCAAAAATGTTGCTTTAATAAAATCGGATACTTCAAGTGTGATAAATTCAGAAAAAGAGTTCAATATTTCAAAGATATCATTGAAATACGGAAATGAAATCAATAATTATTATATTTTTGAAGTTCACAGCAATAAAATTTATTATGGGAATAGTTGTTGGGATGATTCAGCTGATGTCGAGTTAGGTGTATACGTATCTGAATTAAAGGCAGCGCCTTATCCCGCAGGTAGAACTTTTGCCGATACACATGCTTTGAAATTCACCCTCTGTCTGGAAAAGGAAGGACATATATATGAAACGGAACAGCTGGTTTATATGAGAAACAATATAAAAATGGTAAAATAATAAATATTTTTAAAATAAAATACTTAAGAAGCTAAAACTTAAGAAATTAAAGCATTGACAAATATTGATTTGCTTTATAAAATGAAATATGTGATATTTAATGGGAGTGCTAATGAAAAATGAAGGATTTACTCTTTTTGAAGTAATCACGGTACTTTCTTTAATCGGAATTATTTTGGCAATTAGTTTTCCTAAAATAAACATGGATTTTGGCTATATAGATAAGATGTCGGGTGAATTTTTATCTGATGTGAGATTTGTCCAGATAGAAGCCATGAAGCATTCTTCACCTAAATATCAAATTACGGTAAATTCCGATGAAAGAAAATATTATTTGAGAAATGAGCATAAAGTTGTCAAAACTGTATTGTATAAAGAAAGATATACAATTAACTATACCGGAACCGGTCCGTTGTATTTTAAAATTAACGGAACGCCTATTCATCCGGGGACTTTTACTGTGACGGATACTAAGACAGGTAAATCCAAAAGTGTTACAATCGTTCCCGCCACAGGCAGGACTATCATAGTGGAATAAGCAGCAGTTTGCTGGTTATAATGTACATAAGGAGGAGACAAATGATTTCAGCAGGTGATTTTAAGAAAGGCATTACTATATCCTGGAATAACGGATTATGGCAAATAGTGGATTTTCAGCACGTTAAACCGGGTAAAGGTGCAGCTTTTGTCAGAACTAAATTGAAGAATATAATAACAGGTGCTATTAGGGAGGAAACCTTTAATCCTACGGAAAAATTCCCGTTGGCACGTATAGAAACAAAAGATATGCAGTATATATATAATGATGGCGATTTATATTATTTTATGGATCCGGATACATTTGAACAAATTCCGTTAAGTAAAGATCAGGTAGCTGATGCCATAACTTATATAAAAGAAAATGATTTTGCTCAGATGAAATTTTATGAAGGCCAGCCCTTTCAAGTAACAGCTCCAAACTTTGTCGAGCTGGAAGTTACAGAAACAGAACCGGGATTTAAAGGTGATACTGCAACAGGTGCTACAAAGCCAGCTACAACAGAAACCGGTGCTAAAATATTGGTTCCGCTTTTTGTTGAGATAGGAGATAAAATAAAGATTGACACCAGAACAGGTGAATATCTATCAAGAGTTTAAGGAGGCAAGGCATGGATTTTTTGTATGAAAAGATTTCTTATTTAAAGGGTCTGGCCGATGGTCTGGATGTTAAGGCCGATTCTAAAGAAGGCAGGCTGTTTAATGCATTAATGGATGTTATCGAAGAAATAGCAGACGGAATGAACAGCATAGCTGATGAACAGGACGACGTTAACGAGTATTTGGATGTATTAGATGAAGATTTGTCAAAAGTTGAAAAGGAAGTATTCGGGGACATGGAAATTGAAGAAGATGACGATGACTACGAAGACTATGATGACTATGACGATGACTACGATTTTGATTTCGACGACAAAGATTACGATGATAATTCCGATGAGGACGACAGTGGAAAAGACGAAGACCTATAGTTCTTATAGCTAATGTAGAGAAAGCATTTCTTTATGAGATGCTTTTTTTAAATATTTATCATTTTTTTAGTAATGAAGTAAACACCGTAAAATCATAAAGAGGTGGGTCTATTGAAAAAAAATACATATAGAATATTGCAGGAAGGAATAGATAAAAGCGGAAAAGAAAGCCTAAGTGTAAAAGAAGTATTAGACTTGTCTATGTTGAAAGGGTATAAAATACTTGGCGGAAAGAATGGATTACATAACAGGTGCAGGCATATAACAATACTTGAGACCCCTGAGGGAATAAACTGGCTTGAAGGAGGAGAGTTTCTGGCTACTGCCGGATATGCGTTCAATGGCAGAGATGAACTGAAACAAACTATGATTGAGTCTGCTTATAACAAAGGGGTTTCGGCAATTGCCATAAAGGAAGGGCGTTATTTCGGCGAAGTAAGTGAAAAACTTATATCAGATGCAAACTGTTATGGTATACCGATTATTAAGATTCCCTACAATGTTGTATACACCGAAATGGTTTCAACATTCTATTATCGTTTATTTTATCGTAAAAATGAATATATCCTTAATCTTAACAATATATATAAAAAGCTTCTGAATTTATCATTTGTGGACAAGGATATTAATGAAATAATATGTTCGCTTTCCAATATCTCTAATTCGAATGTGTTTTTATTTGACAGGCTGTTAAAGCTAGTTAGTAAAAGTATTATTAATATGCCTTGTTATAATGATGTATCTTCTATGATTCCTTTTGGCACATGGGAGCACTCATTATCAAATAACCGCAAAATTTCATATATTAATAAAAAGGTTAAAAGTTCATATGTAAGTATATATCCTGTAATGAAAAATGAGCGGGTTATTGCTTACGTGTATATTGTTAATAACAGAAAAACTGAAGAACTTGAACAAAGAGCTATAGAGTTTGGGGTATCCATTATTTCATCAAGAATAGAGAAAGACAGGTTTTTAAAATTTAATCAGCCTAAATTCAAAAAAACACTGGCTGATATGTTGATAAATAATAGAGACCTGCCTGATGAATTTTATTTTAATGTTGAAAAGGATTTGGGATGGGATAAAGATGACGGTTATATTGTTGGATTATGTTTCAAATCAAATATATTTGACGATACTACCGATGACGATTTCAATTATATTGTTCACGATGAAGTGAGCAAGCTAAAAGATTACGATAGTTATTTGGTTACTGATAATGATAACAGCATATTTGTATTTATGAAACTGGAGCCAGGCGAGTATTTGTCTGAAATAGTAAATTCTGTATTTCATAATATAAATTCTTTTAAAGATAAATTCTTGGTTTCTATGGGTGTCTCCAATACATACAGAACACTCAACAATATAGAAAAAATGTACAATGAAGCTCATTTAGCTGTTTTGTTCAGCAACTACAATATAGTATATTTCAATTCTTTGGATACGATAAAGCTGTTATATCCTTTGAAAAATGATGATGAAATAAAAAAATATTATGAAAAAACCATAAAAAAACTTGAAATTTATGACGTAACACATAATGCGAACCTGGTAGAAACATTGGAAGCTTACTTCAGATACAACATGAACAATAAAATTACTGCTTCAAAGCTGTTTATTCATGTTGAAACATTAAGGTACAGACTCAACAGAATCATGGAAATTACAGGATATTCACCTTTTGATTCAGAAGGCATATTTGCTTTGCAGATGGGCATAAAACTCATGAAATTAATAAGGTTATAATAACGTACAATAATTAGATAAAGTCTTTGAGTTTTATGTTAAGTCATAAAAAAAGACTTTATTTTTTATGACTTTATAGTATTGTATCATAACAATTTATTGTTATAATAGTATACTAATAATTATACCATAAATATAACAACAAGCAGGGGGCTTAAAATGGTTTTAAAACAGATAATGGAAGTATATGATAAAATTGATTCTTCTGATGCAAACGGACAGAAGGTAAAGGAATACCTTGAAACCTATGGCGCAAAATATATAGAAATTAGAACATTTTCAGGAGATGAAGGAGAAACTGATTTTATAAGAATTAAGATACCTGGACAAAAAGGCAAATCAAAAGGTATGGATGCACCAACTCTAGGTATCTTAGGAAGATTAGGAGGAATCGGAGCAAGGCCGGAAGCCATAGGAATGGTTTCTGACGGTGATGGTGCCTTGATTGCACTGGCTGTAGCATCAAAGATTTTGGACATGCAGAACAAAGGTGATTATTTAGATGGTGATGTTGTAATTTCTACTCATATTTGCCCTGATGCACCTACTCAGCCGCACAAGCCTGTTTCCTTCATGGGTTCTCCGGTTGATATGGCTACTGTAAATAAGGAGGAAGTAAGTGGTGAACTTGATGCAATATTGTCTATTGATACTACAAAAGGAAATCGTATTATCAATAAAAATGGATTTGCAATATCACCTACTGTGAAAGAAGGATATATATTGAAAATTAGTGATGATTTGCTTGATATTATGGAATATACAACAGGTAAGCTGCCTGTAGTTTTTCCTATAACAACACAGGATATTACACCATATGGCAATGATATATATCATTTAAACAGTATACTTCAGCCTGCTACAGCAACATCGTCTCCTGTTGTGGGTGTAGCAATTACGACAGAAACAACAGTGCCCGGATGCGCCACAGGTGCAAGCCATCCTCTTGACGTGGAGCAGGCCGCCAGATTCGTAATTGAAGTAGCAAAACAATATGGAAGAGGGAATTGCAGTTTTTATAATAAAAAGGAATTCCAAAGGTTAAAGGAGTTATATGGAAGTATGAATCATATACAAACTTTGGGGAAATAGAAGGTATATTATGAGAAAAAAACTTGGAGTTATAACCGTAGGCCAGTCACCTAGGGATGATGTCATATCAGAAATTACTGAGTTTTTGGGAGAAGGTGTTGAAGTCATCCAGTCAGGAGCATTGGACGGTATGACTTATGAGGAAATTTTGAACCTTGACACAAAAGAAGATGATTATATATTAGTTTCCAGGATGAAAGACGGTACTGAGGTAAAATTTGCAGAAAGACACGTGCTCCCGAAAATTCAAAAATGCATAGAATTCCTGGAAGCGCAAGGGGCGGATGTTATATTGTTAATATGTACCGGAGTTTTTCCGGATGTATTTAAATCAGTTAAACCGTTGTTGTACCCTCAGCAGATTATCCATAGTGTTGTCCCGAAACTTCTAAAGAATAAAGAGCTTGATTTAATAATTCCAAAAAGTGACCAGGTTAATCAGTGCATAAAGAAATGGTCTGAGTCGTCTTCGGCTAAGCTGAATGTAGCTGTAGCTTCACCTTATTCGCAACAGGATCAGCTGCAGGAGGCAATAGAACAGCTTAAGGATACGAGTGCTGAAATTATAGTTATGGACTGCATAGGTTATACCAGAAAAATGAAAAAGAAAGTGGCAGAATCCACAGGTAAGAGCGTAGTCCTTGCAAGAACCTTAATTGCCAGGATATTGGGGGAAATCTTCAATAGCTGGTAAGCAGTATGTTAATAAACAGTTCAATAAATATGATACATATATTGAATAAAGAAAATTATATATTTATATTAAGGAAGGGAAGGTAAAAAAGATGAAGAAAAAAGCAATGGCTTTATTGTTGGTTGTAGTAATGGCTATTAGTTCCTTTGCAGGATGTTCCAATAACAGCGATTCCTCACAAGGTGTAAACGGAACAGCAACAGAAAATACAGCACCGGTAAAGAATAAAATTGATATTCCTGATGAACCTCAAGATGGCGGTATTCTTACAATTGGGTTGTCAGCATCACCGAAAAATCTTGATCCTGTAAAATACACGGGAACATATGAGTCACAAATTATTCAAAATGTGGCAGATACTTTAGTAGCGTATAAAATGGATTTAACTGAAATAGTCCCCAGTATTGCAAAATCATGGACTGTAAGTGATGATGGAAAAGATTATTCTTTCACTCTGAGAGATGATGTATACTTTCATCCGGGTAAATTCCAGGACGGTAGGCAGGTTGTAGGGGACGATATTAAGTATTCTCTTGAACGCTCCCATGAACTTTCGGCAATGAACAGGCTGGATATGATTGAAAGCGTTGAAGTAGCTGATGATTTTAATGTAATAGTACATTTGCCAGAACCAAATTCAGCATTTCTTACAGCTTTAACTAATTCAGGGAATTCAATAGTGCCAAAAGAAGAAGTAGAGGGCTGGGGTGATGAATTCGGAAATCACCTTGTTGGATCCGGTCCATTCATTATGAGGGATTTCAAATATGACGAAGAAGCGGTTCTGGTTAAAAATGAAAAATACTGGGCTCAGGAACCTTATCTGGACGGAGTTACATTTAAAGTTATTACAGATATAAACCAAATGGCTAATGCCCTTAGAACCGGAGAAATTGACTTTTCCGAAAAGCTTAGTGGAGAAGCTGTTAAAATAATAAGAGAAGATCCAAATATAGAATTAATGGAAACTCCAGGTCTGCATGTTTCATATGTATATTTTAACCAGGTTAAAGGACCAACTGCCGATAAAAAGGTGAGAGAAGCACTAATAAAAGCAGTTGATACAAAAGAATTGGTAAAAGGTGTATACCAATATGGAGAGGCTGAAGTTGCTTCTTTACCGTTACCTCCGGGCTCCTGGGGATATGATAAATCACTGGAAGAAATTGTTCCAGCTTATGATCCTGAAGGTGCTAAGGAGCTTCTTGCAGAGGCAGGATATCCTGATGGTTTCAGTATGACTCTGCATATCGCAAATACAGCTTTAAGAGAAAAAATGGCTACTATAGTTCAGCAGTATCTGAAAATGAACCTTAATGTAGATCTTGATATTCAAACTTCAGAATGGGGAACTTTTAGTGAAATTGGTTCCAAGGGAGAAGCAGATATGTTTGGCATGTCCTGGACATGGTATCCTGACCCGTATTTCTTCTTAAATAAAATGTTTGCATCAGATGCTATCGGTTCGTTAGGGAATGGACAAGGATTCAGTAATGAGGAAGTTGATAAGCTTCTTTCAGATGCTTTGCGTGTTACTGAACAGGATGAGAGGGCAGAGATTTACAAAAAAGCTCTTAAAGTCATAACCGAAGAATATCCCGGTATCTTTTATGGTAATGAAAAGGTAATTTGGGGGGTTGCACCTGAAGTCCAAGGATTAGTTCAGAGAGCTGACGATCAAATATTTCTGGTTAATGAAGAAGTAAATGTTTGGAAGGCTGCAAAATAAAATAAATGTTGTCTAAACCCCTTGACGTAATTAATGAGGTGATATAATGCTAAAAACGATTTTAAACAGACTGCTGCAAATTATACCTACTATACTTGTGGTTGTTTCTATAACCTTCGTTATAACGAGAATGATTCCCGGCAATCCTGCTGCAACTGTATTGGGGCCCCAGGCATCTGTAGAGGATGTTGAAAAACTTACTGAGGAACTTGGATTAAATGACAGTTTATGGGATCAATATATAAGATATTTAGGAAATTTATTTAAAGGCGATTTTGGTACATCCTATTCATATAATATGCCTGTAATGAATTTAATTTTTAGTAGACTTCCTAATACATTAATAATTGCATTTACAAGCATCGTACTGGCCGTTTTAATAGGTATACCCATAGGCATTGTTTCAGCTGTAAAACAGTACACAGCCTTTGACTATATATCAATGGTCTTAGCTCTCATAGGTGTTTCAATGCCTATATTTTGGTTAGGTCTGATGCTCGTTCTTTTATTCAGCGTAAATCTTGGATGGCTTCCATCTCTTGGTATGGGTTCTATTGAAATAGGGCTTTGGGATGTAATATCGCACATGGTGCTTCCGGTGGGCTGTCTTGCTACCATACCTACTGCTACATTTGCCAGGATTACCCGTTCCAGCATGCTTGAAGTTATAAATGCTGAATACATTAAATCCCTGAGAGCAGGAGGATTGAAAGAAAGATCTGTAATATACAGGCATGCTTTAAAAAATGCACTTCCTCCCATAGTTACAGTACTGGGAATGCAGTTGGCAAGTTCATTTACAGGAGCAATATTGACAGAAACAATTTTTTCTTGGCCGGGAATGGGGACTCTCATTGTAGGAGCCATAGAAAACAGAGACTATATGCTTATCCAAGGTACGGTATTGTTCACTGCTTTGGCATTTGTGTTTATTAACCTTATTGTCGACATAGTATATATGATGATAAATCCTAAGGTTAATTATTCAGGAAAAGGGGGAGCGTAATGGACGGTAATGCGAATGACATATTGGGTGTTACAGCTCAGGCGGAGATAATAAAAAAAGAACGAAAGGCTAACAATGCCTGGAACAAATTAAAAAGAAATAGAACAGCTATGTTTGGCTTGATTATAATTTGTATAATGGTTTTTATGGTTATTTTTGCTGATGTAATATCCCCCTATGATCCAAATGTTATTGATCTGGGTAATACCTATGTTAAGCCAGGAAATATGGGACATGTTTTCGGTACTGATGAATTTGGCCGTGACCTTTTAAGCCGTATATTATACGGCTCGAGGATTTCAATACTGGTTGCTGTAGGTGCAACTCTTGTAGGTGGAATTATCGGTTTATTTTTAGGTTTGATTTCCGGATATGCCGGAGGAATTACAGATTCTATAATAATGCGTGTAATGGACGGAATGATGGCATTTCCATTTGTTTTGCTGTCGATCCTTTTGATGACAATTCTCGGATCAGGGGTGTTCAATGTAATTCTTGCCATAGGTATATCGAATGTTCCTATATTTGCACGTATCGTTAGAGGACAGGTTTTAGTTGTTAAAAATGAAGAATATTGCAATGCGGTAAAGATATTGGGAGCTTCACACACGAGGCTTTTGTTTAGTCACATATTGCCTAATTCTATTTCACCAATTATTGTACAGGCTACACTTAATGTGGCAGGTTCCATAATATCGGAGGCTGCACTAAGTTTTCTTGGTCTTGGTATTTCACAACCTACGGCTTCTTGGGGGAATATACTTAGGGGAGGAAAGGACTATCTTGTTACGGCTCCTCACATAGCAACGATTTCAGGATTTTTCATTCTTATAACCGTTCTTGGTTTTAATCTTTTAGGTGACGGGATAAGAGATGTCTTGGATCCCAAAATGAAAAAGTAGAAGTAGGTGAATTTATGAATTATAAAAATATAGCACAAGAAAAGGTTGATGCGATTATGCCTAAATTAATTGCATTATCCGATAAAATATGGAATAACCCGGAATACAATTTTGAAGAATATATTGCATGTGAATCCTTTTCTTCTCTGTTAAATGAATTTGGATTTGAAGTAAAAACAGGTTTGTCAGGGTTGAAAACAGCCTGCAAGGGAACTTACTCAAGTGGAAAACCGGGGCTTCATATAGGCTTTTTAGGTGAATACGATGCAGTTCCTGGAATGGGGCATGCCTGCGGACATAACCTGATGGCAGCAATGGCAGTTGGTGCCGGAGCAGCTTTAAAAAGTGTTATAGATGATCTTGGAGGAACGGTTACAGTATTTGGCACTCCTGCCGAGGAAGGCGGAGGAGGTAAAGTCATAATGCTGGAAAATGGAGCGTTCAATGGTCTTGATGCTGCAATGATAATTCATTCTGCAAATGAGACTGTCATAAATGATATTTCATATTCCAAGACGGATGTAATAGTTGATTTTTATGGTAAAAAATCACATGCAGCAACATGGCCGGAGGAAGGAATAAGTGCTTTAACACCGGTTTTGGAACTTTTTAATATTTTGAATGCTATGCGGCTTGAAATTGCTGACAGAGGTAAAATACTCGGCATTATTACCAAGGGCGGGGACGATCCTATAATGATTCCGGATCATTGCCAAGCTAAATTTACAGTGCGTTCATTTGATATGAAGTATAAAATTGAGTTGCTTAACAGGCTGGTTAATGTTTGCGAAAGCCTGGCAAAGGCAACTCAAACAAAATTTGAATACAAAATTGACAGCTATTCATATGAAGATATTAGGAACAATCCTGTCATTGAAAACTTACTTGCGGATAATTTCACGGAATTGGGTGAAAAAGTTATGCCCAGAAGGAGAGAACTGGGAATCGGAACTACTGATGTAGGAAATTTAACTCATAAGATACCTGCTCTTCAATCATATGTAAAGGTGGTTCCATATTTAAGAGGACACACTCCTGAATTTGAAGAAGCAGTTGGAGGGCCTCAAGGACACAGAGCCATAATGGTAGGAGCCAAAGCTATGGCAATGACGGCAGTAGATATATTGTCCGATCCTAAAAAATATGATGAAATAATCGAAGCTTTTAATGACATGAAAGAAAAGAATCAGTGGGAGGAGCAATATGACAGAAACTCTGCTTCAGGTGAACAATCTTAAAACCTATTTGCATTTGGCCGGAGGAGTTGTAAAGGCTGTGGATGGCGTAAGCTTCAATATAGAAAAAGGAAAGACTATGGGTGTGGTTGGTGAATCAGGCTCAGGAAAAAGCATGACGGCTTCTTCTATCATAAGGCTTCTGCCTCCAAATACAGGTAAAATAGAATCAGGCAATATAATTTTTGACGGCCGGGACGTGTTATCATTTACCAAAAAAGAGCTGTTGAATTTTCGTGGTAAAGATATTGCTGTAATATTTCAGGACCCTATGTCATCACTGGATCCTGTATTTAAAGTAGGAGATCAGATGAGCGAAATGATTTGCGCCCATCAAAATGTGTCTGCGGAAGAAGCAAGGAAAATTGCTGTTGATTCACTTAGAAAGGTGGGAATTCCCAATCCTGAAAATCGTATGAATTCCTATCCGTATGAGCTGTCCGGCGGTATGTGTCAAAGAGTTATAATAGCAATGGCAATATGCAAAAATCCAAAGCTTGTAATAGCTGACGAACCTACGACGGCATTAGATGTTACAGTGCAGTCACAGGTTCTTAAACTTTTGAAAAAGATGCAGAAAGACCTTAATACGGCAATTCTCCTTATAACTCATAATCTTGGAGTTGTGTGGGAAATGTGTGACACGGTAATGGTTATGTACGCAGGAAAAACTATTGAATATGCTTCTGCAGGTGAGCTGTATTCAGAGCCGATGCATCCGTATACGTGGGGTCTTTTGGACTCTATGCCTAAGCTGAGCGACTATATGAAGACAAAACTTACAACTATACCCGGGTCACCGCCTGATTTGAGACTAACCGGTAAATGCTGCAATTTTTATAACAGATGCCCATATGTACAATTAATTTGTACAAAAGAGGTTCCTCAGCTTATGGAAATACAAAAGGGGCATTTTGTGGCATGCCATAGACAGACATTTGCTGAGAGGCTTGAAAGAGGGGGTTCAAATCAATGAGTGAAAAATCTATACTTCAAATAAAAAATTTAAGCAAAAACTTTAAACTGAGGAGAAGCAAGCTGTTTGAAAAACCCCAGGAGCTCCATGCTTTAAGCAATATAAGCATAGATATTGAAGAAGGAGAAACGTTAGGAATTATTGGAGAATCAGGCTGTGGAAAATCAACTTTCGGCCGTTGTATTGTTAATCTTCATAGAGCTTCCTACGGAGAAATTATTTATAACGGAACAAATATCGTAAATAAAAAAGGCAGTAAATTAAAGGAACTGCGTAAAGATATTCAGATGATATTTCAGGATCCTTATTCATCTCTTGATCCAAGAAAAACAGCAGGAGCTGCAATCGAAGAACCTATGAAAATTCATAACATCTCAAAAGGTACTGATAGTATAAATAAGGTATCATCGCTTATGCAGGAAGTAGGATTGGATTCACAGTATATTTATAGATACCCCCATGAGTTCTCCGGCGGGCAGAGACAGCGAATAAATATTGCAAGAGCACTTGCACTTAATCCAAAGATAATGGTGTGCGACGAGCCTGTTTCAGCACTCGATGTATCTGTACAGGCTCAAGTGCTTAACCTTTTAAACGAACTACAAAGGAAACATAATTTGACTCTCATATTTATTTCTCATGATTTAAGCGTAATAAAGCATGTAAGTGACAGAATTGCTATAATGTATCTTGGCAGAATTGTAGAGCTCTGCCGTGCAGAAGAAGTATACAATAATCCTATGCACCCTTATACTCAGGCTTTGCTTTCTGCCATACCCCCTGAAAGCCCCTTCGAAAAGCATCAACAGATTGAGCTCAAGGGCGAAATTCCAAGCCCAATAGGAGAACAAAAAGGATGTTCACTTTCAACAAGATGTCCATATGTTATGGATAAATGTTTTGCACAAACGCCGGAACTTTCTGAGGCAAATGAAGGACATAAGGTTGCTTGTTTTTTGTATTAATGATGTTTTTAAATAATTGGAGGGAAAAATAAAATGATATGCAGAAAAGAACTATATAATTTATTAGAAAATAATGAAAAAAAACTTGTCAGGCTGACGTCTGATCTAATTAAAATAAACAGTGAAAACCCTATAGGCAGTCAGCGTGAAATAATAGATTTTGTAAAGAAATATCTATCAGATGCAGGTATAGAAGTACAAGAGGTAGCTGCAAATGCGGATCACCCTTGTATTTTAGCTGAGATCGGTTCAGATAAAGGTTTCAGTATAATTATAAACGGACATGTGGATGTAGTTCCTGCCGGAGATTTATCTCAGTGGGAATTTGATCCATTTGGAGGAAATATAACAGATACTCAAATTTTAGGAAGAGGTACTTCTGATATGAAAGCAGGCATTGCCTGTGCATTATTTGTTATGAAATTATTGAAACAGTCAGGTGCACAGCTTGACGGTAACATTAGACTGCACATAGTGTCCGATGAGGAAACAGGAGGTAAATACGGTACCAAGTGGCTTTGCCAACAGGGGTATGCAAAGGGTGCTGACGCATGTCTGGTAGCAGAGCCTACATCGCGATATACTATTGAGATAGGCCAGAAAGGTTCTAATGAGCTTATATTAAGAGCATACGGAAAAACTGCCCACGGTAGTTTAGAGAATTATAAAGGAGATAATGCAATATTGAAACTTTCCAAAGTTCTTCAGAACATAGGGAGGCTTCGAAGAATAGGAGGGAAATATACCGTTGATCAGCAGGAAGCACTGTCCAATTCAAAATATATAGCAAAAACTAAGCTTAATGTTCCCGGAGTAGAAAATGTAATTGACCATGTTACCGCAAATGTAGCAACGATCAATGGAGGAAACAAGCTTAATATGGTTCCGGATTTTTGTGAAGCACACGTGGACATGCGTTTGCCTATAGGTATTGATCTAAGGCAGCTTGAACATGAAATAAGAGAAATGATAAAAGAAAGCTGCGTAGAAGGAGTAGAATATGAGGCAGACTGGAAAAATTTTGGGAACAGTACCCCAATCGATTCCCAAATTGTTCAAACACTTAGGAAAAATGCTGAGGATATATGGAAAATAGAAGTTCTTCCTGCATATCAATGGGCATCAAGTGATGCTAATTATTACAGGAAGTTAAACATACCTACAATACAGTACGGCCCGTCAAATACGGAAGGAATTCATTCTTACAATGAAAATGTTGATATAGAAGATGTTATTAATGCAAGTAAAATATACTTGCTCACAATTTGTGATCTACTTGGGATTTCATAATCATTCTTGTTTGCATCATGGCCATATATTCCCAGGGTCAACTCCGTAAATCTGAACTATTTCAAACAAATCGCTGTTTGCCATGTCCTTAGGAGTAACAAGCCAGGAGCCGTCCGAATCGGCGTCATAGCCGAACTGCATAAAAGGATACCATACAAGATGGGAACATTGGGTTGAACGGATATTTTTTGGTTCCGGATTTTTTCGCTCGGTTAAACCAACAGTAAGGCCGTAAGGAACGTCATATAAATTAGACTTTGCAAATTCTGCTATTTTATCCAATGTTTCCTGTGAAGCATCTTTTAATTTCAACATTATAAATGAAGGGTATATTCTCCATTTGTTTATGTTTTGAAGTTGGGAATTGCTTCCTAATATTACTGCTTCCAATGTTTCGTTGTTTTCAGCATCTGTCACAATTGCCGCATGTCCATGGCGCCATCCAAGAGAGTGGGTGGCCTTTGTTATTAACACGTACCCGTTTTTATATGTTGCAATATCAAAACCGTACATTGGTTTGCCCTCGTTGTTAACTATTGACTCCTGACTTGTAATTATTCCTATTTTTTCACATAAGGTTCTTTTATCTATAAAAAAATTTTTCTGAAATTTTAGTATCCTTTCTTTTCCCCCTTTACTTTTCAGGACTTCATCAATAGCAGTTTTACCAAGCCCTGTTTGATAAAATAATTCTTTGTAATCATCCGTAGACAGGCTGTTTTTTTCCAATATTGATGTTATGTCAGACTTTGCATAATCAGGCCTGATATAACCTGACGGCTCGATTATTGCATTCATTGCGGTAATAATCGCAAAGATTATAAGCAGTGCAGCTATTATAACTTTTAATTTCTTATATTTGGCATGTTTAATTTTATTATAAATCATATAAATAATACGCTTTCATAATTGCTGTTGTATTTACATTAGATTCAGTGATTATTATCAATGCTTTCAAGATATATTTACGGCAAGGGCAGTTGAAACTTTGTTTTTAATTAATAATAAAGTAATTATACAACATTACTCCGGATAACATCAAGGCAAATTTTGTATGCCGAAATAAAGAGTTCGTATTTCTATACTCTAATCAGGACGGTAAGAATCGAATGAAATGGCAAAAGAGAAACAATTAGGATTAGAAAATAAAAAATAGCAAATTTCAAACTGTAAAAATTATAATTAATATGTTAGAATATATATTATGATTGTAGGAAATGGAGGATGAACATGAACAAATATAAAAAGGCAAATAATATGAAAAGAATTATTTGTTTGGTATTAGCTGTAGGAATGATAGCGGCAACATTTATGAGCATGCTCATATATCTGATGTAATATTGGGTGCAGTATGGAATACTTTGATTTCTTGAAAAATGTAAAGAATATGGAACTGGACAGCCAGCAAAGGTCGGCTGTTTCTTTTGATAAAGGCAATGCCCTTGTGCTTTCAACTGCAGGTTCTGGTAAGACTACTGTTACCATTGCAAGAGCGGGGAAAATTTTGTATGAAAAAAAGTGCAGCAGAAAAATTCTGACCATAACATTTTCTAAAATGGCGGCCAATGACATGAAAGACAGGTTTCAATCACTGTTTGGTGGAATGTATGGGAACAAAGCCGAATTTTCTACTATACATGCTTTTTCATATAAAATCCTAAGAAATTTTTATAAGAAAAAAGGAATTAGTTTTAATTTACTTAGAAATAATCACCACGTACTTGGCAATATATTGAAATCCTATTACTCCAAATCATATTTTAATTATGTCACCCAGGAAGAAATAGAAAACCTTGCATCTGCAATAAGCTATGTTGAAAACATGATGATAGACCCTGCACAATACAGTGATTTTGGGATTGAAATAAAAGGGTTTGACAAAATATATAAAGCGTACAAAAGCTACAAATCGCAAAATAGGCTAATTGATTTTGATGATATGCTTTTGTACGCATATAGAATAATTTTGAATTCTGACTATTTTAAAAATTACATAAAAAATATGTTTCAATATATTCAGGTGGATGAAGTACAGGATACCTCCAAAATACAGCATGAAATTATAAAGATGATAACAGACCATAATTTGTTTATGGTAGGCGATGACGATCAGGCAATATATTCTTTTAGGGGAAGCTATCCTGAGTTCATGCTTGAATTTAAAAATATTTATAAAGGCGGGAAAATATTTTATCTTGACAATAACTACAGGTCAGATAAATATATAGTAGAAGGTGCCGGAAATTTTATATCAAGGAACAAAAAACGATACAAGAAGGCAATCAATACTAAAAACCTGGGAGAAAATAAAATAAATATAATAAAAGTAAAGAGCAGAAGGGAACAGGCTAAGCTGCTTACAGAGCGATTGACGGGAACGGCTGAAGGTACTGTGGGAATATTGTATAGGTATAATATGTCTGTCATGATTTTAGCAATTAACTTTAATGAAAATAATATAAATTTTTATATTAAAGAGGATAAAACGAAGTTTTTTACTAGCCCGGTCCTTTATGATGTACTCGCTTTTTTAAATTTAGCTCTTAATCCCATGGACAGGGGTGCATTTTCAAGGATTTACTATAAAAGTTATACGTATTTTACAAAAAATATGTGCAGGATTGTTGTTGAAAGCCCACGAAATGATTTGACTGTTTTTGATATTTTAAACAATTGCAAGAATTTTGATTACTATGTGTATGATAAAATACGCCAGTTTAAAGAGGATATAAACTATATAAATAATTTAAGACCTAAAGATGCTGTAAAGTTTATAAAAACAGGGCTGGAATACATGGGCTATCTGGAAAGGATGCAGGCTGAAGGCCGCGGCAGCCTTGCTAATTCTATGCATATACTGGAGATCCTGGAGGAAATAGGTTCTTACTGTGTTAATATTAAAGAATTTATAATAAAAATAAACAATCTTCAGAATGTTATAAAAAGTGCTTCTGAAAATAAAAATTCAAGATTTACACTTACAACTATTCATAGTGCAAAAGGTCTGGAATATGACGTTGTATATATGATTGACAATATCGAAGGGGAGTTTCCTTCTGAAAATAGGAACGTATCGGAAGAAGAATATGAAAGGGAGATGGAAGAAGAACGCCGTATATTTTATGTAGGCATGACAAGGGCACGAAAAGAATTAAATATTGTAGTCCCCGGCAATCCGTCACTGTTTGTGAAAGATCTGATACAATCCAATAAAAATAAATAGTGTTGTGTGCTTGTATTTATGGAATTTTCATAAGAATTATGACGAAAATGAATGAATAAAATCGTTTGTTGATAAATTGTCTTATGAATTGTATAATGGAATAAATTGTAATTGTAAATGGGGGCAGACAATTATGAAATTCTGCATAAATACGTTTGGTGGATTTGATATAAAAGGAGACGGGGAATCTGTTCTTAAACAAACAGGGCGTAAATATAAACTGTGCAAACTATTTGAATTTTTTCTTACCTTTAGGAACAAAAAACTTCTTCCTGAAACCATTATTGACAATTTGTTGGCAGACAGCAAGTCTAAAGATCCTAAGAATGTGCTCAGGACTCAGATATTCAGATTAAGGAAGTTAATTAAATCATTTTTGCCTGAAGATGCGGATGAACCCAAATACATGGTCATTAGTTTCACTAATGGGTACTATTTTTTAAAAATCGGGGAAAACCTTCTACTTGATGTGGATGAATTTGAGCATCTTATAGAGCAGGCGGATTTAAGGTTGGAATATGATACTGAAACCTCCGTCGCACTTTATCAGAAAGCATTAAAATTGTATAGGGGTTCATATCTTTCAGATAATGCATATGAGGTTTGGCTTGTTCCAACAAGAAATTATTATCGGCGGTTATATCTAAAAACATTATACAAACTTATCAGTATATTAAAAGACACAGGTGAGAGAGAAAAAATTGTATCACTATGTGAAGAAGCGCTTCTTATTGAACCGTATGAAGAAAATATCCATATAAATTTAATTGAAGCCATGCTGCAGCAAGGATGGCGGAAAGCTGCCGTTGATCACTATAAATTTTCATTGGATTTATTGGAAAAAGAATTAGATATAAAACCACAAGGTTTTGCTGAAGTATTGGAAAAAATACGAAATTATCTTCCAAGAGAGGAACATGTTGATATTGACAGTGTGAGCAGAAAACTTAAAGAAATGAATCCGTCAGGCGCTATGCAGTGTGGCATGAAATCTTTCAAAATTTTATTTAATATGCAAAAGCGAAAATCACTAAGAGATAATTTAAATGACTATTTATGCATAATAAATATCAATAAAAATAAAAAAAACATCCAAAATGAATTTGCAGAGCTTTTAAGGAGATCTTTAAGAAAATGTGATGTTTTTACATTTTGTAATCAAAATCAGGTATTAGTGATGTTTCATAATGTAAAAGCCGGAGGAGCCAAAGTAATAAAAAACAGAATTTATAAAAATCTTACTAATTATACAAAATTAAATTATAGTGATGTATATATGATTTTTAGAGCGCTGGTATCTGAGAAATAAATCATTGGATTTTTTATATGGCTTATATGAATATAAACTGTTTATTGCAGGGATTATTACAAATTACAGATGGTACATAGTTATACAAAATATGTAATAAGCTGGTTTAATATTCTGTAAAATGGGTATAAAGTAACATATTGATTAAATACGGGAGGTATATAAAGTGAAAATATATAAATGGAAATGTACAGTTTGCGGGGAGATAGTGGAAGGAACAGCTCCTCCTGAAAAATGTCCTGCCTGTGGAGTTAGCTCCGAATATTTTGTAAAGGTGGAAGAAGGGAAACCTGATATAGTTTCCGACAAAAAAGAAAAAATAATTATTATAGGTGCCAGCGGAGCAGGCATGGGTGCTGCTTCAGAAATACGCAAAATAAACAAATCATGTGAGTTGACTATTATTTCCAAGGAGAGCGTAAAAGGTTATTACAGACCTCAGCTTTCAAAGATGCTCAGCAATGACAATGCAACTATTGAGTCAATATCAATAAAAAAGGATAAGTGGTACAAGGAAAACAATGTAAATCTTATGGTAAACAAGGTTGTTTCAAAGATAGATACCGGTAGTAAAAAGATAATCTTGGAGGATGGCAGCGAACTTGAATATACAAAGCTTATTATTGCTTCAGGTGCTGAAGTGTTTGTTCCGCCTTTCAACGGCAGAGAAAGGAAAGGAGTATTTACCTTAAGGTATGTGAAGGACTGCAGGGCAATAAAGGAATATTCAAAGGATAAAAGGACAGGAGCTGTAATCGGCGGCGGCGTATTAGGTTTAGAGGCTGCAAGCGAGCTGAACAAAATTGGCCTTGATGTTACTGTAATCGAAATGTCTGACAGGATTCTCCCAAGGCAGCTTGATGCAGATGCTTCTGAAATATTGGAAAAAGTAGTAAAAAAAGCGGGGGTTACATTTAAAAAAGGTGTTGGGACTAAGGAAATTTTAGGTGACAGCAGTGCTAAGGGAATTCTTCTTGACAACGGGGAAACAGTAGATGCGGATATTGTAATTATTTCGACAGGCGTCAAGGCAAACAGCGAAATTGCAAAAAACTGTGGTATTGAAATCAAAAGAGCTATTGTTGTAAATAATAAGATGGAAACATCAGTGCCTGATGTGTATGCCTGCGGGGACTGCTCAGAATATAACGGAATAAATTATGCTCTGTGGAGCGAAGCTATCGAACAGGGAAAGGCTGCCGGAATAAATGCAGCAGGAGGAAGTTATACTTATGAAACAATTATACCTTCAACAACGCTGAATGCTTTTGATTCAAAGGTATTTTCTATAGGAGATATAGGCTCTGACCAAAATGCAGAATATGATGTTTACAAGGACTATGACGGCAAAAATTTCACGAAACTGTACTTTAGAAATGGAGTATTGTCAGGCGGCATATTAATAGGTGATACTTCCAAAACAGCGGTATTAGTCGAAGGACTTGAAAAAGGTAAAAACAAGGAAGAAATGATAGATAAAATTAAATCATAATTTTATGATCGTTCTATATAAAATGCATGTACATATTCATTTTACATGCATTTTTTTTATTTTCAAAGACAGGTTATGACAAAATATTTTTGCCCCATACTTTATAATGGGTATCATTACACTATGTGAGGTGGAGATGGTTTATTATATTGAATATATCTTCGCTGAAAATTTTTTTATTGATTTTATTCTGTTATTTATTACAGGGAAGCTTATAAAGAGAATAATTATTTATAAAAGGATTATTGCCGCCTCTGTGATAGGTGCCTTGTATGTTGTTCTTGCCGCTTACATATGTGAAGGATTCATGACATGTTTTATTGTAAAATTCAGTGTTTCGGTTTTAATGGTTATGGTTGCTTTTGATTCCAAGGGGATATTGACAAATATAAGGGTTATACTGTGCTTTTACATAACTTCATTGGTAATGGTAGGAATTATATGTGGGTTATATTATTTGAATTATAGCAAAGTAACGATAAATGCAATTGTAATATCTTTATTTGGCGGGTATGGTGCATTGCATTTCTTTTTTAAGGAAATAAAGGCGAAGACTGAAAAAAACAACTACATGAGGATTACAACAGTAAAAATAGGCGGCTGCAGCAAAAAATTGAAAGCCTTTATCGATACCGGTAATGAGCTTACTGATCCTATGACAGGGAAACCTGTAATGGTGGTGAATATTGAAAGTATCAAGGATATTTTGGATGAAGATTTGTATCAAGGCATTTTAGAGTTTTATAAAAATAAAGGAAGCAGCTATGAAATATTGAATGGAAGCTACAATAAAACTAACATAAGGATAATAAAGTACAATACAATCAGCAGTGAAGGCAGAATGATGGTCTGCGTTGTACCTGATAGTATTGAAATAAAAAATAAGAACAATAGTATTATAAATGCGGATGCTATTATAGGATTGTGTACTGAGAAAATAAGCCGCAGGGAAGATTATGATGCTTTATTGTTTAATAAAATACTGGAATGGGAGATGGAGCAGAACAATGAGCTTGTTAAATCACGCTAAAGATTTTTTGATAAAATCGTTTAACTATATAATAAATAAGCTGGGACTTTCTCAGGATATATACTATATCGGAGGAAGCGACACGCTTCCTCCACCCTTATCACAGGAAGAAGAAAAGAAAGTTATTAAAAGGCTTAAAGATTCCGAGGAAGCTAAGACAATATTGATAGAGCACAATTTGCGGCTTGTTGTTTATCTTGCAAAAAAATTTGAATCAACGGGAATAAATGTAGAGGATCTAATATCTATAGGTACAATTGGGCTTATAAAAGCTGTTAACACATTTAAGGCAGAAAAAAACATCAAACTTGCAACATATGCTTCTAAGTGCATTGAAAATGAAATATTAATGCACCTAAGGAGGGTAAGCAAATCCAAGACGGAAATTTCGCTGGATGAACCACTGAATATAGACTGGGATGGAAATGAGCTTTTACTTTCGGATATTTTGGGAACTGAAGAGGACATTGTGTTTAAGGATATGGAAAGCGAAGTTGATTTAAGTCTTTTGAATGATTCAATAAAAAAATTAAGCAAAAGAGAATACACAATTATGAAATTAAGATTCGGGCTTAATAATACAAAGAGTTTTACTCAGAAAGAAGTGGCTGATATGCTTGGAATTTCTCAATCATACATATCTCGCCTTGAAAAGAAAATACTTAACAGACTAAAAAAGGAAATTAATAAAGCCGTATAAAAAGCACATACAGGGAAATAATTTTAAAGGGGGATAATATTTTTTAAAGGGGAAAACAGCGATGATGAACAAAGTAGTTATATGTGGCGTTAATACTTCTCAATTGCCTACAATTAAACCATCAGAGATGAGAGGTATGATTAAAAAAATCCAAGAAGGCGACAATGAACTGCGGGAACAGTTTATTAAGGGCAATCTAAGGCTTGTGCTAAGCGTAATTCAAAGATTTAATTCTAAAAATGAGCCAGTTGATGACTTGTTTCAAATCGGTTGTGTGGGACTAATAAAAGCTATTGATAATTTTGATCTTTCTCTTGATGTGAAATTTTCTACATATGCTGTTCCTATGATTATAGGAGAAATCAGGAGATATTTAAGGGATAATAATTCCATAAGAGTATCAAGGTCAATGAAAGATACAGCATATAAAGCTTTACAGGTTAGGGAGAGGCTTTCGGCAGGAAAGTCAAAAGAACCTTCAATCACTGAAATAGCTGATGAAATCGGCATTGACAGAGAAGAAATTATATTTGCTTTAGAATCAATACAGGATCCCATATCGCTGTTTGAACCAATTTACAATGACGGCGGGGATGCTCTTTATATTGTGGATCAGGTTAAAGATGAAAAGAATATTGATGAAAAATGGGTTGAGAAGATAACGCTGGAGGACAGCATCAGCAATCTTACGGAAAGAGAAAGGCAAATAGTTGATATGCGTTTCTATAAAGGTAAGACGCAGATGGAGGTTGCAAACGAAATCGGCATATCTCAGGCACAGGTTTCCCGCTTGGAGAAATCTGCTTTGAACCAGCTTAAAAAGGGATTTAAGTAGCTAACTATAAGAATGAAAAATTTATCAAATTAGCCGATAGGTTCCAATTAAAACACCATCAAAGTGATTAAAAACTTGTGGTGTTTTTTGGTATATTAAAGCATAAGTATATTTTAAGTAACTTTTGTAAATTTGTTTTTCAATCATATCAGTCATAATTGACAAAAGTTGTACATACTTTATAGTATATGATTCCGCATTTTTATAAAGGTGGTGAATGCTTTGACTAATTACTGGGATATAATAGAGAAAGATGTTATCAATATAAAAAACGGTGAAATCATGGGCAGGTTTGATGATGTGGAGATAGATACAAAGGCAGGTAAAATTCAAGCGTTTTATATAGAAGAGGCAAGCAAGTTTATGGGCATGCTTGGAAAGTCTAAAGCAAGAAGAGTCAAGTGGGAGGAAATATTAAAAATCGGCATGGACGTAGTAATCGTAAATGTGGATGATGACATTAACAACAATGCAATTAAAGATATGCTTGATTAAATATAGCCCGGTATACTATTGTTGACCGGGCTATGCTATTTCTATAAATCGGCGGGCAATAGTTCCTTTACTTTTTTCCTGGACCATTCCTCGGATTTCAGAATCGTTTCTAAAGAATTAATTTTTTGAGGTGTATGTGAAAGCATTACTTTTTCATTAATGTTCCCTATGTCAAGGAAACTTATTTTTTTGTTTAAAAATAAATTTACACAAGCTTCATTTGAGGCATTAAGTACGGTAGGCATTGTTCCTCCAACTTTTAAGGCATCAAAAGCAAGCCTCAGGCACTTAAATACATTTAAATCCGGTTTTTCAAAAGTAAGCTTTCCTATTTCAGCCAAGGAAAGGCTTTTATAGTCGTTTTTAACTCGATTTGGATAAAATATGGCAAATTGTATTGGAATATGCATATCTGGAAGACCAAGCTGAGCAATTGTTGAGTGATCTGTAAATTCAACCCCTGAATGAATTATGCTTTGGGGATGAACAACTACTTCAATTTGCTCTGGTTCTACGTCAAATAAAAATTTAGCTTCAATAACCTCTAATCCTTTGTTCATCAGAGTTGCGGAATCAACGGTTATTTTTTTGCCCATGGACCAAGTTGGATGTTTCAGTGTATCATCTATGGTTGCATTTTTTAAAAAATTTATATCTTTGCCTCTAAAAGGCCCGCCTGATGCTGTAAGCACTATTTTATTTATAAACTTTTTATCGTTTGCCATAAGGCATTGAAAGATTGCACTGTGCTCGCTGTCAACAGGAAGTATTTTTGAATTGTATTCTTTGGCTAAACTCATTATGTAGTTTCCGCCTGTAACCAGAGTTTCTTTATTAGCCAACGCTATAGTTTTGTGTTTTTTTATTGCGGCAACAGTTGGTTTAAGTCCAATCATGCCTGATACTGCGGTTACTATTATTTCACTTTTTTCAAATTCTGCTGCGGCAATAAGGCCTTCCATCCCTGAAACTATTTCTGTATCTGTATTTGCAGGAAGCATGTTTTTTAGCGTCAGTGCCTTTTTCTCATTCATTACACAGCAGATATCAGGTTTAAATTCTGCTATTTGGCGCTTTAAAAGTTCTATGTTGTTGTTTCCGGTGACAGCGCATACTTTTATTTCTTCTGGATGCTGGCGTACTATATCCAATGTTTGTGTTCCTACGGAGCCGGTGGCTCCAAGTATACTTACATATTTCATAATTCCTCCTAATTTAAACAATTGGTATTTGCAAGTACAATTACACTAACGGCTTATTTTATCATATATCAGTTTTTTTTCAAACAATAAATACAGATACTTCTTGAAATGATGTAGAAGTGTTTATTTTTAAAAACACTTGTAATTATATTGAGAACAGTGTATGATATGGTATCATATGGTTTATACTCCGGAGGGAAAAATGTTTCAAAGTTATGAAAGCACTAGAAATTCAAATTTAAAAGCTACTGCTTCGGAGGCTGTACTTAAAGGTATTGCCGAAGACGGCGGATTGTATGTTATGCGAGGCCTTGAACATAAAAGTATAAATATAGAGAATTTAAAAGGAAAAAGATATCCTGAAATGGCAGCATCTGTTTTAAAACTAATGCTTGACGATTTTCCTGAAAATAAAATAAAAGAATGTGTTTGCAAGGCATATACAAATAAATTCAGCACTGATGAAATTACGCCTCTTGTAAAAATCGGAGATTCTTATATAACAGAACTTTTTCACGGTCCTACTTCAGCATTTAAGGATGTTGCTCTTTCTATACTTCCATATTTAATGAGGATTTCATATGAAATGAATAATATTAATGGAGAAATAATAATTCTTGTTGCAACATCCGGAGATACAGGGAAGGCAGCTTTGGAGGGCTTTAAGGATGTAGAGGGAACAAAAATTGCTGTTTTTTACCCTGAAAACGGCGTAAGCACAGTGCAGAAAAGGCAAATGGTTACACAGGAAGGTTCCAATACTTATGTTTGTGCAATCAGAGGAAATTTCGATGATGCTCAGGCAGGAGTAAAAAAAATATTTACTGATGAGAAGTTTGTAGAGGAATTAAAGAAAAAAAATAAAATGTTTTCTTCTGCAAATTCAATAAATGTCGGCAGGCTTGTACCTCAAATTGTTTATTATTTCTACTCCTACGCAAGGCTTGTGGAAAAAGGTGCCATCAAAATAGGTGACAAAGTTAATTTTTCCGTTCCAACAGGAAATTTTGGCAACATATTGTCCGGATATTATGCAAAAATATTGGGACTCCCGGTTAACAGGCTCATATGTGCGTCAAATGAAAACAATGTTTTGTATGATTTTATCAGGACAGGGATTTATGACAGTAACAGGAAATTTTATAGGACGATTTCTCCTTCTATGGATATTCTTGTTTCGAGTAACCTGGAAAGGCTTTTGTATTATGTGAGCGGCAAAAACAACGAAGAGGTAAAATCTCTAATGGAGGATCTTAATTCATTCGGAAAATATGAAATCAGCACCGAGATGAGGGAAAAAATAAATTCTGTTTTTTATGCGGACTGTGTGTTTAAAGAAGAAACGGAAAAAACTATAAAAGAAACATTTAACAAATATGGATATCTTCTGGATACCCATACTGCAGTAGCATACAAAGCACTTGAAAAGTATAAAAAACAGACAGGTGACAATACTTTAAGCGTGATACTATCAACTGCCAGCCCTTATAAATTTTCGGGAAGTGTGTATAAATCGCTGTACGGTGTTGCAGACGGCAACGAGTTTGAAATCATGAAGAAACTTTTCGAAAAGACAGGTGTGCCGGTACCTGAAAATTTAAAAGGCTTGAGTAATAAAACTGTATTACATACAGATGTATGCCAAGTAAATGAAATGGAAAGCTATATAAAAACAATTAAGACAAATAGGACAGATGGGCAGGCATCAGTCTTAGAAACAGAGGGCTAAGAAATTTTGTCTGTTTAGCTGCATGTTAATTTTAATTTCTAATGAGGAGATAAAAATGGTAACTATAACAGTTCCGGCATCTACGGCAAATATAGGCCCAGGCTTTGATACCTTGGGCCTTGCCCTAAACATGTATAATGTTTATGAATTTGAAGAAATAAATGAAGGTCTTGTAATTGAAGGATGTTCGGATAAGTATAAAAATAAAGATAACTTAGTATATAAATCCTTTATGTATACTGCTGAAATAATCGGCAGGAAATTTAAGGGACTAAAGATATCGATGCATACGGAAATACCTGTTTCAAAGGGACTCGGCAGCAGTTCTGCATGTATTGTAGGCGGAGTTTTCGGTGCAAATTCCTTGCTGGAGGGTAATTTATTAAAGGACGATCTATTCAAAATTGCCGTAAAAATAGAAGGACATCCTGATAATGTGGCAGCTGCTGTTTATGGAGGCTTGACTGCTTCTATTGTAGATGAAGGCAAGCCATATTGTTTAAATTACAATATTAGTGATAATATTAAATTTTGTGCGTTAATACCTGATTTTGAAGTGTCTACACATGAGGCAAGAGAACTGCTTCCTACGGAGATACCGTTTAAAGATGCATTATTTAATATATCACGCACGGCGGTTCTTCTTAAGGCATTGGAAGAAGGCAATTTAATTGCAGTGAATGTTGCTATGCATGATAAACTTCACCAGAAATTCAGAAAAACACTTATATATGAATTTGATGAAGTGTTTAAAATATGCAGGGATAATAGGTCGCCGGCATTTTTCATAAGTGGTTCTGGTCCAACATTGATGAATATTATAGAAAATTCAGATTTTACAAACAAAATAAGGTATGACATAATGAATCTGAAATATAACTGGGAAATAAAATATTTATTGGCGGATAAAAAAGGCGTAATTGTAAATAGATAAATAGGTAAATATAAACAAAAGAGGTGTACTATGTTAAAGAAATATTTAATTGTGAGCAAAAAAATACTGCCTGATGTTTATGAAAAGGTTATTGATGCGAGAAATTTAATAAATAACGGAAGCGTTAAAGGTATTACCGATGCGGTAAAAACAGTGGGTATAAGCAGAAGTACCTATTATAAGTACAAAGATTATGTTTTTTCTCCTTCTGAAAATTCTATTGGTAGAAAAGCTGTTGTGTCTATGATGCTTAAGCATGAAAAAGGAATATTGTCAAGCGTGTTAAATTACATGTCTTCCGAAAACGTAAATATTCTTACGATTAATCAAAGCATTCCGATTAACGGAAAGGCTTCTGTAAATTTATCCCTTGATATTTCCGACATGAGCAGGTCTATAGATGATGTAATAGCGGAGCTGAAAAAGGTTAAAGGTGTAAGCTCCGTAAAATTATTATCAATTGAGTAGGAGAACAAAATGTACGGTTTAGTATTAGAAGGCGGCGGAGCTAAGGGAGCATATCATGTTGGAGCCTTTAAAGCGTTGAAGGAACTTGGCATTGAAATAGGAGGAATAGCAGGAACTTCCATCGGTGCTATAAATGCTGCGTTAATGGCTCAAGGAGATTATGATATACTGGAGAAATTATGGTACAGTGTAAACACCAACGAATTGTTTAATATAGATGAAAAGGCAGTTGATAATATAAAGAATTTAAATTTGCAGAAAATAAATTTTCCTCAGCTGCTGCACCAGTCAAAGGATATACTCAATAACAGAGGATTAGATACATCAAGAATCAGAGCTTTGCTTGATGAATATATAGATGAAGATAAGATTCGAAGCTCTAATGTAGATTTAGGAATCGTAACTGTTGATTTGACTGATAAAAAACCTATGGAACTTTTAAAGGAAGACATACCTTATGGAAGACTTGCAGATTTTCTAATTGCTAGTTCCTATCTGCCGGCTTTTAAGTCAGAAGAAATGGACGGCAAGAAATACCTTGACGGAGGTTTTTATAACAACCTTCCTGTAGGTTTGCTTGTTAAAAAAGGGTACAAGAATATAATTGCAGTGCGAACCATGGGTATTGGAGTGGTGCGAAAGGTAAGGGACAAGGATGTAAAAGTTACATACATACAGCCTGCAGAGGGAAGTTTAGGTACAATATTTGAAACGTTGGACTTTGACAGGGAAAAAACTGATGAATTAATAAAGCTTGGCTATTATGACACTATGAAAGTGTTCAAAAAGCTTAAAGGTTTTAAATATTACTGTATACCTTATGAGGGTGATTTTGTTGAGATACTTGCTAAGTATTTTGTGGAGAACGGTGATAAAATTAAGAAAGTGGCAGAAATATTAGGCTTTGATGATATTAGCCTGGATCGAGCCTTTTTTGAAAAAATAATGCCGCGTCTGGAAAATATTCTCGACATTAAGGGTAATGCAGACTACGAGGATATTTGTATCAGATTGGCCGAAAGGATTGCCGAAAAGCTTAAGATTGAAAGATTTAAAATTTACAATACAATAGATTTTTTAAATGTGACTATTGAAATATTTCAAAAAAATCCGATTTCATTTACAAAAAATGTACCGGCATTTATTAAGCATAGCAAAATACTGTCTTTAGCCGTAAAAGATGATTTGATAGTTGAATTTTTTTCTGAACTGTTTTTAAAATAATAATAGATAAGTAATATTTATATCATCCTGAGTAAGCCGTGGGAATTCAATAGGCTTTAAAATCTCAGGATGATGCAAAATACTTTTTCATGGTAATTAATAACTCAATGCTGCAATAAACCTGTTGTTAGTTTTTATTATTAAAATAATCAATAATCCCGTTTGCTATTTTTTCGGCAATTACGTATTGGAAACTTTCATTGTGGACGTTCATTTCTTCATTGGGATTTGACATAAATCCGATTTCTATCAAAGCTGCCGGCGTATTGGTTTCTCTCAACACTTCATAGTTACGGTCTAAAATTCCATCCCTGTATATGCCGTTTGTCGTTATCGCATTTAAGTAAATAGCTTCTGCCAAATCATAACCATAACTTGGGTCTTTATAATTTATAGTATTGTAATATGTTGATAATCCAAAATAGTCGCTGTTGTTTAGGGAATTGTGATGAATTGACAGCAAAATATCTGTATTGAGGTTGTCGGCCATTCGTCCTCTTTCTTTGTTTGTTATGTAGTAATCGTCGTCCCTGGTCATATATACGTTGGCACCTAAGGATTCCAGGATTTCTTTTAGCTTATATGCGGTTTCTAAATTGACGTACTTTTCATATTTCCCTGAACAGCTTATGGATCCTGGGTCTTTACCTCCATGCCCCGGATCAATAAGAATTGACTTACCTGAAAGAGGATATGTTTCCTTTAAAGAATCAATACTGCACCAGCCTACATTTCCTTCTTGGCAAACAACCTTGTCCCATCCGTTTTCAGAGTTAACAACCTTTACCAGGGATTCACCGTTTAGCGTTCGTAAATTGCCGTATTCTATGGAAGGACCCGACTTTATATTTAAATTACCAACGGTTTTTTTGTAGCTTAAGTTTCTTCCTGAGTAATAATTCTGGCTATATCCTGTGAGCCATCCGGGAACATAGCCTGTTTGTCCGTTTGGAAGATTTATTTTAAACCATCCATTTTTTTCTCCGGCTACTTCATAGGAGTCATTTCTGTTTCCCTGAACTATTACGTTGCCGTCAAATGATGCCTTGTCTCTTATGTCTGTTTTGTCGTAAAGAATGTATATTTTCTGTGAATTTTCACATTCTAAGTCTGTAAGCCAGCTGGCAGTGTAGCATTCATTTCCCTGGTATTCAATTATGTTCCAGCTGTGATATGTATCGATGTATTTTGCTTTGTCTCCCGGATTAAGCTGTCCAACTGCTTTTGAAGTGGAAGCTGGAGATGTGCGTATGTTTATTTTATATGGTGTGTTGTTTACCACATATTTTTCAGCAGGAACAGTTACGAAATATTTTTCTATCCAGCCTTCGCCAGATTCGGTTTTTACATTATACCACTGGTCCTTTTCTCCTGTGATTTTTAATTTGGTTCGTATCTTTAAAATTTCGGTAATTGGAGAAGAATAATCATCATACTGGTGAAGTGCAATGCCAGATATATTACTGTATCCGAATGTAGCGGCATAAACAGAAGAAATTGACAAAGATAAAATAACACAAGTAAAAATCAATAATTTTAATTTTTTCATGTTGCCCCCTTTTGCTATAATATTTAATATTATTAAACATTTTAGCATTTTTTATCGAAATCACAATTACAGTATTGTTACATAAAAAAATTCAAGGGAAAACAATCATTAAAAAATAACTTGATACAATCAATTACGTATTATATAATAAATTAAAGTGCAAAGGGGAGAGATCGATGAAACTTTACAATACCTTATCAAGGTCAATTGAAGATTTTAAGCCTATAAATGGAAATTTGGTAAAAATGTATACTTGCGGGCCGACTGTTTATAATTTTGCCCATTTAGGTAATTTAAGGATATATATTCATGAAGACGTACTTGAAAAAACTTTAAGATATATAGGATATGATGTTAAGAGAGTTATGAATATAACTGATGTGGGACATTTAGAATCAGATTCTGACGAAGGTGAGGATAAAATGCTCAAAGGAGCAAAAAGGGAAAACAAAACTGTAATGGAAATTGCTCAGCATTACACGGATGCTTTTTTCTCCGATATAAAAAAATTAAACATAAAAAAACCGGATGTTGTTGCAAAAGCTACCGATTACATAAATGATTACATAGAATTTATAAAGGTTCTTGAAAAGAAGGGCTACACATACATAGCTAACGGTAATGTATATTTTGACGTTACAAAGGTAAAGGATTATACGAAGCTTTCGGGTATGGATTTAAGCAAGTTAAAAACTGCTTCGAGAGAAGATGTTTTTGTTGATGTTCATAAAAAAAGCCCTCAGGATTTTGTCCTTTGGTTTACCAAGTCGAAATTTGAAAACCAGGCAATGAAGTGGGATTCTCCGTGGGGTATCGGATATCCTGGATGGCATATTGAATGCTCCGTTATAAGTCTTAAAAATCTTGGCAATCAGTTAGATATCCATTGCGGAGGAATAGACCATATAGCTGTACACCATACGAATGAAATAGCACAAACCGAAAGCTATACCGGAAAAACCTGGGTAAAATATTGGTGGCATGGAGAGTACTTAATTCTCAACGGCGGGAAAATGAGCAAGTCCAGCGGTGAGTTTTTAACTTTGCCGTCTATTGAAAAAAAGGGATTCAGACCTTTGGCATTTAGGTATTTTGTTTTGAATTCACATTACAGAAAGCAGCTTGTATTTTCTTATGATTCCCTTGCTTCTGCGGAAAATGCCTATTTAAAATTAAAAAATAAGATAATGGAAATTAAAGACAGTGTGAACAATTATACGGGTTCACCAGTATTATCCGAAGAGGCACTCAAGTATAAAAATGAGTTTAAGAACTGTCTTGAAGATGACCTAAATACTGCAAATGCAATTACAGTTTTATTTAGTATGCTTAAGGCAGATACAGTAAGCAGCGTTGAAAAAATAAAACTTGTGGAAGATTTTGATCAAGTTCTTTCATTGGATTTGTTAAAAGAAGAAAATAAATATAGAAATGTCCGCGACGAAATGGTCGATTATATTGAGGAAATGATAAAAAAAAGACAGGAAGCAAAGAAAAATAAAAATTATCAGCTGGCTGATTCCATAAGGTCGGAACTTTTGGAAAAGGGAATTATGCTGGAAGATACAAGACAAGGTGTAAATTGGAAGAAAATAAATTGAATAACAGCGATGAATTTTTAAAATTAATTAATTTTGAAACGTCAAAGTGTAATAAAGACGATAAAAAAGATAAGAAAATAATGATGTATTCACCTGCACAATTAGCTTATGCAGGTGACGCCGTTTATGAGCTTTTAGCAAGGAGTTATGTAATTCATAAGTACAACGCAAACGTAAATAAAATGCACAGGATTACTGTGAAGTTTGTTAAGGCAAATACCCAAGCGTATTTAATAAGTAAATTGGAACCCAACCTTACTGAAGAAGAAAAAAAAATAGTTAAAAGAGGGAGAAACGCCAAGGTGACATCTTCTCCCAAAAATGCTGAGTTGACTGAGTATAGATATGCTACGGGTTTTGAGGCTTTGTTCGGATACTTATACTTGGGCGGTAATATTGATAGGTTGATGTGTCTATTTAAAATGGCTATAGAAATAATAGGGGAGAAGGATAGAAACAATGAGGATAATTGAGGGGAAAAATCCTGTTATAGAAGCACTGAGAAGTGATTCACAGATTGATACTGTTCTTGTTAGCAGTGAAATGTCCAAGGGGTTGTTGAATAAAATAACTCATCTTGCAAAGACGAGAAATATACCTGTAAAAAGTGTTGACAACAAAGCCCTGGACAGGCTGAGCGAAAATAAGAGGCACCAGGGTGTAATCGCAGAGGCAAGAGAATATGAATATAAGGACATTGAATATATTTTAAATTATGCAAAAGAAAAAGGCGAAAAACCATTTGTAATTATACTTGACCAAGTAACGGATGTTCATAACCTTGGAGCCATAATACGGTCTGCGGAATGTCTGGGAGCTCACGGAGTCATTATACCTAAAAGAAGAGCAGCAGGTATAAACAGTGTTGTGGCAAAATCTTCTGCCGGGGCAGTTGAATTTCTTCCGGTTGCAAGAGTTGCAAATATCAGCAATGCCATTGATGAATTAAAGAAAAAAGGTTTGTGGATATATGGAGCTGATATGAATGGGAAAAATATTTGCGAAGAAAAATTTGATGTTCCTGCCGGTTTGGTAATAGGAAATGAAGGGACTGGTCTCGGACGGATCGTAAGGGAGAAATGTGATTTCCTCGTAAGTATACCGATGAAAGGAAATATCGATTCATTAAATGCATCCTGTGCTGCTTCAATAATCATATATGAAATAGTTAAGCAAAGGGGTATCTAACATGCCGAGAACAAAAAAAGAATATCTGTTTATTGACGGCTACAATATTATAAACCAGTGGCACTACTACAGAGATGTGTCTAAAAATATAGAAAACAGCAGAATCAAACTTATAGAACTTTTGGTTGAGTACCAGGCATATAAAGGAATAAATGTAATTGTTGTGTTTGATGCTCATCTTGTAAAGGGAAGCACCGAAAAAAAAGAAATGATTGCAGGTGTTGAAGTTGTTTATACAAAGGAGCATGAAACGGCTGACAGCTATATAGAAAAGCAGCTTGATAAAATAGGAAGATATGAGCATGTGCAGGTTGCTACATCTGATGGCGCCATACAACAAATAGTGATGGCAAGGGGAGGAACACGCATGTCGGCTAAGGAAATGCTGCTTGAGCTTGAGAACACTAAAAAGGATATACGGACAAAAGCAGACAAGCCTCGACAAAAAGGTGCATATATAGACCAGGTTTTGGATTCTGATACATTAAAAAAACTTGAAAAAATACGAAGGAATATTTAGTGACTTGACATAAAATTTAAATATAATATAATTTTCTTATAGTTTTTTATAATTTTACTTTCTTTTCTTTAAGTTTATTTTAATTTATTACTGTTCATTAGTGGAGATGCCCATGATAACTTCGATTAATATTTATGATAATTATAATTATTATAAGCAGGAATACGATGACTTTTCTGATGAAGAGCTCATCAGAAAAATAAAGGACGGCAACGAAAATGCAGAAAGGTGCTTGTATAAAAGGTATTCATATATAATAAAAAGAATAGCAAGTTCTTTTTTTATTATAGGCGGAAGTATTGATGATTTATTCCAGGAGGCAATGATAGGTCTTATTAAAGCGGTGAATCATTATGATGAAGATTATGAAAACACCTTCAGAACCTATGCGGAAGTGTGCATCAGAAGGCAGATAATCACTGCCATAAGGAAAACAAAGCCATATGAAATATTGAACAGAAACATGTCATATTGTGATTTTTCAAATGACAATGTTGAGTGTGTATTATCGGAGAAATATGTGGATTCATATAGACTGAATCCGGAAAACGTATTGATTTCTAAAGAAGAAAAAAGTCAATATTATAATGAAACGTCAAAATTTCTAAGCAAATTTGAAAAAGCTGTTTTAGCTGAATACGGGAAAGGCAAATCATACGAAGAGATATCTCTTGTACTGCATAAAAATATAAAATCAATAGACAATGCGTTACAGCGTGTTAAAAAGAAAATAGCTGCAGCAAAGAAGAGCTAATGCCTAATAGGCTGCTCGTTTGCGGTTTAGTGAATTGTCCCATAACAATTTTTAACTATGGTACATAACATTTTAATTTTGCTATTGATTTATTATTATTTTGTTGCTATAATTTACACTAGCGATTTAAATGTATAGGCACTTGCCTATGTGGCTCAGGAGGTAGAGCACGTCCTTGGTAAGGACGAGGTCAGCAGTTCGAGTCTGCTCATAGGCTCCAAATTAAAAAAATAATTACTTAGGAGGAAAAATGTCGAAACAAAAATATGAAAGAACCAAACCCCATGTAAATATTGGAACAATCGGACACGTTGATCATGGTAAAACAACACTGACAGCAGCGATAACATTGACGTTAAATAAAAG
>DHER01000133.1 GCA_002399975.1 Firmicutes bacterium UBA4845 | reverse complement strand
ATGATTTAAATGTTAAAGAAAAACCTCTGCAAGCTAGCAAAGGTAGAATTAAAGGAAAAAACATTGCAGTAAAAAAAGATATCCCAACATTGAAAGATGAGGTGACCCCTAAAAGTTAGACTTTATGGCGCGTAGTGGTAATGTAAAATAGTTTGTGTCCGAAGCTGAAACTTAAGCAACAAAACCAGCCTCGACATAAGATTTTTTACACCCTCAAAATATATATTACTACAACTTAAAATTATGGACACTATTTACCAACTCATCTATATTTTCATTTAAAATTCCCGAAGAAGTAATGAGAGATACCACTGCGTTTAATTGTTCATTTGATATCTGAGTCACAGAATTAGAGGATGCCGCTATTTCTTCTAATACTGCAGATATACTTTCAATTGCCCCCAGGGTGTTTACTCTCAGTTTTTCAATATTATCCACATCTGCCGAAATATATTGTATATTATTTACTAACTTTTCGACGCTAGCATCAATATTATGATAAGAAACGGTTGTGTTTTTTACAGCGATATCCTGCAGATATATAACCTTTTCCGCTTTTTTTGCTTTATCTGCAGTTTTCGTGATATCATTTTGGATGCTTTCTATAATATTTTTAATATCCTTTACCGATTCCTTAGATAATTCAGCCAATTTTCTAATTTCACCGGTAACAACCGCAAATCCTTTTCCATATTCCCCAGCTCTTGCAGCTTCAATGGATGCATTCAGGGATAACAGATTAGTTTGATTGGCAATCTCATTTATTACATTAACTACCTTATTCACAGCCTGTGATTTTTCTGATAGATTTTCAATCTCACTTATAATATCCCTCGTTATCTTCAAGGTTGATTCCGTTTGACTGTTAAGATCATCGGTTATGATTGTCCCTTCTACTATGTTCTTTTTCGCAGCATTTGCAAGTATATTTATTTCTTTCGTGTTATTACTCACTAAAACAATTTTATTTGATAAATCATCCATCTGTATTAAGCATTTTTCTGCATCACCTGCCTGCTGTGTAATTCCCTGATCTACTTCATTCATTGCGTCAGCGATATTATGTGTCGTATTAATAAATATCTCAGAGGCTTCCGTTACACCTGAAGATGCACCGGATAATTTTATACTAAGAGTTTTCACTTGCTCAAGAAAATCTCTTATATCTGAAAAAGAATATTGAACCATATTCCCACCTATACGAATATTATCTCCGACATTTTCATATCTTTTTTTAGTTTTAGTTGTAATTTTCATAATTGCTTCTCCGCCCCCTTACATCATGTAGGAAAACCGCACATCATAAAATGCACGGCTTTTTCCTTTTACCTTTTATCATAAAGAAATGCTGGACTACTTAATTTTAGTAAATTTTGATGGTTCTTTCATCAACTCTTTTAAACCACAAGAACCCATACTACCTGTTGCTCCAGTAAGAAAAATTGTTTTCTTTTTTAACAAAAATAATCACTCACCTTTCATACTAATTGATTGTTGTTTCATCTAAAACATCCATACAACGTCTAATCTCCAATCAAACCACCATTCTTTCAAAGAGGTACACCCTGGAAGATGCATCCACAAAAACGGATTAATGTCGTCACCTGTGAACATTATTTTATGATTGTCGTCCAGGAGCACGATGGAACCGCGGGTGTGCCCCGGAGTGTGAACGACAGTAATCCTGCGCCCGCCAAGTTCGAATACATGACCGTTCCTTATCGTCACAGGCTTAGGTCTAAACGGCAGTTTCGCAAAATCGCTTCTCTTCCCGTTTTTGCCGATAATAGCCCTTGCGGCTAAGCGAGAACTTAGAATGCTATATACGAAAGTGCGATCAGCTTCGTGGACAAAAAACTGCTCATACCACCCCACGCCACCCGCGTGGTCGCAGTGAGCATGGGTTAGAACAACATCCACCGGCAGAACCGTTAGCTGTTCCACGATATTTTTAAGATTGCCGAGCCCGCAGCCTGTATCTATGAGCAGTGCTCTCTCTTTACCGACCGCAAGGTAGCAGTTAGCGGCGCCGCACTCGTCTATACGGTAAGTATCTGGCGCTATCTGTTCGACCGTGTGGAAACCGTCAGATTTGATATTATTCATTTGTATTTCCCTCCTGAACCGCATCCCCTCTTTTTTTTGCGAGCCGTTCTCTTATATCTTCTATTTTCTTTCCTTTTAGGTAAATGCTGTAAGATTGGTATTCTCGATTGGTTATCACGCTCCGTATGAGGTAATACTGTGTTTTATTTTTTCATCAATCCACGGATTCCCTTTAGAATATGTCCATTCATTATATCTACGAGTCCCTCAATCATTTTAACTGATAACGCACCTTGTGACATCATACCCAACTGGCGCAGAGGCATATCTACCGTCATTGCCAGTATCATCGTCATTATATCTCCTTCACTATCGTCTCCTGTGAATATTTTCATTATGGACTTTTCTATTTGCTTATTCATCATTCGTCCAATCCAGTGAACTTTGATTTCTCCTAGGGTAGAGTTGAGAGTAAAGGGTCTTAAGCTGCGCTCTTCTGGTACTTTTCTTCCTAAAACTGCCTCAAATTGTTCCTTGGGAACATCATAAGTTCCTGGTTGTAAAAGATTGTAATAGCCCGGTGCTACTGTACGATAATCAGGTATTGCTCCCACTTGTTTGCTTTCAATGGTAACTGTATCATTCAATCGTATATCTCTTGACGATGCACCAATTTCAATCTTGTAATCACCGCTTTCCACAAACCAGTCTTTCACATTAACATTATAGTAAGCAAATGCACGACTTTCCAATGTAAACGTAACAGTTTTACTTTCATTCATCTGCAATTCCACTTTTGCAAAACGCTTAAGTTCACGCACGGGTTTAAAAACAGTACTTTCCGGTGCCGAAATATACAACTGAACGATTTCCTTTCCGACATACTTTCCCGTATTGGTAACTACTACCTCTACTTGAAGTTTATCTCTGTCTCCAATCTTCTTAGCACTAAGCTTTAATCCCGAATAGGTAAATGTTGTGTAAGAAAGTCCGTGTCCAAACGGATACATCACTTGTTTTTGCGCTTTATCATAGTATCGATATCCTACATAGATACTTTCTCTGTATTCAATATTACCTCCCGTACCAAAATGAGCGATGCTAGGAGTTTCAGTAAGTGATATTGGATAAGTTTCTGCTAGTTTGCCACATGGAGAATAATCCCCAAAAAGCAAATCATATGCGGCGTAACCACTGTTTTGCCCGGAAAGATTCATCAAAAGTATGGAATCAACTTTGTCACGCCACGGAATATTTACAACTCCCCCTGTACTTATGACAGCTACTATCTTTTTCCCGGTAGCAATAAGTTCATCCATCAATCTAGTGTGTGATTTTGGCATATTTAAATGAGTACGGTCAAATCCCTCACTTTCATAGCTATCCGGTAATCCGACAAAAGCAAATATCATATCTGCTTCTTTTGCTACTTCAATTGCTTCGGTAATCAAAGCTTCATTCGGTTCATCACTTGCGGCCGAATAACCTGGTGCAAAAGAATAACTTATATTTTCCGCATCAAAGGCATCGGTTACAGAAGTAATTCGGGTTGGAGATATCTTTGAGCTTCCTGCCCCTTGATAACGAGGAACTTTAGCAAATTCGCCTATTAAAGCAATCTTCTTATGTTTATCTGCCGGTAGTGCATTTCCCAACTTCAACAACACTGCACTTTCACGTGCAATGCGCCTTGCCAATTCATTATGTGCTTCTGCATTATAAGGTGTTTTTTGTGTTTTTTCTGCCTGTAGTGCGATAGCCGTCATACGCACCGCACATAGATCAACAAGCTTTTCCTCCAATTTCCCTGCTCGAACCGCATCAACAATCATTTGGTCCGAAGCTCCATCAAACGCTGGCATCTCCAAATCCAGTCCTGCCTCGATACCTTCCACCCTGTCATTCATCGCACCCCAGTCCGTCACAATGGCACCCTCAAATCCCCATTCACCGCGGGGAATGTCTGTCATTAGGCGCTTGTGTCCGGAAGCATAAGTGTCGTTAATCTTATTATACGAACACATCAATGTCCAAGGCTGCGCTTTCTTTACTGCTATTTCAAATCCGGTAAGATATATTTCTCGGAGTGCCCGCTCATCAATTACCGAATTTGAAACAAGACGCGCTTTTTCCTGATTGTTCGCAAGATAATGCTTCAGACTAGTACCTATGTTTTTACTCTGTATTCCACTAATGAGTGCCGCAGCCATTTCTCCCGTAACAAGTGGATCTTCTGAAAAGTATTCAAAGTTACGTCCACAAAGCGGACTTCGCTTTATATTGGCTCCCGGTCCCAAGATTACAGCGACCTCCTCTTGTACACATTCCTCTCCAAGTGCAATACCCATTTCATATAATAGATCACGGTCAAAGCTGCAGGCTGTTGCTACAGCCGTAGGGAAACAAGTAGATAATACCGAATTATTAATTCCCAAGTGATCGGAATCTGCTGCCTGTTTACGTAAACCGTGGGGGCCATCCGTTACCATCATTGATTTTATTCCAAGACGTTCGATTCCTTTTGTATGCCAGAAATCCTTTCCTGAACAAAGACTGGCTTTTTCTTCAAGAGACATCTGCTTTACAAGTTCCTTTGCTCTTGGTAAAACACTTTTTAACGTATGATTGACTTTTTCCATGTAAACTCCTATCTGCGCTCCTTTGCGCGATTACTAATTGGATTTATAGTTTCTTTCTGCCGTACTTTGTATACTAAAGTACGAATAATTTCAAATAGCATTAAGGAAATCATAATTCCTGCCACAACATCACTTGCAAAATGAGCTCCCATCACGATTCGGCTGCTTCCTACTATAACACACCAGGTATATGCTGCTATTTTCAGTAGTTTTTCTTTGCCTGCTAAGCCTGGCATAAAATTAGGCAAAAGTGTCATTAATATAATAGCTGCCGAATTCATAGAATGTCCTGAAGGAAATGATGCATATACATTATCAAATCCCCCTCTAGAATGAATCTCATACCACGGCGTAAACTGCGCAAGGCAATCTGTCATCTCCCTCATGCGCATTCTTCCCCAGTATGCTTTTATTACATTCATTACTATTAAAATTGAAATAAAATAAATAATTGAAATGATAGCATATGTAACCGCTTCATGTGCATTTTCTTTTGGAACCTTTCCTGCCAGGAAGATTGCCAAAACGATTAGTAAAAGGCTAATAATAATCGGTACAATTACAGGCAGCGTACTTCCAATGTTTTCATTTAGATATTTCCATACCATAAATCCGCCCATTAAGGCAAACAGGAATAACAAAATACCGGATAAAGCTGCGATTCCAACATTAATAATCATATTTCTTCTACTTCGCAGACGAAATAGCAGTACACAACCAAATAAAACCAGAAACAGAGCCGGTAGTTCTCCTATCACTTCAAAAATTCTTCCATATAAGTTTTTAACATAAAGAGTCATGGATATTTGTAAATCTGTAAAGGTAAAAACGCCCAATAATATTATACCAATTGAAAAAACAATAACCCTCTCTTTTTTTGTCACTTCCGATTACCTCCTGATTTTAAAATTATAAAATTTCTTTCATATAAGAAGCAATTTCTTTCATGCAGTCTTCAGCCTGTGGGAATACTCCGATTTGATCCGCAAACCCATGGCCCAATCCGCGATATACAATCGTCTTTATTTTTCCGCCAGCTTTTGCAAATGTCCTTGCATAAGCAAAATCCTCAAATACTAAGAAATCATGTTCTCCAAAAATCAATAAAACAGGAGGTAAATCATGCATATCATCCAATAATGGAGATACATATATATGTTCCGGATTTATATTCCCTTGCAAATAGACTTCCTCCAGCATATTGATGTCACCACCGCCATCCAACATACTGTTCATCATAGACAACGTAGCATTTAAAACCTTCTCATGCTTTTTGCTGCGCTGATATTTGCTTGAATCCACACCTTGATAAAATTCTGTTTTTTTCCCCGAAATGTTGACTGCAGGATAAATTAATACCTGAAGCTTTACCATTCCGGTTTTTTCTTCCCTGTCACGTAAGGTAACTGCTGCTGCCAAATTCCCACCGGCACTGTCTCCAGATACTGCCATTTTGTTTTTATCAGCACCAAATTTTTCTGCGTTATCATATGCCCACCTTGTTGCAAAGAAACAATCATCAAAAGGCTGTGGATAGTGGTTTTCTGGGCATAGACGGTAATCCACATTAAAGGCGACACAATCAATATTTTGTACCAGAACTTTGCACATCTGTTCTACAACATCGGCAGATCCGCCAAAAAATCCACCACCGTGATAGTAAACAAACATGGGTAAATTTGTGCCGGCATTCGTTCTTTTATACACTCGAACCGGTACTTGATAACCATCTGCGCTGCTTATATTAAAGTATTGTGTGGTAATACCATCTTCAACTAGCTGAATTCCCTTATACTCATTAAACATCTTTCGCAGAGGCATTATTCTTTCCAAAACGTTTTGATTCTTTTTGGGCTTTGGCATAAACTTTACCAGTAGGGCAATGCTCCTCATGGATTTATAAAGCCGTGGATCCATATCTCCCGGTTCTCCACCTTCTGGAATAGGCTTGACCAATACTTTAATACCATTTACTACTTCTTCTTTTTCATTTTGTTTGATTGCTTCTAAAAGTTCCTCATGATATTTTCTTTTCATATAGTCTGTTCCTCCTTTTCTGCTTTATGAGAAAGATATGCTACAATCTGAGCAAACTGCCGGTATCATTACTACCGACTTGTTTCAATTCTATGGTTATGTTTCTTTGGATGATGATTATCGAATTGTGATAGGTCCATCTTCCATTTTAACGAAAGATAAAAATAAATTGGATCACCTTTTATTTTTATTGGATATAAATGAAAAATATCAGGAAGATATATTTGTGTAATCAGTTTCATAAGCAAACCGGTATTACCTTAACACAATATATCTTGAACGAAAAAATTATAGAATCTCAGCGCTTACTGCGGTTTACTAACAAAAGTATTTCTGAAATTGCATTACATCTGGCTTTTTCTTCGCAAAGTCATTTTCAAACAGTGTTTAAAAAATATACTGGCATAACACCAAACAGATTTCGGGACACCAAATCAGATTTATAATTTGCTTAGAATCTGATTAACTCCAATATATTATTCACTCACCTTTCATACTAATTGTCTGCTGCTTTCCATCCAGAACTTCCATGCAAAGTCTAACCGATTCACCAATAGCCCTATCAATATCGTCCCCTTCTACACCCAGCTCTTCTACAATTGTTCTTTTATCAATGAACGCTTGTCTGGTCATTATTTCAACCAAACCAATGGGATCAAGCCCTGGCTCCAGGCCCTTTTCCTTATATTCATTTATTATAGATCTCATACCAAGCCTATATAAAAATTTGGGTATTGTAATGATCCTCTTGTCTGGAACACCCAGATGTTTATGTATGATTGCAAGCATTTCCTTCCATGTGAGATTAAAGTAGCCCGCCTATCATAAATACTTTCATACACTGTTACCTCCCTTTTTAAATACTATCAAGAGTATCTGGCATTAGATTCTTTTAATAGTGCAAATTTTCTTTTAAATATGCTTTTACTTCTTCTTCCAATGGCAGGTTTTTGCAAACACCTGCCATTTTACTTGCTTTTTCCATAGTTACACTGGTAAATGAAGCCTTTACTCCTGCCAGATTTGCTTCGCTCATACTCAGTTTATGCAAGCCCAGTCCAACTAAAATTACAGCTGCATCGGGATTACCTGCAAGCTCACCGCAAACAGATACCGGTTTACCCTTTGCGTTAAATTGTTCAAAAATAAAGCCAAGCATTCGAAGCATTGCAGGAGATAAATCTTGATAATACCTTGAAATCTCCGGATTCATTCGATCAACAGCGCATAGATACTGTGTGAGATCATTAGTACCAACGCTTGCAAAGTCTACTTCCTCTGCTTTCCTACAGCAATACCGGGAGAAACCGGATTTTCTTTTNNGACCTTCGGTAACAATTTCAACCTTTGTTCCCTGTCCCATACCTTCTGCCAGCAAACAAATTATGGATTTAGCATTCACAGCCTCGCCGTTCTTTTCAATGTTACGGATGGTAACTTTACTCTCAAATTGTTTTGCCATCAGAACAAGATCGGAAGCCGGACGTGCATGAAGTCCTGTTTTATTAATAATTGTTGTTTGTTTTGTTATCATAATATTACCCTTTCATTGGTGCTGCAAAATATTTTAATCTTCCTCTTTTATGGGAGTATTATTCGTGTCATGAAAGATTTTTTGTGGGAGGCTTCCATATTTTGCAGTAGCCCTAGCATTTATTGAGATTAAATATCTCTTCCGTTACTTTCAATACATTTTTTATACCAGTAGAAAGAATCCTTACGGCTGCGTGCCAATGTGCCGTTTCCATCGTCGTCCTTATCTACATAGATGAAACCATAACGCTTTTTCATTTCACCTGTGCTTGCACTAACAAGGTCAATACAACCCCAAGGGGTATATCCAATCAAATCCACACCGTCTGCAATCGCTTCTGCCATTTGTTCCACATGCTGACGAAGATAGTCGATACGATAGTCATCATATATGCTGCCATCCGGTTCCACAACATCTACTGCACCAAGTCCATTCTCGACCACCATAATCGGTATTCTATAGCGAGCATAGATTTCATTCAGGAAGTAACGCAGACCCTTAGGATCAATAACCCAGCCCCATTCACTGGCTTTCAGGTAGGGGTTCGGAATTCCCATCATCATATTACCTGCTGTTCCCTGTACCTCCGGGTCAGCAGAAGCACAGCCTGTAGAATAATAACTAAAGGAATAAAAATCTACACAGCCATTCTTTAATACTTCTTCATCACCCTCTGCAATATTAATTTTAATGCCATTCTCTTCAAAATAGCGTTTTGAATAAAACGGATACTCTCCACGCACCTGTACATCACTACACAGCCAGTAACCATTATTTAATATATTTTGTGTAAGAAGCTGATCCTCTGGACTGCAGGTAAATGGATAGGTACATACACCGGCAATCATGCATCCCACACGGTTTTCAGAGTCAATTTCATGTGCCATTTTCACTGCTTTTGCACTAGCAACAAATTGATGATGAAGTGCAGTGAAGCGACGGCTTGCATCTTCAGAGCTTTCTTTTCCTTTTCCCTGTAATAAATCCATCATAGAGGATTCATTTTCAGGCAGAATGCCGCCGGCTATGGTAGCACCAAAACTGTGTGACAGAACATTTATTTCATTAAAGGTAAGCCAGTATTTCACAAGACCTTTGTATTCCGTAAAAATGGTCTTACAGTAGTTGAGATAAAAATCAATTACCCGACGATCCGTCCAGCCATTGTAGGCTTCACAAAGATGATACGGTAATTCGTAATGTGAAATTGTTACCAGTGGCTCTATCCCATGTTTTTTGCATTCCCTAAATACACTTCGGTAAAACTCGATTCCCTCTTTATTTGGTGTAGCATCATCACCATTAGGGAATATACGGGTCCATGCAATCGATAGTCGAAACATCTTAAAACCCATTTCAGCAAATAGTGCAATATCCTCTTTATAATGATGATAAAAATCAATTCCTTCGTGACTTGGGTATTTCACGCCCTCTTCCATTGTTTTTGTATATCTACGAGGCATAGTTCTGCTGCCTGCCGTCATATAATCTGAGATGGAAGGACCCTTACCTCCCTCATTCCATGCACCTTCACATTGATTTGCTGCGGTAGCACCTCCCCAGAAAAAATTGTCTGGAAACACTTTTATATTATCCATTTAACCGCTCTCCTTCTTATAAATCTGATTGTTATGAGTATATCTTTTCTTCGTCTTTTTTTAGTCTTTCCTATCTATGACAGATTAAATTATTTCAGAAAAATCCGTATCATAGCTTCGTTTCTTTATACGATTTCCATTTGACTTGCTGCTGCTTCTTTTTCCATTTGGCTTACTGCTGCTTCTTTTGCCACCAACTGTTTTTCATATACCTTAAAAAATGGTCGGTAAAGAATAAAGCCTACAACAAAGGCCATTACTGGTATTAATAGATTTTGCCATGCCATACTGGTTAAGAACTCAGATACGCCGATTGGCATAGCTGTCAAGAGTACTACATAACCTGGTTTGAAAAATCCGATAGCGTATCCTATCCACATAAAGAATAACGTAAGAAGTGGAGTAAGGATAAACGGAATAGCCATAATAGGATTATACATAATTGGAAAGCCAAATGTAACCGGTTCATTAATGTTGAATATTACAGGCACAAGAGATGCTTTGCTGACAGCCTTCAGCTGTTCAGATTTGGAACGTAATCCCATGAGAACTAAGGGTAAAGTATTTCCTGTACCGCCACAAGCCGCTAAAGCACCAAAAAGTGCAACCGGAGCAAATACTGGCGGTTTTCCTGCTGCTACAAGATCTGCGTTAGTTGTAAGATACTGCATCATTGCTGGCATAATTGCTATGAAAACAATCATTGTTCCATGAATACCAAAGCTCCAAAGCAAAGTTGCAATCAAAATTAAAATTGCCATACCGGGTACACTGGTAAGCGCTTTAAGCGGTTGTGCCAAAAGTCCGGAAATCGCCAAAGGTAACGATACCGTAAATACCTTGGTAACAAGTGTGTTAAGTCCATACCAAAAAAGTACGTTAACTGTCAATGGAATTAAAGTTGTAAAGGTATCCTGCAAAAACGGAGGCACCGCATCGGGCATTTTAATTGTAATATTATGTTTCTGAAAGAAATGGGTTATTTTAACTGTAAAAATACCAATAAGAATAGCCGCAAACAATCCTATACTGCCAAGCGCCGTGGTATCCATACCGGTAAAGCTTTTACCGTCTGCCAAAGTATATGTAGTTGCTGGTGCAGCTACTATCAAAAATATCAGCAATGCATTTACACCATTCACCAGCGGTTTCATTCCCAACATTTTTGCGTATGCATAAGCAAGACCAAAAACGACTATAAGAGAAATCATTCCCATCGTCATATTATATGGAAGCATGAAGAATTTGTAAAATGCACTTTCCGTAGTACACCACTTGAACAAAGTTGGAACAGTAGCTATAATTTAGAAAAGCGCTCCTACTAAGATGGCACCCATACTGACCATCATACCAGCGGATATAGCGGAAAAGGTTTTATTCGCTGCAGCTTTTTCGCCAAATTTCTGTAAAGCTTTCATAAACTTACTCTCGTATAAATTCCCCATAACATTCTCCTCCTAATATTCCATATTATTTATTTGGATAAATTTTATCCACCTGTTTAAAAATATTTGCTATATTACCAATGGCGTAATCATAGGCAGGGATTACATCAATCGGCATTTTAGTAACAGCCTGTATTTCAGCTTTCTTGTAGGATATCTGCGGTCCTAGAAGTATTACATCATAGTTCTTTGCAACATCATCGTAATTTGTCACTCCCACTGCTTCTATTTTCAATTCAAAACCATTCTCCTCAGCATACTTCATCATCTTCTTCATCAGTATACTAGTCGACAAGCCACCTGCGCAAATAAGCAATACTTTTTTTACCATTTTATTACCTCCCATCTTATTTTTTATATAAAATTATAAGTTCTTTAATTAATTCTTCTGCGAGTGTGCTGTTCATTAAATGATCCTGTGCATGGGCAAGAAGAATACTTACTTTATCCACTTCACCCTTGGAATCCATTTTGAGCAGCTCGCGATGTGATTCATGTGCCAAATGCAAGCTCTCGTCCGCATCCTTAAGCATTTTTTCTGCTGTATCAAAGTTACCCTTCTTTGCCTCTTCCAATGCACCAAATGAGCTGGAACGTGCTGCACCGGAATTTGCTATAATAATCATAGCGATATCTTCTAGTTTTTCATTATCTTGCATGTATCATCTCTCCTATTTATAATTTATAAATAATAGTAAGAATATTTGCGATTTCATCATCATTGAATATAATATCAAAGGCCTTTTCGATTGGTTTTACCAATTTCAGCACTTCCTTGAATTGCCTGTAATGCTTTGAAATAATCATTTCTTTACGTATATTCGAAGGTGCAGGCATATGACCAAGTAGCCGGTCAATGCAGCAGGAAATGTGAATAAAGAGTCCAACCTCGGAATCAAGTGATAATTCGCAAATTCTTTCATTAATACCCAATAGAAACTGAGGAAGTAATTTTTTTAGTTTGTCAATATTGGTATACTCAAGTTGCTCACCTAGGTAATCAAACACCTCATCATAATCAATGCCTTTCTTGGCTTCCCCGTTCAGTTGAAGTAGGCTAGGCAATCTATCCTTGGGAGTGCTAAAAACTTCACTAATAGAAATAAACGGCAGCGAAAACAACTTCGGATCAAAAGTACCGACGACACAATGGATGCTTCCTACTCTCATCATATTCACAAACTCTTCTCGAAGCGCGTCCCTATCCGATATTGCCAATGGAATAATATCCACATCTTCTAGTTTGCCATAGCGTACAATGTAACGCTTTAGCTCCTCCGCACCGCCCTTGCCCGTGGTACATAAAGTAACAATTATTTTCTTTCGTTTCATACCGTAGATATCCATGTTTTTAATGACATTTTGGTAAACAATATCCACATTCTCATCAATTGCTGCTTTCCTGGCTAACTCAATGCCGATGGTTGTAATCGGTATTGGCAGCCAACGGATTACAATGTTCAACTCCTCCTCGATGGAAGCCAGCATTTCTGGAAGTAAGCTGCTGTCATATACAACAATGATACCTTTTCCTCGTTCAATTTTTGATATGTATTGCTTTAAGGAAGTATAGATTTCTTCCATATCCTTTTTAATGGTTAATTCAAAGGAAAACACATTTTCAAGATGCGTAAGACCTACAATCGTTTTCGTTATCGATGCAGCTACATCACCACCATAAAATGCAAATAAAATAACCGGTTTATTGGACGTATCGGATATTGGTGTCTGACAACTGATAAACATCGTAATCAGTATTACTTCTTCAATGGGAAGCTCAATGTCAAATATCTGCCTGAGTTTAAGCGATAATTCCATACTGAGCAAATATTCGGATTTATAATTCTCTAGAATATCCGATATTTGTTTTGGGGCTATTTTATTCGATGTTGATTGGCTGCTGAGTATTGAATTTAAATGTAAGCACAATCCATAAAATACAGAATCCGAAAAATTTCGTCCAAGCTTTATAGATGCCTCATCCAAAAACACCTCCACTAGATTGATAATTCGTTTATCGACCAGCATGGATATTTGTTCTTTATTAGTGACCTCCCTAGTGAGTTCATTTTGATATCTTCGAAACATGTTTTCCACCTCAGTGCTTAAAAGAAGGTCAATTTCGTTTTCTTCCAGCCCTCTGGCAGCCAGTGATAACGCTTTGCGGTCCAGTTCATCGTAAATATTATTACCTTTCAGCTTTTCCTTATCAAGCGAGCTCATTTTCATAGAGGTCTCACTGAAGGAATAACTGTAATTTGAAGGAATAATCTTTTCGATTTCCTCACGATAAGTTTTGTATTTTAAAAAACCTTTTCGCACATGATTCCCAAAATCACTGATGAATAATTGAAACTTATCATTGCTCTTATGCTCTCGCAGATAAGCATTTGCACATCCAATTTTTATATCTGTTTTCAGTTGCCTACAATTTGCTTCACATTCATACAAAAGTAAACACCGCAGCAGTTCGGCATTGATATTCAGAGTATGCTTAATTCGCGCCGCTTCCAATGTCAGAAAGCTTTGTATCATCTCCATACGTTCTCTAAGTGGTCTTTCACTAAGCGTTGGCAATTCTATGAAGATGGGAAATTTCGTTGCAAAATCATCATATGCCATTGAATTTTTATTATCGCAGCTTACGATAACGATTGGCTCTGATTGTTTTCTTTCTAACTCTCCTGCTCGCTCTTCCTCGGTATGTGAAATCACAAGGCTTCTTACTTTACTACTTAAATACTGTGCATTGTCAATATAAAGTACACCTTGGTTTGCTGCTACAAAACAGCCCTCATTGTTACTGTCACCGAAAAACTCATTTATTGCCAACTGCTCATTATCTATATAGTTTCTGCAATCAAATACAATAAATTTAGAATCTGGTAAAAGTACACCACTTTGTATTGCAAACTTATGCATTAACATTGCAAGAAAACTTTTTCCTGTACCCTTCGCTCCAATAATAACCACGTTCAGACTTTTTTGCGGATAAAGAACTGCGGCCATCGCAAGCTGAACCGCACGCTTTAAACTGCCATTATAACCAATCAAATTCATAAAGCAATTGTTGGATGTTCCACCCGAATTATCATTGATATAGTATAAAACAGGTCTTCCATTGGTTTTATCAATTTTCCCTTCATCAACCAGCGAACTGAGAATACTACTGACATTAGTACGCTGCATATTAAGTGCTTCTGCTATGTATTGGGTAGATACACCTCCTTTTTCCTCTTTTGCTGAGTGCAACTTAATAAAATCGTAAATTTTCGTCTTATTTTTTTTCATGGTACACCCCCTTTATAATGAGAATATACACTTTATACTGTGTTTGAACAATAGCATCTTTGGTAATCAATGTCAAAACGAGAAGTGTATGTTTTCCCCTTGTGTTTTTAATACATATTTATACTTTTACATAATTATTATGCATCTATTTGTGCATTACCTACAAATGATTTGCTTTGATTAGAAATAACCCTGCGTTAGTGTATAGGTTTTCATATACATAATGAAGCAGTGTATAAATCATAAAGAATACAGTAGATTTTTCATAATTTTCACATTTTTTCAATCGTTTTTCACAGGTAATAGAACCTATAGATTGCTTACCTTTTTCAGTAAATCAGACAATTGCTTTCTCCAGCATAGGATACCTCCATTTAAATTCTGTTTACCTACGTGTTATAATAAATTTAAATTTCTCTGTCATCTTTGTAAGCCCTAATGTGGTACAAGATGTCAAGACACTTTTTCAAAAAAATTAAGTTAGCTAGAATTTAAATTTTCAAATCACCGCGGAAACTGGCAGGGATTTGTGTATATTGCATTTTATATCGAATTATGATAAAATATGCATTCATCAATAAAGCTTGGGAGCCCTGATCATGAATATAAAGTTATTAGAAGCATTTTTAGCTGTTATTGATAATAAAACAATGTCCGCTGCAGCTGAAAAACTTTTCACTACCCAACCGAATATTTCACTTATGATTAAGGATTTAGAGAATTACTATTCAACTAGATTATTTAATCGTGTTTCTAGAAATCTTTATTTAACTCCCGACGGTATAAAATTAGAGAAATATGCAAGAAGAATCGTTGCTAATTTTGAAGAAATGAATACGGCTATGTTTAGCCAGAACAAGATAATTCGTATTGGTAGTAGTGTAACAATCGGACAATATTTATTAAACAGATATCTTAAAAAGTTAAAATTCTCAATGCAAAATATAGATTTTGAAATTGTAATTAATAATACTGAAGAAATTGA
>DHER01000052.1 GCA_002399975.1 Firmicutes bacterium UBA4845 | reverse complement strand
ACATCGAATGTACCGCCGCCAAGGTCATACACCATAATTGTCTGCGTTTTTTCTTCTTTATCTATGCCATATGCCAAAGCTGCAGCAGTTGGTTCGTTTATAATCCTCCTGACGTTCAGGCCGGCTATCTTTCCGGCATCTTTTGTTGCCTGCCTCTGACTATCTGAGAAATATGCCGGAACAGTTATAACTGCATCCGTTACTTTTTCACCAAGGTAGCTTTCCGCATCAGCCTTTAACTTCTGAAGTATAAATGCCGATATTTCCTGAGGAGTATATGATTTTTCGTCTATTGAAACTTTATAATTTGAACCCATTTCTCTTTTTATTGAAGAAATTGTTTTGTCAGGATTGGTAACTGCCTGTCTCTTGGCAGTCTCTCCAACTAATCTTTCTTTTTCTTTTGTAAATGCAACAATTGAAGGTGTAGTTCTTTTCCCTTCAACATTTGTTATAACAACGGCTTCTCCGCCTTCCATAACAGCAACACAAGAGTTTGTTGTTCCTAAGTCAATTCCTATAATCTTGCTCATTTTTCCCTCCAAAAATATTTGAATTAATTAAATTTCTAAGTTTATTATGAGATCCTTGCAGCCAAATTGAAAATTTATTTGTTCTTGCCACTAAGAATTACATTTTGCTGATTTTGTTATTTCTTGCATATTCTGACCATTGAAGGTCTAATACACTTATCATTTACAGTATAGCCTTTTTGCAACACGTCTATTACAATTCCGTCTTCATATTCATCGTTTGCTTCAAATGCTACGCCATAATGTAAATTATGGTCAAAGGGTTTATGCAATGCTTCAATTTCTTTTAAGCCTTTTTTAGAAAGGATTCCCATTAGCTGGTCATAAACCATCTGTACGCCTTCCTTATAACTTTGTCCTTCTGAACTATCTGCCTCCAATGCTCTCTCAAAATTATCTACAACAGGCAGCAATTCTAATAAGAAATCCGAAACAGCATTGCCATAAACAGATGTTTTTTCCTTTTTTGTTCTTGCTTTATAATTCAGGAAGTCCGCCTGTAGTCTTAACAATCGGTTTTTTAAGCTTTCTGTTTCATCATTAGAGGCATCTTCCTTGGAATTTTTAATTTCCTCATTATTATCTGTTTCTTCAGAATTTACCTTTTCTTTCTCTTCCGGTTTTTCTGGAGCTTTTTCTCCTGAAACCGTCTTTTCCGACTTAACTTCCTTTGAAGATTTATCATTTGATTTTTCTTTAGGCGTACTATCTACTTCATCCGAAGTTTTGATGGTTTCCTTTTTCTCATTTAGTCCTTCACCATCTCTTTTTATGTTTTCTTCATTATGTTTTTTTGCCTTAGCCATTTCTTCACTCCTTATTATCTTCATCAAAACTTTGGCTTATTATTTCATTCATAGCCTCAGCCATTGATCTGACAGTTGAAATAACTTTGTTATAGTTCATCCTGGTAGGCCCTATTACTCCTATTTTCCCTATAAGCTTGCCATTTAATTTATATGTTGCAGTTATCAGGCTGCAATCTCTCAACTCTTCATAAGCATTTTCACGGCCTATGCTTACATCTAAATCATTTTCTCCCGTAAATTGGAATAACTTCGCCAAACTGTCTTTATCCTCTATAAATGAAATAAATTCTCTTGCCTTGACAACATCATTATACTCCGGCAAATTTAGAATATTTGTCAATCCGTCTGCATAAACATTGAAGTTTTCCAATTTGCCAACCTGATCTACTAAGAACGGCAACAACTCCATCAATAAACTATTGCTGCTTTCTTTTATATGGTAAAACTGCACTATTAAATTATCCATAATTAACCTTATGTCTTCTAATTTATATCCATATAGTTTTTCGGACAACATTGATGATATTTGATCCACTTGATCTAAAGGTACGGGACTTTTTAATTTAAGCATTACTTCTTTCACAATATTGTTTTTTAATATCAAAACCAATAGTATTTTTCTATCAGTAATAGGTACAAGCTGAATTCTTTTGACTTCAGCTTGTTTCAGCTGAGGCGCCACTATAAATGACGAATACTTTGTAAATTGCGAAAGAATACGCACTGAATTTTTAAAAATTGAATCTATTTCATTCGCTTTTTCTTCTATAATGCTTCTCAATTGATCTATATTCGTAGCATTTGAATTCTGGACTTTCTTCCAAATATCATCAACATAATATCTATAAGCTTTGTCTGTTGGTATCCTGCCTGCTGAAGCATGGGGCTGCATTAAAAAACCCATTTCCTCCAAATCAGACATCTCATTCCTGATTGTCGCCGGACTCACACCAAGTTCATATTTTTTTGAAATTGTCCTTGAGCCAACAGCTTCCGCATTGTCTACATAGCTAGAGATAACTGCTTTTAAAATTTTAACTTTCCTTTTGTCCAAAGACATTTCATTCACCTCTTTGTTAGCACTCTCGTTGATTGAGTGCTAAATCTACAAGTATAATTTACTACTTTACAATAATTTTGTCAATAGATATTTATAAAATTATTAATGTTATTTAAACTATAATTCGCTATCGTAGATTTCAGTTCACATAATAAAAGCTGAATTTTCAGCTTATTTACATAAATTCTTCAATTACATAATTTGAAATGTCCATACCTTTTTTTGTCAAGCGAACGAAATTATCATTAATTTCTAAAAGATCGTTTTTTACTAAATAATTTATCTGCATTTTATATGTTTCTTTAAAATCAGTTGAAAACTTCTTTTTAAAGTCCTCAGCGTTCAGACCTTCAGTTAACCTGAGTTGAAGCATAATATATTCAATCATCAGATCGTCCTTGTCCAATTCTTCCTCTATAATTCTTTCAAAAATTCCTTTAAAGGAATTTTCACAGTACAAATATAGGTTCTGGGAATTGCTGTACCTGATGCTATTAAGAAAAGAATGGGCTGACGGACCAATTCCTATGTATTCCTCCTGGTTCCAATATTTCAAATTATGCCTGCATTCAAAACCACTTTCAGCGAAATTGGATATCTCATACTGGAATATATTGTTTTTCTCCATTAAGGATCTTCCCTCATAGTACATTTCCCTTTCCAAATTCTCATCAGGCATAGTTATTTTTCCGTTTTTCTCCAAGTCATACATTGGTGTACCATTCTCAAGTTTTAGTGAATAAAAAGAAATATGCCTAATACCTGTTCTGATTATTTTAGAAAGAGTACTTTCAACGTCTTTTATTGACTGCCCTGGAATATTGAACATTACATCAGCGTTTATATTTTTAAACCCTGTCTGTTTGCACATATTAATTGAATCAATAGCTTCATTGCTGTTATGGATCCTGCCTATTTTTTTTAGAATTTTATCATTTAACGATTGTATGCCTACACTAATCCTGTTAATACCAATTTCTCTGTAAGCTTTCAGCTTTTCAACTGTTAATGTATTTGGATTAGCTTCCATACTTATTTCTGGATAATCATCAATTTCAATTGTTTGATGCAAGTTTTCCATTATCCTGCTTAAATTTTCCGGATTAACTATAGATGGAGTACCTCCTCCAAAATAAATTGTATCAGCTATACAGTTTCCATTTAATTTATCATTATAGCTTTTAATTTCAGATATTACAGCTTCAGTAAATTTTTTTTCATCATAATCATTCCACCTTGTTGAGTAAAAATCACAATAGCCGCATTTTTGTCTGCAAAATGGAATATGAATATATATTCCTATTTTTTTCATAGTACCTCGTTCTTACCGTCATAATCAATAATATTACTTTCTTCAGGGCAAAAATATTTAAATATTCTTTCTCTATTTTAACCTCGCCGTTAAACAAAACCATTCTTCACTGCTATTGACCTCTAAAATTTCAAAACCACGTGATTTAAAATTATCAGATACATCTTCCAAATATTTTTTAATGATTCCTGAAGCAACAACAATTCCACCTTTTTTTAAAAACTTAGGAAAGGTATGACTCATACCTGTTATTATCTGAGCAATAATATTCACTAAAATAATGTCATATTTACTATACCCTATAGAATCCCTCAACTTTTCATCCCTGACAATATCACCGCAATATGCTATGAACCTGTCCTCATAAATATTGTTAAGCGCTGCATTACTTTTTGCAATCCTAACTGCATTTTCATCAATATCAATACCCATTGCTTTCTTTGCTCCCAACAATATTGAAGCAATAGACAATATTCCGCTTCCGCAGCCTATATCCAGCACTTCATAACCACAATTCAGGTGCGTCACTATCTGTTCCATACAAAGCTTTGTAGTATTATGCTGTCCAGTACCAAAAGTGATCCCAGGGTCTATTTCAAGTATTATTTTATCAGAGGAAAGCTTAGCCAACTTCTCCCAGGTAGGCTTTATAATTATTTTATCAGCAACAGTAAATGGCTTGAAATACTGCTTCCAGTTATTTGACCAATCCTCGTCATTTAAGGTTTTAGTGGCTATTTCAAGCCTTCCTAAGTCTATATGTTTATTTTCATTTTTAACATCATCGATACTCTTATATATTTCCTTCAATAATTCTCTTCCCTGATTATTGTCAGGCAAATACACCTTGATACAGCTTTCACAGTTTTTCATCTCAGCAAGCTCTTCATCATAATAATCCCAGTTAAGTTTATCATTATGCAGAAAATCCTCAAATACTCCCGGATCCTCAATCATAGCTTCATTGATTCCTAATTTTATTAATATTCCATTAATTATTTCTATTCCATTTGTAGTTGTGTATATAGAAACCTCCGTCCAATTCATTATTCCTCCTGCCACCCATTCCATTAATGAATATTGTTTTTATTTTAAAATTCTAAACATTATCTAACCAAGTGTAATTATATATTATAAGGCAAATATTTTCAAACGATAAGCGAGAAAACTCATAAATTTATTTACTGTACAGGAACTATCAAACATCGTAATTAAAATACAGAAAATACAGTTATTGCTTAACATCAGAAATAAGTGTATAATATTATACATTATCCAAATACACACATAGCTATTATAGTTTAAAATAGAAGGGAGAATTATGAAAATAGGACTAAGAAAACCAAGTTTTAAAAAAAGCATAAAGGCACGTACTACGGGAAAATTAAAAAGAAAAGTCAAAAGTACTATTAATCCTTTTTACGGTAAAAAGGGCATGGGATGGATTCGTGATCCAAAAAAAGCAATGTACAATAAAATTTATCATAAAACATCATTTGGCATATTTGATATTATAAAAAAACTTAAATAAAATCCTACATAGAGTCTTCATAAGATAAAAAAAGAGGTTAAAATCCTCAGCTTTGGAAAAACAATAAATTCTATTATTAATAGAGTTATTTTCACAAAAATTAAAAATTAAAAATTAAACGATATATTATAAATATATCGTCTTCCACATTTTAACATATAATAAAATTATGATAAATTGATTATATTTGCTCAAATAAAATTGTTTGAAATTGTTGTGTAACCGTTGAATTCACTGCACCATGGGGGATTCGAACCCACGACCTCTCGGTTCGTAGCCGAACACTCTATCCAACTGAGCTAATGGTGCAAATTTTAGAGGCGCCATCCAGATTTGAACTGGAGATATAGGTGTTGCAGACCTGTGCCTTCCCACTTGGCTATGGCGCCTTAATCAATATTAAATTTAAACTTAGGGTGAATAGTGGGATTCGAACCCACGACCTCCAGAGCCACAATCTGGCGCCCTAGCCAACTAGGCCATACCCACCACAATCTACTAATGTCGTTGTCTCATTCTCATTAATGTTTTACTCCCTGTCGGCCGCAAATATTTGTTAGTATACCTTAGAGCGGGTGAAGGGAATCGGACCCTCGCAACCAGCTTGGAAGGCTGGGGCTCTACCACTGAGCTACACCCGCAAATGCAAAATTTGTGGAGCGGAAGACGAGATTCGAACTCGCGACCCCCGCCTTGGCAAGGCGATGCTCTACCACTGAGCCACTTCCGCATTGGTGGAAGAGAATGGATTCGAACCATTGAAGGCTGTGCCAACGGATTTACAGTCCGTCCCCTTTAGCCACTCGGGAACTCTTCCAAAATTATTAAGTGGAGCTGGTGGGAGGACTTGAACCCCTAACCTACTGATTACAAGTCAGTTGCTCTACCGATTGAGCTACACCAGCATATATATAACTTCTACAGCAATAATGTCTCTTTTACTACTACACTGCATTAACCAAATAAACTAGCTGCCAATTTGCGGATTTTCACTAAATCGATTGATCTAAACCATTATATAAGACTATATAAGACGACCTGAAGGGGGATCGAACCCCTGACCTCCAGCGTGACAGGCTGGCATTCTAACCATCTGAACTACCAGGCCGCTATAGCAGTTTTGTTCATATATTTGCTTATTAACTTTTACTTATGCAAATATAGAACTCATTGCAAATGACCACTTAAAATTTTCAGAAATTCTGAAAAAATCAGGGCATTAATGGAAACTATAGGGCTCGAACCTATGACCCCCTGCTTGTAAGGCAGATGCTCTCCCAACTGAGCTAAGCTTCCATATATTAAAATATTAAAATATTAAAATATTAAATAAATAAAAATCTTATGATTATGAATTCATATAATGAACATAATAGCGGGAGCTGGATT
>DHER01000043.1 GCA_002399975.1 Firmicutes bacterium UBA4845 | reverse complement strand
ATATTAAACAGGCGGGCTGCGTCCAATTTGACCCCATCGATGTCTGTGGGAAAAATTCTGAGTTGGTATTACAATCTAGAGTGGAGGGATTTTCTAAAGATATGTTATATAAGCTTTTATACATAGACAGAAAGCTCGTGGACTATTTTGATAAAAATATGTCTATTTTTAGTATAGATGATTGGAAGTATTTTTCAAAGCAGCGAATTAATTATGGACAAAATATCAGAAGTAAGGATCAAATAGATGCTGTTAGAGAAGAAATAAAGGAAATTATTAGAGAAAAAAATTTTGTGTCTTCAAAAGATATTAATTTTAATAAACAAGTTGATTGGTATTGGAGTCCTACCACTTTATCCAGAGCAGTGTTGGAGACTTTGTATTTTGGGGGTGAGCTTATTATTCATCATAAAAAGGGAGCAATCAAGTATTATGCACTTACTGATGAATATATTCCTGATGAGGTATTGAATGCTGATAACCCCAATATAACACAGGAAGAACATTTAGAGTGGAATATATTAAGGCGTATTGGTTCAATAGGAATACTTTGGAACAGAGCATCAGATGCATGGCTTGGAATTGGCGGCTTAAAAGCATCCGATCGAAATATTATATTTGAAAAATTATATAATAAAGGTAAAATTATCAAAGTCATTGTTGATGGCATAGAAGAGAATTTTTATTGTTTATCAGAAGATAGGTCTTTAATTGAAATTGTATTGAATAGCGATAATTTTATGAAACGAACTGAATTTATCGCACCTCTTGATAACATGCTATGGGACAGAAAATTGATCAATAAAATATTTGATTTTGAATATAAATGGGAAATTTATACGCCTATTACACAACGGAAATATGGGTACTATGTATTACCCATTCTATCTGGAGATAGTTTTGTCGGAAGGATAGAGGTCATAAATGATAGAAAATCAAGGCGGCTTATAGTTAAGAATTTTTGGCTTGAAAATGCTGATTATTGCTATGATGGGCTTAATGAGAATATCATAGATTGTATTAGAAGGTTTGCTAGGTTTAATGATTGTAAAGATATCAAATTTGAACGTAAAACTCGAAATGGTATTTGCTAAACTTCGTAAATCTTATATTTCGGAACGTTGTAAAAAATACAGATATTAAAGTTTCAGAAGAAAAACAAGCTTCCTTAGATGTTATTTTTTCAGATGATACTTATATTTATTTTTAAAAGAAAACTTGTGCTATATAATTTACCTAAACAAAAAATTTACAATATTATTACAATTAATCGGAAATGGGTCAATGTATTCTATAATATGGTATTATTAAAGTGATAAAATAAATAATAATCATGTTTAAATATATGGTGAAAGGCTGTCATGCATTATGAAATATAAAGGAAAATCTAAATGGACGTTTGTGTTGACACTTGTTTTAGCGTTCCTGTTAACAAGCTGTGCTGTCGATTTAAGCTCCGGCAATAAAATTAAAGCTGAAAACAGTGCGCTTAAATGTGCTTCAGCACAATATACAAGTGATAAAGCAGCAGAAGAGAAAGTCAGTCCGTTTGTGGGATATGTAAAAGATGGAACCATTGACACTTTTGACGTTTACACAGAAAAGGGCGGAACCTACATCATCAGTCTGCCTATGTTATTATTTGATGACTTTCCTGCAAGCGACTACATGGAACCTGGTTGGATGAATGTTGATGTTTACTGCGGTACTATCGATGACTTCACATGGGCGGTAGTCTGCACTGGCCCATCGTTGGGATCTGGAAATGCGAATGTCTGCACTTCTTCGGACGGCGGAGTGACTTGGTGGGTTGGTGACAAGTTTGCAATGTATCCGGGAACAGTGACCGGAGCCGGTTTTGCATCTTCAGAAGTTGGCTTTATGAGTTATCGCTACTTTACTGATCAAGGACCTGAAATCAGTCGAACACTTAATGGAGGGAAAACTTGGGAACGCATGATGGTAGATATACCCAATTATATGAATGAATACTGTTTTACTCCGCTTTCTCCTACTTTTCAAGAAGAGTATGGCAGATACCCAATTGAGCTTTACAGTGATGCTAATTTTACTTCAGTTCTATATCTTACGACGGAGGATGGTGGGCTGACATGGCAATGGGTAGAGCAAGATGAATTGTAAGCTGTGAATTTAATCAAATGACTTCAATGAGCAATCTGGTAATATGTCAAGATAAAAAAACAAATAAAAACAAAAGAAATGATTAAAAAAGGGCAAAATTAATAGAACCTCTTAAATTCAAAGAAAAAAACAGGATAGAGAGAAAAATATTTTATTGTACCTCTCCAACTTTACTGCTGGAGTAGATTTGATTCTTGGTCAGCAATCCAAAAATCAGGCGTACTAATTTACGAGATGTTAATGCGAGTGCTCGTTTATGTTGATGCTTGGGTACTTCATTAAATTTCTTGCGGTAATAAACATTAAACTCAGGTATATTGTTTCTAACGCTGTTAGCAGCCTCGATTAAATAATACCTAAGATACTTGTTACCTGTTTTAGTCATATTAGTATCATCAGCAGAATAATCACCAGACTCCTTGATTCTCCAGGTTAAGCCGGCATATTTAGCCAATGCATCATTGGAAGAAAAGGAAGTAATGGAGCCAACTTCAGCTAAAATGCCACTGGCATATACAGGGCCAATACCTGGAATGGAAATCAGTGATTGATATTCAGTAGTATTTATGCCTTTAATGTTTTTTTCAATAGCTTTATCAAGCTCTTTAATTTCATTTTGTAAAGCGCTGATAACATTAAAGGAAGAGGCAATTGCAATATTTAAAGGTTCATAAAGCACTTTGTCTAAACGATATGAATCCCTTGCAGCCTTTTGTAAGAGCTTAGCTGTTCCAACGGGGTCACTGAAGCGATTTTTACCTTTATCTTTTATGAAAGCAACTAAATCTTCAATAGAAGAATAAGCAATATCTTCTAATGATAGAAATTCAGTTAAAACAGCTTCTGAAGTTGCACCATAAGTATTAGAGAATGGCATGTCCGGTTTTTCTAAAACAGCTAACTGGCTAAATTTAAGATAAATATTAGATACCATATATGTTTTTTCTTTAGCAATTGATTCAACTAAATGAAGCCTATGCCTGGTAAGTCTTTGCAAGGCAAGGAACTGAGCTCCGCGCCAAGGTTCAGATTTGATTCTTCCACATCTGGCAAAGTCAGCGATAATATAAGCATCAAGAGGATCAGTTTTATCCATATCAACAAAGGACTTTCTGTAATTGGCAATGGTTTTTGGATTAAGACAATAAACCATAGGTGAATAGGCTAAAAGTACTTCATTGGAAGACAAGAAATTGGCAATATGAGTACTGTAAAAAGAAGTTGATTCCAAGGCAATAACAACAAATTTTAAGCTATTAGAATTTAAACAATCCAAAATGCTTTCTAAAATGGATTCAGCACCGGGTTGATTATTCAGAGCTTTTAGGTTAAGAAGCTTATTGCCTTGGAAGTCAAGAGCACACAAAACGTTAGTTTTAGAACTAACATCAATACCAACAAATAAAGTCGATAGAAAATTGTTTTTCATTGAAATCACCACCTTTCATAGGACATTGAAGAACAATTAGTAAAAGAGATATCCTAATCTTAGAAGCTGACTGAAACCTCGCATTATTAGCATTCATCTTTAAAAACTAACCTTGCTGTTGGTCTAATTAAAGAGATGCAGCATCTGAGTAAGCAGA
>DHER01000151.1 GCA_002399975.1 Firmicutes bacterium UBA4845 | reverse complement strand
GTTCAAGTCCCTTCAACTGCATCCTTATAAATCAAGGGTTTCAGAGTTTTTATCAACTCCGAAACCCTTGATTTTTTTGTGTTTGGAATGCAATTGGAATGCAGTAGGAGAAAGGCAATATGTATTCTACCATTTTTGACATGAAAAACAATTATAAATTGAATTCATGTTTAAGCAAAGTAAACTCCTTTTCTTAGTAATCATCTATCATTCACCTTTTTAGTTTATGTGTTTGGTCGGCCATTTCAAGATATCATACCTGCCAAGCGCCTTCAATGGAGCTAAAATATTTCATCCTTAATCACCATATTATTTATTCAACATCTATACTCTTAAGCATTAATGAATCATTTTGAATTACATATACGCATTGAACAAAATAGTTTTGAGCGCCGCCCATCAGATCCTTTATTACATTCTCATGATAGGTTACTATAAAATTGATATAACACGTAGCACCATCCTGCTCAAAATATACATTATCTATATCATCATAATGAAACATTGAATAGATACTATCAGTATATACTTTTCCAGAAATAACTTTATGGGCATCTGATTTAGCAATTTCATATAACTCTTCTTTGGAAACCTGAAGCCGCTGTCGCTCTTCTTCTTCCCTTCGAATTGCCTCATCATTAATTTCTTTAATCTCTTTATCATATTCCTCCCCGATCATATCCATATAATATTCGCCATCATCAGTATCAATAGAAGCTGCAAGTCCATCATAACAATAATAATCACAATGAATTTTATCTGGTTCATCAAGGTAATAATAATAAATCATAGTCTCGGCATCATCACAATAGATGGCTTTAACTCCATATTCCTTACCATTTCTTTTAGTCTTTGTAATTTCTAAGGTTCTGGTACTATCTTCATAATCATAATATGTTTCATAATAGCATATGTTTTCTCTGAGGAATGTTTCCAGTCTTGCAGGATTATTAGCAAAAAAGCACTCTCTATCAAGATCTTCGCCAGAATCATAGTTTGGGTCATATCCGGCATATTTCTTTTCCTTCCAGGTCAATTCAGGGGTAGGTGTTGCTGCTTCCGTTTCATCTATTTCTCCGAACCCAGATTTTGAATCTTCTTCAGCCTGCTTCATAGATCTAATATAATCATTATAGCTAATGCCAGCATTAGCAGCATCAGTCGCAGTTCTGTAATACTCATTTTTACTTATATCGGCTAGTTCTTTTACCTGCTCGGCAGAAGTAACTGGTTTGGAATCTAGCATTTGATCATATCTGCTTTTACCTTCGGCTCCACATGCTACCAATAATAGAATAGTAAAGATTGATAGTATAAACAATATAAACTTTTTCACTTTAATTCCCTCCATTTTTTATTATTTCTGAAAGATACTTATTCTTTTCCTTTCTTTCTCCTGTTCTTTAATTTAGGTTCAGGAATAACTTTTTATCATCATAAGGATATTTCTCCTGAATATTAGTTTTAGTAAAGTCCATGGTATGTAAAATCATCCAAATATTAGTGCCCATGAACAACTTATATTACCCTGGCCAATATATATTATCTCTGTTTAAATAGCCGGATAAAATATACCTAACTATTATAAAATAAAAGACCAAGCATTTATTTCGATCCCCATCAATTTATAATTTCCCCCCATTATACCGTGAGATACAATATTTTACATTATTTATTATTCTTTTAATTTACGACTTGCTATTTTGCTTTTATTTCAACTTTTATTTCATCAAGCTTTTTTAATAACTGCCTGAGATGCTTTTCCGTGTAGTCAAACTGGACTGCAAGCTTTTTGATGTTGTTGCCTGTGTAATTTTCCCTTATCTGCCCGAGAGCATACTCCGTTGTATACAGCCGTTTAGGGAAAGTAGCCTGCTGTCCCCTCATGCTTTCATATACGGCATAAGTATTTTCGGCACCAATAACATCCGCCAGCTCCTTGTATATACCAGTAAATCCCTCACTGTGAAGCAGCATTTTACTATCCATATAATCACCTTGATAATATAAATTTTAAGTACTTTTAATTTAAACTAATTCATTTCCGATTTCATTGGTAATTCCGCTTCCTTTTTCCCTTGTAAATCTTACGTAACATTAAAAAAGACATAAAAAGCAGACAGTAACTGGGCTGTCTGTTTATTCATTGATATGAAATTGTGATTGATTGTTTGCTTTAATAGTTACATTTCCCCGTAAGCTGAGAAAATTGTTTTCATCACCGATAATAAAGTGGTCTATAACGGGTATTCCTAAATATATTGCCAGTAAGACAATCTCCTGGGATTATACTCAGGACCGTCCTTATAAAGGGGATAACCATAACCGGGGACAGAAGGATGTAGATTTATTATGATTTATTAAATTGGAATTATATAATTTTTAGATAATATACTATAATTATGCTGCAGCCTAGCAGTGCCCGTACACAGCGGGTTCATATAAAAAAGCCATAAACATAATTATTTTTATAATAGAAGTATTATAAATGCATTATAAAAAGGTTTATATACCATATTAGCATATTAAAGCAAGGAAAAGGGTAATAGACAATTTATTAGAGACAAATTTGCTGTCTGACGTTTGTATGAGCAAAAAATAAATATTAATTTTGTAAAAAGTTGTCCTGTTTTAAAATGATATATCCAAGAAGCTCCAGCAAAACACTATAATCAACAGTTAATCCCAAGTGGCAGCTGACCACTTGGGATTAATTTATTATAGTTTTATGCCTGTAGAATTTATGATATATTCGATAACCGCGAGCTTCGGAATTTTCCAGCTTCGGCCATTCTTAAAGCTTTTGACCTGATTATTTTTTAATAGTTGATATGCATGGTTCCTGCCGATTCCAAGCATTTCTGCCATTTCATCAAGAGTTATAATATCATTGTATTGCTCAAACATTTTTATCAGCTCCTTATAATCATTATTTTACTTTATTGTTAGAATTATGAGATGATAAAATGCGTATGAAAATTCATTATAAGGAGTTTCCCGTAACCGTTTGTAAACAATAACACATATCCATCATTGAAAGAGCCTATTCCTGAGCTTATAGGGGTGCGCAAACTCAAACAGCCCTGTCCTGGTTTAATTTCCAAAGATCCTGTAAAAATATATCCGAAGTTCTTGTTGATGATAATACAGCATTCATTAACATTATATTCATAAATGCTCAACATAGGGATATAATCAATGATTACCTCTGGTTTGGAAAACATTTGTATTCTCTGTGAGTTTCTGTGGGTTATTAGCCAACTTTGAAAATACATGTTTGCCATTTGCCATTACTCTGGATTCCATAACACAATACGGGAACATCATAGGTTCGCTAAAATTTCATCACACTATGGGTATTTATTAATGGAGCTTCCACTTTTCTATTAAGATTTCTTTTAATTCCATAATCTGACTCCCTTTAATCAATAGAAAACCTACGGTAGGATTGAGTAGTTACATATTTTCCGTAGATTTCAGGTAATTCGTTTCTTAGCTTTTTCTGATCTAACCGTTCGTTCTGCACAGATATCCATTTGATTTTGCGATTTCCAACGATTCCTTCTTCATTTTCCTTCAGTAAAAATTTCATTTTATTAGCAAGCTCTTCTTTGTGATCCGTAAGATTCTTTATATGCTCTGTCGTTTCTTCATAATCACGAATAATATCCATCGTACTCTCCGGCAGAATAATGGAAGTATGACTGCTGCCTTGGAATAGATTATTAAGATATTCAGTAGAATCATCTAAACCATCAATTCCAGGCGGAGTCCGATTTTTTACGTGCTCCCAGAATTTCTGTTCCATTTTAATCATAGGGTTGATGATATTATTGTCACGTTTAACCCCATAATATACAAACTTGTTCCCACCAATAAGAACCGCTATGTAGGCTTTATTGTAGCCAATTACTTCCATACAATGCTGAGCTTGCAATTGATATTCTGGTGGTACACCATGCTTCCATTGATCCGATTTATATTCGGAAGCAGTCTTTGCCTCAAAGATGGCCATACCTTCCTTATCTTTTAATATTCCGTCTACATTAGCCAGCATAAATACATGTTTAGAATGCTGCATCATAGCATTATGTTTGCATATTTTCAATCCAGTACGGTTAGTAAATTCCTTTTTTACCAAAGGCTCCAATACGGTATCCCAATATGCAGCCTCAGCATCGGTTGATTCTAATGGTAATATGCCTGTCTTTTCCATCCATAACTGCATAACTGATTTGAATTTACTGATGCCACATATTATTGATACATCTGGCCCCTCAATTCCTTTATTACGGAACTCCAACCATGATCCATAATTCAGCTCTCTTTTATCAGCTAGAATATTACTCATAATATCTTCTCCTTACAACCTATAAGTGAATAAACTTCATCCGTTTCTCTATTGAAGTAATATACGTTATCAGATAATACTTCCTGAATTGGAACTTGGGTTTCATTCACTTCTTTGACCATGTTCAAAAGCTGCTCCTTATCTATATTATCTTCGGCCGGTACAATTATAACTTCATGGATACTAGATGGAAGAATATATAGATTGGAATTTAATCTATCACTTAAGGAATGGAGTTCTTCTTTATACAGTATGACGGACGAGCCGTTTATTCCTAAGGAATTTGTGGCTACATACATACGATGATGTTTTTCATTATTTTCTTTAGGTAATAATGTATTCATCATTGTATTAAATGCTTCTTCATCCACAGTATTGCAGAATTTTTTTACTACGCTTTCTCTGATAATGTCATCCAGCAATCGGACACTTAAGCCAAATAATATTGGTGTGTTTTTAATGGCATAATTATATATCGTTGCTGTGTCCACATTCCAGTTTTCCATTAGCTCATTTTTTATATTAAATGATCCTATTCCTTCATCTTCTTTCTTTACAAGAACAGCAAAAACAATCGCAAGATCAAGCCATCTCACATGGGGCATGATTTCTAACAGGTCCTTGTTTTTATCATAATTAATCAGCTTGATGAATAGCCTATCTTTTACCATTTCAAAATCCAAGTGTAATAATACTGACAATTCAGCACATTTATCGAAATGGAAATATTTTGAAACAATGTCAACTGCAAGTTCTTCTATTGAGTGTCCATCCTGATACTGAAGGTAATATTCTTCAAGGTAAATATTCGGCGTGACTGTTTCATTTTTATTTTCAATAAATGTGCTTTGAAGCGAAACACCATTAAGCTTATTAACTTTAATAATTTTTACCTTGTAACTATTACCTAGTATACATTGAACGGAGGATTGCATCTCCTGACAAAACTTTATATAATTCATAATCCTGACTCCTTTTGATTTGATTTTAATTTATAAGTATCTGTAAGCTTTAAAGACATTGTTAAAAAATAGGAGTAAATATAGATTGTTCTTTTTAAGCATAAAAAGAACAGAAATCATTTCGATTTCTGTTCTTATCAAGGTCAATATATCACTGACAGTATTTATTTAATATCCATTACCTCCCAATCCCCATCAGGTTTCTTCTCGACTGTTATGTACCATTGATCATAATTTCCTTCACTTGAAGTAATCGCAACACAGCAGGTATAGTTCAGATCCGCGTTTTTAACGACTCTGTCTTTGCTATAAACACCTGGCTCTAGATCAGCATCATTTCTTTCGGCAAACCATTTAATATAATTAGTTGCTTCATTCCAGGCTTGCTCTTCCATGCTTAATTCTTTACTCTTACATGCAGTAATGCTAAAAGCTACTAGAACAATAGCGAATACATTAATAAACTTTCTAAAATTCATTCCATCATCCCCTTGTAATATTATTATAATTTATTTATCATTATCGTTACTATTATTTTTATTTCCAATAACCATAGCCAAAAGAAATATTACTCTGATTACAATGAGCATGGCAGATGCTGCCATTCCTTCTGACATTTTGGTCTTCCAGAATGCTATAAACAGTACAATTGCAATGATCAATAGAATAACTCGTGAAGTTAAAGTCTTTCCTACCATATGTACCTCCCTTTTAGATGACAGTAAAATTTACAGCCGCTGCAAATGATATTTGTAAATAATAATATCCGCTATTTAACTGGTTACACTATCTGCCGAAAATCATTTTTAATATAGCCCAAGGTATATAAAACCATCCCAGAATTAATCCCATAATTAACTTATGAATGAAGAGATCACCTTCTCTATTATATATATATATTTTGTCCCTGTTGACGTAACCATAGGCTAGATAACCTAATATCCAATAAACTATAGTAATCACCATTGTACTTCCCCCTATCTTTTCGCATGAGTTTTTATTTTTCTTTGCTTTAATAACTGCCTTAAATATCGTTCAGTATAGTCATATTCAAGAGCAATTTTATGAACATCAACATCATCCCCATGTTTACGGATTTCATCTAAAATAAAATCTGTTGTATAAAGCCTCTTTGGAAAGGAGATCTGTTGACCGCGCATACTTTTATAAATAGCATAGGTTGCTTCGGGCCCGATTATATCAGCAAATTCCTTATATATAGGCATAAAGCCTTCACTTATTAATATTTTTTTATTATTCATAACCCACCCTATTTCTAATAGTATTTATTGCCAATAAATACTATAAATGATTCCATTTTCAATTTCATTGGTAATTCCGATGGTAATTAAGCTTCGTTTTTCTCTTGAAAATCAGCATAAAAAATGACAATTCATAATGAATTGCCTAATCTATACTTCTTTTAAATATACCTGTGAGCTTGCATGAAATAGAGCAATGCCGTTTTCTCGTAGACTTAGATAGGAATTATCACCACCAATTATGATATGATCGAGCAACGGGATACCTAGCAATTCGCCTACCTCAATCAACCTTTTAGTGACAGCGATATCTTCGTTTGATGGAGTGCAATCACCGCTAGGATGATTATGAAAAATCATAATATTTACAGCATTCGACAAGATGGCACTTTTAAATGTTTCCCGGGGTGAAACAATGCAAGTGTTAATATTACCTATTGCAGCTATTTCCAAAGATAATGGGTTACATTTTGTATCGAGTGACGCTACAACTAGCAACTCCCGATCAGCATTAGCAAATAGATCTCGGGCTAAGCCGGCGGCTAAGACAGGCGTATTAATCTGCCTTGCACCATATAACATAGTTCTTTCTTTAATAATTGTTGTTTTGATAATGCTAACTCTTTTTCTTGGATAAGGTTTTTCTGTTAATTCTTTAATACTATTAATCATATCTTTATATCCTCCCTTTGAATAATAATTCAAAGGTATAATATATCTTTAAAGGGTTTGACTTTAGCAAATAGCAATAGCTGCTTGTAAATAGTAAATCTCTATTTACATTACATATGCTGCCTTAAACATGCTAAAACCAGGGCAATGTTGTTATCAACATTGGCTACAACGTGATATCATTATATCCTAATAAGCTCTATTATCTTCCATTACCGAGATGCTAATTGAACGATGCAATTCCCTATTATTGCAGAACTGTGAAGCGAAGTACATTCACTTGTGAATGTATTTCGTGCCACGGTTTTACTCGGTTTTTGGGGTGTAGCCACCAATAATTTTCTGCAACTTTAGAGAAAATGGTATTTCTGCAATTTCGGAAATTTATCTCTGCAAAAAAGCGCCGAGATTATGACTAATTTTTATTATTATTTAACCCAGTATTATTTACTATAAGATCAGAATTATCTCTAACTGAAATTGCACTATATAATGTTTTCTGCGCTTCCTGTTTTGTACTTTCCATTACATGTGCATAAATATCAAGCGTAGTTTGTATTTCTTCATGTCCCAATACTTCCTGAACAGTTTTAATATCTACACCATTATAGAGCATTATAGTAGCCGCTGTATGTCTAAGGCAATGAAAGTGAAGATTTGGCAATCCTGCTTTTTTTACGGATCGCTTAAAATGATCTTGCACTGAGCGTGGATGCATCATCTTTCCATAATCATTAGTAAATACAAATCCACTGTCTATGTAACTATCACCAAGCTCCATATTAAGCATTATTTGCTTCTTTCTTAAATCGCGAAGCATTGTTATGATTGGTTCTTCGATATATAGCGTCCTTACTGACTTTAACGTTTTAGGTGATTGAAGAATAACCTCACTATGTATCACCCCCTCATCTGGCTGTTCTTCCTTGCTTACAATAGCAGCATTCAATTTAACCTTTATCTGTTTTTCCTCTAAATTGACATTTTCCCAACGAAGAGCTATAATTTCTCCAAGCCTTAATCCAGTTACTAATTCGAGTGCATATAAAGGATAATATTTACTTTCCTTAACTGATTCCAGAAACTGATTTGCCTGCTCAGGCGTAAAGTATAAAATTTCTCGTTTATCACGCTTTGGTAGTGTAACTGCCTTACATGGATTATATGCTTTTATCATATTATTCTTTATTGCCTGCTCCATTGCACCATATATTACATTGAAAATATGCTTTACAGAGTTCCTGCTTAAGCCGCCGGTTCCATCTGCTCTGCCATTTTGAGACTTTTCATTAATATACCTTTGCAATTGAGCTGCGTTAACTTTTTTCAATGGTGTTTTTCCAAGACTAGAATTTTTAATATGGGTATTAAAATACCGATAATAATTATCAATTGATGTTCTTTTTAAGGCGAGCCTCTTATATTCCTCAAGCCAAATAATTATCCATTCTTCTAAAGTGATTTTATTATCATCAACTAAACCATTTCTATTTATATCATTCAAAATTTTAGTCAGCTTATCACGAACCTCCGCTCTTGTTGCGCCATATATCGTTTTTCTCTTGGATTTACCGTCTGACTGCTGAATTGTGTATTGAGCAATCCAACGATTCCTTTTTTGATCTTTATAGATACTTCCTTCACCATTACCACGTCGAGCCATACTTTTTCCTCCTCAATAAAAAAGGCAGCCTATAAGGCCACCTCTTCATTTTTATTTACTTGTTTACAAATTCCTCTAATTTTTTCACGCTTACTAAAATCCTTTTCCCTAATCGTATTGTCGGAAAAGCATTTTGATTTGCCAGTTTGTAGGCATGCGCAACGCTAATATTAAGGACTTGTGCTACTTCTTGAATTGTGTATGTGAGTTTTTTACAATCACCTTGACATGCCTTTTCTTTTATATTTGAATTTGTAGTAATTTGAGCTTGCATAAACTCTACCTCCATAAACATTCACTTTTATAATATATCATTATCTAATTCGTTTATTTCACAATCCTCATCCATTACATGTGCCGTTAGATGAGGTAAATTTGTAACCATTTTTACATGCTCTTGGAACTGATAAAAGTCGCTAATTCCTCGATTGAATTTCTTTCCATCTATAAAACTCACCGTATTCATTGCAAAGTGTAAATGAGGATTGACTGTATCTTCATGCAGCGCATAAACGATTTGATATTCTTCAGCATAGTATGCAGCTATCAGCTGTCCCATTGCGAAAATATGATATGGGTGCAGATTTTGATATTCGCTAAATGACACTATGAAATGCATCATCTGCTTTCCATCAGTTTTATGGTATAATTCTTTAACTGCTTTAAATTGCATAATTAATTCTTCTGTTGTAGTTACAAAAACCGCCAATCCTCCAATCAGCTTTGATGGAGTCTTTTCTGGGGCGCAAATATAATTCAAAACACTTTCAACACTCTCTTTATTTTTATATTCCTTATTTATCATCTTAAAAATTGCCATAGTTCTATACACTTCCTTTGAATTTTCCCTAGATCCTCTTTACTGTCTGCATAATGGCCTTTAATATACTCAACTTCATAGGCAAGTTTGCAAAGCATTTGAGCAATATCACAAGCTTTTTCATTGTGTAAATCAACCTTATTAATAACTACATCAACTACGAGTTTTGAAATTGAAATATGGTGGCTCTCAGCCAGTTCTTTTATTTTTTGCTTTTCTTCTGGTGTTAAGCGAATCCCAATTTTATCAACTTTTTTCTCTTTTTCATTTAATACTTTTTTATTATCCATATTCTTCCTCCTCCACATAATTGATACATATTCTTACACCATTTAGCTAGAATAGGGATTGTGATAACATATTTCCTATTCTTACTTTCTTGTTAGTAACGTTGTATTTTATTACCTGTTATTTTTGATCTTTTTTCCGCATACATATTTTTTTTTATTTATTGTTTGTTATCTATACATTGCATCAATTACCTATGTGTTAATTGTATAATATATTTTAAATTTCATAGATATCTCTGAACAAGCTTTTCCATCAAAGCAGGACGTTCATTCCAACTGTTACCGCTATCTGTTTCAATAATTTTAGGGTAATTTCTGATATCGAAAGTTTCTAATAAACCAGTCAGTCAGACCCGTATTGCCAATAGTATGGATAGTGCTAGAAAACAGCCCATTCAGTATCCAATACCAGACGTAAGTCCAAAAAATCTCTTTTTGAAATTGAAAGACTCTCGATTAACCTTATGGAAACAGAAGCAAAGAACTTATCGGCGATTATCCATATCCGTCATAAAAACGCTTTTCTGCTTCAAGAGATGTATAACAAGTTCCTATTGGAACCGTTGGAACCTCGGCTCGGAATGTTTGAAGTTAATCATCCAGACCGGGTGGTTTTGAGCGTCGGAATATTCAAATAGATTTTATTCACAATTTTAATGACTTTTTTCTCAATATATGTTTAAATATATATATGAATTTTCTGGTACATTTTTATAGTTGGTACACATGTAAAACTTTACATTTATTTTTATATAGGGCTGTGGAAGGGGATTTTACCAAAGATGGAAGACGAAAGTATTTTTAGAAAATTAGAAGAAATGCCAATAGAGAAGAAATTGGACAGTACTCGTGAATATATAAAAACAGTGCAACGAGTCATGAATAAAGGTATATCCGATGCTAGAAAAGAAGCATTACTTTTTCAGTTGAATGAAACATATAACAATATAAAAAATAAATATTACTCAAATAATAATATTAATTTGCCTACTATTTTTGATTATCCTCAAAATTACTTTCGTATTGTAGAAAGAGGCCTGTATTTTCAGAATAATAATAAGGTAGATTTTATTTCAGATACAGTAAAGGGATTTTTAATGCTGGATTTACCCCATACAGTTGACTATAAAATAGAGTTTGAATTAATAAACGCCTTATACGATTTATTAATTCATTTTCCAAAAACTCATAAAAACTATTCATCTATTATTGATGATTATATATTTAAATATCAACCTTCCTGCAGACTTGATCTATTAACCTTCCCAAAAAATTTTTTTATGTTTTATGATAACAATTTATGGTATAAAAATTATGGAATGAGTATTCTTAATGATAACCTACCTTCATTATTGTTAGTTTATGGGGATTTTCCCAAAAACATATTTAAATTCTACGGGCTCCCAATACCAAATCGTAGTACATTAAAGCAGATTTTTAAATATATGAAAAAGGAATTTATTAATATATTAGATAAATATGATAATAATCATGCGAGCATAGTTTATCATTGTAAGAATACCTTTTATAACACAAAATATAATATTGATATAAAACGATATATTTGTAGCGATATAATAATCAAAAGCCCCTATTTAATCCGTAAAAGCACTAATATTAACAATAAAATCAACAAAGCATTTGTCCCAGATTATGCAGCTACAGTAATGTACTACTTATCGGCAGGAGATATACATATTCTAAATAGTTTAGCCCTTTTAATAACTGATATATTACTTGAAAATAACTTAAGCAAGAAACTACATATAATAGTCTCATCGTCTAAAAATTTAAATCAAATAAAAAATTTCATTGATACAATGATTAGGGTGTAAAAACTTA
>DHER01000150.1 GCA_002399975.1 Firmicutes bacterium UBA4845 | reverse complement strand
TTTTTCTCCTTCGTCACTGTTTACAGTTCCAAAAAAGTTGAACTTCTTTCAAGGATATATGATCATGCTAAAAAGAAATATAAGTACGGCTTCCGACTTTTGACTTTAGGCTGGTCAGACGGAAATACATTCCTTCCTGTTAACGGGAGCCTTTTATCTTCTGAAAATCAGAAAAGCCGCATCAACGAAGCACGCGAAATGGATAAAAGAACAATCGGGTTTTCAAGAAGAAAGATTGCAAGAACCAAAGCCACATCCGTAATGCTTGCCTTGATAGATTTAGCAAAAAAGGCGTGTATAGCGGCTTCTCACGTATTGTTCGACACTTGGTTTTGCTCACCGTCATCACTTATTGCAATCAAGAAAAAAGCTCTTGATGTGGTCGCAATGGTAAAGAAAACATCCAAAATGCATTTCCTTTACAATGGAAAAATGCAACCGCTTATTGAAATATACAAACAAAACAGGAAACGCAGAGGGCGCTCGAAATACCTTTTATCCGTTGAAATTTCAATTGTTAAAGATGACGATACCATACCGGCAAGGGTCATATATGTTAGAAACAGAAACAAGAAAAAAGATTATCTTATTCTTATCACAACAGATATGACAATCAGTGAAGAAGAAGCGATTCGTATCTATGGCAAACGCTGGGATATTGAAATTTTCTTCAAGGTCTGCAAGTCATACCTCAGGCTGAGCAAAGAGTGTAATTCTCTGTCTTATGATGCAATGACGGCACATACGGCTATTGTATTTACCAGATATATGTTACTTTCGGTAGAAAACCGAAAAGAATGCGATATACGAACCATTGGAGAAACATTCTATTTCTTTTCGGATGAATTGTCTGATAACACTTGGATTCAGGCTTTTAACATGATAATGAAAATTTTCATGAATACTTTATCTGATAAACTGTCATTAACATCGGATGAATTGGATAAACTTCTTGATGCATTTTTATCAGCACTACCTAAAGAGTTATTAAGAAATTTGCGTTTGTGTGCTTGACCTGTTTATGTACCTATTTGCTCTTGTGTTTGATAATCGATAAATGTATATGAATATGCTTACAGAAAAGCATTAAAGGAATAGTTAAACTGGAAGGAGAGAAATAATGACAAAAAAAATGCAAACAATGGACGGGAATACGGCTGCTGCATATGCATCCTATGCATTTACAGATGTAGCTGCAATTTATCCGATTACCTTTTATGATATTCAACTAAATTATTATAAAATTAATTATGTATTAAAAATTTAATAAGCCTGTATAATTGCTAAAATTATTAATAAATTTGTCTAATATAAAATACAAAATAGAAATCAGTTGGCAAAGGTATTAAAAATTTAATATTGATTTTCTTTCGCATAATTTTTATAATCCATTTCTATGTGCATTTTTTAGAAACAAGATGTATGAAAAGTGCGAGGATAATTGAAAATACCGGTGTTTACTATATTTGTCAATCTTGAAGTAATTTAATTCTGATTGCTATTTTGAATTGGCATTATTATTGCTATAGATATATATAGGTTATCTTGTGACATTATATGTTACTAAAAAAGGAGTATAAAATGAGCTTAAAAATAGTAATAACCGATTGCAGCTGGGGAGATATTGACGTTGAAAAAGAATTTTTGCCTAAGGATGCAACGGTTGAAGGATATCAATTAAAAACAGAAGAGGAAGTTATAGAAAAATGCAGTGATGCAGATGCTATTTTGTCCGAATATGCACCTCTAAACGGCAGAGTTTTAAAGTCCCTGAAAAAATGTAAGATTATTTCCAATACTGCGATCGGATTTGACAATATTGATGCAAAAACAGCCGAGAATCTTGGAGTTGCTGTGTCTAATGTGCCGGGATATTGTGCTCATGAAGTTGCAGATCACACCATGTCATTAATTCTTGCAACAATCAGAAATATTGTAGTGTATGACAGATCTGTGAGAAAAGGTGAATGGAACTATGAGATAGGTTTGGAGATGGATAGGCTTGAAGGACAGGTGCTGGGCTTGGCAGGCTTTGGAAGAATAGCACAGTTTGTGGCAAAGAGAGCACAGGGATTTGGATTCAAGGTTATTGCAAATGATCCATATATAAAACAGGAATTTGCTGATTCATTAGATGTAAAATTGGTTTGTTTAGATGAGTTGCTGGCTGAATCAGATGTTATTTCCTGTCATATTCCTGCAATGAAGGATACGATAGGTTATTTTAACAAGGAAAAGTTCGATAAAATGTCTAAAAATCCAATATTTATTAATACTTCAAGAGGCAAGCTTGTCAATGAAGATGATTTGGCTGATGCACTGGAAAATAAGAAAATAAGAGCGGCGGCCTTAGATGTATTAATAGATGAACCGCCAAAGAAAAATAACAGATTATTAAATTTTGACAATGTTATTATTACTCCTCATGCAGGATTTTTCTCAAAAACTGCATTGAGAGAAGTAAGATCCAGGTCTGCAATGAATGTCAGCAATTTTTTCAATAAAGATTTCAGCAAAATAAATTTTGTAAATAAAGCAGTAAAATAATGAAAAATTATTTGTTTAATAGGCAGGATAAAATAAAACGATATTTTATAAGGTATTGTTAAATATTAAGCATAAACACAAAGAATTATATTATTGATGCATCAAAAAATATCAAATTAGGTGCAAAAAATATAAAATAATAAATTTTTAAAGGAGAATCTAAAATGGTAGGTAAAAAAGTTATTTTAAGAGTAAGAATGGGTTCGGGCGATGCGCATTACGCCGGCGAACTGGTTAACGGTTCAAAGATATTAGATTATTTCGGTGATGTGGGAACCGAGCTTTGTATCAGATATGATGGAGATGAAAGTTTGTTCAGGTCTTATTCCTCCGTTGAATTTTTAGAACCTGTTTATTCAGGAGACTATATTGAATACTATGGCTGGATAGAAAAGGCGGGTAGTACATCAAGAACGTGCAAGTTCGAAGCATACAAAGTAATTGAGCTTGCAAAAGACCCTAATCTTGACTTATCGGCCGCTAATATTCTGGCTGAACCGTTGTTGGTAGGAAAAGCTGAAGGAACGCTTATTGTCAGGAAAGAACAGCAGAGAGGTGCACAGGACCCTGATTTTAAACATGAATAGAGTAATAATAAGGTGGGTAACCTCTGACTTTAGTTTGGAGGTTATCCATATAATCTGAACAATATTATAATACGTAACTTTGGAGGAAACATAAGTGAATTTAGTAAAAATTGACGCTGAAAAATGTAAAGAATGTGGATATTGCATTAATTTTTGTCCACAAAAAGTAGTTTTGGGGGAAAGTACCGGTATTAACAAAAAAGGCTATTTTCCTGCCATTGTTGTAAGCATGAAAGACTGTATTGCGTGCGGGACATGTTCAAGAATGTGTCCGGAAGCTGCAATTGAGGTCATTAGAGATTTTGAGGAACTGGGGGCTTAATTATGGGAGAAAAAATATTTATCCAAGGTAATGTGGCATTAGCCGAATCTGCGATCAGATGCGGATGTAAATATTATTTCGGGTACCCTATTACTCCAGCAAGTGAAATATTAGAATATTACGCAGCAAAAATGCCGGAAGAAAACGGGGTTTTCATACAGGCGGAAACGGAAGTATCGGCTTCAAATATGGTGGCCGGCGTGGCCGCAACAGGAAAAAGGGCCATGATGGCGACATCCGGCCCAGGTATAAGCTTGGGCGCGGAAGCAATATCATATATGTGTTCGGCGCAGCTGCCTGCCGTACTTGTAAATGTTATGAGGCCGGGACCCGGCGATGGAGATATAGTAGCCTGCCAGGGAGATTATTTCCAAGCGGTTAAGGGCGCCGGCCACGGCGACTACAACAATATTGTCCTGGCGCCGTATTCCGTGCAGGAAATGGTGGATTTTGCACCTCTTGCATTTGAGCTTGCCGATAAGTACAGGAACCCTGTCCTTATCCTCAGTGACGGAGGCCTTGCTAAAGTAATGGAATCGGCGGAACTGCCTGACAGAACAACTCCTGATTCTAATTTTGACTGGGCGCTGACAGGTGCCAGGAACAGAAAGGCCAACGTTATTACAACATGTGCAAAATCTCCGAAGCAATGGGAAGGATACAATCTGATCCTACAGGAAAAGTTTGCTGAGATGAAAGATGCGGAACAGAGATGGGAAAGTTACGAAACCGAAGATGCCGGCTTAATAATAGTTGCATTTGGAATCACGGCAAGAATAGCATTTTCTGCGGTAAGGATTGCAAGAGAAAACAATATGAAGGTCGGTATGATCAGGCCCATAACACTGTGGCCCTTCCCGGAAAAAGCATTCAAAGGTAATGAAGATAAATATTTCCTTGTATCGGAATTAAATGCCGGACAGATGGTAGAAGATGTGAAGCTGTCGGTTAATGACAAGAGAAAGGTTAGTTTCTACGGTAGACTTGGTGGAATGACACCTACTCCAAAGGAATTATACAATGAAATTTGTAATTTATATGAAAAACATATGACTTGTACTAATGTTTGAGAGGTGAGTGTAATGAAGGTAGTATACAAGAAGCCGGAAGTATTGACTGATGTAAGTTTTTCATATTGCGGAGGCTGCGGGCACGGAATAATTAACAAGCTGCTGGCTGAAATATTAGAAGAAGAAAAATTAACTGAAAAGGCGATTTTGGTATGGCCGATAGGATGTTCCGTGTATGCGGACCAGAATTTCAATGTGGATTCCATATGCGCACTGCACGGCCGTGCGCCTGCTGTAGCTACGGGTATAAAAAGGTCTCTTCCGGATAATGCGGTTATTGTATATCAGGGGGACGGGGACATGGTATCAGAGGGTATGGCTGAAATAATGCATGCGGTTATCAGAGGTGAAAAAATTAATGTGATCTTTGTAAACAACGCTATATTTGGAATGACAGGTGGGCAGATGGCTCCCACAACCCTTCTGGGTCAAAAAACAGCTACTTCTCCATATGGCAGAAAAGCAGCAAATTCAGGATACCCGGTTCACATGGCCGAATTGATATCCAGCTTTGAGGGATGTTATTACAGCGAAAGGGTTTCTGTGAACAGCCCTAATAATATTATGGCTGCAAAAAAAGCTATAAAGAAAAGCGTCCAATACCAAATGGATGGGAAAGGCTTAAGCTTTGTCGAGGTTGTTTCTCAATGCCCGACCGGATGGGGTGTGAAACCCTTAGATAGCTTGAAGATGGTAGATACGTCAATGACCAAGATATACCCTCTCGGTGTATTTAAGGATTCGGGGGTGGAAAGGAATTGAAAAATGAGATAATATTTTCAGGGGTAGGCGGTCAGGGCATAATGCTTATAGGTAAAATACTTGGTACCGTGGCTGCCGGCAAAGGTTATAAAGTTACTTTTGCGCCTACTTATGGTCAGGAAAAAAGAGGAGGGCGCACAAGCTGCCAGATAGTAATATCTGACAGTATGGATTCGCCGGTTATTTCAGAAGCGGATGTCATATTGGTTATGGATGAGAAATCACTGGATGATTTTGAAAACAGCGTAAAAAAGGGAGCATATCTGGTAGTCAACAGCTCAATGATCAAAAAAGAAGTACAAAGACAGGATATAAATGTGATAAAGGCTCCCATGAATGATATTGCAGAAGACATGAGCAATCCAAAGTCGGCTAATATCGTTGCTTTAGGAACAGTTCTGAAATTAATTGACAGTGTATCTTATGACGAAATCAGCAGGCATTTGGAAGATACCTTTAAAGGTAGTGCTGTAGAAGCTAATAAAGAAGCGCTTCAATTAGGGTATGATTTTGTAAAAGTTAAATAGTTTTAATATTATACGATAAGTATTGAAAAATACTACTTGATTTAAAGAGGAGGTATAAAATGCAATTTTTTCAATTTACAGAGGATCAGGAAATGCTGCGCAAGTCGGTAAAGGAATTTGCAAAGGCTGAAGTAGCACCTAAAGCTGCTGAATGGGATGAACAGGATTGCTTCCCAATTGAATTGTTCCCTACAATGGGTGAAATGGGCATAAATGGTATATTTGTCGATGAGGAATATGGCGGAGCCGGAATGGGTCATGTGGAAAGAGCCATATGTATTGAAGAGATATCAAGATATTCTGGCGGCCTGGGCATAGCACTGATGACCCATCATTTGGGTATGTCGGCAATTTATGATTTTGGAAGCGATGAGCAGAAGAGAAAATATTTGCCCGAACTCTGCGCCGGAACAAAGATTTGCGGTTTGGCCGTTACTGAACCCGGCGGAGGGTCGGATTTTTCGGGCCAGAAAACCACGGCGGAATTAATCGACGGACAATGGGTGCTGAATGGGCGCAAATGCTTTATAACCAATCATAATGCAGATGCAAGCGTTATTACAGCAGTTACGGGCGTTGATGAAAGAGGGCGCAACAGATTAAGCGCATTTATAGTGGAAAAAGGAACGCCAGGTTTTTCCACAGGACGCAAGGAGCATAAACTTGGTCTTAGAGGCTCTGTTACAGGTGACCTTATACTGAATAATGTGAAAATACCAGAATCAAATATAATAGGCAAATCGGGTGACGGGTCAAAAATCGGTATGGCATGCATCGGAGAAGTGGGAAGAGCAGGTATGAGCGCCATATGTGTGGGAATATTAAGAGGATGCTTGGAAGAAGCGGTTAAATTCGCAAACGAGAGGATGCTTTACGGCAAACCTATAGCAAAACTGCAGGCAATACAGTTAGAAATAGCAAATATCCGTACCGAATATGAAGCGGCAAAGCTTCTTTTGTATTATGCGGCAAGCAAAAAAGATACTAAACAACCGGCAACGCCGGACTTTTCCATTGCCAAGTATTATTCTACAGAAGCAGCAGTAAGGGCATCAAAGAGTGTCATGAATCTTATGGGTGGTTATGGAGTTATCAATGAATATCCGGCAGGTCGTTTCTTAAGAGATTCGTTGGCTTCAATTCCTTCCGGCGGAACATCTCACATTCAACAAATTATAATAGCATCAAACACTTTGTCATCATTTAAAGCGTAATATGGAGGTGGAATAGCTAATGGCATTGGAAATTATAGTATGTATAAAGCCGGTACCTGATCCTCAATATTATGATAAGGTCAGCATAGATCCAGTTACAAAAATAATAACCAGGGCAGGAATACCTACAATCATAAACCCGGTTGATAAAAACAGCATAGAAGCTGCTTTGCGGCTGAAAAAACTTTATGGGGGCAATATAACGGTTATTACTATGGCTCCGCCTAACGCTGTTGAAAACCTTAGAGAGGCACTGGCTATGGGTGCGGATAAAGCAGTGCTGCTGTCAGACAGGGCTTTTGGAGGTGCCGATACTTTGGCAACCTCTTATACATTATCTAAAGGGATAGAAAAGCTTGGACATTTTGATGTTATTTTCTGCGGTGCGGAAAGTGCAGACGGTGCTACGGCTCAGGTTGCCTCACAGCTGGGAGAATGGCTTAATGTTCCGCATTTATGGAATGTATTCAATATTGAAAATCAGGATGAAAAAACTCTTAGAGTGAAAACAAAGATTGAGAACGGATCAATGGAATGGAAGGTTAAACTGCCGTGCCTGCTGGGTACATCCAGAGACCTGAACAAGCCGCGCTTCATATCGGCAATGGGAATTATAAAAGCAAAGAATAAACCGTTGCAGGTGTGGGAAAGGAAAGACTTAGATGCGGAGGATGAAAGACTTGGACTTGCAGGTTCACCAACAAAGGCAGGAGCGGTTTTCACTCCTGATATCAAGAGAAAGAGCGAAGTACTTTCCGGACCAGCTGATGAAATTGCGGATAAAATAATAGAAAAATTAAGAGCTGCTGGAGTAAATATTCCAGTTGTTGACAACGCATGTGCTATAAAAGGGGTGAGTCAGTAATGAAAAAAATATGGGTATTTGCTGAGTATGCAAACTGTACGCTGGACAGGGTTACGCTTGAATTGCTGACAAAGGCTCGCGAACTGGCTAAGAGCTTTAAAGGAGAAACACAGGTGTCGGCGGTACTTTTAGGAAGCAATATAAGAAATGTATGCAAGACTTTATGCGATTATGGAGCGAAAAAAGTATATGTGGCGGAGTCTGACAAGCTGGGACTTTATAACCCGATTTTATATTCCAAAATAATTACAAAATTAGCAAAAGAAAAGAAACCTGATATATTTCTGTTTGGTGCTACGTCAATAGGGTCGGAACTAGGTCCCACAGTTGCAGCTGATTTAAAGACAGGAATGGCTGCTCATTGTGTAGATATGAAAATAAATGAAAATGAGCAGTTGGTTTCTGATGTACCTTCCTTCGGAGGAAAGATAATAGGAGAGATAATATGTCCTGATTTTCTCCCTCAAATGGCAAGCGTAAAACCTGGAATTTTCATGCAAAAAGAATTAGAGAAGCTATCAGATCCTGAAATTGTATCAATAGACTTAAGTGGGATAAATTTTGATGATGTACCGCTGAAAGCCATAGGTATAGAAAAAAGAGAAGCAAAATGTGTGCCTGTGGATAAAGCTGAAATAGTATTCTGCGGAGGTTACGGCATAGGAAACAGGGAGAACTGGGAGAAATTAGAAAGACTTGCATCCCTATTTGGCGGTGCCGTGGCCTGTACTCGACCTGTGGTTGACGAAGGGTGGGGGTATGAAGAGCAAATGATCGGCACCAGCGGCAAATCAATTCGTCCGAAAGCCTATGTAGGGTTCGGTATTTCCGGTGCTACCCACCACATATGCGGAATGAAGGACTCAGGTTTAATAATCAGCGTTAATAAGGACAAGAAATCACCTATGTTTGAAGTTTCAGATGTGGAAATTGTTGAAGATTTAAATGATGTTTTGGAAGAATTGATAACAAAACTGTCCTGATTTGAAAATTTGTCTAAAATATGTTTTTGATAAATGTTTTGTATTTTTATAATCGGTATTGTGGGATTGATGTAGGGGTAAATATGAATGCGAATGTAATTAAGTCACTTAAACTTATGGGCATGGGAATGGCAGCAATATTTCTGGTAATAATTGTGATTTATGCGGCTGTAATTATAATGTTAAAAGTTAGTACCAAACGATAGATTTACCTAAATATGCAGAACATACTTTTGCATTTAAGAATATTTGTATAATTATTAGCAAACATACATTTACATAATATAACAAATATTTTTATCTTTGCAAAATTCTACAATGAAAATATGAATTATTGTGATATAATATATAGAATAAATGTTAAAATATAAGTCTTTCATAGAAAAAGTATAAAAGGAAGTATCTATGGGAAATATTGAGAAAGTGAATTTATACCAGAACACTATTAATGAGTTAAGACCATTTGAAGGTGAAATGCTAAAACAGATTAAAGACTTCTATCGTGTAGGGCTGACATGGACATCTAATGCATTAGAAGGAAATTCCTTGACAGAAAGCGAAACAAAAGTTTTAATAGAAGATGCGCTGACAGTTGGAGGAAAACCTCTGAGAGATATGTTTGAAGCTGTTGATCATGCTAAAGCATATGACTATATGTTCACACTTATGGAGAATAGGAGAATTACAGAAGAAAATATTCTTTATCTGCATAAATTATTTTATCAAAATATTGATCAAGAATATGCAGGAAAGTATCGTGATATCCCTGTATTTATTTCCGGGTCTAATTATCCGGTAAGTAAAGCAGAAAATATCAAAGATGAAATTAATGATCTGTGTAAATGGATTAACACAGAAATGGGAAAATACCATCCAGTAGAATTTGCAGCCATTCTTCATAAAAGGTTTGTATTTATCCATCCCTTTAAAGATGGGAATGGCAGAGTTGCAAGACTTTTAATGAATACGGCACTAATACAAAATGGATATCTTCCGGCATTGATTCCCCCAATTTTACGAAGTGAATATATTTCTTTGCTTGAAAAGGCGCATACAAATGATAGCCCATTCATTAATTTTATTATAGAAAGAGAACTTGAATCACAAAAGGATTTTCTAAGATTTCTTCATATCCCTTTGTCTAAGTAAGAAAGATTTTATGGCAGAATTAAGATAGAACAATAAAAGAAGTATAGAATCAATGGTAATTAGAAAAAGTGCATGAAACTTTAGTAAATTGAAATTCTAAAAGGAGAGGTTCTTATGAATAATAAGATAACAGATGCAATAAAGCTCAGCACGTACCCGGTTGCCGTCTTTAGGTCAAAAATACTGCCAGATCAGGCATTACAATTCAAGGAAGGCGTATGGGGCTGTTCAATTTCCATGTTGGCTGCGGCTGCAAAAGGCAGAACAGCTGCTTTCAGTGATAGGACGGTAGCATGCAAAGGTGGCAAGGCCGGATTGGGACTAAAGAGATTTGAACTCGGAACGATTGAATATTTCCTGTCGGTTGGGGGCGTCGGTCCGAAGGCCAGTGAGCATTATAAAAAAACCCCCGAGCTGGCGAAGGACTACATTTTGACCATGCCGGTCATTGAAAACGAAGATTATATTATTTTTAAACCACTTGACCAGCTGGATGAAATAGAAACACCGGAGGTTGTAATCTTTTTGGTCAATGCAGATCAGCTGTCCGCTCTCATTACACTGGCAAACTACGATAAACCCACACAGGATAATGTTAAAATTCTTTTTGGGTCCGGCTGTGCTCAGGCAGTTTTAAATGCGCTTAATGCAAAGGAAAATAAGGAGGATACCTGCTTCCTTGGCTTGACAGACCCGTCTGCCCGAGAATATATCGACAAGGATCTACTGTCCTTTAGTATTCCTTATAAGCGGTTTCTTGAAATGGAGGCAGAGGTCGATAACAGCTTTTTGAAAACAGAAACATGGAAATCAATTATGAAAAGAATATAGATATAATTTTATAATATAAATAACAGGAGGGAAACTGATTATGAAAAAAGAAATCAATGTATTCGATTATGCAAAAGAGATTGCCAAATCTATCGGAAAAGGTGTTCTGCTTACGTCCAAAGCAGATGGAAAAGTTAATACGATGACCATCGGATGGGGAACACTCGGTATTGAATGGGCTGTCCCGATATTTACAGTATACGTCCGTGAAGGTCGTTATACAAGAGAACTAATCGATAAGAGCATGGAATTTACAGTAAGTATTCCGCTGGGTGACTATGACAGTAAGATCACTGGATACTGCGGGACACATACCGGAAGAAATCAGAATAAGATCGCCAAAGCTGGTCTTACGGCGGTGGAGCCTGAGATAGTCGGTGCTCCCGGATTTAAGGAACTGCCTCTTACGATTGAATGTAAAGTGGTCTACAAGGAACTGCAAAACAAGAATGCGATTGACAAGACCCTGAATGATAAGTTCTATCCGCAGGATGTAGACAGTTCGGCAAGTGGATCAAACAGGGACTACCATGTGGCTTATTACGGCAAAATAGTGAAAGCATATATTATTGAAACAAAGTGATAACAACATGATTATGCACCTGAACAATGCGTTAAAAAGGCGATAAATTGGGTTAATACGTAATAGCTAACTTATTGTTTTGAAAAAATAAAGAATTAAGATAATAAATTGGATAAGAAAATGAATAAACAAAAATTATGTCAAGTTGCTTTCAGTATAATTAATCATAAAAAGTTACGGAACTATGGAACCTCAGGGCATGTTGCGTGTGCGTTGGAAACAAATAACGGTAACATTTTTACAGGAATATGCATTGACTTGCCCTGTTCTATTGGCTTATGTGCTGAACAGTCAGCTATTGCCGAAATGGTAAAGAACAATGAAACTGCAATCAAAAGGATTGTTGCTGTATTTGAAGATGGGAGTATACTTCCGCCATGCGGAAGGTGCAGAGAGTTTATTGCACAGATAGATAGTCAAAACATGGAGACTAAAATTGTATTACCTGAAATGGAAGAAGTTTTGCTGAAAGATTTATTACCGGAAAGGTGGGATGGTAAATGGAACTGAAAAAGATAACCGGCAGGGTCTTTTATTATCCACACCAGCCGGAAACTGATAGGCCTATGTTGGCATACTTAAATGGAGATAAAATTGCACTTGCCATTGATGCAGGAAATTCAGCAGACCATGTTGATGAATTTTATAAATCCTTAGAAATTGCAGGCTTAAAGAAGCCGGATTTTACTGTCATTACTCATTGGCACTGGGATCATACTTTTGGGATGCATAAAATTCACGGATTATCTATTACACACTATAAAACCAACGAATTTTTGGATCGGGAAAGAGCCAAGCTTTCCGACAGTGCATATATAAATTTTTTGAAAGACGACGATGAATGCCTTGGTAGAGAATATGCAGGTAATAAAGCAATTATTGTTGTTCCATCGGATATACAATTTGAAAAAAAGATTACTCTTAGTCTTGGTGGAATGACTGCAAAGATCTTTCATACAGTGTCTCCTCATTCAGAAGACACTGTGCTTATCTATATTCCTGAGGAAAAAATATTGTTTTTAGGAGATTCAACAAGTGAGGATTTCTACAACGATGGATATATGGATAAAGAAAAATTAATAACATTAACAAATTTGATAGAAAATATCGACTGTAAGTATTGCATTTTAAGTCATGCAGACCCTTTGACTAAATTAGATTTGTTGGATTATTTAAAATCCATTCTAAAATAACAATCCATGAGGTATATTGACGTCTGGATACGTATATTGACAAATATTAACATCAAGAACCCATATACTCATTTGTTTTAAAAAATTCAGAATTACACTTTTAAAACCTATAGCCAAGAAACATTTTAATTCATCCTGGCATTATAAAATGCTTATTTTGGTTCAATACATTTGTGTATATATTGCTGAAAGAAGTGGATAAATACTGTGAATATTCCATAGATGAAAAAGTAGTAGAAATGGCGCTTTCCTAGCAAAAATTGCCGTACTTTATAGAAGTAAGAGATGGAAAAGCAGTTAGTATTACTGAAAATTTAAATATATCAGAAATACTATTGCATTAACCAGTTCGATTTTTCATAATAAATAAGGAATACGAATTAATATATCTATTATAATAGATTAAAAAGGTAAAACATATTAAGAAATGAGATTCAATATGTTCCTTAGTTGATACATATACTGGTCTAGTCTTTAGTTCACTTGTAACAATAGCATAATAGCCGTCAAATTTCATCTCTTCTTCAATTTTTTCATTGTCTATAGAATGTATATCATCATATTCATATAACTCTCCTGTTTCCGTATCACAGGGAGTAGATATAATGTACTTAAAAGAGCGTTTAGCTGGTAATTTTCCAGTTTTGTTTGTTCTAATAATCTTTTTAGCTTTTTCTACAGCCTTCTCTCTATCATGTTGAGCCTTTTTTGCATAATCTGGGCTATAGAAAGCAACTTGTTTTTGTTCAATAGGAACTTTAACTTTCTTGTTTGATGCATTTGTAACCCAAATATCTGTAGTTACTATGCGAGACTTAATTTTAAATCCATCTTTTGATACAGCATATCCTTTATTAGATAGAACAAAATTTTTCAAATCAGCATTAGCTCCTCGAACCGTTTGAGAATAAACATATCCATTTTTATGTAGAATATTGTAAGCGATATTTTCTCCAGTATTCATCCCCTTATCGGCAACAACAATAATGCGCTTTAATCCATAATCATCTTTTAAATCTTCAAGAACTGGCATTAAGGTTTCACAATCATTGGTATTTCCTTCAAACAATCGATAAGTAATAGGTAAACCAGAATTATCCATAAGTAAGCCCATTTGAACAACAGGGTTAGGTCTATGCTCTCTAGAAACACCTTTTTTACGCAAATCATCAGGCTCATCAATTTCAAAATAATAATTAGTAATATCGTAGTAAACATTACTCATATCCCTGCCATATACCATACGAACCATTTCATGCGTATGTAGCAATAAATCATTTTTGTAGAAATTAAAGTAATCCAAAGCTCGGTAGACATCATCTAATGAGAAATTAAAATCAGAAAAGAAATAATTCATATTCTCATAAGATTGTTTTTTTGAACAAGGAAACAAAACCCTTGAATATACAAGCATTTGAAAAATATTATTAAGAGAATATTTAATATCTAGGTTGTGCTGCCTATTTATAAAAAATTTATCAATATTTAATTTATGGTAATAATAACTTAAAACAGAGAAACCTAAATTTTTTCTCAAAGTAGAAGAAGAATCGATTTTTTCATCAGCATTAAAAGTAAAAGTTAGAGGTCTTTGAGCTTCATTATCTTCCTCAGTCATTTGTTTAGCTACTTCTTCAAAATGAGCAATAGGATTATCAAAATCTTTTTCCAAATACCATATTGTACGACAAAACACTACATTAAAAAGATTATTATTTGACAAAAAATAACCCCTGTAATTATTTAATTTCCAAGGTTATATTAACTCTTATTCAATTATTTGCTGCGAAACTGAGGAAAGTATTGACACATATCTCTAAATGATATAGAGTAACGGGATGGTTCCTAAATTTCACAAAAGTGGTCAGGAGGTATAAATGAAAAAAATTTTTTTATTGACGCTGACAATCTGCATGGCAGCTCTGGCAGGCTGCTCTAATGAGGTGCCGGAGGGGAGTTCAAAGGATGAAATAACGGAAGATGATCCCTTTGACGCCAACAGTGGGAGGTATGGGGGCGGATCAGGAACTATAGCTAAATTCGGATTTGGACCCGTAGCTAGCTTGAATAAAGGATCTGGCCCGGTAGCCTTTGACTATAACGGCGGAAATTTAGTTATTGATTATTTTATAGAAAACAACAGCTCTGATGCTCCATTAGAATTTGGCCTATTCGTATTCCTGGACGGTATCCCACAACCTTTCAAAATTGATGACCCCAATGAGGAGGATAGTTTTTTACACGTATTTAACCTGGACGAAAATGAACATAAAGAATTTAAAATTGTTTTTACGCCAATACTGGGGAAAACAGGCGAAACACTGGAAATCAGTTTTGTCGGTATATACAATCCAAGCTTTATGCCGGATTCGGAAAATATACGCTATGGTATGAACCATAAAATGTCCACTCATAACCCTTATAAATTAATATTTCATGAAAATACCGCGTATACAGGGCAAGATAAGCTGCACGGGGAGGAAATCCTGAAAAATGTAAGTTATTCAGAAGAAGAAATTTCAACGGATATGAGAAAGGAATATGAAAATGAGGATGAGAACCGGCTGGATAAAAGTATTTTTATAGAATTATTCGAAGAAGGAAATTATGTGCGGTATAATAATTATAAAATCGTATCCGGCGGGAAAAAAACCGTCCCGCTCATATTCCGGGGATTTGGAAAGGAAGGGGTGGCCTACAGGACGACATTTTACCTCAATCACCGGCCCATAGGTATTCAAGGATATGATTACCTGGAATGGAATACCATCAAAGGCAGCATTGCTGAGTTCAAAATGGATTTGGACGTAAGCCAAATGGAAGGAAGCAATACATTGTACAGCATATCCGTCCCCATTGAGAGCGATAAATTTATCGAAAAAACAGATTCTATGAACCTGAAGATAGGCAATTAATGAAGAAAATGGAGGATGAAATGAAAAAGACAATTATGATAACGGCAGTATTAAGCATCACCATCCTGGCAGGCTGTTACAATACCCTTGCAAATAAACAAAACGGAGAGAACAACCCCGGCGGATCAGGCAATGAAGCGTATGACGCTCTTCCCACAGAGAAAACAAATATTAAAGGAAATCCATTTACCTTTAAGGGAGACAATTACCAAGAACAGAATATATACGAAGCAGACGGGGGAAAAATTCTTGTTAAATCAGATAAGCTCTACTTGTTTGACGTACAAGGCCAAAAAGTAATTGCCGAAGCGCCGTTAAAAAGTTTCGAACTCCATGAGGAATATTATGTGACAGAGGAAGGCTACTGTGTTGTAGGCACTGAATTCACGGAAAACCAAAGAATAACCAAGGCCTGTTATTACAATAAAAATTTAGATATAGTGCAGGAATTCAACCTGAATGAAGTGCTGGGAGAACCCAACATACAGGTTCAGCGCATAGCCGTGGCCAAAACCGGCAAGAAAGTAGCCTATGCCACAAGTCAGGGATTATTTCTTTATGATTTGAACAAGAAAGAAAAACTAATCCTGTTAAATTTAGGCTCAGAAAATATGGAAGCAAATAAAGGGCTTACAATCCTTAGTGTTATCACCTTTTTTGACAAGGATACAAAGCTGGCCTTTATAGGATCCAACTATGAAGAAAAAAGCAAAGAGAACCAAACAACAGTCGGAACCATCTCTGCCGACGGCTCCGTGATAGTCAATGAGAAAGCGGACTTGCCCCGCCTCAGGAATATGGAAGTAACTGATGACTACATTATCTTCAGCGAAAATACTTATCCCACTAATATCGGTGAACCCGCGGGAAAAGTGATTATAATTGACAATGCCACAGGGCAAATCCTCATACACACTTTGCAGGATAAGAACGAGGGCTCAAATGTATTCCTGTCGGAAAAAGGGAAATATTTTATGACATACGTTCAAAACGGTGACAAGGAGTTAATTTATAGAATATACGACACTAAGACAGGTAAGCTGGTGAAGGAAATGAAGCAGGAATTTGAGGGAAAAACTGATGAAAATTACATGAAAACCTATATCCAGATCTTTGACGACATCAATGAATTCATCGCTGTTTCAGCTTTTTATAATTCTGAGCCGATGGTAACCATAAGTGAATTTTAAGAGGGTGTGCATATGATATTGAAAATGGACGCCATATCAAAAAGCTATAAAGACAAAAAGGCTTTAAAGGATTTTTCGGCAACCCTGAAAGAAGGTGTCTATGGCTTATTAGGCCAGAACGGAGCGGGAAAAACAACATTAATCAATGTTATAACAGGAATTTTAAACCCGGATGGGGGAAAGGTGTTTTTCAATGATGCGGATGTAAAGAAAATGGGGGTGGGCTTTATCTCAAAAATTGGGTATCTGCCCCAATTTCCTCAATTTTATAAAAACTTTGAAGCTATAGAATTTCTGAGATATATTTGTGCAATTAAGGATGTTCCGGAGAAAACAGGTAAAAAACGGATTGAAGAATTGCTGGAAATGGTGAATTTATCTGATGCAGCCAACAAAAAGATAGGTGCTTTCTCAGGCGGCATGAGGCAGCGTTTGGGCATTGCCCAAGCCATGGTCAATGATCCGGAAATTTTAATCTTGGACGAACCCACCGCAGGACTTGACCCTAAAGAGAGAATCAGGTTCAGAAACATCATATCCAGGTTTTCAGAGGACAGAATTGTGCTGCTGGCAACCCATATCGTTTCAGATGTTGAATATATTGCCAATGAAGTTATCTTGCTTCAGAAAGGAATACTTATCAAGCAGGATAAGCCGATGTCCTTAATAGACGAGATGAGAGGCAAGGTATGGGAGGTAAAGGTTGATACGGCTAACAGCCAGGAATTTTTAGATAAATACAGTATAAGCAATATCGTATTTAATGAAGGGCATTACGCATTAAGGGTTGTCAGTGAGCAAAAACCGGCAGAAGGGGCGTCTTCCATCAGCCCTAATCTGGAGGATGCTTTTCTGTATCATTGTGAAACTGGTGATGACAAATGAAAATCTTGATATATGAAATACGGAAAAATTTTATAAAACCCTACCTCTTTGTTATACTATGCCTGCTTACCGTCATAAATACCGTTACGATTTATGACTATTATAAAGAAAATCATGTTTTTTCAACAGAGCAAACAAATAGGAGTATAGCCTTCTGGAACCTATATGAGGGAAAATTCAAAGGTAGAATCACCAATGAAAAAATCAATGCTTTAATGGAGATATATACTCCCCTTTACCAGCTTTGCGCTGTTGAAAGAACATTTAGTACGGAATATGATCCCGAAACCTATACGGGCTATACTTTTGGAGATTACCGGATGCTGGATCTGGGCTTTGTGCGGCCCATGGAATATTCATATATGTATAGGAGCCAGGCCCTGGAAATTGCGGATAAAGCAAATGAAAACCTTGAGTTTTTCCAGTCTGCGGGCAATGCCTATCAATACAGGAGAAATTTAAAAATTGCTTCCCTGTTTGGCGGCAGACAGATTACAGATTTTTATCATACGGAGATGTATGAAAATCTGTTCCGGTATGACTTTTCATCTTTTCTTATTCTGTTAATGAGCATATTGGCCCTGGTGCCTGTATTTGTGGCGGAGAAGGAAACTGAAATGGATCTTATTCTGTCTACCAGTAAGAAAGGAGGGGAAGAAACAGTCAACGCTAAAATACTGAGTTCTTTTTTATATGTGATTGTGATCAGCGTCTGGTTTTATATGGTTGATTTTCTTGCTTTCGCTTATTGTTATGGACTAACAGGCCTCAACAATCAACTATATGCACTGAAGGATTTCATGCTGACCCCTTTGAATGTTAAAATGTGGGGATTTATACTGCTGTCTGCCGCTGTAAAAATTATTGGCCTGCTGGCTGTTTCCTCTATAATTCTCTTTTTATCCTCTATTTTCAGGAGAGCCTTGCTGCCCTATATTTTAAGCTTGGGCACGGTCTTTTTGTTGATGCTTGTCAATGAGTTTACAAAAGTGAAATTCATCAATCCCATTGAACTCATAGCGAACAGGGAGCTGTTTAAGAATACCGACTTTATTAATATACTGGGCTTTCCGGTTCATGAGTTTATAGGGGTGATTTTATCTGTGATGCTTCTCACAGGGGCTTTTGTTTTGGCAACTAAAATGATAAGCAAAAAAACGCATGCCTAAGTAGGATGAAGGAGAGAAAATAAAATGAGGGATTTTATATTTGAGATAAAAAAAGTATTGATTTACCAAAAAGGGGCATGGTTTATTCTTTTATTGATACTTCTTAAAATTTTGAGTTTGGCAATTTTAGATAACAGCGCAAACTTAAGCCTGGAAGCGGATAAGGAAGATTATCTCTTTTATCTGGAACAGGTCAAAGGAGCCTTGACAGAGGAAAACGAGAGTTTTTTTCGGGATGAATCGGAAAAAATCGCGTCCGCCAAGGTAAAGCTTGAAAACCTGTATTCGGACTATTATGACGGCGTCCTTTATAATCAGGTAATGCCGGAAGAAGAGCTTGATTCCCTGTCAAAGCCCTTTGAAGAACAGATAGAAAAGGAAAAGGGATTTCAGTTAATCTATGATCAATACATGTATATAAGGGAAAACCCGGATAACCGTTATTTTTTATATACCAACGGCTGGAATGCCTTACTTGCCCATGAGCGTCTGGATTTGCCCATGTTTTTCCTGCTGCTGCTCCTTATTGCCCCCATGTTCTGCAATGAATATGAAAGCAAAATGGATATCATTCTGCTCAGCAGCAAAAAAGGCAGGGTAACCTTGGTACTGAAAAAAATATTGCTGGCTTTCGGCATGGTAACTTTACTGAGCTTGCTTTTTAGCCTGATTGAATATACTTATTTTCACTTTCAATATGGATTAAGCGACGGGCATTACCCAATACAAAGCCTTGAATATTTTCACAGCTCCTTAAAAAATATGAGCCTTTTTGAGGCATTTATCAGGAGCTCCGTTTACAAACTTTTTGGCTATTTGTGCTTTTCTGTCCTCATTATGTTTGTGTCCGTCTGCACCAAAAAAACAATTTTAACCCTGTTTATCAGTACGGTGGTCATTTTACTGCCTTACTTTGGGTTGACCGCCCGGTGGATTCAGTATCTGCTTCCCCTGCCCCTGGGCTTCATGTTGGGCAGTGGTTTCTTCAGAGGGGATGAAATAGCGGGCAGCGCAGATGCCATAGAGCCCAAAGTAGTATTTAGAGCTATTACGGATACGGAGTTTACAATAATAGCTGTTCTTTTAATCCTAATAGCCCTGACGATGATACTGTTAATGACAAAAAAATTCATAAATTTCCAATCTATAAGAAAGGAAATTCAATCTATAAGAAGAGAAGCAGGTGAAAAACAATGAATCGAATGAATCGAACGATAATGTTTATCATAGCTATATCCACTCTCCTGTCCGGCTGCGGCAAAAAGGATGAGATAAATGAAAATTCCCGAATTTTCAACATGCAAATCAACCGCATATCCTCCGAGAATCAGGATGCTGTTTTTTATATACAGGGGAGAAACCGGATCATAGCCCAGGACAAGGAAAGCGGGGACAGATATGATGCGGTTAAAAATCCTTTCGGGAGTTTTTTTGATATTGGAACTGTTTTTTATGTATATGACAATAATTTGTATTATATCAGGAACGAAGAAACCTATACGCAAGCGGGTGCGTTACGGGACAGCTCCTCCATTGTAGAGATTGATTGGAATACCTATGATGAAAGAACCATCTATGAATTGGATACAAGAATGAAAAAAGATGCATTTCTGGGTGCCGTAAAGTCCGACACGGGATCTTCCAGCAGTATCAGAAGCTTTTTCATGGATGATAAATATATTTACCTGATAGAGGGTAGCACCTCAGGGGACAAATTAAACAAAGTGGACCGGCAAACCGGGAAAGCCGAAACTATCCTGGAATCTTCCAAAAACATTGACCGGCTTGCTTTTGACGGGAAGCATATCTACTATATCAACCCCAGGTTTCAGGTGGTAAGATTGGATGTGGAAACGAAGGAAAGTTTCATAATCCCCCATGTGATAACAAGGTATATGATGCTTAAGGATAATCAGCTGCTTTTCGTAAACCCACGGGATACCGGCAGGATTTATGCCATGGATTTAAATGATTTCAGCCTGCGGAAAATAACGGAGGATGCGGCTTCCTATGCCTTTCACTATGATGATAGTTACATCTATTATGCCAATGAAGATGATAATAAATATCTTTACAGAGTTGATTTTGATGGAAAAAACAATCAAAAGGTAGCGGAAATTGTTTCCTATAATATTGCGGTATTTCAAAATCATGGGGAACTTCATGTGTCATCGGATAAGGGCACCTATGTTGTTGATAAAGATACTTTTGAGGCCAATCTGCTGGAGTGATTTATGATTTTTAACATAGGATGTTTTAATACAATAGAAGCTTGCACAGGTTATTGACTAATTACATGCTGTCTTGTACTCAATATCGTGAAAGGATGTAATCATCAAGGAGGTTAATATTGCTCTTGATTATTTATTTCACCAAAGCAAAAGCCGTTGTTTAAGCGGTTATAAAGTGAGATAACCTATATTAAACGGCGGTTTTGAAATAAAGAATTCAAAGCCGCCGTTTTCCTTATAAAAATAGGATTTTGGAGGGTGTATTAAGCTTACCCTTTTTTAAGAACACGGCAGCAGAAGGAGGATGCCGCCGTGTTTATTTGCTTTCGACATAATTTGATACCATTCTACTTAATAAAAAAAGCCCTTATGCTTTATGGGACTATTACAGTTGTGATGGTACATACACACATTACATATTGAGATATAACAACTCTTACGCCCGACTGGATTTCATTCAGTTGGGTTTTTTATGTTTGACGGGCATGTCATATGTCTAAGGTGGAAGTCCTAAGGGGCGTAGTTACCGACGAACCCGATAGCAACTTGCAAGTTTCACATCGTGAGGTGTGGGAGAGAGGAAGCAATAGCGAAATCGTGGCTTGACGAACAG
>DHER01000040.1 GCA_002399975.1 Firmicutes bacterium UBA4845 | reverse complement strand
TATAGATATTTTATGGCATATTATTCTAAACCATATCAAAATGTTATCGACTAACAAGTAGTGCTCTTTGATATCAGTCCGATTGAAATTCCTTTTCATGTTTCTTGAAAAAATCAAAATAAGTACGCACATTCTCCAAATCAGTCCAGCGTTCTATCGTAACCGGATTTTTATCAAGATTATAAATTCTTGCCCCACGCATAGACAGCAGAAATGGTGAATGCGTTGATATAATAAACTGACATCCGAAAAATCGTGCCGAATCCTCAAGAAAGTTCATTAATTCCATTTGGCGTTTTGGAGATAGGCTATTTTCCGGCTCGTCCAATGAATAAACTCCATTTTCACTGATCTTCTCAGTAAAATAAAAAAATGCACTTTCCCCATTCGAATACTCACGAACATTGTCCATCACTTCTCCCCGGACAAAGCGTGACTGAGTTTTTCGCCTGGCATTATTTACTTTTTTCAGTTGTTCATAATCCGCCATGGATTTCATCTGAAAATGTGAGTATTTTGCATCCAGATATTCATCAAATAACGTTTCCCGCTTTAAGTCGATTCCTTCATTTAAGTTCCGGATATTCAGCATATAGTCAAATACATCATCGCTTGTAATAATTCTACTGTTTTCCGGAAGTTTCTCTTCTGGATTCATCTTGCATATTTCCACGTAATCCTGAAAAAAGTTAGACTTGTTATAAATCGAATCCCGGCAAATACCAGTCTTTTCTGCAATCACATTGAGAGCAGTAGATTTTCCCGAACCATTACCGCCATATAATATGGTAACCGGCTCAAAATCAAGCCTGTTAAGGTTATGCTTCGATAATATCCTGAACGGGTAATATGAATCATAGCAGGTTCTTTTTATGCCCATAAAAAAGTTGAATTCCATGTCAGCATTCGGAAAGGTAAAATCCTTTATATAAATCATTCTATTCTCCAATCGTATTTCATTACGCTAACTGCTAAAAATTAGTTACCATCCGAAATTCACTTCCTATGTTTCTAAACAATCAATATTCAAGCCTGACTTTTCTTCAAAATATTGTTTTATTTCAATATGTTTATTCCATTTACTTAAAGGATAGTAACCATATCTTTCCTTTACATCATTCATACGTACCTCAATTTTAGTCGGTCCATCAGGAAGAGCTATGCTATCACATAATTGTACCAGCTTGTCATAATCATCGTACTCATATTTATTAATTAAGGCAGCTATTTCTTGTAAATCCTTTTCTGTAACATCCTGATATCCTATATATGTATTAATATCCTTTTCGGCAAAGGAATGAGTTATACATATTCTGGCGGCTTCGTCATACCCAAGGTTCATTAAGTAATGATATCCATCAATCACATGAGCCAGATATGTTACACCTTCTCTTCGGCCGATATCATGCAAAAGTCCAATTATGTAAGCTTTCTCTTCATCGATATTGTCACATTGCTTTCCAATTGCATATGCGCAATTTGCAACAACGATAGAATGGGCCTTCCATGGACCAGGATTCCTTTTATACGCTTCATCAAGAAGGACTATTGCTTGCTCTTTGGTTGGTAGCATGAATTTTCTCCTTCCACATTCCTACCCCTTAAAACTGAAAAATTACTTATTCAATTTATTGATATGCCACATGTTCATTTCCTCCAAAATTCTATTTACTTTTGTATCTTTAGAAAATCTTCTATTCTTTATATACGAAATGCTTTACGCCATGAAAGCCTTCTGCAATCAGCCTTTTTGCATCGACCGGATACAATTCAATGTCAGATATACGATTAATATCAACCCATGAAAATTCCAGCTTAAATGAGCTGTCTTCCAGCTGCTCTGTTCCCCAGAACGCCTCTTTCAGAGGGATACATTTATCGTCTGCTAATTCTATTTTATAATATAGACATATTTGATGGCAAGGCTTATTTCCTGACAGCCAAGGAAAAAATATTTCACCAACCCACTGTAAAGAATCCACTATTATATTCGCATTTATCTCTTCCTTAAATTCACGAATTAAAGTTTCTTCATTCGTTTCACCTAATTCCACATGTCCACCGGGCAAGGCATATGCGGTGTTGTTTATTGGTCTTTGCAATAATATTCTGTTATTATGTATCAGTAACCCTGCAACTCGATAGCTAAATACATATTCATCCGTTTTAAAGATGATATCTCGCATTTTATACCTCCCAATTCTCCTTGTATTGCCTCCTGGTATAGAATTAAGCTCTTCAAAGAGTGATATTGATTTCCCACAGTAAAGGAGCATGGAACTCCTACTTCGTTTAATTTCGAAATCAGATGTTTATTTGCATCTGTCAGATTATCTTGACACGGATATGGAACTGAACTATTTCCATTTTACACCACATTATCAATTATTACTACTATTATCTGTTTTCAGAATAACGTATAAGAAAACTAAAAAGGCTTCAAATTAGATAAGCAATGCTGGAGCTATGTAACAAAACGGAGTGAATCAAAAAAAGCGGAGCCTGCGGGGAGCATGATGCAGGCTGGTGCCAGAAAACGTATATGAGCGATGGAAAAAACGGGGAAAAGAACACAGCTGTATGTTTTCTAAGGTTTCATAGAATTCAATTTATATGGGCAGCCGCTACAAAGCTTGAATGTATTATATCGGCTGAACGTACCATTCTGGCTGCGATTTTCAGCAGCCTCAAACGAATGGTATCTATCTGAAGCTTCCTCATTGTCTTTGGGAGCACCAAACGCCGGAATCAATTAAAAATGTTATAGAGCAGTGCAGAAATCTACATCCGGTTGGAATTAACGGCCATTTTGTGGCTTGACATGGTGGCCATATCAAAACCGTTCTTTGATTCCCTGGTAGAGTTCTCCATACTGCTCTTTTACGTAGTTACTTTTTCTTAACAGGAATCCAAATTTCGCTGTAGTAGTTTTCATCTTGATTACCTTGCGGGTAATCTTCCGTGTTGGTGTACATTTCAATATTGTAACCTGCCGCAATTTCATAATCTTTGCAATTAGGCAGCCATTCTGAGAAGATTTTTCCATTCACATCTTGCAGAGATTTCGGCATTGCTCCCTTGCAAGCAAAAACAGCCCATGTGTGTTTGGGAATAATCTTTGTAATACAACCATCCGGTATTTCTATCGTTGGGTTATAGTTGTCTGCAATCAAATATTCAAACTCATCAGAGCCCATACCCTCATCTATGCATACACCGTACATTCCACATAAATATTTTCCCTTTCCTGTCTGATAATGTTCTGTCCAAAACTGCGGAATTTCTGCAGCTGCACTATCATATTTAAACATCTTTGATATGCCTAAGACAGTAAACGAATCTTTTTCAACAATTTTGTAATCCATAATATAACCACCTTCCAATGAAAATTTGATTTTAAGCGGAGCAAACGACTTAATCATTGCTCCATCTTTTCGAACAGCAGTAGGTGTGACACCATGAAATCGAGTAAAAGCTTTAGTAAAACTATCCGGTGAGTCATAGCCATATTTCAGTGCAATATCAATGATTTTTTTATCAGTAGAAACAAGCTCACTGCCGGCAAGGGTAAGCCTGCGTTGTCGGATATACTCTCCGAGTGTAAAACCGCAAAGCATCGCAAAGCCTTTTTGGAAATAGAACGGAGACATATATGCTTTTTTTGCAATATTGTCTATTGCGATTTCTTCAGTGATATTCTCCTCAATATAGTTAATAACCTCACCGATTCTTTCAACCCAACCCATAATCATCACCTCTGTTCATGTATCTATTTTATCTCCATTCAAGCGGTTGTTCCCGACTTTTTATGTTATGTTTTGTCTTGTCTGAAAGATTATATAAATTACCCATCAAATTTAGTTTGCCACTGCGTTTTTACTTCATGGAAGCAAAAACCTACCAACCGTATTAATAGTTGATAGGTTTACTTTTATTTCTATTTTATAATTTTCATAGCCTTTGTCAATATCACAATAACCGCCCCAGTAAGGTTTTTCAAATTGAGGAAGAAAACCAATATAATGCTCTGATTTTTGTGACATCTATAAAATAGAAGCACGTTTCATCAATAGATACCACTGCTTTCAATTGCCTAAAGAAATAATTATACTAAAATGCCCTATCCAGGTCTGATTTCTACGATGCTTTCGCATTATTTTCAATTATGTCTACGAGAATAAACGGGGTTATCTTTTTACAAAGACGCATCAATTACGTGTGTCGACCCAAAATTAGCGGGTATTGCTAAAAATTCAACCGCAAAAAATTCAGTCCAAAATAGCATAAATGGTACCACAGCAACATATACACATAGTACATACGAGTTTATATCAGCTTCTTTGACACAATCTCATTCACAGCCATTAGTGGATCAAGAAAGATTAGCAACCGTACCAGAAGGATATAAAGTAACATTAATGGAGAATGCAACAATTTCCGGAACAATAAAATTCAGTGGTAGTGTAGGTGGTACAGGAGTTACAAATCATTATTCTGAT
>DHER01000059.1 GCA_002399975.1 Firmicutes bacterium UBA4845 | reverse complement strand
GACCTTTTCCCGCGTACCGCACACGTTGAGACGGTTGTATTGATGTCAAGGGTTGAGAAATAAGAGTGTAAAAGTGCTTGATATAAAGGGATTTCCGTGATTTTGAACTCATATTCAAGCTGGGTTCTAGGTCACGGATTTTTTATTGTAAGAACATATCCAAAACCGTAAAAACACAAGGTTGTGTGGATGTTATTACTTTTTGGCTACTGAGTTGACGAAATTACTGTCAAAAAGGTGGCGAGTGGATAAAATTACTGTAAAAATGGGGTTGAGTTGATAGGATTATTGGTATAACCTTTTTCAAGTTTGCATTGAAAACGACTTTACTAAATGCTCTATATATGCTATAATAACGCTATATAAATGGAGAGGGGGTTTTGCCGTGGATTTATGTGAAGCAATTAAAGATATCAGAAGGAAGTGCCTTTTAAATCAAACAGAATTTGCGAAGAAGTTAGGTGTTTCGTTCTCTACAGTTAACCGTTGGGAAAACCATAAAGCAATTCCTAATTATCAGGCATTAAAAAAAATTAAAGATTTCTGCGACAAAAACAACTTACCTTTTGATATTGACACAAAGGTATGGGAGGAGAAAGAATGAAAATAATAAGCTTATTTAGTGGCTGCGGAGGTTTGGATTTAGGATTTGAAAGAGCCGGCTTTGAAATTCCTGTTGCAAATGAATTTGATAAAACTATATGGGATACATTCAAGGTCAACCATCCTAAAACCAAGTTAATAGAAGGAGATATCCGACAAGTCACAAAAAGTGATATAGCACAGTACTTAGACGGTGAAGTTGACGGAATCATAGGCGGTCCTCCTTGCCAATCATGGTCGGAGGCAGGTTCGCTTAGAGGAATCGAAGATGAGAGAGGGCAGCTTTTCTTTGACTATATAAGAATTTTGAAAGAATTCAAACCCAAGTTCTTCTTGGCAGAGAACGTGAGTGGTATGCTTTCGAATAGACATTCAGAAGCAGTACAGAACATATTGAAGTTGTTTGAAGGGGCTGGATATGATGTCTCAATTACAATGGTAAATGCTAAGGACTATGGGGTTGCACAAGAAAGAAAGAGAGTCTTTTACATTGGATTTAGAAAAGATTTAGATGTCAAGTTTGAGTTCCCCCGTGGATCCACAGAGGAAGATGATAAGAAAATTACTTTAAGAGATATAATATGGGATTTGCAAGACACAGCCGTTCCTGCGGGTCCGAAGAATCGTCATAACCCGGATGCAATTAATAACAATGAATATTTCACAGGTGCGTACTCAACAATCTTTATGAGTCGAAACAGAGTTAAATCATGGGACGAGCAAGGATATACTGTGCAAGCATCTGGAAGGCAATGCCAGCTTCATCCACAGGCTCCTAAGATGGTGAAGTTTGATAAAAATGATTGCCGTTTTGTAGAAGGTAAGGAACATTTGTATCGAAGGATGACCATTAGAGAAGTTGCGAGAGTTCAAGGATTTCCGGATGACTTCCAGTTTATTTACGAAGATACGAACAATGCCTACAAGATGATAGGAAATGCTGTTCCGGTTAACCTGGCTTATGAGGTTGCTACTGCTATAAAGAATGCTTTAGAATGATAATTTTGAAGGCATCTGCTTTAATTTTGCAGGTGCCTTCTTTTTGTTATTCGTAGATTTTGTCAGTATCTTCTACATTATTTGCATTTAAGTCATCTGTTGTTTCAACGTCAAGGTCATCTAATGCTGCTTTGAGCCTTTCGTAAGCATAATCACCTCCCTGTTGCAATGGAGTATCAAAACAAATATCATAGGCCAGTTTTTGGTTATCAACGTGCCAGTCGACATATACGGCAAGAGGTCTGTTGCCATCATATTTCCCCTTGAAAGTTCTATAATTTAGTGCTTTACACGCAAAATAGACATTGGGATTTTGATCAACATAATCTTCTATTGTTATCAAAGCATCAATTGCCTGCTGTGCATTATGTACAGGTTGGTCCTCAAAAAGAATATAGTTTGAAATTCCGCTATTTGGAATATTTATGCCATTTACTGCGGCATCTTTTTTATCACCAGTCAAATTAGTTCCGGCATAAACATCAAGAACTTGTTCACGTGTGAGTTGCATATCCCCACTCAACTGACCACTTGCTACATTTAATAGTTCGAATTTCCATCCTAGGGTAATAGCACCAGCATCGGTTTTCGCAAATTTCTTTTTATATATTAACATACGAGAAAGAAACTCATTTCTAAGGTTAGATGTTGCAGTAGAAATAATATCACACCAATCATCACCTAATAATTGTTCAGCACGTTCGGCATTTGTTTTATTTTCAAGGAAGTCAGCATTTTCCTTTTTAAAGGAAATTTTAAACTCTTTTGAGATGTTACGTTGGTTTATAGCTTGGATATAAATATCGGTTTTTGGCTCACCCTTCGCACAGGTGGGTTTGCCAGACACTTGAACAGTGTAATCAATGCCTTCATAATTAAACCTGGTACCCTCTTTAAAAAAGTTTAATATACGGTGTTCTGCAACACCAAATGTTTTAGCCATACAAATTTTCCTCCATTTAATCGTCTATAGTTTCTAAAATATCTTCCAAGCGGCAATCCATAGCCTCGCAAATTTTTAGGAGAACATCAGTGGTGATGTTCTCGCCTTTTCCTAGCTTGGCAATGGAGGCAGCACTTACACCACTTAATTTCTTTAAATCCTGTTTGTTCATGTTTTTGTCGATTAACATCTTCCATAATTTGTTGTAGCTGATTCGTATCATTATGCCACCTCCGTTTTATGAATTGCTGTCTCCGTTACTGTACACATCATGTAAAAAACCATATCGACTTTCTTTATATTTACTTTTATATTTGCCTTGTGTAAATTCAATTACTTTAGCACCGCCTGCCTCATAATTTAAATGTGGTAGGTCTTTTGTATTTTCTACAACTATCATTTGTCCTTTGGATTGATTGTCAATAAAATATTGGAACAGAGCGGTTCTCATACTTGTTGGAGCATTATCTTCAACACCTTGATCCAAACCAAGCAAAGGTGTATCTACTACAAAGATTCCTGGCTTATGAACAGCATCTTCTTGCAAATACTGCCTAAAGGTTAATCCCAATACGGTATTGATAAATGCCCAATAACCCTTACCGTGACTATCTTCTTTAGAAAGACCATTTACCTCTAAATCAAAAGTTCCCATGTTGAAATGAGCAGTATTCAAATTCTCATATTTGCAGTCAGTAAGAACTGAATATGCTATTTCGTCTATACGAGAATTAAAATCTACTGGAAAGTGCTCCTTTGGTTTAAACTTGGGCTTATCAGAATCCTCACTATCTTCTTGCTTTTGTAATTCTGTAATCCAGTCTTGTGAAACAGTATGGAGAACAGATGACTCTTTCTGTAATTGTATATAAGAGCGATATTGTTGTATACCTTCTCTTAATTTCTCAGCTTGAGGAGTAAGTTCTGTTTCAATCCATTTCTCAATTTCTGATCTTCGTCCCTCAAGACTTCCAATCTTTCCTTGAACTTGATCCAAAGTTGCAACGACATCATTTTCACTTTCTACTAAGCCTTTTAATTGTTTGATGATACGATTCAATTCAGCTTTCGATGCCTTAATATAAGATTTTCTTTCTTTTGGCTGGATACTTCCATCACAAAAAGGGCATTTTTCGTTCTTATCTACAGAGTGTAAATGCACTTCACTATCTACAATAAAAGTAAGCCTTTTTATGTCAGCTGTATATTGACTTTTTAGTGATTGAAAATGTGAATAAGTTACTTTGGTTTCTGCTTCCTTTTCTTTGAAATTAAGCAAGGTGCTAAGTAAATCCTTGCTTTCCTCTGTGGCTGCTGCGATAGATTCTTCAGTTTCAGAGAGGTTATCAATTAACCTTTGTATTTCAGCTTCAACATCTATATCACCAAAGGCAGACAATGCTTGTTGAAGTTCTTCTCTTTTTTTAGACATTTGAGAAATTCTACCGTTAACAAATTGACGCACAGCATCCCTTTTAGCTTTGCTGATTTCATCTTTGTCTTGCTCTTCACCCTTTGGATAATTATCTCCTGTGATAAGATAGAGTAGGCAAGCGAAGAAATAAGGGTGTTGTGTAGGTGTTGATGGCAAAAGTACAGATTTTGGATTTTCAATATCTTGTTCTTTTAACCAAAAAAGTCGCATTAGAGTATTCCATTTTAACCGTTGCCTAGTGAAATCTTGGTTGCTTATTATCATTGGAAGTCCATCAATACCGATTAATTTAAGCCATAGTTCATTTAGGACAGGGTTTTTATTTCCGTTACTTTTATATTCAATGTCATAATTACCACCGTCAATTGAAGCAATTTCAGTGACCACGTTTACTATGTTTTTTCCAAGTGTTCGAGAAAGATGAATAGAACCATCTGAAGTCATAATGTCTAGGCTGACACTGTCATATCCTGTTTGTTCCTGTTCAAAAGGTTTCTTAATTACTCCCATAGCAAATTGAATGCACTTTAACACACAGGTTTTTCCAGAATCGGAAACACCACATATGAGATTTAATCCTTTATTGAATGTTACTATGGCAGGAGTTTTCCCAATGCCAGTTGCTGTAACTTTTGTTATATAAAATGCCATTTGGATTTACTCCTTCCTCAATGTTTTAGATGCTTCTTGACTAATTAAGTTGAGAAGTTCTTTTTCGTTCTTATTGTTTATATATTCGATAGCTTTCCTAGCATACAGCCTATATTCTGTGGCGTAATCAGAAGTTAAGGTGTCACAGAATGCTTGACCACGTTCTGAAATAGAGTACCGAAAGCCATCTGTGGAATAAGAAACCTCAATCATACCTTCAAGAACTAACTGTTTTAGCGCATCTTGTGCTAATAACCTTCTTGTAGAAAACTCAGAAAAACTAAATTCATTATTGCCATGAAGATTGTTGCGAGACAATCCAAATTCTTTTGAATAATTTGTAATGAAATCTGCTGTAACAAGGTTATCTAATGTAAATCCTCTCTTTTCAGATAAGGACAATACAAGTAATAACCTCATTGAAATTTCAAATACTGTGTTAAAAACTTTATTATTCATCTTCGTCCACCCAGCGAATGGTGCCATCGTTTGCCAACAAGTGACAGGTTCCTTTCTTTTCTTTTGGTCCTACAAGATTTTGGATATTGCTTACTATTGATGTAGTAGAGCAATCCACTACTTTTTTCATCACGGCTAACAATCTCTTGTATCCATCATCGTAGTCATCCCATAGAGTGTCTTTAATATAATCTAGTGTTTCTGATTTCCACTTTTCTGCTTGTGCTTCTCCTTTTTCAAAGGACTCACGAAGAAAACGATCAATACGTGCAGCACTATAATAGTTGATTCGTTGGTCAGAGAAATTTCTTTTATATTTCTTTGGAAGAGAGTCCAAATCAGCTTTAGTGAGTTCTCCAGCCTTTATAGCTTCTGCATAAGCTGCAAGAAGTTCACAGACATAAGCTTCTTCTTCTGGAGCAATATCTTGTGGTGGTTCAAGTTCTTTTGGAATAGATATTTCTACACTTCCAATATGTAATTTGCCATCGGATTCATCATAATAAATAGTTTGTGGAGGAAAAGCCGTTAATTTTGTAGCGTTATCAGAAATAATAGCACAGGAAGATTCCCGACCTTCAAAAATATCATCTAAAATTTGAAGGAATAAATCAGCACAGGCATATCCTAAATTATCATTGGGGTTGAAATCTGTAATCATTGTTCTGATTTCATCTTCAATTGCCATTTGATTATGTTCATTGAATCCGTTTACATATTTTGCGAATTTGTCTGTATCCTTGTGGCTAATAACTTTATGTACTTTCTTTTGGTTTAAGGGGTTTGTTCCTTTAAAGAGCCTGTCCAATGAATCTGGCATAAGAGAGTCAAAAGGATTGTATTTACCCTCTTTAGATAGTTTTATCTCCTCGGTGGTCCGTGGGTCTCTCATAATATTGTCGAAAAGCAACAGAAAAAACTCGTGTGACTTATACGTAGAGTCACTGTGTTTAAATAATATGTTCGCAAATTCACTAAAGAGCATTATCTGCCACCTCCAACTATATTTCCGAATCTTTCCGAACCCTTCCGAGGCCTTCCCGAGTGGAAGGATTTTTTTTTGTACAATTTAATCAGTTAGTGAGTTGTACTAAAAAACAAAATCAGTGTGTACTCGGAATTTGCTTAAATTATATCACTAAAAAACACATTTTACCAGAAGAAAAATTCACGATTGCAGAAATTCTGACAGTATTTAGTGAGATTTTCTTTAAGAGAACCAAAGTGGAAGTATAATTGCCATCCTATGTCAACATAGATGAATGGGGCAAACCGAGTACAAGAAAGGAAGGTAAGCAAATGGCTAATCGTAATACACGCCAAACATCCAAGAAAGTAGCTTCAAAGGCAAGCAAAATTCTTACTGATGGGCGTTATGGAAAAAATGCAAAGTCCGTAGCTGGTAGTGCTTTAAGTCAAACTAAACCAAGTAAGAGAAAGTAATTCTTTAAGAACAAATGATAGGCAGCGACAGATTTTTAATTAATCAGCCTGCTTATCCCCTTTTAAGGGACAAACCCAACCGGGCTTAATAAGCTCAACAATAAATCTCAAAGTCCAAGTGCGCATTAGGACGGCGGGATGCATAAGAGTTCAGAACACAGTGATAAAGACTGTGTTTGGAATGAAGATGCACCCACCGTGATTTCGTGCGCCCATTTTGAGGACAAGCGGAGTCTGTGGCCATCTTCACCACAGGCTCTTTTT
>DHER01000088.1 GCA_002399975.1 Firmicutes bacterium UBA4845 | reverse complement strand
CCCTTCGCAGGATATAAAGTGTGACAGGGGACGGCAAGACCTTCTTTGCTCCGCTGTCCAAACAAACCTGTAGAGAATTTGCCAGCTCATCCACTTTCATCAAGGTTCCGCTGATACTGATTTCACCGAGTACTACCAAAGAGCTAAGAGTTGGCTTGCCAAGAGCTATGGAACACAGAGCAATCAGCGTAGGCAGAGCCAGTTTGCTGGTCATGCCGATTCCTTGTAAATCTTGATAGTTGATGATGTAATCCTTTGTCGTGGCGCTAATGGAGCCGCTGATACGTTTGCCGTTGACTTTCAGATAATTAAAGGTAGTGCTCACAGCCTCTTTGGGGCCTCTGTCAGTACCAATGCCAGTACGTTCAAATTTGCCACTGCCTGGCAGCATCTGTGATTCCAGGCGGAAGACACCAATCATACCGGTTTTCCCTTGTGAAACGGTGTAGACTTGTCCCGGATTGCACATTCCTTCAGGAATCAGCTTACCACCACCTTGCTCCGGCACAGAAACATAGTGTTCCTTAAAGGTTTCATTTTCAATATAGGAGAAATTCACACCATAGAATTCCATGCCACCCAGCTTTTTTAGCTGTTCTTTCACACGGCGGCGCATCTCTAATGAAAGCTGAAGGATTTCTCCCAATTGTTCCTTAGTATATTCTCCATCTGGATAAACCAACTTTATGAAACCACTTACCATTTTACGAACAGCAATAGTGTCACGCTGGTTTAAGTTCTTGCCCAGATGATAATACTTATCCAGTGCATCTCCATAGTTTTCTTTTCGCAATTCTCTCATATACTCAGCAAGGTAATCTTGTTATAAAGCCATAGTCATCAGTAAAATGCTCAGGCCTAAATTTGGGTATCTCCCAGCCCGGTATGTAGTAATGAAAATCTACTATTTGAACAACCTCTGTTAAAATGTGGCTTGAAAGTATAACTGTAATTCCTCTTAGGGGAAATGAGCGAATCAATTCTCTTAGTTCTTGAATTCCTAAAGGATCAAGTCCATTTGTAGGTTCATCAAGAATCAACAGTTCTGGATCGCCTAAAAGTACTATGGCAATTCCTAATCTCTGCTTCATTCCTATTGAAAACTGGGACGCAAGCTTCTTATCTGTATCTTTTAGATCCACTATGCTAAGCACTTTTGCCCAGATGCTTACGTTGCCAAGGTTCATTAAAAACAATTCCTTCACCCTCACTTGGTTTTATTAGTCCTGTAATCATTATTAGTATTGTCGATTTCTCTGCCCCATTAGGTCCAAGAAGGCCAAATATAGAACCTTTCGGAATTTTTAAGGAGACAATTATAAAGTATTTATAAAGTTTACCGTCAACAACTTTAACATTACTGACTGGTGCAATAGTAGAGAGTTTTAATATTTTCTATTTCCCTATAAAAAAATCCCCCAAACCTAAGTCTGAGGGTACAAAAACACACTTCCATATTTACTTAAAACACCTTCAACTTCTAAATGTATCGCATGGATTTATATCTAAATATGCACCTTCTCGCAGTTGCTTGCTACTGGTAAAGGCAAGAGATTCTTTTTCACCCTTCTCGTTATAAGCATCTATTGTATATTCATATTACGTTAACATAGAGCTTCTTATCCGGAGTGCAGAGGGGATTTATGTAAATGGACAACCCATTTACACGATCTGTCTCCTTGATGATTGCACCAGACACGTTTTACATTCCGAGTTCTATCCTACTCTGGATCAGAAGATTGTACAGGATTGCTTTCGAAAGGCACTGCTTAAATATGGGGCTCCTGATTCTGTATATTTCGACTATTCCGAAGTTTGAATTATGCCGAAAGTTTTTCAGAACCAGCATAAATGTTGAAGATAACTGAAAGTTATAGATCCCCCCTACTCTATGTAAAGTTATATAAATAATCTTTACTTCGAATTACTATTTAATAACTGCAACCTTAAATCGGAAATTTGTAATGCCTGTTAATTTTGATATTCTTTTAATTCATTTAAAAACTCCTGATAGTCATCATTTTCCCAATAAAACGTTAATTCATCTTCTGTATATTCTTTAGTAACAGGAAACATGAATGACTCACCTACATCTAAACCCAATTCATTTAAAACAAGCTGTGCAAATTCTCTAAAGGCGAAACCAATTGCGGTAATAATATTCTTGTCTTTTACTACAGGCTGATGAATGAAATTTTCCTTTTTAATGAATGAAAATACATCAAGCATTTGCATAAAGATACCGGCTGTGAATTTTACTTCACTTAATAAGCCTGCCTTAGCTAACAAAAGCGGAGAACTTGATATTGATGCTATTAAAATCTCCCTGTTTTTCAGCCTGGAAAGAAAATTAATAAGCTGGTTATCATATAAAGCAGGTAAAGGATTAATAATTCCAGACAATATAACACAGCTATAGTCATCTAAATCTACCTCCTTAAAAGCTTTTGTAGGTATGACTTGAAAGCCTTCTTCGCTTTTATAAATATATAGCTCACTCCCCAAATAATCTATGTCTTTCCCAAACCATATCTTTAAGCAAGAAGTTAGTGTAGTGATTTCTTGTAAAGAAAAGTATGGGTAAACAACCACTGCTATCTTTTTCATATTCAAATTCCCCCTTAAAACTCTGATTAGTCACTCTAAAGTTTATGACTAATCATCTTTCTAGATAGTATTTCATATAATGATTAGTCTAGTTGTAGCATTACAACTTTACTTTTTACTGCAGTGATTTTGTCAACCTAACATCGCTTTTACAGTAGTACTATCCACTCAATCTCACTTTGACAATAATACCATCAACTCAATAGACAAATAGTAATAATGTCTACCCAACACTGCTTTTCTAAGGTTTGAATATGTTCTTACAGTGAAAATTTTGCTTGCCAAAAACTTAATCAAACATTAAGAACAAAATCACGGAAATCCCTTTATTTCAGAGCATTTTTAATCTCTTACTTCTCCACTCTTGTTGCCAAAACCACTGTCTCAACGTGTGTTGAGTGTGTAAAAAAGATTCCCGAAAGGCATACTCCCCCTTATACCTGCTGCATATTTATTGCCTTTCTAATATAAACCTTACAGTTTCTTTCAATTCATCACTGAATTCTTCAAGATCATCAAAATTTATTACACCGTCACTAACCAGAGAAACAATATCCCATATCATTGTAGACTTTTTTAATTCTATACGAACACCTGGTGTTTTTTTATCATTATTAATTCTTTTTTCTAATTTCCAGAATCTAGCTGATGCGGGCAAGTCCCTGGATAAAAACTTTGAATATTGCTCAACGAGTCTTTCCATATAATTTTCCTGCCACCCAGATATTTTTTCTCTATAAAGTTTCCAATCTTCTTTCGTTAGTTCTATCATTTTTCCCTCTCTTCGCACCTATCTTTAGAATTATTCATCACTTTTCCTGTTCTACACTCTGGAACCGAATCATTCGCA
>DHER01000022.1 GCA_002399975.1 Firmicutes bacterium UBA4845 | reverse complement strand
GTAGGGAAGCAAATCACATACGAGATTTGTATATGATTAGGGTGCTTCTCAGTATAGAGAAGCACCCTAATTTATTATAAATACATAAAGGGAAAAAGGAGGAGTTTTAATGAAAAAGGTACTTAGTATTGCTGGGTCAGATTGTAGTGGAGGTGCTGGAATACAAGCAGATTTAAAGACATTTTCTGCTCATGGTGTATTTGGTATGAGTGTAATTGTATCAGTTGTAGCAGAAAACACAAGTCGTGTTATAGATATGCAGGATATCACCCCAGATATGATTGAAAAACAAATTGATGCAGTATTTGAGGATATTGAAGTTGACGCTGTTAAAATTGGTATGTTGTCTACAGAACCTTGCATGAAAGCAGTAGCAAAGAAGCTGAAGCAATATAAACCAAATAATGTTGTAATTGATCCTGTCATGTATGCGAAAAATGGTTGCCCTCTTATGAATCCTAATTCCATAGATACATTGATTAAGGTTGTACTACCCTATGCTGATTTACTTACGCCTAATATTCCAGAGGCTGAGAAAATATCAAATATTAAGATAAACAATGCAGAAGATATGAAAACGGCGGCAAAGCTTATTTATGATATGGGGTGCAAAAACGTTCTTGTCAAAGGCGGTCATGCTATTGGGGATGCACTGGATATTCTATATGATGGTAAAGAGTTCTATTATTTTGAAAACAAACGAATTAATACTAAAAACACCCATGGAACAGGCTGTACTTTCTCTTCAGCTATTGCTTCCAATCTTGCCCTTGGTATGACTATGCCTGCTGCAGTAGATCGGGCTAAGAAATATATTACAACAGCAATAGAGCATTCATTAAATATAGGTAAAGGTAATGGGCCAACACATCATTTCTATAATTTATATAAAAATGGTTTAAATATTAAGAAAAGTGAAGGGGATTTATGATGAAAGAGGAAAATCAAAAGGTATCCACCTTTAGTCAAATATTATTATGGTTTGGCGCTGCAATATCAATTGCTGAAATTATAACAGGGGCCCTACTTGCCCCTTTGGGATTAATTTAGGGTATTTGGGCAATTATTCTAGGGCATATAATCGGAGGAGTTATTCTTTTCCCTGCAGGGCTGATTGGGGCAAAAAGTGGTCTTTCTTCTGCTGAATCTATTCGTATTTCTTTTGGGAAATATGATTTTATGGTTTATTGGATTTATGGCTTATCGTTTACTTATGCATTACAATTCCATAACTGGAATTACATTTCCTGTAATGATGATAATTGGTGCTATATGTTTCATTATAAATAAAAGAAAGGTTGGAAAGAGTAATGAATCACTTAATTAATGCTTGTACAGATTTGCTTTGTGAAGTTAGGAAGAAAAACCCGTTGATTCACAACATTACCAATTATGTGACAGTAAATGATTGTGCAAATGCAGTTTTGGCAATAGGGGCATCTCCTATTATGGCAGACGATGCTGCAGAAGTAGAGGAAATTGTTTCAATATCCTCTGCTCTTGTAATTAACATAGGAACCTTAAACCAACGTACTATTGCTTCTATGATTATGGCAGGTAAAAAAGCTAATGAGTTTAATATTCCTGTGGTTCTAGATCCTGTTGGTGCAGGTGCTTCCACACTACGAAATAAAACAGTACAGGAAATTCTCTCACAAGTAAAAATAGATGTAATTCGTGGGAATTTATCAGAAATTTCCTTTCTAGCAGGGTTTAAGGCTTCTACAAAGGGAGCTGATACTGCAAAAGTAGATGAAAAAAATAATACAGTGGATATTGCAAAAATAGTGTCCAATAGATACTCTTGTGTTGTAGGAATTACAGGAAAGGTGGATATCATTTCAGATGGGATTAGAGTTGCTAAAATAGCTAATGGTGATAAGTTTCTTTCTAAAGTAACTGGCACAGGTTGTATGACTTCTGCTCTTGTGGGTAGTTTCTGTGGTGTAACAAAGGATTATTATACAGCTACGGTTGCTGGAATTGCTACAATGGGAATTTCCGGAGAGATTGCATTTGAAAAAGCAGGAGAAATGGGAACAGGTAGCTTTCACATTAATATTATTGATGCTTTATCAAATATGAACAGCGCATTTTTTTTAGAAAGGGGGAAAATAGATGAAACCAAATATTGATTATACACTTTATCTTATAACAGATAGAGAAATTATGAGTACGGAAAAATTGGAGATTGCCGTAGAACAGGCTATTTTAGGTGGTTGTACAGTGGTACAGCTTAGAGAAAAGAATTGTACATCTCTAGAATTCTTTGAAATAGCTACAAAGATAAAGGAGGTTACAGATAAATATCAGATTCCCTTAATCATTAATGACAGAATAGACATAGCATTGGCAGTTGATGCTGCAGGTGTACACATTGGACAAAGTGATATGCCAGCAAGAATTGCGAGAAAGTTAATAGGAGATAATAAAATTCTTGGTGTGTCTGCATCTAACTTTGAAGAAGCCGTGAGGGCGTACAAAGACGATGCAGATTATCTTGGGGTTGGAGCAATGTTTACCACAGATACGAAACCAGATGCAAGATTTACATCTATGGATGAACTTATTCAGATAAGAAAATATATCCCACTGCCTATTGTGGTAATTGGAGGAATCAATAAGACTACAATACCAAATTTTAAAGGTATAGATATCAATGGATTTGCAATGGCATCAGCTATTATCTCACAGCCAGATATAAAAGCGGCGGCGCAGGATCTAAACAGTGAATTAATGGAACTAAGATAGTCAAAAGTTCGTCTAATTATATGAAATGGAAGCTTATGTTATGAATCAGTACTCAGATTCTAATGCAAAAGCAACGGAAGATAATAACCTTACCTATATAAGAGGAGATTTAATTGAAAATTATCCAGATTATAAACAAAACTTTTACAAAAAATGTAATCATAATTTTACTATGAGTAATATAGAGAAAATAGGCTGATATCAAAGGATTTAAAGTAATATAAGTGAATATTTAAGTGTGTTTTTGTTCCCTCAGGCTGATAGTTTGGGGGATATTTTTGTTAAGGGGGCTATTCAATACGCCAAAGGCGATGTAATCCTTTGTTTTCAAATTATCTATAAGACTTTTTTATAGATATTATAACAAATGTATATTTTACATATTAATGATAAGTTGCTAAACTTATTCATATAAAGGAGAGATGCATATGAAAGAAAACAAATTGTGGAAACTTTTTACTTCAACCTTCATTTTAAGCGCATGCACCTTTGGTGGCGGTTTTGTTATTGTTTCCTTATACAAGAAAAAATTTGTTGAAGAATTAAATTGGCTAGAAGAAGATGAAATGTTGGATATTACTGCTATTGCACAATCAAGTCCAGGTCCCATTCCTGTCAATGCAAGTGTTATTTTAGGATATCGAATCCATGGGATTTTAGGAAGTATAGTTGCCATATTAGGTACAATTATTCCACCTTTTATTATTATTTCACTTATTTCAATTTTTTATAATGAATTTAAAAGTAATCAGATAGTTGCAATTGCATTACAGGTAATGAGAGCTGGAGTAGCTGCAGTAATTTTAGATGTGGTTGTTAATTTAGGAAAGAACATAATTAAGACAAAGAATGTTCTTTATATGATTGTTATGGTAGTTGCCTTTATAGCCACTTATTTCTTTGGTATAGGAGCTATGTATATTATATTTTCTTGCCTAGGAATTGGACTATTTAAAGTATTTTTAGATTCTAGAAAGGAGAAAATTAATGGAACTTCTATGGACTCTATTCATTAGTTTTATAAACGTAGGTTTATTCAGTGTTGGTGGCGGTTATGCAGCAATTCCACTTATTCAAGAACAGGTAGTTAACAATTATAAATTATTAACCATGTCAGAATTTACAGATTTAATTACAATTGCTGAGATGACTCCAGGACCAATTTCAATCAATTCAGCGACCTTCGTTGGACAAAGGGTATATGGTACATTAGGGGCAGTAGTATGTACCATTGGGTGTATTCTTCCTTCATTTATAATTTGTTTAACACTTGCTTATTTTTATTACAAATACAAGAATTTTGCAGGAGTTCAAACCGTACTAGGAGCTCTTAGACCTGCTGTTGTAGCCTTAATTGCTAGTGCAGGGGTTTCGATTTTGGTTCTTGCATTATTTAATACTGATTTTAACAATATAGTCCTTAAGGATTTTAGATGGCTAGAATTTGGACTATTTATATGTGGATTTATTATTCTTAGAAAATACAAAATAAGTGCAGTTAAGATTATTTTAGGTACAGGTGTAGTAGGTACTGTTTTACAACTTATTATTAATGCAATCTAAGACCTGATACATAACTGGATCTCCATCATAATTTTTATTATAAATACATCTTATTGAACGTGGACAGCTATAATCAGCAAAGTTTAATTGTTTTAAACTTTGCTTTTCTATTGCTTCTTCAGCAGCTATTTTAGAAATAATAGCAAAACCATAGTTATTTTCAACAGCTTGTATAATCGTTTCTAAATTTGTTGCTTTAAATACAACTTGTGGATGAATATTTCTTTCATTCATGTCAATTTCAAATTGATTTCTATTATGACTTCCCTCTTCGCGAGAAATCCAAGGTAATAGTTCCAAATCTGATAATTTTTTTATATTATTACTAAGAGGATGATTATAACCAATTACAGCTATTAACTCATCCTTTAAAATCTCAACTTGAATTATATTTTCTGAATTAATTTTACCTTCAACAATAGCAATATCAATTCTATTATTCAATATTAGCCTTTCGATTTCTGCAGTATTGTTAATCACGACTTCAAACTTTACATTCTGTATCGAGGATTTCAATTTTTTAAGATAATCGTTTAGTAAATATTGTCCAACTGTAACACTGCTACCAATACAAATTATCATTTTTTGGTTAAACATTGCCCTATTCATTTCTTCAAAATCAGCGATTACTTTTCGTGCATATTTTTCTAATTTTATCCCTTNNNNTTATCAGCTGCAGCAGACATTGTTTTATGATCTATAACAGCTAAAAAAGTTTCTAACAATTTTATATTCATGCCTTATCCCCCATATGCTAGTTTTGATGTTACACCTATTTTATCATAATTTAGCACAAAATTTAATATATTTAGCTTCCTATATATCCTTGATAATGAGGTATATTAAAAACAAAATAGTTAATATTTTAAGCAACTAAGATTTGCAACAGTTGCTTTTTATTCATAAATTCTTATAAATTCCTTATAATTACCTCTTATACTTAAATTATAGAATAAATACAAGGAGATATAGGAGGTAATTATATGTCGGGTTATATTTTAGAAACAAAGGGTTTAACCAAGAAATTTAAGGATCAAATAGCAGTAAATAATGTTTCATTATCTATTAGAGAGAATTCCGTATTCGGGCTACTTGGACCAAATGGTGCAGGAAAATCTACTATATTAAAAATGGTAACAGGAATTATGAAACCTTCCTCTGGAGAGATATTATTTGAAAATCATCCATGGTCAAGGAAGGACTTAAAGGATATTGGAGCATTAATTGAAAACCCAGCCATATATCCAAATTTAACTGCAATTGAAAATTTAAAACTTGCCTGTACCCTTTATGGACTCTCCGATGCGAGAGCAAAAGAAGTCCTAAATATTGTAGATTTAAAAAAAGCAGATAAGAAGAAAATCAAAAATTTTTCCATGGGAATGAAACAAAGATTAGGACTTGGTATTGCTATTATTAATAAACCAAAGCTACTTATCCTTGATGAGCCTACAAATGGTTTAGACCCCATAGGTATTGAGGAGTTAAGAGAGCTAATTCGTTCATTTCCTTCCCAAGGTATGACGGTTATTTTATCTAGTCATATCCTATCAGAAGTTGCACAAGTGGCTGATGAAATAGGTATTATATCTAACGGTATCATTGGATATAGTGGAAAAATAGATAAGAAGGATAATCTAGAAAAGTTATTTATGGATGTTGTAGAAAGAAATAGGGGTGAAAATCAATGATAGATATAATTAAGGCAGAATTTCAAAAAAGCAAAAGAACATCTACAAACAAATTTATAGTTATAACACCAGTAATTGCGATTTTATTAAGTTTTTCATGGGGTGGAGGTCAAAATGGAGCATATAATTGGTGGTATGCTATGTTCCTTCCAGGGATGTTAGCTATTATATCTGCACAGGTAATTACAAGGGAGAGAGACCTTTCTTACAAAGGAGTATTATTATATCCTCAAGATAAAGGTATTATATGGCTAGGAAAGATACTTTATGTGAGTATTCTACTCCTATTAACTAGTTTGATTTTTATGGCAGGGATATATGGAGTTGGCTTAGTATCTGAATCCACTATATCATTAAAAGCTAATATACTTGCATCTATTATATTAGTGCTTACATTTTTATTTAATATTCCTATTAGCATGTTTTTAACTGTACAATTTAATATGTTTGTTAGTGTGCTTTTTAATATAGCTATGACAATTATTGGGGTAGTATCCTTTGATACGAATTCAATTTTAAAATTTTCACCATACAGAATATCATCTGCATTAATGGCACCAGTTCTTCATATTTTACCAAATGGGCTCCCAGTTCCAGAGAACAGCCCCTTTTTAAATGGTGATATGATTATAAAAGATACTATAACTGCCATTATTTACTTCATCATATTAACCCTTTTAACTACAATTTGGTTCAGAAAGAAGGAGGTAGATTAAATGTTGCAGTTAAAAAAATTACTAAAAGCTGATATAATCAAACTAAAATCTACCCAAATGATTTGGATTCATATATATATTCCAATATTAGGACTTTTTATATTTTTAAGTTATTATTCTTATGCGCCTTGGAGTGCTTATAGTAAGGTTTCAGCATATTTACAAGTATTATGTATGGCTTTTCCCATATTAATTGGTATAATTACTTCAATGGTAGCTAATCAAGAGTATATGGCAGGAAACTATAAAAATCTTTTAGCTAGTTCAGAAATAAAATATTTATCGTTTATTAGTAAGCTGATTATATTTTTATTATTAGGTGGCTTTAGTACCATATTAGCTGTTATTGGTTTTTATGTAGGATTTTCATTTATAGAAAATGATACATTACCATTTAGTATGTACTTAGCTGTTGTTGGGCTATTAATAGGTAGTAATATTTTTCTTTATGTTTTACATTTCTTTTTGAGTCTTAGATTTTCAAAGGGAGTTTCCATTGGAGTGGGAATTGTAGAGTCACTAATATCAGCTTTGTTTTTAACAGGTATGGGGGATGGCAGGTGGCCATTTTTTCCAAGTTCCTGGAGCATAAGGTTTATTGGATATTTAGTTATGAAATATCAAAATATTAGTGGTGCTTTTACAGAGTCAGATTTATATTTAGGAATCATTATATCTATTGTTGGTACGATTCTATCCTTGATAATAATGTTATTGTGGTTTACAAATTGGGAAGGGAAAAAGGCAGAGGAATAGGGGGATTTTTATGGCGAATATTTTAGTTGTAGATGATGATAAGGCTATTCTAGACTTGATTGAGAATATACTAAGTAAAAGTGGCCATTTTGTAAAAAAGATAGATAAGGCAGAAAAGATTTTTCATGAAGATTTAAGCTATTATCATCTAATTATATTAGATATTATGATGCCTGATATTGATGGATTTCAACTATGTTCTAGAATAAGAGGACTTGTAGATTCACCAATCTTATTTCTTTCAGCAAAATCAGATGAAACAGATATAATTAAAGGACTAGGATTAGGAGCAGATGACTATTTAACAAAACCTTTTGGAGTTCAAGAACTTCGTGCAAGGGTAGACGCTCATATTAGAAGAGAACAAAGGAAAAAGATAAATTCTATAAATATTGGTAATGTTAGATTTTCAATATCTAGTAAAGAATGTTTTGTACTTGATAGAAAGATTCCTCTAACTAAAAGTGAATATGAAATAAGTGAGTATTTAGCTCTTCATCATGGTCAAACCTTTTCAAAGGAACAAATATTTGAATCAATTTTTGGTTTTGAAAGGGACAGTAACCTAAGTGCAATAGTAGAGCATATAAAAAATATACGGGCTAAATTTATCCAATTTGGTGAAAAACCAATTAAAACAATTTGGGGAGTAGGATATAAATGGGAATAAGAAAAAGTAAAAAACTTAGAACCACCTTTATTGAATATGTTATATCTCTCGGTATACTAATTATAGCTTTAATGTTAGTCAATTATCTTATTTTCATTGTAGTATCAATTGGAGTTTATCCAGCAAATTACTCTGAAAAAATGATTCAGAAGAATTTTGAGGATTTAAAGAACTCCCCTAAGGTGACTATGGATTTGTTAACTCCAATGTGTAGTTTTGGAGTTTATTCAGAAGATGGACAATTCTTATATGGGAATTTTTCTTCTAGAGATAAAAAGATAAATTGGGACAATTACATTGGGGGTAAAGGAACTAGAGGTTTATCAAATTATATTACTATCATTCATCGCACGGAAGGGATACTGATTATTAACTATCCTTTAAAGATGGAATATAAAAGTGAAACTTTAAGGAGAGTTTTACCTAATGCAGAACTTACAATAGTAGTTATATTCTTCATTGAACTTATTGCCATTATCATTTTGTGGTCTAATAGGTTTTCTAAAAAGATAAACAGGGAATTAAAAACTCTTCTATTAGCTACTGAAAAAATAAAAGAACAGGATTTAGATTTTAATGTTGATAGGAGTAATATCAATGAGATAGATGCCGTTCTTCAAGGAATTGATAATATGAAAGATTCTTTAAAAATAGCTCTTGAAAAACAATGGTTAGTAGAACAGCAAAGAAAAGAACAAATCTCCGCTTTAGCACATGATATAAAAACTCCTTTAACAATAGTTAAGGGTAATGCAGGATTGCTTAATGAGACAGATATGACGGAAGAACAGAAAAGTTACTGTAATTATATAGAGGAAAGCAGTATACAGATGGAAAAATATTTACAAAACTTGTTAGCTATTACAAAAAAGGAAATAGAAAATAATGGGCCAAATGAAATTATCTATATTGGGAAATTGGTAAACTCTTTAAGAAAGCAAGGGGAAGCACTGGGAAAAATAAAAGATATTAATATTAATTGGAATATAGACATTGAAGAAGATTTATATATAAAAGGACATGTATGTGAATTGGAACGAGCATTTATGAATATTATTACAAATGCAGTAGATTTTTCTCCAAGCAACTCAACTATTACTATTAATGGTACAATAGATAATTTTAAACTAATTATTCAGGTAATAGATCAGGGGAAAGGTTTTTCTAAAAAGATGTTAAAGTATGGGAAGGAACAATTTTTTATGGAAAATGAAAGTAGAACAAAAACTGGACATCATGGATTAGGTCTATATATAGCAAATTCCATTATAACAAAGCATAATGGGGAACTTATATTATCTAATAATAAAAGTGGTGGTGGGGCAGTTATGATTAAATTACCAATTTGTATTTATTAGTTAATTATTTTACTTAAGTTAGAGAATAAGGTACTATATTATCCCATTGAAGAAGTATGGGGATTTTCTGAAAAAATAAAAGATAAATCATTACTTATATTTTATTCAATTATTTATTTTAGGGGGGATAACTATGTTATTTTATGATACTGCTGACTTAAATGATCAAGAGGTTTATTTATATCTAAATAAAACTGCTGATGAAAATAAAAAGAAGGGATATGTACCTGCATACTATTTTACCATTATTAGAAATATAGATGGTGTAGAGGTTGGGGAGTGTGATTTGCGTATAGGACATAATGAGAATACAAAATATGGTGGAAATATAGGGTATGAAGTTTATGAAGAATTCAGGGGAAATCATTATGCATCAAAAGCTTGTAAATTACTATTTCTATTAGCTAAAAGGCATGAGATGGATAAGGTAATTATAACTTGCGATCCTGAAAATACTGCCTCTAGAAAGACATGTGAATATAGTGGTGCAGAACTAATAGACATTGTAGATGTTCCATCATGGCATGGGATGTACAAAACAGGGAGAAAAAGAACCTGCCAATATGTTGTGAAATTATAGAATATAAATCAATATTTTAAATCTATAGAACAAGCGGAATCCTACTATGATTATAGTGATATGAAACTTTTGAAACATGAGTATTATATTGATAGAAAAAAAGGTGTTGCATTTACCCTAATCCAATACTTTGTAAATGAATGTATAGACAATGGATATGTAGCCCAATGGGATTGAATGGATTCTAATATAGTTTCAAATAGAATGGCAGAAAAAGCTGGCTTTAAATTTTTCAAAAAAGGCACGGTGCTTTGGTTTGAAATTTAAGGTGATAGCATGACAGCTAAATTTCTAGGAGGAATAGGAATGGAGCAAATAACATTTAGAAATTCAAGAGACTTAAGATTAGTAGGAAACCTATATTCATCTAATTCAAAATCCATAATCATAATGTGCCATGGTTTTATGTCTAACAAATATTCAAAAGGTCGTTTCGAAAAACTTGCTATAGCTTTTAATAAATGTGGTTTTGATGCCTTGGCCTTTGATTTTAGTGGTTGTGGAGAAAGTGATAATGATAGTTTAACCATTGAAAAAGAGGTAGATGATTTAAAATCTGCAATTTCATATGTGATTTCAAAGGGGTATGAAAAAATTGCATTATATGGATATAGTCTTGGGACTTTAATTTGCTTGAAGAGTTATATTCCTCAAATAACAACAATGGTTTTATTAGGGGCTTTAACTGGTCCTATGGAATACAACTGGGATGAATTCTTTACTCAGGAGCAAATGAAGGAATTAAAGGAAAATGGATTCATAACAGAATACATATCTGGGGGAACACGAGAGAAGATTATAATCGATAGAAAAATAATAGAAGGATTTGAGCTAATTAATCAAAAAGAGCTATTAGGAAGGATTAAATGCCCAACTTTGCTAATTCATGGAGATGGTGATGAGGAAGAGAGTTTACTTTATGAAAGATCAAAAGTGGCAATTAATATGCTTTCAGCTGATTCACGAATAGAGGTTATTAATGAATCAAACCATAGTTTTCTAGATCATTTTGATATGGTAGTCAAATTATCAACTGATTGGCTTAAAAAGTACCTTTAATGGAATATTTACATATTTGTTATTATTGATATATTATGGTTAGTTTCCAGTTTAAAGAGATAAAAGGTATTTATTAAGGAGGAATTCAACATGAATAGACTAAAACTAGTTTTGCCGACGATAGAGTATAAATCTGAAATCATGGATTATAAAAGGGAATTTATTGAAGATGGGGATAGCATGGATGGGACAGGCGGTCTAAGAAATTTTAATATATTTGAAGAATGGTACAGTTCAATTTGTGATAATTTGAAGGAAGAAACGGTAAGAAAAGGTTTAGTTCCAGCAACTACATATATTGCTATTTCAATTGATGATGGTCGCTTAATTGGTATGATTGATGTTAGACATAGATTAAATGATTTTTTATTTAATTTTGGCGGACATATTGGCTATAGTGTGAGAAAGTCAGAAAGACAAAAAGGTTATGCAACTGAAATGTTAGCCTTAGCTTTAAAAGAGTGTACAAGATTAGGTATTAAAAAAGTGCTAATCACCTGCGACAAGGATAATATGGCATTAGCTAAGACAATTATAAATAATGGCGGGGTAATGGAAAATGAAATCCAAGAAGGGGATAGAATCACACAAAGATATTGGATTAATTTAGATTGAGGTTATGGAGGCAGTTAGAGACTTAGGATTTTAATATACAAGCTTGTCGTATTATCATAAATATGAAGTATTAAGATATCAGAATATGGAACATATGAGGGAATTAGATGAAACTAGGAAGTATAAAAATTTTATAATAGAAAAAGAGAGAACCAGTCCCTCAGGATTGGCTCTTTTGCATATTATTAATATTTCTAAAACATTCTTTGAAGTGGACCATTTTCATTTATTATATCTTCTAATTCATATATGGAGATTGGGAAATATGGGATGCCTACATAATATGGAGTAATTTCATATAGCTGAAAAAATATAACCAATGATCTATCAGCAATATAAAAATCTTGATTTGGATTGATTTCTGTAAAATCTCCAAGCGTAGGTAAATTTCTAGCTTTTATTTGAACTTTAATAATATCAGATATTCTTTTTACATAATCGCTATTTGGTTTAAATAATTCGGGCAAAGTATAGACATGACCGGTTTCAATATCAAAATTCAATGCTTTTACAATGGTATTTCCGTGAGCACCACCTGCAAAGGAATAGTTAATTAAAACTATACTAAGAACACCTTTGTCATTATTTTTTAATTCGTAGGTGCCATCCATTTCTTCATAAGGACCTTGTTGTTGTATTAACATTTGTACAGTACTAATTATTGTTCTGTTTATTATTTCTTGAGCATTTGGATTCATAAGACAAGTTACTTGAGGATAGTCTATATCCAAATTTGTATTTTTCATCTTTAAAGTATTTACAATAACAGGGTATATTCTACCATCCATAAAACTTCCCCCTTCAGAAAAAGAACTTTATTATATTATATGCATGGGATTAAAGATGTGACAAACAAAGAGCTAGGCTTGAATTATTCACTGGATAGGCTATACTAAAAAGGAAAATTAAATTCCGAACAATAATATAAATTATTCGGTAAAAATATATAAAAAAAGTGCTAATATATTATTATGTTGTAACGAAATACGATTTTGATAGTCTTATATATGAAAGGCGGTGAAAATGTGACGGAATTTGAAGAAATATACTCCGAATATTTCAAGGATGTATATAGATACGTATTATGTCTTTCTAAAAATGAAAGTATTGCAGAGGATATAACACAAGAAACATTTTTTAAAGCATTAAAAAGTATTGATAGTTTTAAAGGAAATTGTAAGATAAGTGTTTGGCTCTGTCAAATTGCCAAAAACTCATATTTTTCATATTTAAAGAAAGAACAAAATAATTTGGAAAGAGTTGAAGATACAGTCGATGCTTTTGACACTGGTTTTGAGCAAATGCTAGTTGATGATGAAAGTGCATTTGAAATTTATAAAGTACTTCATAATTTAGAGGAACCCTATAAAGAAGTATTTACATTGCGTTTTTTTGGGGATTTATCCTTTTTAGAGATAGCTGAATTATTTGGGAAAACAGAAAGCTGGGCAAGGGTCACTTATCATCGTGCAAGAATAAAGTTAAAG
>DHER01000032.1 GCA_002399975.1 Firmicutes bacterium UBA4845 | reverse complement strand
TATTTGTTCTGGAAGGTCTGTCACTATATAAAACGGAAAAAGGCTTCTCATTAATAGCTGGAAAAATGATTTCAGCGAAGTCCTTGGCCCAGGATTTATCTAAATTTCTTTTTTCACGGTCTGTCAGATGATATACGGAGTCGTCAAAACTTAATTGCTGTACATTGTTCATTGCGAAAGACATGTCTGCACCTCACTACTATTTGATGGGCTCATTATAACATGTTTTACTGTGTTATGTTAAATTTTCAAGGTTCAATGACCGGCCATTTGTCGGGCTAATCATTTAATGCTTTTTTTATTTGTTTCCCAATAATCCCATCAACTTTTAAATTATTATCTATTTAGTATCTGCTCAGCAGACACTATATTAAATTATGGAATGATGCCCTCTTTTGAAGCACTTACATAAAGATGATATACGGTTCACTTTTAAGGACGGCACGGGAATTCAGGCATAAATCATTAATAAAAAACTTCCACACTACCAATTTGGAAAATGTGTAGTGTAAGATTTTTTTTATTTCACATTTTATGAAATAATATGTCATAGATGAATCTAATTTTATGCTTTTTTCAACTCAATAAATTGGGAATTTATCAGCTTCTATTATGTTAATAATCAAAAGTAAATCCATTTTATTAAGAGAAATTCATTTTATTAGTATATTTGTAAAGCTTTGTAAAGTCCTCTATGAACTATCATCGTTTCATTAAAATTAAAACGTGGCGATTTTTTAGAAAACTTAAAGATGGCTTGTCCCCTCATTGTTGGTTGGTTTCCTAATACTCCAGAATCAAAGAGTGCTAATAGAACATTCTTCACATCACGTTTGGGAACCACTCCACGCTTTACAAGTTCATTATACTCAAGCTCAAAGGTAGTAAATTGAAAGCTTTGCTTCCTAATAGTAGATAACAGTCCTAAAATCTCATTAATTTCAGGAATAACCGCAAATATTTCGTCAATTGTTTCTCCTTTTAGATATTCAGAAAAAATATCATCTGCATCTTTAACTGTCTGTGGTGATATGGGCATTTCAGAACGTTCTTTTGCTAGAGTTACACACTCCTTTACATACTGAACAAAGTCCCTAGGACGCATTTCGGTACTGCGTTCAATGTATTCAAATATCTCCATTTCTCGAGATTGCCTATTGCCCATCTTAACCATACGCTTATCAAATAACTTATACCATATAATATTAAAATCAGTCTCAGGAATGTTGGCAGCAACACAAAGTCTATGGGCTAACATTCGTTGCATTTGAGTGCTGTCCCACTCTAAATCAATAATTGATTCGCGCCATTTGTTTTTATCAGAGTCTTTAAGTCTAGCATATATGTCACTGCGTAAGAATACAATTGGTAAAATATGTTTCCCTTCAGAATCAAAAATACTTCTGATGTCTTGAACTGCTTTAAACAAACTTGTCAACATACTCATATAATTGTTGGCTTCTGCTTCTGACTGAAAGTCTTTATAATCTTCATCAAGTTCGTCAAAAACGATGAAGTACTTTGATGTGTCACAATAATCCAATATCACCTGTTGTAAAATTTCAATCGAATCAATCCAAGTTAACTCTTCCCCCTGTTTTTCATGCTCATAATTAAATCCAACTCCCAAGATTTCTGCCCCAAAAGCTTTACTTGTCCACCTTTCTATTAATCGGTTCAATGATTTGATTGAGGTATCCCCATATATCTTAGTTAGTTTATCCCTGACGTCAGAATCGATATTTTCGTTTAATATCATCTTTTTACATATATATGAGTAAATCAAATATTTCCAAATGGAAATGTATTGATTTGGTACAGTATATTCTCTTTTGTTTTCCAACGAATAAAGGATGTTAAAAGGGAAATTTTTAAATGATAGCTTCTCTGCAAAAACATCATCTTGCTTCATTTCACATAAATACTGAGCTATTGCGGTTTTTCCACTACCCTTTCGGGCAATAACAAACGATTTTTTACCTTCTGAAATAATGTTCACTTCCTGAATATTATAGAAGTAAGTTCTATTTTCTTTTTTTGCATCTACGCTCCAATTATCTATAATTTCATCATATAATTGTTGTGTAGCTATATCCAATGTAGAATTCCACGATGATTTTGAACGGTACCTCTTATGACTATCTCTACATTTCTTGCATCTTGTGGGAATAATTAACCCATTGGATTTATAAAAATCACTCTCACCCTGTGTAAAAAATGGCTCACCACAACATGCACATTTTAATAAAAAAGCATTATCAGATGCATTTTCCATATATTATTTCCCCCTTGTGTTTTTTTGATTTTAATCTCTTCTTAATGTTTGAATATAACAATCAATATAAATTCCTATTTATCTCCTTGAGTTAATGATATACATTCTTCTATGAGCGCTATAAATTCAGATTATATCTTCTATAAAAACAATCGACTATCCTGGTCAAATTCTAAACCCCCTTTTTTGCACCTTAACCCCCTCCTTATGAAACCAATGGATTAGGATAATTAAATTGTATCAATCTCTGTAAGATTATATCGATATAAATCATTTTTACACGGTTCAGGTAGGTTTCACGGAGCAGTTTCAACACATCAAGGTTATCACCCTCTATGTAGAGGTTACCCGTAGTATCAAAGTCCACGCTCTCTTCGCGGCACTGGCGCAAAGCCGCCGTAATAGGCGCATTTACCAACAGCACGGATTTCTTCTTGTCCGGCCAAGTGAACTGATAGCGTTCTTCTTTTCCCGACACGACACGGGTGTTTATTTCCTGCGCAAGAGCGTCCGCGTCAATGACACGGACAACCTCACCGTTTTCGTCAACAGTCTCCGTTATGGCATTCGAGAACATCGCCGCAAGGGCGGCAAAGTTGTTGTCGGCAAGGTTAGGTGTTTGCATTTTCATTTTATCCATGGTTGAGTTCCCCCAGTTCGGCTTTTAGTCGACAATTTTCTCGGCATATTCCCACTTGCGGCGGGGCTGCCGTTCGTTCATCGTCTTTTTATCCAAGGTTGCAATTTGTTTCATCAATTTGTTGCAGTGCTCATTCGTGGCGATAGTTTCACCAAGATCCTTACCACCAGTAAGGTCAATACCGCCGATTTGAGCAATCATATTCTCCCATAACGTCCCGGGGTCAAGCCCGCTTAAAGATAAATTCCAATCATCAAACGGCTTGCTCTCTGAAACGAGAACCCTCTCGGCACGGGGGGTGAGTTTTCCTCAGGAAAGGCGCTTTTCCTGTCTAATAAAACTAAATCTGTCAATGTCAACTCAGCCATACCCGATTTCTAACAGAAAAGCCCAGATATGTTCCCTTAATCACATATCGAGGGTGTAAGTCGAGTTGACAGATTTACTTTTCATTATTTATAAAAGTTATTAATCACTCTATTTACTTCGCCATATATCTCGTCAATCTGCCATTTCCAACCTTACTGATCAGATCTTTATTAAGCATTTCTTTGAGCATATTAATTGCATGAGTCGTACCAATCCCCAAAGCTTCTTCGACATTACTGCGAGTGATTTCTTTTTGCTTTTCGAATAATCTGAGTATCGGTAAATACTTTTCATCTTCTACACTTAACTCTTGTGCATGTATGTTAGGTAGAATTACTCGGAATGCACCTTCTACATTTTCAAACTCAGGATGCATAGGCAACCCTTTGTAGCAGCTGATTATCTTGCTAATACCTGTTCCGTATGCCTCAATTAGTTTCATCCTATAAAATAGGCTTGCTAATTTTACGTTTCTTGGTTGTGATACTCCCATCATAGCTGCCTCTAATGATAATCCGGATACCAGCCCACCTAAGGAGATAATCTCTAAACGGTTAGAGTAAAGATTTATAAATGTGCTACCACTAAATGAATAATCCCTATGAACAATAGCATTCAACAAAGCTTCGCGAACAGCGTCTTCTGGATAATCCCTCTCATCTGTGCGTAGTAAATCGTGGAAGGTTGCTTTTGTACCGTTATAAAAGTCAATGGTTTTATAGGCATCTGTAAGCTGAGCAAATAGGGAACCAGTAAGTTCTTTTCTATCCCTAAACACTAACTTATCTGTGCCTTGAAAAATCGCAAATTTGATGGAATGTTTACATTGGTCCGAAACAAGTAACCCCATATTTGTGTAAATATCATCAGAAGAAAGAATGCCCAAATTTTTCATTTGAACTTCGGTAAATTCTAAACCTCTTTTTTGTAATTCCTCATCTAGTCTATTAAAGGTCAACTCTTGAATTAAAGAACGATTTGCCTCAAATAAATCACCATCTGTCATTTTTATCATCATACGAATAGCATCTTCAGATGCTGGGGCAGATGTTGTTCCACTTCTAACATATACGCCTGTTGGTTTAAGTCCCTTATCTGATAGGTAATAAGGCTTTTTTGTACCTTGGCTAACAGTTAGTTTAATAAAAAACTTATTTTCTTCTTGCAATAGCTCAATATTAGTAAACATAGAAACATCAGGACGAATACTATTTCTTAAAGAATTTGATATTTGTTGCATTACAAAGTCAGCATTATCAAGACCAATAATCTCTCCGCTATCTTGTACACCAATATAGATTGTTCCGCCATTTGTATTTGCAAAAGCGATAATTTCATTTTTTAAATCAGGCGTATAGATTTCCTTCAATTCAACTGTTTCACTTTCATATAGCTTCATAGTACCACTCCTTCTATCAGCTTCTATCACTTATAACACTATGCTAGCATAACGAGTGATAGAAGGCAAGGGGAACCATCTGACAGTTTACGACAAAGGGATAATCTCATTATCCTTTTAACCACCGCTTTTCTTGTACAGATAAGTTCCTGTCAGCTCACCTGACGTATATAGTCTTCTGAATCCAATTCATTCATAACTTCAAAATAAAGTTAACTGTTCGTAGGTTTCCTTCCCGCCATTTATTGTTTCTTTTTTATTCTCTTTCTTACCTTTTCTTTCCGCCTTTGCATCATCTATGGAATTATACATCCCCTCTCTTATCATTCCTGGTTTGCCAAATTCATCGTAAGTTCTCCCTTTTTCGACTGCTGCCGGTAAACCATTTGAAAGTGCCTTAATCAGTCTATCCGCTTTCCTTGTAAAATTACAGCTACCTTGATGGAACAGTTCCCGGCATTCCTTTTTAAGCTTATTCATATCCTCTCGTTGAATTAGCGCTGCATAAGTGGTGATAGCCAATAGAGCATTACAGATTTCTGGTTCAAGCATTACATCAAAATTCAGATAACTCCACCATTCCCTGTAAGTTTCATATTCCATATAGTAATTATGCTTAATTGCTTCCCTGCAATGCTGTAGTGTAAAAATAGGATAGGAAAGGTTTCGATACTCTTCTGAAGCATTTCTCTGTTCTAATACATGCAGCGCATCTTCTACACGAAGAAGACTTATGTACTGAATCTGGTCATCATCCGTGAATATGATATGATCACCAAAATAATGAAACCTGCTATTCATAAAGAACATGAAATCTGTATATTCTAATTTCCGGTTCGTAATAAAACCTAATATTTCAAATAGGTTCCCCAACTCTACGACCCCATATTTTGAAAGCAGATACTCTGTTATCTTTTGCAACTCAGCATTCCTTTCAATTACCTTTTTATTCCCCGGCTTCATCATGTGCACTTTGTATACATTAATAATCTGCAATGGAATCTCAATTATAAATCCATACTCACACTCTTTGATTTGGCAAAACCCATAAGAATTTAGTTTTATCAGATCACATCTGTCTTGTTTATGAAAAATATTTTCTCCATTGATTATCGCTTCCAGATACTCTGACTGTTTTTTTGGTAGAAATAGCATCAGGTGTTCCGGATATTCAAGGATTTCTTCTGCCATTTCATTTCTCATCTCCTGTGGTTTTTTCCCAGCAACCGGTCTTTGATGATTGAATAAAGATTGATACTCCTCTAATATGCAATCATCATCTAATTTATTTAAGATATCAATTACTTTCAGTTCATCTATTATTTTCAGTTCTATCTCATCTTCGTATTCATCATCGTAATCAGGATACTGTTCCACCGTTCCTTTTGATTCTACTACGATTGGTTCTTTATAGGTATTGGCAGGTTCCACCTTACGTACCACAATTGGAAAAGTCCATTCATCTCCAAAATCATATAGATACATTAGCTTTTGTTTTACCTCTAACTGCAGATCATCAATCGGAATATCAGTTGATTTCTCGCCAAAATCCGCAATCTTATAGTAACAGTTGTCATCGCATTCCATTTTAAACAGATAAAGGTGCTCATCATCAAAACCAAATGACATTAATATCAGATCACTTAAGTTATCCAATGTATCTGTGCCGCAGATTCTGACAATTCTATAAACATATCTATTCCAAGTAAGCGATACCTTCAAATCGTATACATTAAATACCCTATTTCCCATATTAGTATCTCTCTCCATTCCATATTCCATTGTATTTAACTCCATAAAGTACTTTTATTTCATACTTTGATTTGTTATAATATCTATATTGTGTAAAAAAATAATACCACAAAATGATAAAATATGCATTCATCAAATGAAGCTTGGGAGCCCTGATCATGAATATAAAGTTATTAGAAGCATTTTTAGCTGTTATTGATAATAAAACAATGTCCGCTGCAGCTGAAAAACTTTTCACTACCCAACCGAATATTTCACTTATGATTAAGGATTTAGAGAATTACTATTCAACTAGATTATTTAATCGTGTTTCTAGAAATCTTTATTTAACTCCTGACGGTATAAAATTAGAGAAATATGCAAGAAGAGTCGTTGCTAATTTTGAAGAAATGAATAAGGCTATGTTTAGCCAAAACAAGATAATTCGCATTGGTAGTAGTGTAACAATCGGACAATATTTATTAAATAGATATCTTAAAAAGTTAAAATTCTCAATGCAAAATATAGATTTTGAAATTGTGATTAATAATACTGAAGAAATTGAAAGACTGATATTAGATAATCGGCTTGATGTTGCTATTGTCGAAGGAAAAATCTATTCAAAGAATATAACAGAAGTTGAAATACTAATCGATGAATTAATAGCTGTTATAGGTTATGATTATCCTCTTAATATCAATATAGAGAAATTATCTGATTTGGAGCAATTACCTTGGATCTCCCGTGAAGATGGAAGTCATAATAGAAATCAATTTGAAATCGACATGAACGAAAGAAAGATTCATCCCAAAGTCGTATTTAAAGCAACTAATTTAGAGACTATTATACAAGCGGTTGAAAACAATTATGGTTTTGCTATTATTTCCAAATTAGCTGCTAAAGAGGGATTAAAAAAGCAAAGTTTAAAAAGATTAAACTTTGCCGATTATAGCTGTCCTCGTTCCATAAGATATGTTTATTATAAAAGTCAGGATGAAGATCCTATTATATCTCAAATTTTAGATTGCATTAATAAATAATTGTAGAATAGTACCCACTACACCTGTACCTAAAATAATCTTTATTGCACTTAATTTATACTTTCTGAGAATAATAAATCCGCCTATAAATAGCCCAAATTCAAGCCATCTAAAATCCCCAAGGACTATATTATTGAAATCGGTATTAAATAATGCAAGAACTAAAATTGAGACCCCCGCACTGGCGATCAAGGCTACAACAGCTGGTCTAAGGGCTTCTAGCACAGTTTGAACTCCCGAAAAATTCCTGTATTTGTAATAAAAATAAGCAAGAGTTAAACAAATTATAAAGGAAGGAAGAATACACCCAAGGGTACATACTACTGCTCCTAAGGTACCATATACCCTTTGTCCAACAAATGTAGCAGAATTTATTGAAATTGGTCCCGGGGTCATTTCAGCAATCGTGATTAAATCTGTAAATTCTGCCATGGTTAATAAATTATGATTTTCAACTACCTGTTCTTGAATAAGCGGAATTGCAGCATAACCACCACCAACACTGAATAAACCCACTTGTATAAAACTAATGAATAGAGTCCATAGAAGTTCCATTAATTTTCTCCTTTCTAGTCTTTCTAGTGTCTAAAAGTACGTTAATTAGTCCAATTCCTAGGCAGAAAAATATAATATACATAGCACCTAGATTAAAGAAATAGGTGGCTATAAAAGCAACTACCATAACAATCACGTAAAGAACCTTTTTTTTCTTAATTATATTCATCCCTAAATTAACAACTACATCTAAAATTACTGCAGCTACTCCAGCTCTCATTACCTGTAGTGCAATTGCAATCACCTGATTGCTCTTAAATTCTTTATAAAAGATTGAAATAAGTGAAATAATAGCAAAAGGCGGAATAATTGTACCTAATATGGCAACTATACTCCCTAAAATACCATGGATTCGGTATCCTAAAATAACACTTGCATTGACAGGAATAGGTCCTGGACTTGATTGTGCAATAGCCGTAATATCCAGCATCTCATCTTCCTCTAGCCATTTTAATTCTTCAACGAATTTTTTCTTGTATAGGGAAACAATAACAAAACCTCCACCAAATGTGCATGCACTTAAAATGAATGTTGTAGTAAAAAGTTTCCATAGTTTATTTTCGTTCATATTCATCTCTCCTTACTCCAACAAGCTTATCATCAAATTGTTAATAAGTAAAATATATATCTATTATATTATACATAACGATTTTTTATAGATAGTATAATACCTAGAAAAACTATCCATGTATCACCCCTGCTATTTTACCCTTGTTATTAATACTACAACTTCCACATTCCCCATATATTGAATGGCGAAAATGTACGGTTATTTATTATATTATATGGTAGCCTGTAGCATATGCAAAACATTGGATATACAGATGCAAAACTATTTGACATGATTTATAGTAATCTAAAAATTTTTATGATGACTCATATACGGTGGGCAAAACGTGGACTTTGTCCACCATACAGATAATCGGATCAAATTAAAGATAAATTTTATATCCTACTTGCTTTTGTATTTTAGCAAAATTAAAACAGCCCTCGGCACAATGGCCAGTCACGGGAGCCCCATCGGCATGTTAGACAATCTTATATTAAAGTGCCCTGTATCACTGGTTTTTTACCTTAATATGGTATACAATATAAATCGGTATTAAAACTTTACAAATTTATAAATATGGAGGTAGTAAAATGTCAGAAACCAAAATATGCAAGCACTGTAAAACGGAAATTGATAAAAAGGCCAAAGTATGTCCGAACTGTAATCATAAGCAAGGAGGTAAAGCAAAATTTATAGTAATTGGCGTTTTAGTATTTTTTATCTTGATAGGCGCATTTAGTAATAACGATGATGGTGACCAAGATACTACAGGTCAAGTGACTAGCATAGATTCCGATAATGGAATCGAAAAAGTCGAAGCGGAAATAACTGCAGAGCCTACTGCCAAACCAACAAAAGAGGAAACGGCAGAACCAACCGATGAGCCAACACCTGAACCGACTTCCGAACCGGAAAAAGAGGAAACGCCAAAATTGACAATGGGCCAAAAAAATGCCTTAAGTAAAGCTAAAGATTACTTAGATTTTGCAGCATTTTCTCGCAGTGGATTGATTGAACAATTAGAATTCGAAGGATTTTCAAACGAAGATGCAGCATATGCAGTAGATAATTGTGGCGCAGATTGGAATGAGCAGGCGGCAATAAAAGCACAAGACTATTTAGATTTTAGTTCCTTTTCGCGCTCTGGGTTGATTGAACAGTTGGAATTTGAGGGATTTACCACAGAACAAGCGGAATATGGTGTTAAAGAAGTAGGCTATTAAACAATATGATAACTGTCCTATTTTTGAAGCAACCATCATATGAAGATTACCCTCGGCCAAATTGAGGTTAACCTCTCATTATTGAAGTATTTATGAAGTATTAATCATCAATTACCCCGGCCAGTAACGACCGGGGGTTCCTTGACCTCTTATTTTGCGATTTAAGGCGGGTTTAGGTTTAGGCTACCACTTCGCCCTTTTGATTTCAGCCTGAATTTACTCTATAGGACAAAGCTACAGCTATGCTTTTCTGCCGGCAGCCAAGGCTGCTATGGTACTCTTGCCTATCCTAGTGCCATCATCCTTAAGATGCTTGCCCCAGCCCAGCCGATCCCAGTATACGAGCACTGCAACCCTCGTCTTCGGACCATAATCACCATCTATTTGCAACCTAGGAAACCAATCCGGTGGCACTGCATTAAGCCGTTTCTGCGCCCATTTGATATCTTCTTTTGAAGATTCCGGTGTAATCGCTTTGGTTGGCATAGATGCCTTTTTAGATAGTTTGTAATAATCTGCTATAGCCTTTGCCTGCGCCTGTGCTAGTTTCCGTAAATTATCGTCTTTCAGCAACCATTCTGTTGATTTAGGATTAGTGTGAAAACTATTCTCCACAATATAAAAAAGAGGACATCCTGCGTCGTCTGCCCCTCTTAATGTAATAGCAATGTGTAAGACCCTTGGAATAACCGTAGAACAATGGCCCTCTCTTATATCATAATAAATGATATAAACTAATTATGTACATTGACAATATAATATACTTACCCAGGGAACCGATGGGGCGATATGCCGGCCACCTACTCTATGAGAAAGGGGCTGATGCTTATGTATATTACATACAGTGATTTATTCACATTTGTAATAATGCTTGCTGCTATTATAACCCTTGTCAGAAATGATAAGCATAAGAAATAGCGCCCCCACCCGCAAAGTGTAGCGCTAAATTCTTAGATCTTATTTTGCCGAGGTGGCTAGGTTTCATCTAGCTATCGGCTCCCTTGTTAA
>DHER01000057.1 GCA_002399975.1 Firmicutes bacterium UBA4845 | reverse complement strand
GAAAAATTACCCTATTACTACGAAGATAATGATTTTGTTTATGGTTTTACCTTGGGGGAAAACATAACTTTGCTTGATAAAAACGGGACACTGGATTCGGGAGATCAGCAAACGGTATATCGGCTGAATTATAAAGATATGAACATAAAGTTTCCTGCCTATTTTGCAGCGCCGAATCATTCTAAAGATCATTTCTTACTTGATCCGGATAAGTTTGAATTAGCAAGGAAGGGAACAATACAATCTCTAATAGAGCAGTCCATGGCTTACTACACGAGTCATCATAATAAAATTGCATCGGAGTATGGGATAACCTACAATTTTGCATTGCCTCCGATTCAAGATGAACAGTGGCTGCCATATTTAGATGCACCGGGATTCTTTGTGGTGTTTCAAGGTTACCCGTATGGAGCGGGAGAGGTTTATAACCGTTTTGCATCCTCCGGTGCAAAAGTAACCAAGGACAAAGTATTTTATCTGGAGCAAGTAAAATGGTATTTAATCTATCATAGATCGGGATGTGATCATCGAAAAGAGGATGGCATTCTCTTCGATAATCAGCCGTATTTAACGATGGAGGAATGCGTACGTCAAGGTGCATATGGGTGCCCGGTATGCTGCCCGAATGATATTCATGCTCCGGAATACGATCCATATGATAAGTCCTCTGGTCGAGAAAAGTAGAAAGGTATAGGTAAAAAGTAAAACAGAAAGTAGAAAAAGTAGAAGGTATGGAAATCGGTATTGATTTGGACTGCCATATATTGTATAATAACCTCATAAGTTTACAAAAAATACTTGGGGTAATTTTATATTATTACCTCATTTTTTATGCATCACTGCTTTTGCAGGCTTTCTAGCTTTGGTGATAGCTCAATTGCAAATGTATTCGTCACAAAAGAATTTGTGTCGGTACGCATTCTATGTTCTATAAAACAATAGAAGATAGGAGTGTCATAAGTTATTTTAAGATTTTGATACGAATAGGACCTTATATATATTCATGTTCATTGTTTTTATATGAATTATGACACTCCTATCAATAGAATTGTATTCAAAAATCAGGGTGAGAAACATAATCACGGAAAGGGGTTTACACTATGAAAAAATCTAAAAACATTATTCAATCCACAGGAAACGATAAACGATTTAAACTTCGAATTTATCTCACTTTATGTCTTACTTTATTTGTAGTATTCCTTCTACCATTTACTGCTTCAATGGTAAGGGCAGCCAGCACCTACATAACCGTAGAGGAATTTGCCAAAGAACTGGCGGAGGAGATTGGTTTAAAATCGGTGGATGGCCCGGAAGAATCCAGATATGTGAATGCATTAATCGAAAAATCTATCATACAACCAAATGATTTTTCTTCCTATACAGCTTATCTTACCAGAGCAGATGCGGGCGTCTTATTAAACCGCGCAGACGAATATTTAAACGGGGATACCTTAGATCCGAAATTAGTTGAACAGGCATTAGGAAAGCGGATTTCAGATATCAGCAGCATTGAGGAAGATAAACGACTGGATGTTGTTAAGTGCTACCTGAAAGGGTTTATAAAGGGTTATAGTAATGGTAAATACTCTGCGAATCGGAAGTTTAAGGGCAATAGTAAGATGTCCTATGATGGTGCATTAAAATGCATTGCTATGTTAAAAGATAAATCACTTCGGGCAAAAATCAGCCCGGATGGACAGCTGATCAGGACGACAAATCTTCCGAAAAATGCAGATAAATATCCTTACATCTTGGCAAGCTATCCGAATGAATATTATGATGGTTGGAAATTCATGTTTGAAGGAGTAACCGCATCCACATATGATACAGAAACAAATCAATGGAAAGTACGTAAGTTAGATCATTTTAAAGAATGGGCTTATCCCTTTGAGGTTGATAAATCCACGGATATTCCAAATTTTGCAGAGTTAAAGGATAAAATGCTTGATGTTTGGGTTGAAAAGGCTAGAACCCATCTGGAAACGATATTTAATGCAGATTACCGTACCATTGATGAAGAGTGGGTAGAGACAGTATTAAAAACGGATTATACCTATGGTTATGGAAGAATGCAAGATAATACAAAGAAATGGATTGAAAAATATGTAAAACGGATGAAAAAAAATGAAACAATCATAGAGAGTAGCCAGATTGCTATAGACGGCTCTTCTCTGTATTATTATTATGGACATTATCATCTTAGAACATATGTAAGATATCGTATTCTATCTTCGGAAACTGTTTATGAAAATAAAACTCCATATGATACCAATGATATTTTATACACTTCAGGTCATCCCATATGCTTTAGTAACTTTGAGTTAGGTAAATGGAAAGAGTGCTGTTTTGATATTGTTTTAGGAGATTATGGAGAGGGCGATCTTGGGGTTCTTTATACAGTATTCGTAGAACCATTTTATTTATTTGAAAAAGAATCATAAACATTTTAACACGGAGCACTTCTTTGGTTTCTGAGGCTATTTCCATAAAATGTGAGGCAAGACAATGCAATACAAGGCAAGGCAAGGTATATTGTTTGAGAGGAAAATAAAATGTACTTTTTTTTAAATGAGAGAAACCTATTGAAAAATACTTCAATTCTATTATTTTTTTGCTTTTTTGCCAGTATATTAAATTTACTGCCTATAAGAAATGCAAAAGCGGCAGTTAACGATTGGGTTATTACTGGAGAAAATGGTAAAAAGGTAGAAGGCAATATAATTACATGGACAGGTATTCATAGTGCAGCTGACGAGAATGCCATTCGATATCGCACAATATCCTATTATATGAGTAGGGAAAGATTTGAACTGAAAACAAAATTTACTAATGGAAGTAATACATCAATAAAAAAGCAAAAAGTAAATATTGAAAACTTAGGTGGATACGATTTAGATGGTTTAAAATTTAGAAATTATGCCATGACCAGAAAGGATTTTATAAAAAC
>DHER01000139.1 GCA_002399975.1 Firmicutes bacterium UBA4845 | reverse complement strand
GCAAATATAGAAATGTTCAAAAATTAAAATTTGACGGTCTACACCGAATGCTTACCCTAAAATAATTCTAATTGCTGATAGGGTGTATGAACCTCTTTTTCTTTTTTTCCAACAAACAACTCAATATTGGCAAATTGTTTGTCAGTTATACAAAGAATGCCAATCTCTCCTGCAGGTGGTAAAAAACTTTTTACGCGCTTTATATGCACTTCAGCATTTTCTCGACTTGCACAATGTCGAAGATAAATTGAAAATTGAAACATGGTAAAACCGTCCTGAATAAGTTTTTTACGGAAAGTCGCATAGATTTTTCTATCTTTTTTTGTTTCAGTAGGTAAATCAAAAAAAACTAAAATCCACATAATTCTATATTCACTAAACCGATTCATTTTGCAGTTTATTCGAATGTAGGATATTTTATTTTTCGGAGAGTCCCTGAAAAACACTTGTAGAGAGAGGCAGCTGTCTGTCCAACGGCAATCATTAACGGACTTCGTTGATCATCAATAATTACATCAAGAACCGGGATGTTGAGCAGTCTGAATTTTATTTCCTGAGATAGTTCTTCAATATTTGTCTCTTCTGCCATAATATTACAAACAAGTTTATCCACAAAAGGACGATATGGCTCCATGATATCATCTGCCAGACAATAGGCATTATATTTATTTCGGTGATGAATACCAAATGTAGGCAGTAATCCACTTGCGACCAAAGATCGTGCGACAATAGCTCGCAAAATCGCATAACCGTAGTTTAGCAAATTATTTGGCGGTATTCCCTCTCGATTACGAGAGAAACCTTCAATTTCGGTGAATAAATTTGCCCAATAGTATACGGCTGCCCGTGCTTCATAATTATCTGGATCGCCACTCTTTACATCAGTAGCCCAAACCTTCATATTTTCAATAATGGCGTTATTTTTACTTGATAATACGTAAGCTTGATTTCTGATTTTCGCCTGCACTGTCTGCTGCCATAACTGTTTTTTCAAAGGTAGAGAAGCGTTAATCTGATCTCGGAATCGCTCGGTTTGAGTTTTGTTTCCCGATAGCGGTAACATTAAACCCACCGGCATTCGTTCACTATTACAAGTAATTAGTGCAGAATTGTTATCCAGCAATGCTTCAATGACACCTTGAGTTATTGTAATCCGCTTATTGTCAAGGATTATAATGCCAATATCCTCCACGGGGATCGATCTCTCAGCTTGTTTTTTTAAATCATCTGGAATAGAATCATTTTTTTCGACCTCCGGTAGTTTTACTATTAGCTGTTTGTTTCGCAGGCTCAGGTAAGCCGGATTACCGAAATATAGAGTTTTTTTGATCATTGACTCAATTATTATCGTTCCTGAATCTGTTTACTTAGCTTGGCTACATTTCTTAAATGATCTCCTTTGGCGATAACTTACTAATTTTTTCTGCATCTATCTCATTCACCTCATTTTGATCTATGAATGCCTGTAATTCATTTGAATATGAATATGCAATCGATTCTTCGAGAATATTTCGGTCAGGAAAACTCATCCGGTTTATTCCCTCCCCAACTATTTTAATTATGTTTCCAAGGCGATCTGTTTCAAGCTTCCAACAAACTGATTTTATCATAATATCTTCAATCGATTTTTCCATTTTATTGAGTGCAGAAAATTCAAAATTGTTCACAATATTTGATGCAACATGGCTTTGTATAAAAAAAGCTTGATTGCCTGTACAACTTACGAATTTATAAATCCTTTTTACCTGATTTTTGTCTAGATTATTAAAATCTACTTCCCCTGGATTCGCAAGTTCTTCAACAGATGGGATATAAACCAAATCATTAGGAGAAAGTGAGAAAAGGAATTTTCCTTTCTCTCTATTTACAGGAATTATGGGCGTAATATCTTTCTCTTGTCTTGTTAAGGTTGCTCTCCATTTTTGATGTTCAACAACTTCATTCAATGGTATCGTCTCATAGTTCCGTTTACCATCCTCATCGATATAGACTGCGAAAAAAAGATTAGTACCCTTAGCTGCTTCAACAAATTTTTGTTTTTTGTTTCCAGATACTCCGACATTGAATTTTTCACCAAATTTTTCAAATTTCCTTACTTTGTATATTGGAGCATGTTTTTTCCCTCCGTTTAAATTGAGAATATTCTTATTAAGCTCCTCAATCCCGGTTGGTGAGAAAGCCAATGTCTCCGGAGCGACAGGGTTTCCGTTTTCATCCAACAAACCTTTATATTTTTCGAGATGTGCGAGCAATATCTTTCTGATTCCTGTATCCGTAATGCTTTCTATATTTTTCTCACTGAAACTTTCATCTAATTTTACCCTGGAAGCAGCGATCATGGTACTCTCCTTATCGTTGGTGAAGTTATAGACATCAACCTTCGATATATCCTCTCCCGCCCATCTATTATCTAACCCTTTAAAGTATTTTTGAATTTGTTTTTTTTCGAATCCTTCGGATATAAGTTCGTCAATTTTTTTACGTAATAATTTGTTAACGATATCCTTTGAATTGTCCAAAGCTACAGATAGATTTACTGTTTTTTTCATTTGAAGATTTACAAGCGCTGAAACAGTTTCTTTATGTAAGGGTTTTCGAATAGCCCAGTGGTCACCTTTCGTTTGTTCGACGTAAGCTTTTTTCATTGTTCCATCAGGTTGTTTTACCCACTTCTGATAATAGTTTACTGTTTTGTTAATGACACGATTATTCTTTTTAAAAGTGACAACAATACGGTTTAGCTCCTCTTTTGCGTCCTGAGTGAATGATTCCCAAGGTTTAAGAAATTCTTTTGCTACTTTTATTCTTTTTCTTTGCAGCTCACCATTCACTACCGAATTTACCTCCTCCTCTTCAATTATCCTTAATTGATTCCGTAAATCAAAACGTCTGGGCTTTGATTTATCTTTTCCGTTTGCATTGTCGTTATTGATATAATTAATGTGGTTGCGGCTACTACATGCAACCACCAATGCGTCCAGAGCATGATGTCGATGATCGATACGCTTTCTGTTTAACTTCAATAAATCAGGCTCTATTGTGTTAATTTGAAAGACCACTTTCCCATTTTTATTTTCCCAGGAACCATACTTTTCACAACCTGCCATTCTGTTTAATCGCTCAAAACGAGGAGTTATAAGGCTATTCCAAACATCATTTAATCCCCAATCTTGTTTTAGCAGGGCAGTAACTCCACCCGTAGATGCAACAACATTCTTGGCGATAGCTTCTTCCTCGTCCTCTTCGCGTACAATATTCGACAAGAGCGTTTTTACTACTTTACTTATATATCTCGTATCGTTCAGCTGTCTTTCAGTAAAATCTTCAGGAATCTCCTCCAGTAAAAGTTTCCTTAGTTTGGATCTGTTGTTTCCAAAATAGCGCTTTACATTTGCTTCATATGCTTCCGGAGAGAGCAGGGTTACAAACCTCCCATGACTTAATTCAATCTTTAGTTCTCTGTTATTTTTTATAAATGAATAAGCAAGCTGATTGTCTTTGAGGGAGTTTACTTCCGATTCACAAATAATCTTATTACTCAGGCTATCATCAAAAAATTTAGCTTTTGGTATAATATGCTCAATCTCGTAGGCTGGAGTGAATAATTTTGACAAGGGTATTATTACTCCGGTGTAGGGTGATCTATATCCCTGTTCAAGCCATAACTTATATTTTTTTATGTCAGAAGAGCTGGGCTGGTTTTTCTTACGGATTTTATTTATTTCGGATTCACTCACCATTGAGTACGTGACATCAGGATTTTGATAAACACCTTCTTCGTAAATTTTCAATATCTCTTGTTGCATAGGTGAGTAGGGACGAACATTTTCAATTTCATCGTCGTTAAACAATTCAACGAGTAGCGATTTAATCCGAATATTGGTGTTTTCATTTTCAGTGATTCTTTCGGAAACCTTCTTCCGTTTCTCAGCTGGTTCTTTTAGACTTCGTCCCAGTTCAACATGAATTTCATCAAAAAACTTTTCTTTTCCCTCTCCATAATATTCCCAAATTTCCCTAACGGTTTGCAATGTTTCGTTGATTATTTGTTCTACTATTGGATTGCGTAAAGAATGTTGTTTTAGAAGTTCAATGTCTTGTGCGGTCTTCCAATATTGAACATCAGAAGTTTCGGAATGGCGATTATAAACAATATAACTCACTAACCATAAGGGAAGATTCTGGAAGTCTTGTTCTTTCTTTAAGTCGACCGCTTTTTCCCGTACGCGATTTTTTATTTTTTCATCATATTCACCGGTTAATATCTTATCGATCTTTTGTCTTGTGCTTTCGTCAATTGCCTCCCAATCCCACCATTTGCCAAAACGCATCAATGGTAATACTTTTTTAATTGCTTTGGCTGAATACGCCCCATATTCTTTGTCAAGTCTTGGATATTTCTTGAATTCATTAACGAACCCTTCTGGAAGATAGTGTCTCTTTGCAAATGAATTTAAAGCACTATCAATCTCAGCTTTATCTTCTACAGAATATAATATGTGCCAGAGATGTGTCTCTATATCTTTGTCCAACACGTTGACGTCAATCCCTGTTTTTTTAAATCTTTTCAGGATTTCACCGCGTGTTTCATTGAGAAGATATTTTTTATCTTCTACATAATTCCAGCGATAATATGTATCCAATCCTTGCTCCTTGTCCTTCTTAAAGAGTTGAAATTGTCTTTCTCCCAATCTCATTTTAATTCTTTCCTCCAGATTGAATGGGACATATTTCAAAAATGATTTTTGATCAATTTCGGTCTTATCATTTAACCATTCGAAGAGTTTCTCTCTGTCAGCTGTTGTCGGTAAGAGTTCATTCGTGATATCAACCTCGTTTATGTCCTCCTTACTGAAAATTCGTAAGTTTTTCAACCATTGCAATAACCGGAATTCTTGATACAAAGGATGACTTTTTGCAATACACTTCACACCAGTTTTTTCAACAGTACCATCTTCTTTCTTGAAATATCGGAATTCGAAAGAACAGTTACTAACAAGCGATTTTTTACTTTTTAGAGGACGTTGATAAAAAATGATATCGTCAAGAAAAAGATAAGTAAAATCCCGGTTGGCTATATTATTTCGATGTGCTTCATTATTCGTATATAATTCTTCAATACTGCTTTTGTATAAATCTCTGTCTCTTAGTTCCGGATGAAACTCTTTTTGTTTTTCAAGTATCTGCTTTAATTCATTTTTATAAAACTTACGCTCAATGGTTCGTATCAGTCTACCTCTGATTTTTTGACTGGGATTTTTTAGAAGAGTGTCATAGATATATTCGCCCACTGTTTTATTTGTACTCTCAATGTCTTTTTCAGTTTTTTGTTTAATCGCAATCCAATCTTTTTCCGAATTAACAGTTTTATAGCTACGACTAATTTCACCAGAAACCAAAACAGAGGTAGTCACGATGAATTCTTTTGACTTACCAACCCAATCCTCCGTTTTTGTTATCCGTTTATCATATTTCCAACCATTGGTAAAATATATATCATATAGTATTGCTCCTGAACCTTTTATTTTCTCTCCGGAATCTACAACTTTATTAACTTCCAAAATTTCAAAAGTTATTTCTTTGTTATCTTCAACCTTTTCATCTTCGCCTCTTAACTGATAATAACCGCGTTTTTGATTGAAATTCAACAATATCCAAGACAGTTCCTCTTTTTTTATTTTTTCGTTTAAAGCTTTCTTTCTAAGGTAATATATGGTCCAGTCATACGGTATTTTGCTCTCTGAACCATTGGCTTTAAAATAAAATAATTGCGGTTGGGTTATCCTAAAATCATCCACCATTTCCTGGAAACTATCTTTAAATATAAAATCATATTTCTTATTAGATATTTCCTGATAAGGCAGGTTAGGTTCTTTATCTTTTTTAAACTGACCTGGCCGATTTTCGAAATCGATATTTTCAGCATAGTGTGTTGGTAAAAACCCAAGAATATTAAGCACACGATGAAGCCTTTCACGACGAAGTACATCTCTTTCATAGAGACGGCGTACACTTCTAAATTTTGTTCTATCTGCTGTAGCTGAAACTGGATTGCCTCTTTCAAATTCACCTACTTTAGCTGCATCCATAGGTATGATGCGACTTCCCATACCCAAAATTTTACCTTTTTTCTCGTCAAAACTATGTTCAATAAGCGCCCATCCTATCGAGTTCGTACCCAAATCAAGACCTAAGATTTTTTTTTCCATATGTATTTTATTAAGATAGAGATAATTCAATAACTGACCCTCAAAGATAAACAATATTTAACATAAAACAATTTTCAAAGTCTTTAAAATGTTATATATTTGTAAAATTATCTGAAAGCAATTCACAATAAGGATTATTCCGTTGTGAAAACATTTAAAGCGGCCCATTAATTGGGTCGTTTTGTTTTAATAAATTTCAGTTTATTATAAATATTATATTTTCAATTCATAATTAACCAACCTTTTCTGTTAGCCCAATTTTGATTACAAAATACCGCGATACATTCTGACTAACTTCCCTGAAAAAAATATCTTTTCCTGATTTAGATTAACTAATTATTGCCTTTATCTCTAGAGAAAGTTGATTCGGTTTTTTCAATTCATTCACAACTTTTCTTTTAGGGTTGACCGCTTTCAATTGGGTATGCATTGTGAGGAACCTGGAGTTTAATTGTTTATACAAAAAAAAGCACCTACCTGAATAAACAGATAA
>DHER01000078.1 GCA_002399975.1 Firmicutes bacterium UBA4845 | reverse complement strand
CCTTTCGCATCCGAGCAATTAATTAAAATATATTTAGAAACTATCCTCATTAATTTGTTTCGGAGGTACAATGCAAGGGATCCTATGGAAATGATATATCCGAATACGATTAAAAAGAAAAATGATACAGAAACCTTTCAGCAGATACTTGACTACATGAATAACAATATACAAGAGCATGTAACGATTGAACAAATATGCAGGGATAACTTAATCGGACGTTCCAGTTTGCAATCTATGTTCGCTTCCAAATTTAATTGTGGGGTGATTGATTATTTTATAAAGTTAAAAATCGATATGGCGAAACAGTTAGTACGGGATAATCACATGAATTTTACCCAGATTGCCGACTACTTAGGATACAGTTCTATTCATTATTTCTCCAGGCAATTTAAAAAGACGACCGGTATGACACCTTCGGAATATTCTTCCTCCATTAAGATATTATCAGAGAAGAATAAACGTTAGTGTTGATAGCAAAAGCCGCCTTTCTGTCTGCACTCTTATTTTATTAAAATTAATAACCAAAAAACAGCAAGTAATTATAGCTCAATTAGTCCCCTGTGACTAATTGAAATTTTTCATATTTAAAGCATAGTTAAAAGATATAATTTCATTATCTTCTGTAAATTTATAAGCATCTTCTTCATGCATATAAGATACAATCTGCTGTGTACTAAAACTTTTGAATTTCTTTATAACGTTTTGTAATATATCCAATTCTTCAAATGTAAAATCATATAAATGAAAATCCGAATTAGGCAAGATTTTATATGCTGTATATTCAGGATGTTCTTCCTCTAAAACATTGACTGAAGGAAGTTTAATAATTTCATTGTGAGCAATAGGAACGGCACCCAATGGAAAGTGCTGATAAACCAACCCGCTCATTGCTTTATTATATGTTTTAAAGGATAATGCATCCACATACCAAAGCATTTTCATAAGCTTTACTTTATATAAAGAGTCTACATATTTAGCTATATAATGAATTATTCCACTTAATTTATTAATGTCTAAAAGACAATAACCATTTGCTTCTGTAGGCTTATCATATTCTATATAAGCATTTTTTAAAGTTTCTCTTACAAAATACAAGTTTCCATTTTTCTTAATAACATTTATTATAGCTCTCTTCATGTCCTCATATCTAGCATTCTCAAATTTTTCTTTATTCTTATTTAGCAGTTCTAAACAATATGCCGGATTTTCTTTTGTTAATCTCATTAAATCATCATATGTAGGATCCTGAATGGATCTACTTTCGTAACGTTGAATAGTAACATCCCCTAATCCTAAAAGATTCGCATACTCTTTTTGTGTAAGGCCATATAAATCACGTATTTCCTTGATTTGAGCAGAGGTTAGTAAGTTTTCGCTCTTCCTATATATTTCTCTTGCCTCATTTAAGTTATAGTCCATCAAAGTATCCGGTGTAAATTCCTCATTTTCTATTTCACAATAGTAACTTCTTTTCAAATACTCCACTTCTTTGCTTTTTACAATTGCTTTGTCATAATAGCTGATTTCAACAATTTCATGTTTTTCTTCACATAAGGGGCAAAAATACAATATTCTTTTTATTTCATGTTTTTCGTTTGTCATATAAATTAGCTCCTTTCGATATAGCATAATTCTTATTATCTAAATATATGCGGTACGCTTGAGAGCAAAGCACTCGCATGCCAGTATATGTAAATTCTATTTGTATGGTCTGTTTTTTAATGGATATTGCGGAAAATGAAATGAAACACAAAAAACGCAAAACTTATCCCTTAATTTTTCCTTTATGTAGATATCTCTTCCATTAATATTAATTCCAAAAACTCTAAAATCTGGAGAACCCAAATGTTTATTATCTTTGATATTTTCAATATAGTCCGAAACTTCAAGATTCATAAGTTCATTTCTAACATTCTTGGAATTATACTCTAAAGTCTGCATGGTATATGCAGTTGAAAAAGCATCCGTATCTAATTGCCCTCTTTTATGGGGTAGTATATCTAATTGAGTTTTAGGACTATTAAGAGCTGTTCTCAATAACTTTATATGTTCAATAACGTTTTCTTTCGAATCCGTATATGCATTTGTATTGACCAATAGCTATAGCCTCCGTTCTATTTGGTATATTACATTATACATCAGTTAGTATAATGTGTCAATATAAATAATCAATTGATTGTTTCTGTTGACGTATTTTTTAGGTGAATCCTCCTATTGACGGCTCTTCCTAAGATTCCGTATCCAGCCCCCGCCCCAACGGAAGCATTCCATCGCCAGCATATAGAATACCGGCATTCCCAGATAGGCTCTCGGGAGGGTAAATATTTTGCCATAGGCAAACAAAAGAGAAAGGGCTGCACATTCCAGCAATGCCATCAGAAGGATACTGCTGCCCCGCCTATTGCCGGAAAGCAGCTTATGGCCGGAAAACAGCCTGCGCTCATAAAGAACCAGCACAAGCATTCCGGCGACTGCTGCCACACTCCGTGATACACAGCTGCGGATATGCTGTTTTAAAAGAACATCTTTATAACTGGGGATCATATAGGTCATATCTTTCTTCCACTCCTGAAAAGCCGCATATTTTCTGCTCCAAAAGGAAAAATCAGACCATTTCGTCGGGATGATCTGCTGCGGCAGATAGATTTCATATTCCATCATCCAGGAAAGCAGAGGCCATAAGCATAGGATGACCAGTATCAGAGCAATCACTTGAAACGGTATCCTTCTCCTCTTCCAAAGAACCGCCAATAGGTCATACAACAGGAAAAAGCCAAGGAACCATGCCGGCAGCAGATAACCAAAAGAGAGGCTCTTTGCGATCCGATATCCGTCAATCAAGGTATAGCGGTCGGTAGGTCCATATTGCCTCATCAAATCTGCAGCCAATTGTCCACAGTTGTCACCATCTGCAAAGGTAAGCTCCAGATTAGAATAGTTCTTCTCCTCTGCGTCCTGTATTATGAGACAAACTTCTTCGGGAGAACGAAGGATTCCCCGGATATAAAAATACCTGTTTTGATAGATCAGCGCATTTCCCACACAATCCTTTGTCCGAAACAGATGATATGCCGTTGCTTCGTCGATCAGACAGCCCTGATCATCGTCCGCTGCAGGTACCGAGCCGCTTATGAGTTCCACCGGATATACCTTCTCGATTGCACCGTACACTTCAATCAGCCTGACCTCCGCCTTCGTACCCAGCCGATCCGATTCCATGGATTGATTTTCCACCTGATTCCAGGCTGATATGCCTGTGAATTCCTGATTTCTATTTTGCTTTTCCTGCTCCGCCATCCGCATAAGTTCGCGCTGTGACACAGTGCCGCCTTTCATCCGGATACCGACGGATTGGTAGTACTCATCCACATATTGACCGTAATATATAGCGGTTCCCCATAGGATAAATACCGCGGTAAAAAGCAGAAGAAACCATATATTTTGTTTGCTATTGCTATTCATTTTCTTCATCGATTCGAACCCGGTCTCCCTCCTCAATGCCTTTACTGCTGCTGATTATAATCTTATCCTCTGGGTTAATCACTGCCTTTATTGCAGCGGTCCGGCTATCCTTTTCCAATACTTCCACATTCACCCGGTACGCGATCAGCTCTTTCCCAAGGCTGGTACTACTCTCCCGGATTGCCAGAATATAATTTACCTGGTTTGAGTCCATGCGTACCGCCTGCAATGGCAGCGTCTGCGTATACTGTTTTGAAGTTTTATTTACTGTGAAGGAAGCATAACTTCCCCCGCTGTATTCTCCCTCCGGCATAGCTGCGGTTATTTCCGACTTACCCTGTTCATCCTCCAGACCTACACTTTCAATAATTGCGGTTACCGCCTTTTTGTCATGATTCAGCATAATATCAATTTCGTCCCCGGCTTCCAGATGCTTTGCTTCCTCCTTGGATACCTGTGTGATAAATTCGTAATCCTCCGAATCTACGGATACCTTCTCCGTCCCTGATATTTTGCTGCCCACCGTAAGGCCGATCTGACGGATTCTTCCCGACACCGGAGAGAATACACGCCCCTCCTGTTCCAGCAGCTTCTCCGCCAGATCCACGGCTTCCTTTTTCTTCTCCACCTCGAGAGAAAGAAGCTTTGTTGAGATTTGATTGGACTGCTCTGTTTTAGCATCCTTCTTCTTCGCCTTCTTGAACGCCTCATTGGCATCCTCCAAATTTCTA
>DHER01000021.1:334-2599 GCA_002399975.1 Firmicutes bacterium UBA4845 | reverse complement strand
AATGATCCTATTTTGATTAATGACCCTCGTTTTTCTCCAGCGGGAGTATTGGCTCCTAAATCTAAAGCAGACCTTGCTTTTATTATGCATAGTCTTTCTTGGCTTGCGACAAACGGAACAGCGGCTATCGTTTGTTTCCCCGGTGTAATGTACCGTGGAGGTGCTGAAAAGAAAATCAGGCAGTANNTATGGTACCAGCATTGCTACCTGCATTATGGTGCTGAAGAAATCTAAATCGGAAAATAGCACCTTATTTATCGATGCATCAAAGGAATTTGTCAAGGTTACGAATAACAACAAACTAACACAGGAAAATATTGAGACCATTCTTAACGCATTCAAAGATAGAAAAGATATAGAGCATTTTGCTAGGCTTGTGCCAAACAGCGAAATTGCTGAACAAGATTATAACCTGTCTGTTTCAACATATGTGGAACAAGAGGATACGAGAGAAAAGATTGATATTGTTGCCCTCAATGCTGAAATAGAAAAGATTGTGGCGAGAGAGCAGGTTTTGAGGGAAGAAATAGATAAGATTATTGCAGAAATTGAGGTGGGCAAATGAGTAAATTAGATGAATTGATTGCTGAATTTTGCCCTCATGGGGTTGAGTATAAAACCATAGGAGAAGTTTGTGAATTGTCAGCGGGTGGAGATGTTCCCAAAAATAACTATTCAAAAGAATTAACGAAAGACTATACCATTCCGATATACAGTAATGGTGTCGGAGTCAACGCATTATATGGATATACTAATATTGTAAAAATAAGTGAGCCATGCGTTACTATTGCAGCACGGGGTACTATTGGTTATTGTGAACTACGCAGGGATCCATTTTATCCTATTGTAAGGCTTATTTGTGCAATTCCAAAAAAATCTTTACAGGTAGATTTTTTAAAATATGTTATTGAAACAATAAACTTTCAAGTACCGACTACCGGTATACCGCAGCTGACTGTCCCGATGGTTTCAAAATATAAAATCCCCCTTCCCCCACTACCTGTACAGCAGGAAATTGTCCGTATTCTGGATAATTTCACAGAGCTTACAGCAGANNAGCAGTATGAGTATTATAGGGATCTGCTGCTTACGTTTGGTAATAACCCTGATATCAAGTGGATGACATTGGGGGAAATTGGACCTGTTTGTATGTGTAGGCGTATTATGAAAGCAGAAACAAGCCCAGTTGGTGATGTTCCATTCTTTAAAATTGGGACATTTGGAAAAGAACCAGATGCTTTTATTTCACAGGAAAAATACGATGAATACCGAAAAGCATATTCCTTCCCTAAAAAAGGCGATATTCTTATATCTGCTGCTGGAACAATCGGAAGAACTGTAATTTATGATGGAAAACCAGCTTATTACCAAGACTCTAATATTGTGTGGATTGATAATGATGAGAGAAAAGTGTTAAATAAATTTCTATATTATTGCTATGCGATGAAGCCTTGGTCAATATCTACTGGGGGAACTATTGCAAGGCTATATAATGACAATATTTCAAAGGCTAAAATCCCTGTTCCACCCTTAGAAGAACAAGAGCGCATCGTAGCTATCCTCGATCGCTTTGACGCTCTCTGCAACGACTTAACCAGCGGCATTCCTGCTGAAATCGAAGCACGGCAAAAGCAATATGAATATTATAGGGATAAACTGTTATCATTCAAGGAGGTGACGGCATGAGTATATACAACATCGTTGCAAGTACTGACGAAGCAACGGTTGTTGCTGAATATGCAGCTGAATATAATGTCCGTCCTGAAAAGTATCAAAGCGAGGCGGAACTTGAGCGGGAGTTTATCAGGCAACTGACTTCCCAAGGATATGAATATATTGAAGTGCACAATGAAGCTGCATTGATAGCAAATCTCCGAAAGCAACTTGAACTGCTTAATGACTTCACCTTTACTGATAGCGAATGGGATAAATTTTTCACAGAATGTATAGCAAATACTAACGAGGGAATTGTTGAAAAGACCAGAAAAATTCAGGATGACCATATCCAGATTCTAAAACGTGAAGATGGAACAACAAAGAACATCTACCTTTTAGATAAGAAGAACATCCATAACAATCGCCTGCAGGTTATTAATCAATACGAAGAAGCTGGTGGAAAGCACGAAAGCCGATATGATGTGACTATACTTGTCAATGGACTTCCCCTTGTCCATGTGGAGTTAAAGCGTCGCGGTGTTGCTATCCGTGAAGCCTTCAACCAGATAAAAAGATACCAGCGTGACAGCTTTTGGGCGGCTTCTGGTT
>DHER01000021.1:0-209 GCA_002399975.1 Firmicutes bacterium UBA4845 | reverse complement strand
TATTGTATTTTTACATCTGAAGACCTGTTACTTGTAATGCGTCCTTATCAAATAGCTGCTGCAGAACGTATATTATCACGTATTGTAGTATCAACAAACTACAAGAAGATGGGTACAACTGCAGCTGGAGGATATATTTGGCATACAACAGGCTCTGGTAAGACATTGACCAGTTTTAAGACAGCACAATTAGCTTCTGCCTTGCCTTA
>DHER01000026.1 GCA_002399975.1 Firmicutes bacterium UBA4845 | reverse complement strand
TGACTTTTACTAGCTGGACTTAAAGTTATAAAATGCGATGATATGCCGCAAACAAATCAACCCTTGAGCGATCCAATCATAATCCCCTTTACAAAATATTTTTGTACAAAAGGATAGAGCACTAAAACAGGCACGGACGAAACTACAATAACAGCATATTTCATAAGGCTTTTTCGTTCTTCCATATTAGCTATACTACTGAGACTGGACCCGGCTGTGCTGGAAGGATCCTGTGTATTGATGATCAGGATTTCGCGAAGAATTAGCTGGAGAGGAAACATATCCCGATCTTTCAGATAAATCATGGCAGAAAAATAGGAATTCCACATACCAACTGCGCAAAACAAGGCGATGACTGCCAATATCGGACCGGATAAAGGCAGCACAATCCGAATCAGAAAATTGATATCGCCGCATCCGTCCAACTGTGCGGACTCCAGCAATTCCCCCGGTATTTGCGTGCTGAAGTAAGTTCGCATAACAATCACATTATAAACAGACATGGCTCCGGGAAGGATAACAGCCCATATGGTGTCAAGCAATTTTAGGTCCCGTACGAGCAAATAGGATGGAATCAGACCCCCTCCAAAATACATTGTTATCATGGAAAGGATTAATACAAAATTCCTGCCTTTAAAATTCTTTCTCGACAATGGATAGGCGCAGCATACGGTCATTGCAAGATTGATTAAAGTGGATATTACGGTATAGAGCAGGGTATTTCTGTATCCGGACCAAATATATTTATACTCAAATACTGCTTTATACCCAGCTGTGGAAAACTTTGCAGGCAATAAAGATAACCCCATAGTACCCGGCCTGGAATCAAAAGAAGCCGATAACACAAAAAGCAGCGGATACAGAATGATAACAAGCAAAAGCGTCAATACGATATAGTCAATAAAGATCAATACTCGATCACCATTGGTGTATTTTAAATCTTTCATAAGTTGTTTACTCATTTTTTTCTCCCTTCTACCAAAGTCCACTACCGGATAATTTTGAAGTTATTTTATTGACAGTTATCAGCAGGATAACATTGATGATGGAGACAAAAAGTCCAATGGCGGTGGAATAGGAATATTGGGGTAGTGCTGCGGTTAAGCCCTGTTTATATACGTATGTATCTATCACCTCCGAGGCACTTTGATTTAAACTGTTCTGTAACAGGTATATTTTTTCGTATCCAATGCTCATAATACTGCCACATTGCATGATCAATAATATGCATATGGTTGGCAGTATAGCAGGCAGGTCAATATGCCAGATTCGTTTCAGAATATTAGCCCCATCAACAATGGCTGCCTCGTGAAGCTCTTGTGAAACACCTGATAAAGCGGCTATATATATAATAGAACCATACCCTATACTTTGCCATACACCGGTCCAAATGTATATATGATAAAAATATTCTGGCTTACCCATATAGTTGATCGGCTTTTTGCCAAGTAATCCGGTGAGCATATTGAATAAACCATTTCTTGCATCAAAGAACTGAAGGATCAGGCTGGCCATAACCACAGTGGATATAAAATATGGAGCATATGTTATCATTTGTACGGACTTTTGGAACCGTCTTCCTGGAATATAGTTTAGCAACAGTGCCAGAAGAATTGGCATCGGGAAAGCGAGCAGGTTGTATAGATTAATGAATAATGTATTACGCAAGATATCCCAAAATTTATAATCTTCAAAAAATTGCTTAAAATACTTCATACCAACCCATGGACTTTTATGTATTCCGCGGGCCGGCTGATACTGACGAAAAGCAATTTGTACCCCATACATAGGAATATATTTAAAGATAATCAGATAAACAACCGGAAGAGTCACCAACAGATATAAAGCCCAATTTTTCTTTATCTCCTTTCTTATTGAGACACCGAAAGAAGGTTTGACGCGTGTATGTATTATATTGCTTTGCAAATAAATCCCTCCAAACTTCAGAATCATTCATTGTAAACAGTATAGTAAAACGGTATAATGATATCAAGGTACATTTTTTCAGAAAATAATCCCTCACTATGTATTGGAAAGAAATGAGGAAAAAGTGTTGAAAATCATACCATTCTCAGAAATATTGTACTCCCGTTGAAATATTGTACCTTGCTTTGGGTTCTATAAATCAGAAAGAAACAGCCTGGGAGGGATGGTTATATATGAAAGCGCCATTTACGGGACATTTCAGAAGGTCCATGCTTTTTTGGCAGCTGACACTTTCTTACACGCTTCTTATCATAGTACCCCTTATTATGGGGATTGTTATTGTTTCCTTTACCAATAAAAATTTACTGAGGCAATCACAGAATACAAATAAAGCTCAGCTTGAGTATACTATGGAAACAATAGAAAACAGTCTTTCCGTTGTAAACGACTTATCGGATACTTTGAGTACCAATACTGAAATTATTGAGTTCTTGAACAAATCCTATGCCAATAAAGGCGAATTGACTTACTCCATTATGGAGATGAGGGATAATCTGTCTCCCTTAAAGGATTCCAATCAATTGATTGATGGATACTTTTTATTCAGTATGAAGAATCAATCCATGGTATCTCCGGACCAGGGATTTACCAGTGCTGAAATGTATTATAAAAAATACTATCATTATTCTGATATGAATTACTACCAGTTTCAGGAAGATGTCTTGAAAAGAAAACTTCAAAATAAGATATTGCCTCCACAGCCTTTTGTATATGGATCCGATAAAGGCTCTTCCATTCTTTACATCAATTCACTTTACAATAAAAGCAACAAAATGACACGGCTGAAGAGTGAAAAATC
>DHER01000109.1 GCA_002399975.1 Firmicutes bacterium UBA4845 | reverse complement strand
ATGCGAAGTTACTGATTACAAGTGGCTATGATTGAATGTGTTTTAAAAGAATGTTTTCTAATTTTATCAAATCAATCTCTTTTTCTTCTTCACTTTCAATAAGAAATGAAAACTTTGTAAAACTACAAATCAAAATTTTACAAAGCAATTAATAATAAATAAAATCAACTGAATATTTAGGCTCTAATGTTATTAAACACATCGGTATATTTCTCCACCGCCCTCTCAAGTGAATATTTTTCTTTAGCTACAGATAAAGCATTTATTTGTTGCTCATTAATAAGAGAATCATTTAATGTATATTTTACAAAACTCGAAGCGTCTTCTGTAGTAACGATAGACGGTAATACATAACCAATATTATAATCTCTAATGATTTCAGCTTGCCAACCTTCATGATTAATTAATATTGGTTTACCTGCAGCTAAAGTATCAAAAAACTTATTTGCTGAGTTAGCCCACAACTCTTTAATATCAATTACAAATGATGATCCCATAGATACAGTGTTATACCATTTTGGGAGTTCATTTTTTGAAATTGAATCTAAGATAAATACATTTTTACCATAAACACCAGTATTTTTAGCCAATTGAATTACATTCTCCTTCTCAGCTCCAGCACCAATTAATATATAAACAAGTCTATTATCAATTATAAGAGTTTTCTGAGCAAGATCAATTACTCTATCAATTCCATTAACTTTTCCAAATGTACCGGCATAAAGGACCGAAAATCTAGGCTTAAAACCTGTAATATTCTCTAAGTCAATCTTATCTTTAATATTCTGAAAACGATTTATCTCAGATATATTTTCTATAACAACTGACGATTTATCTGTAAATTGTGGATACCTATTTACTATCGACTTTTGCATATCGGTAGAGAGAGGCACAATGGTAGATGCATTTTTATATATTACTCTTTCTAGGAAAAAAAGTAATTTTTGCATCATTTTATTTCTTATAGCACCTATTGCAATAACAGCTTCCGGCCACACATCCCGAACCTCAAAGATATAAGGAGTCTTACCAAACCATTTCTTAAATAGAGCAGGAATTCCTATTGTTAAAGGAGTTGAAGTAGCTAATACGAAATCACCTTTAAGTTTTAATAAACGAAAAGTAGAAAACCATAAAAACTTAAAAAACACAAAAGACCGCTGAAAGTAAGATAAATGGTTTCCATACGGGAGATAAATGTAGTTAACTAATAAACCATCTCTTTCTATAACCTTCCACCTCTTTTTAGATTTATGATTTAAGTCTGAAGTAGCTGAAACAACAACCACATCAATTCCTTTCTTAACAAAAGATGAAGCTAAATCATAAGATCGAGTACCACCTGTTTCATTAGGAAACTTAAAATATTGATGAAGGTAGATTAATCTCATATTAATTTAATTTCATAATAGCTAAAGACCTTTTACCTGTATGTACAGTATCAAAACATACATAACTACCATCTTTAGAAACAATTGGATGTAAATCACATGCTACATGGCCTTTTTTTGTGGTAGATTGAAATTTCTTTGGGGAATAAACAGAGGATATCAATTTCACACTATTGTCATTAATATTTACTTTATATAATTTGGCCATTCGCCACTTATCCGGATAAGTATCAGTCACAAAACTACTATCATTTATAAATGATTGATGCCCATCAGAATTAAGACTAGGATAGGCAACAAATTTACTTTCATTAATATCATCAATCTTTAGTAACACATGTGCATCTTGATCTTTATAATTGCAATATGCTATTATTTCTCGTTTATGATTCCAATCATAATGAGATGTCATATGACCTGTGGTAGGTATGCAAATCAGTTTTCCTGTCTCAAGATTATAAATCATTAATTCTGTAAAACGTTTACCCTTATATTCACCCGTCCATCGGTGTAGAAATGAAATTAATTTTGAATCGTGTGAAAATTCCGAATGCGTTACATAATGATCTGACACATTACTGGCTTCAAAGGAAGCTGTGGAATTTGCAAGTTCATCTAAACTCACAATTAGTTTTCTTTCTTTGGTATGCAAATCAACTATAAAAAGACCTGTATCGTTTGACGACTTTTCATCAATGTATGAATAATCATCTTTATGGCAATATCCATAACCAGGCATATGCTTTTCGAGTCTTTCATAACTAAAGGATGTAGCATATTTACCATCGGGACTTACAGTATCAATTGGAAAAGGAATTATATTTTCATCGCCTGAATGAATATTAACAATCTTAGAAGTCATATTGTCGTTAGAAGTACAGTTATAAATTACTTCATCATTATTGATCCATTGTAACCTACACCCTTTATGAAAATTCCATGCATTTGTTTCGCCTAATTTTACAAAATCTCCTAGAGCATTGCCATCAAAATTAATATACCCCACATCTATGAAGTCATCTTTTCGGGGCATACGTACCTCATTATATCTTAATTTATTTGCTAATATTTTTGTGTTATCTTCAGAGAACGGTTGTATCTCATGAAATCCATAAAAAAAGCCCTCTTTTAAGATAATAGGATTAACCGTATAATTCTTTTTACGTGGCATTAAATCAAAAACACCCTGGTAAATATTTCTAATCAGTTTTTTTATCTTGGGGTTTGACTTAACAAGGTCATACACAAAACGTTCTATTTTATTCATTCCCAACTTTAATTATCGTATTAATGAAATTTTCATACATTATATTGCTATCTAAATGATTAGTAAAATAATTATAGCTATTAGAGAATAGTTCTTGATTATTGTTATTTGACAAATATTGAAATATATCACTTAATTCACTTATATCGTTTACAACAAAAGAATTTTTTTCATTCAAATAGTAGAATTCAGGACCTGCTTGTGGTTCTTTACAAGTTATAATTGGCACACCATATGCTAAACTATTCACGACTCCTAAACCAACATTGTAAGGTGATACATAAGCAACTGCATTTGCGAAATGTTTTTTTATTGAAATATCATCAAATACTCCAGGATAAAATTCTATCAAATGTTTTAAATTTAATTCACTAACAATTTTCTTTAAATCTCCAATATATTCACCATTACCGACAAATCTTAGTTTAAAAAGTTTAGCTTTATCAATTTTCCTCAAGTAATCATTATATTGATATATCAATTCTATTAAGCCTTTGCGTTTTTGAATTCTACCAAAATAAAGTAAATATTCTTTTCCATTATTCGCATCAAACCCATGATTTGAAATGTGAATAGTATTTGTGTAAGCAATTAATTTACTTTCATCAATTTTAATCTTAGCTAAAAATTCATTCTTTTTGGCTTCATTGTACAGTAAAATTTTTCTGGCTTTATTAGCTGTAATCTGTCGCAATAGTTTAACAAAACTACTTTCGTTATTGCCTAGACCTTTTCCCCAAAAAATAAATTTCTTTTTAAAAAAAACTGGTAACCAACAAGTAATTATTCTAAGGTTATATGATGAAATAACCACATCATATTTAAATATATATTCCCATATTCCAATATGTAATCCCAACTTATTGGTTCCTATAAATTTAAGCTTTCGACTTTTATAGTTACCTTGTCCATTATATATCTTACCTGTATGTAATATTAACAATTCAGTTATCTGTTTCTCCAGTGTTAATCTTTCAAATAAAAAATTTCTATAACTTGGTATGCCAGCTTCCAATATAATAAGTACTTTCATTTTAAACTATTTGATTTTTTAATCAATTTTGAGTCCACTCCGAAAAGTCCCTGGCATTTATTCATGAAAATTCCTGACCATTCGGAAGTGATGATTAATATTTCAAAACGGCGCTGAAAAACAGCACCTTAATTGTTTGCATATCAGTATATATTTCAGCAACTTGGAGCAAAACTTAAAGCTTGCAAATAATGTTTAAAGAGTCCGGAAAGAACCCACAACTAGACATGTTTTCATCCCCTTCCGGAATGCTACGAGGCTCCTCGTTGAAAGATTACTTGAAAAATGACTCCTGGCATAATATCTTCCGCGAGCACGTCGTGGCGCGTGTAAACGAAGATATTTTCAAGGTCCTTTATTCATCCGATAACGGCACTCCCTACGCCCCGGTGAGCCATTGAAAAAGTTGCGTATTAAGACGGGAGACGGGAAATATTATTACTTCACGCCTGAAAACGTCCGCACGTCCATGCTCAGGAAAAAGCTGGGGAACGTTCCCTTCAAGGAGAAATGGAAGCGAAACAATGTTGAGGCTTCCATCTTCCAGCTCGTTTTCAACTGTAATAACGGCAAGACACGCTACCGCGAGATTGCCGCCAACAGGCTATGGGCGCACTCCCGGGCGACGTGGATAAACTTCAGGAGAATACTGAAACACGTTATGCAAACAAGTAAAAGATCGCTTTCGAGTCAAAAGGAACTCGTTTTTTCCATTAATAAATGGATATATTTTAAATATAATGTAAATTTAGCAATAAGAATTTTTCTAAACGCTCCCCGTCCGAAATATCTCGATTTTTCATGTTTTTGAAAAATGAGGTTTTAGGAGGGGACTCATATGTTGAATCGGTGAAAAACA
>DHER01000097.1 GCA_002399975.1 Firmicutes bacterium UBA4845 | reverse complement strand
TTATTATTAAGGAGGAAATGAAAATTATGAAGTCAATAACTGCCATAGTACAAAATGATGATGCAAACAAATTGATATCAGCTCTAAGGGAAAATGGATTTTCTTCAACTAAGCTGTCAACAACAGGTGGCTTCCTTAGTTCAGGCAACACAACTATAATTTCAATAGTAGAAGATGACAAAATTGATGAAGAAATAGATATAATAAAAAAAGCATGCAAAACCAAAAAGAAAATTACGGCAGCCATACCTCCCAGTACATTTAGCGCTGCAGGCGGATACCTGCCTCAGACAATTGAGGTTACTGTCGGCGGAGCGGTTATATATGTAACAAATGTTGAACGATTTGAAAAAATATAGGTGAAAGTAAAAAGGTGAAAAGATGCTTTATGATCAAGTAGCAGGGCAGGAAGAAGTTAAAACATCTTTGATTAGGTCCATCAATAATGATCAAGTATCACATTGCTATATATTTGAAGGGCCGAAAGGCATGGGCAAATACGAATTGGCTATGGTGTTTGCCCAATCTTTGTTTTGTGAAAATTTTGATTCTGATCCTTGCAACAGATGTCCAAGCTGTATTAAAGTAAACTCAGGAAATCACCCCGACCTCCACATTATAAATAACAGTGAAACAACAATAAAACGAGAAGAAATAGACAGCCTTGTGGAATCTATCTGTATAAAACCATACGAATCAAAGAAAAAAGTGTATATAATAAAGGCAGCAGATAAAATGACTCCTCAGGCATCCAATACATTCTTAAAAACATTGGAAGAACCGTCCGGGGATGCTGTGGTTATACTTTTGACAACTAATGAGAATTTACTGCTTCCAACCGTTATGTCAAGATGCCAAACTGTTAAGTTCAGGAATGTCAGCAAAGAAAAAATAAAAAAATATTTGAAAGAAAACTACCATACTGAAGATACTTTGTCAGATTTAGCAGCCGAATATTCAAAAGGAATATTAAATAAAGCGGTAAATATTGTTAATGGCAATGACGATATTCTTAAACAGAGAGAGGAAGTTATTAAGTTATTTGATAATATAGTAAATTCGGATTCGGAATTAATTTATGAATTAGAGAGTTACTTTGAAGAAAATAAGGACAGTATAGATACAATTATAGAAATTATTATGATCTGGATACGTGATTGTATGTTTGCTCAAAACAATATGGACGATCTTGTATTAAATAAAGATTTTAAACAACTGGCAAAAGCACACGGTCAGTTAATGGAAAGCAGTAATAATTTAATTGAACTGATGCAGTACACGAGCAATAACATAAAGAGCAATGTTAACTATAAGCTTTCCATAGATAATATGCTTTTGAAGATTCAGGAGGTTTTTAAGTGATAAAGGTAGTAGGCGTAAGATTTAAAAAGGCCGGGAAAATATACTATTTCGATCCTGACAGGAAGTGGATAAATGAAGGCGATCATGTAATAGTAGAAACTATCAGAGGCATTGAATACGGCCGGGTTGTTGTAGGGCCGAAAATGATAAAAGAAGAAGATGTAATCCAGCCTTTAAAAAAAGTACTAAGAATTGCAACAGAAGAAGATATAAAATGTAATCAGGAAAATAAAGAAAAAGAAAAAAAAGCTTTTGATTTGTGCCAGAAAAAAATTGAGGAGCACGGATTAGAAATGAAGCTTATAGATATAGAATACACCTTTGACAACAATAAAGTTATATTTTATTTTACTGCAGACGGAAGAATTGATTTCAGGGAACTTGTAAAAGATCTTGCTTCAATATTCAGAACAAGAATAGAATTAAGGCAAATTGGGGTTCGTGACGAGGCTAAAATGATAGGAGGTTTAGGTCCTTGCGGCAGACCCATGTGTTGTTCGTCGTTTTTAGGTGAATTTTATCCTGTATCTATAAAGATGGCAAAAGAACAGAAACTTTCATTGAATCCTTCCAAGATTTCCGGAATATGCTCAAGACTTATGTGCTGCTTAAACTATGAGCATGAAGTATATGAAGAAAATATAAATGAGCTTCCGGATGTTGGGGATAAAGTTCAAATAAAGGGAACAAATAAAACAGGAATAGTTATTGATGTAAATCCGTTGTTTAAAACTGTAAAGGTTAATGTTAATAAATCCGACGGTACGGTTGAAAGTGAAGAAATGTCCGGTTCAGATATCCAAGTTATCGAAGAAGATTCTGTGAAGTGTAAGAAAGATAACAATAATTTAGAAAAATTAAAGGATTTGGAAGATTAAGAAAGGGGGATGTCACAATATTGCAACATCCTCTTTTTACCTGTTATGCTTTTAAAAGTTTTAGAAACAAAATAAGACAGAGTTCATAAATTTAAAAAAAGTCCTTTTAAATATGGACAAATGGTGATAGAATGATTGTTGATTATATTGGGGGAGGTGAATTCGATGGCTTACAAAATTACTGATGCATGTATAAGCTGTGGTGCATGCGAAGCAGAATGTCCGGTAAGCGCTATTACAGCTGGTGACGATAGATATGAAATCGACCCGGCAACTTGCATTGAATGTGGAGCATGCGCCAGTGTTTGTCCGGTAGAAGCTCCTCAACAGGATTAATGATATGGTAATATGGTAGGAATAAAAAAAGCCTTACGTCTTATTATAAGGCTTTTTTTATTCCTAAAATAAGATAAGCTTTAAAATACCTTGTCATAATTTTTGTAACAAATTTTTAAAAAGTGCTTATTATGAAATACGGACAAATCAAGGATGTGAGGATATGCGTATTAAGCAGTACAATCCTATATATAAAAATGATTGCAAAAGAAGCTGCATGTGCAGAAATAATGAATATATCAAAGATTTCGGCTATGAAGACTTTGTGAAAAATTATATGTCATCCGGACAGTACAGATGTACAGACTGGCTTGATTGTTCGGCTTTAAGCAAGTACTATTATTTTGTTAAAAATTCGGGGAGCGGCGATGTAGAAATGTTTATTGAAATAAGCCCCGGAGGCAGCATGACTTTTGAAGATTCGGGTCCATATGTTATAAGTCCTGATGAAGTATCATATGTTCATCCGATGAGAGAAAGCCGGTATTTAAGGCTGAAGTATAAAAACTTGTCTTCCGAAAATCCTAATTTAATAACTGTATGGTTTCAGGGGAAAAACAATTATTGCTAATACTACTGAAGAACATTAAATTGCAGCAAAATGCTTAAGAAATAAAAATTATGCTGTCAAGATTAAAATGTGGACATATTATGGTAATGGTAAACCCAAAAAATAAAAATGGAGTGATTATTATGCCAGGTATGCCTATATTTCAAGATTTGCCTTCTCAGTTAAAGGGACAGATATATGTTTTAGACAGCACAACACAGACAGTAGTACCTCTTCAGGTAGATGATGCCGGAAGCTTGGCTGTTAACGGTACGGTAGATTTAAATGCGGGAGCTACAATAGACAATATTACAAATATAACTAATGACGTAAAAATAGTTAACGGAGCGGATCCGTTGGAAGTAGGGCTCAATTCAGGCAGCAATGTAATAGGCAAGGTAGAAAATGAGCTTGTATTTACAAACTTGGACGCCTTCGGGGAAGATACTCCCTTGACGCCTATGACTGTTGGAACATCGGCAAGCGTGGTGTCGGAGGTTCAGGATATATCTAAGGAAAACTCATATAACTGGTTTATAAAAAATACCGGGGAAGATTCTTCCGATCAAAATATAACACTTGTGGTAGAATTAAGCCCAGACCAGACAAACTGGATAGAAGATACTGCGGTGGAAATAGAGATACCCTTTAACACCGCAAAAATGATTACCATTAACAATTTTTTGCAGTATGCAAGGTTTACAATTACAGGCGGAGCGGCTGAAACCACTGTGATTTCATGTTTCCAGGCACAGCACTAATAATTTGAGTCGGATTTTTTTAGACAAGGAGACTGTTGCATTATTTCACCAGAAATTGTGCAACAGTTCCTTTTTTCTATTTGAGATTTTTTATGACAATATTATATCAAAAAAATAAAGTACAAAGAGAATTTTCCGTAGTGAAAGACAGCCGAATCATCTAAAAATACATTGCAGTAAACGAAACAATTATGTTATAATATGTTATAGTATTTGTCAAACTTGTAAAGGAAAACACATGAAAAATATAATAGTAAAGGTATTGAAAAATTCAATTGCAGAAGAGCTTGAATTGGAGCCGGGCGATGAGCTTATTTCAGTAAACGGCTGTTATGTCAAGGATTATATAGATTATAAATATCAAATTTCGGATGAAAATATCATTATTGATATAAGAAAAAAGAACAAAGAAATATGGGAACTTGAAATAGAAAAGGAATATGACGAGGATATCGGTATAGTATTTGAGAACTCAATGATGGACAATATAAAAGTCTGTTCAAATAAGTGTATTTTTTGCTTTGTCGACCAGCTTCCGAAAGGCATGAGAAAAACTCTTTATATAAAAGATGATGATTCAAGGCTTTCATTTCTCTATGGTAATTTTATAACCTTGACTAATTTATCACATAATGAATTGGAAAGAATTATAAAATACAAAATTAGCCCTATAAAAGTATCTGTGCATACCACTGAACCGGAGCTAAGAAAATATATGATGGGTAACAAAATGGACATGGATGTTTTATGGTACCTTAGAAAGTTTATTGATGCAGGAATAACAGTTGATTGCCAAATAGTTCTTTTAAGAAACGTAAACGATAAATTGCACCTTGAAAAAACCATAAGGGACTTATCTACACTTAGTCCAGGACTAAGGAGTGTTGCCGTTGTACCTGTAGGTTTAACAAAATTTAGGGATGGTCTTACGGAGATTGTGCCCTTTGACAGGGAAAGCGCAGGTGAGGTTGTAAGGCAGGTGACATCACTTCAGAATGAGCTGTATGAAAAGCTGGGTACAAGATTCATTTTTATTGCTGATGAATTTTATATTTTAAGCGAAATGGATTTTCCTGGTTATGAAAGCTACGAGAATTTCAATCAGATTGAAAACGGTATAGGAATGTGTAAATTATTTGAGGATCAAATTGAAAAATTGCTGGATAAATTTGAAGAATGTGTGCCTGAGGTTAATGAGGTTACATTTGTTACTGGTGTTGCTGCATATAGCTTGATGGTTAAATTATCTAAAAAGATAATGAAAAAAATACCTGTAAAAATAAATGTGGTAAAAATAATAAATAATTTTTTCGGTGATAGAATAACAGTGTCTGGTCTTATAACAGGCCGTGATATTATCAGGCAGTTAAAAGGAAAAAATTACATAAATATAATACTGCCTGGAAATATGATCAACGATAATAAGGTTACATTGGATAATTTTACAATAGAAGATTTGGAAATAGAACTAAGTACAAAAGTGAAGGTTTGCGATGCAGATGGTGAAGCATTGTTGGACCTGCTATAAATATACGGAGGGATAAAGATGGCGAGGCCGGTAGTGACAATTGTAGGCAGGCCCAATGTGGGCAAGTCTACGCTTTTTAACAGAATAGCAGGAAAAAGAATTTCGATAACAGATGATACGCCGGGAGTTACAAGAGACAGAATTTACGCTGAGTGCGAATGGCTGGATAATTATTTTACGTTGATAGATACCGGAGGCTTAGAGCCAAATACAACAGATACTATATTTGCACAGATGAGGGTTCAGGCTGGAATAGCTATAGATACGGCAGACGTTATATTATTTATGGTCGACGGCAAGGAAGGGGCTACCGCAGCAGACGTGGAAGTTGCTCAAATGCTCAGAAAATCAAAAAAAGAAATAATTCTTGTTGTGAATAAAATGGATAAGTTTGTTAATGACAATAATATTTATGAGTTTTACAATTTGGGCATGGGAGAGCCCATACCCATATCTTCGTCAGAAGCCTTAGGTATAGGAGATTTGCTTGATGAAATTATTTCAAGGTTTAATGAAACTGTGAATACCGAAGATGATGATAACGACAGCATTAAGATAGCCGTCATAGGAAAGCCGAATGCAGGTAAATCTTCAATTATAAACAAGATTATAGGTGAAAACAGAGTAATTGTAGGCGATGTACCTGGTACTACGAGAGATGCAATAGATACTGAATTTGAAAGTAATGGACAAAAATATACAATAATTGATACAGCTGGAATCAGAAAAAAAAGCAGGGTTAGTGAAGCAGTGGAAAAATACAGTATATTGAGAGCTTTTACTGCTGTTGAAAGAGCAGATGTATGTATTTTGGTAGTTGATGCAGATAAAGGAATAACCGAACAGGATACTCGTATTGCAGGTTATTCTCACGAAAGCAAAAAAGGCATGATTGTTGTGATTAACAAATGGGATTTAATTAATAAAGATAAAAATACATTTAAAGAATTCCAGGATAATGTCAGAAAGAGCCTTGCTTTTGCAGCCTATGCTCCGATCTTAACAGTTTCGGCATTAACCGGTCAAAGAATTACCAAAATATTAGACGAAATTGATGAAATATACAAATTCAGAAATTTAAGAGTTTCGACGGGAGTTTTAAATGACATTATTACTGAAGCTGTTCTTATGAATCAGCCAAGAACCGTAAAAGGGAAAAGACTTAAAATTTATTATGGAACACAGGTTGCTGTTAATCCCCCGAAATTTTTAATATTTGTTAACGACAGCAGTATTATGCACTTTTCGTATGAAAGGTACCTCGAAAATAAAATACGTGAATCATTTGAATACAAAGGTACACCTATTATAATAGAATTCAGGAGCAAAAATGAAAAAAGTCTTTAGTGATTATTATAGGAGAATATTATGAATTATCTTATTATAGCAATTATATCTTATTCTTTGGGAAACATTTCATTTGCTTATATACTCGGTAAGATATTTGCCGATAAGGATGTGAGAGATTATGGAAGCGGAAATGCCGGAACAACCAATGCCATAAGAACATTAGGAAAGAAAATAGGTATTATGGTATTCATTGGAGATGCTTTAAAGGGTATTATAGCAGTTATAATAGGAAAAAGCTTATGTGGGCAGTCAGGTGCTTATCTTGCCGGTGCTTTTGCAATAATTGGGCACAATTGGCCGGTTTTATTGAAGTTTAGAGGAGGCAAAGGAGTTGCAACAACTATAGGAGCTATGACAATTATAAATCCGTTTGTTACTTCAATATGTGTTATAATTGGGTTAATTGTTATTTTGTTTACAAGGACAGTTTCCATTGGATCTATTTCGGGAATGATATTGGCTCCGGTTGTGGCAGTTATTTTTGTCAGGCCATTTGATAATATTTTATTTATATTTTGTTTATTTATATCAGGATTGTCCATATACAGGCATAAATCAAACATAAAAAGGCTTTTGGAAGGCAAAGAAAATAAATTGTAGGAGATGGTAATGATCAAAAAAATTACATTGTTGGGAGGCGGAAGTTGGGGCACGGCGCTTTCGAAATTACTTTCAGAAAATGGTCACAAAGTAACCGTGTGGCTTAGAGATGAAGATCAGTGCAAATCCCTCAGCGTTGAAAGAATAAATAAAAAATACCTGCCAAATGTTCAAATACCTGAAAATATAGTATTTACTTCAGATATAAATGAAGCCGTAAAGGATGCAGAGGTTTTAGTGTTGGTGACGCCAACTCAAAATATCAGAGGTGTTCTTAGACAAATTAACGATGAATACAAGAAAAACAAAATAATAGTTAATGCATCGAAAGGTATTGAAATTGGAACTATGTGTTTAGTTTCGGATATAGTTAGAGAAGAATCAGATAATTGTATTTTTGCAGCCCTGACAGGGCCTTCACATGCTGAAGAGGTAGGACTTTCTTTGCCTACGGCAATTACGGTAGCATGCAGCAACAGGGAAGTTGCACAGGACATTCAGGATATTTTTATGTCAAAATATTTCAGAGTTTATACAAATGACGATGTAATAGGCGCGGAACTTGGAGGAGCATTAAAAAATATTATTGCTCTCGGGGCAGGCATATCCGACGGAGTAGGCTATGGGGACAATGCAAAAGCAGCTCTCATGAACAGAGGCATAGTAGAAATAGCAAGGTTGGGAATATCTATGGGCGCTGATGTTCATACATTTTATGGACTTTCAGGTATAGGTGATTTAATAGTTACCTGTACAAGCAGGCATTCAAGAAATTGGAACGCAGGATACCTTATAGGAAAAGGAATGACGAAAGATGAAGCAATCAAAGAGGTAGGAATGATTGTTGAAGGAATTCCTACTACATACGCCGCATATGAACTTTCTAAGAAATTAAATGTGGAAATGCCAATTGTGGACGCAATGTATGATGTGCTGGAAAACAACGCAGATGTTAAGGAAACAGTTAATAGACTGATGTTGAGAGATAAGAAAGAAGAAAAACTTTAATAAAGTAAAGAATAATATTGTAGTAAGGACTGACATATTAGCAAGTGGGTCAATTATAATATATCCGAGGCATGTTCAGGATTGTTGGCTTTTTATATGTCAGTCTTATTTATATATATTTTTTTATATTGACTACGTATATATAGTAATTTTACAGTAACACCTTATTTAATTGGACATATATTATAAGTAGCTATTAATACATTAATAGCAAGTTATAAGAAGGTTGTGTTTTTATTGGAGGAAAAAGCATGAAATATAGAATAAGAAATTCTCATAATATAGAAAATTGCGGTCGACCACATGATGACTGCAATTGCTATGATCCTTGCTGTCCACCGTATGATCCGTGTCGTCCTGATCCGTGTCCTCCTGATCCGAATCAATGTGGATGCTATATATGTCCTACAGGCCCCACGGGCCCAAGAGGTCCGCAAGGCTATCCGGGTTCCACCGGTCCCATAGGTCCAAGAGGCCCGCAAGGCTTTCCGGGACCCAGAGGCCCACAGGGAGTTCAAGGTGCCCAAGGCCCACAAGGCCCACAGGGTATTCAGGGGCCGTCAGGTCCTACCGGTCCTATAGGCCCCACAGGTCCGACAGGAGCAGA
>DHER01000006.1 GCA_002399975.1 Firmicutes bacterium UBA4845 | reverse complement strand
TTTGCTCAATTTAGATGCAGGCTTTCGACGCAAGTTTTCATTGAGAAAAGGAAAAGAGCCATTCCAGCAATTTCATTTATTTACTCTCTGCATGCCGATTTGACCATAACACAAAAGCCGGGAGTTTATACACTATGATAACTTTACAACTATATACAAAAAGGTTAATTTCAACTAATTACTTCTGCAAAATCATAAAAAAGGTGACGCAACTCGATCACTCCAATACTATCGGATGTGTATTCACTATAATATTCTCCATACTCAGTGTCGCACTGTGCCAGCGAAAATGGAGTAGCAACAACATCTGTCAACAAGGTCTTCTGTAACTGGCTGATTTTGGTCGCAGCATCCGAAATATTAATGGCTTTGACGACATATGCAAACATAATATTCTTTTTATGATAAGAGGAATACTTGGGAGGAGTAGAAACAAAACGGCTGACACCATTAATGATGTATTCTTTATTTAAGTGCTGAGTGCCATCAATTCGTTTGCACTCAATCAGAAAATAGCATTTTGAATTACTGAACCAATCAGAGGAAATCACCTTTATATCTGATCGTCCAATGTACTGATCTGTTTGAGGGTCAAAATTTTCAGGGGCTTGGAGTACATAACGAAACTCTGACACACCGTTGTTAAGGTAACATTCAATCAAATGATTTGTAATTTTATCTTCATCATTTTTCAACATGTTTTCAGTGCTACGGCAATTCGCTTTCATCTGTGAGCTACATTGTATTAGATGAGCGATTATTCTCTTGAGACTTCCTGCAGCAAACAAGGCATTAATAGATTCATTTTTAAAACCTCCCATTAGTGCTTTCCTCCATTTCTGGAGAGTATTTGATTTGTTATGTCCATCAAATCGAGCCTAGCGATTGCCGGATGCCAATTTTTATAGTAGTTCGGCTTAATAATGTAGAAAGAATTCTCCTCAAAATAAATTACGTCTTTGAGAGAATAAAACATTTCATTAGTTCTGTGCGCAGAAAATTTTGCAAACATTGATTTCTCGAGAGTAGTATTGTTAATAAATTGCAACCATTCCTCGGGTTTAGAATCAACAATCATGACTTCAAATGCGCTATAGTGCTTCGCAATTTTTGGATACACATTGATTTGAATATACTTTCCTGTACCTTCAAAAACATCTGACAAATACTTGTAATAATATTTACTGTACTCGTTAAAATCCTTTTCCTCTACATTGCGATAAACGTCATGATCATTTTTCCCAGTTAATTGTGGAATTTGAATGCGCAGTGCATAATCAACAAATTCATTATCAGACAAATTAAATGCCTTAAGAATCATCAAATTGAGTTGGTTTATTTGAGCAGTTGGATCATCACCTACAACGAAAAAATCCTGCTTTATTAAGTCTTGAATTAGTTTTACTTTGTTAGCAATTTCAAGGCTGTACACAAATGGAAATTCAAGGATTTCCTCCACTTGACGTTGTTCACGCTCAACACCTAAAGAAGATCCCAACATTAAATTGAAATACGCATATACCTTAGAATTTAGTAATCCAACAATATTTAACAACTGGGATTTCTGTTCAAAAGAGCCCTTAACTGCAAATACTGCTTCTTTAAATACAAAACTATTTTCTTCATATACTGCCTTCATGGTATAATCTGACATATCAATACCACGCAACATCAAACAATATGGTGCCTGAAACAAGGTGGCATCTCGCGTTCTGTGAATTTTAGTCTTTGAGAATGTAGAAATATTACTAAGTGCAATTGAAAAATGATCAATTGCATTTTTTGATTCTAATAACGGCTGTCCATAAAGATGAGACGCATCCATTTTTTCACCGTCATTGTATTGTACACCAGTTCCGTATATAAGGACTGGAGTTTGCGATTTTATATATTCACGAAGAGTAGGGAAATTTTTCTTCAGAAAAAGGATTAGATCAATATCACCTGTTAAACCATAAACCAACGTCTTCCATGCCCAATCGTTTTCTTTAAGCAACTTTTGTTGAACATGTTTGACATCAGTCTTCTCCACAACCACTATGTTAAATAGCTCAAAAAATATATTGCGTTTCATTGAAATATACTCAAAACGATTTTCAAGATTCTGGAGTTCATTTTTGCCTGAAAATCTGTAAGACAATATAACCGCAGGGGCATCTGCGTTTTTAAACACAAGTTTTCTAACAGATGATAATTCAATAATACGAACGATCTCTGCTTGAGTTAGTAAAAACTTTCTAAATAACTTTGATGGATTTTTTTGCATATAAAGTATTGTCGAATGGAGTATAAAGCAGCATTGCGTTTCTGAATTACAAAAATCCTTCGAACGTAAAACAAAAGAGCGACAAGTATCATTGTTTTGCAAATATTGTACATATCCATGCTTTTTACAATATTCGACATGAAGCCCCGGTTTGTTTGACCATGGCGGATTTCCAATGATAAAATCAAACGGTATTTTTTGGAGTGAGGACAAATTTTCCTCATCAAAGAAATCGCATACAAACAGATTATGCCCTTTTAAATTTGGCAAACGAAAACTGTGCAGTGTTTTCGGGTTCTTATAATCCAACATTGCCAAATATAAAGAAAAAATAGCAACATCAATGGCGTCTTCATTCAGATCTATGCCGTATATATTATCTGTCAAAGTATCACACAGTAGTTTATCGTTTTCAGTAAAGAAGGCTCCGTTCAATTCTTTTTCGATCATACGGCGATAACTGTCAACTAAAAAAACGCCAGAGCCACAGGAAGGATCGAGTAATTTGCATGTTCCTTTTTCTTTAATGTGCTTGTCAATTGTTCCGTCAAGGATGTAATCCACTAAATACTTTGGTGTATAAAAAGCGTTATCCTTATCCCGTGCTTCTTTACCAAGTAAGATTTCATAAATATTACTGATCAATTCAACAGGAATGATATTGAAGTCGTACAGATCAAATAGAGATAACTGACCGCATGAAGAATTAATATTGGCTGCCAGAAAATCCTTGATTTCTAATAACGCAATGGGAGTAAATGCTTTATCATTAATTTCGTCTCCCAGTTCAAATAGGTTTCCGTTAAATTTTTTCTTCAAGTGCGTGAACAAAGAATATATAGAGTCCTTATTTTCAAGCAATTTAAGTAACGCTGAACGCGATGCGGCTACATTGGACGAAAAACCAGGATAATCCAAGTCAACGCCTCTGTCAATAAGATAACGAATAAAAATTAGACGCAAAACCAATTTAGTTGCATATGACAGATGGTATGTGTTTCGTAATTTATCTGTCAAATAAACCAGATTACTCAGCAAAACATCGTTGAGCTTTTCGCTGCTAAACTGATTTGTGTATCGTTTCCAGAAATTTTGACTTGTTATTTCAAAAAATGAAAATGGAGAATTATCATCAATCGAATCCACAGAGAGATGTTCAATCTGAGTCAATAGCAATGTCTTTTGATCAATTGTACATCCATTGTAAAT
>DHER01000019.1 GCA_002399975.1 Firmicutes bacterium UBA4845 | reverse complement strand
GAAATACTGGTATACTTTTGGGGCTCTTCGTCAAATTTGGTGCAAAATGGCAATTCTTAGGCTATCCTAAAAAAACATAGTTATTTTACTGATATTCAGATAAATAAATAGCAAAAAAGCTAGTATAATCAAATCATTTTTATTATCTTTAAAGTTCTGACACTAAAGACTTTAAAGATGAATGACTATACTAGCCAAACCAAAGATAATAACTTTTCTATTAACAAACACTCCCTCCAAGCTATTTTTGGAATCCCGGGTGTTGAATTTTATAATTCCGTTATAAGAGATAATTTGATTCTACTGTCAGCTCGTCTTAAAGCCAAGACAGCAAAATGTCCCTCTTGCGAAAAAAGGAGTAAAAGTGTTCACTCATCATATATGCGCAAATTAACTGATCTTTCATCATCCGGCAGAGCAGTTAAAATTATATTTAAAGTGAGAAAGTTTAGATGCCGTAACAGTAGTTGCACTCAAACAATTTTCTCTGAACAACATCTGCCCTTAACACAAAGATACTCACGACTTACAGAACGCACAACTCACTATTTGCAAAGACTGCTGGTTGAGGTCTCTGCTCGTAAAGGTGAGTATATAAGCAGTCTCTTCTCAATAAAACAGAGCAGTTCTACCTGTCTTAGAATCGTTAAGTCTATCGAAATGCCCGATTATAACGAACTAACTACTATAGGAATTGATGATTGGGCATACAGAAAAGGTAAAACCTATGGTACTATTATTGTAAATGCGATTAATCACCGTCCCATAGAACTACTTAAGAGTAGAGACAAAGAAGAAGTTGCAGATTGGCTCAAAGATCATAACTCCATATTATATATAACAAGGGATCGATCAAGCAGCTATTCTAATGCTATAGAATCAGGGGCCCCTAAAGCTACACAAATAGCTGACAGGTTTCATTTGGTGAAAAACCTGGGAGATCACATAGCACATGAGATACGATTGGAATATAAAACCATTAAAAATAGTTGGTTGGCGCACAGGAAGAGTCTTTGCCAAAGCAATGAAAATAGCAGTTCTTTAAGTAGTGGAGATCTCGAAGATAAAAGCGATTCTCCATACCACAAACATACCAATTGTGTTAACCATAGAAAACAGGAGTTGTTTAACAGGATTCATGAACTTAAAAAGCTCAATTACTCTCAAAGATCGATTGCCAAGGCTTTAAACATTAACCGTAATACAGTAAGATATTATTTTGAAATGGAAGAGTTGTTGCCACGAGCAACCATCTATTATAATAATTATGGAGATTTTATAGACCTGATTAAGAAAGGTTGCAGTCAGGGGTTAAGTGTAAGAACTATATTTGTGTCTGTAAAAAAACAGGGGTTCAAGGGTAATCAAACATCTTTTTATCAGTGGTTCAACAGACACTTCCCGGAATATCAGTCTAAGAAAAGAATATTAGCACCGCTCAGTTCTTCCCCTGTAGTTTATGAGACAACCCGATTTAACAGTATGTCACACAACAGACTTGCCATTCATTTAACAAACAGTGAATGGGGTGTTTCAAAGGAAACAGGTGAGTGTAGTAAGTCTCACATACTAGCAGAGGAGATTATTAACTCCTCACTGCTACTAAAAAATATGAGAGAAGCATACAACACTTTTAGAGAGGTTTTATACAGCGGAGATGAGCTCAAATTAGACCAATGGCTGGAAAAGTATAAATCGACCAATATAAAGAGAATTAGAAGTTTTATAAATGGCATTAATCATGATCTGGAAGCAATAAAAAATGCCATTAAATACCCTTGGAGTAATGGAGTTGTAGAGGGTCATGTAAACAGATTGAAAAATAAGAAAAGAGAGATGTATGGCAGGGCGGGATTTGAATTGTTAAGACGAAAAGTAGTTCTTTCAAACTCAGGATAAGTTGCACCAAATATGACGAAGAACCACTTTTGGGGTGAAATAAACAAATTCGGGCATGTTGCGCCTCTACGAAGAAAAAAGAAGTGATAACCCAAAAGAAGAAAACGGATGAAATGGTTCTTTTCATTTTGTAGAAATTGTAAATTTCGTACAGCAAAACTACGCAATGAATGTTACGATCCGCTTACTTTTTCATTAAGATATAATGAAGATTTAGCTACAGAAATGTTAAGGGTAGATCTGGTAACATCCTAATACCTGGCAGACTATACACCAAGACATAGCTTTAAATATTTTTTATCGCTTTGCGATTTTATCCGTACATAACAATATATTCTGCGTTATTTACAACAATTACTGCGTGAATTATAACAAAAAAAAATAAAAGTTATCATTCCTTTGTACGTAATAATTGAACTAACTCAATAATTTCAAATACTTAAGTTTTGTAAGCTTTCATATATATCTGTGAATTAACAAATAAGTTAGTTTTATTTTAAGCTGTGTAGGATAATATAATTTCGTAGGATATTTGGGAAAAAACAAAAGTACTTAACAATCATTTAATAATTATCATTATTTAACAATAGTTCGTTAAAAATATAGTTTCGAGTCACGCAGCAATTGCTGCAAACTCAATGAGTTCTTTGACAAGTTTATCATTTAATCTTCTGTTCGGTTTAATGCCAGACACGCAAATAAATCGTTCAAGCAGGTAGGCATTGTGTATCATTGTTTTACATGATGCCATCGAAAAAGGGATGCCTTTCTCCTTTGCCAGTACCTTTGCCAGGTTGACTGAGGTAAGTGATGCATTAAAGTTGAACGATAGCTTTGCTACGTCCCTTGCCTGCGATTGCATCAGTCCGGTGAAGCCTTTGGCATCCCTGAA
>DHER01000144.1 GCA_002399975.1 Firmicutes bacterium UBA4845 | reverse complement strand
GTTATCCCTAAGATTTCAACCTACGGATAAACACCCTGCTGTACATTCTACGACCCTTAATGTAACCACGTCCCTTATCAATATTTAAGTCATACTCGTTCCCTAAGATTTCAACTTAAAAATAACATATAGCAATGAAAACAAAATTACATACCGAATGGACAATTGCAGATATCTGCAAAGGATTTACCTATAATGAGCTGGAGGGTAAGGGGTTATTTGGTCTTGATGGAAAGCTCACTATACAGCCAGAATATCAACGCCATTATATTTATAATGATGGGAAACGAGATGTTGCCGTAATTGATTCTTTATTGAAAGGTTATCCTATCGGACTTATATATTTTAATCGTACGAGTGATGGACGTTATGAAGTGCTTGATGGACAACAACGTATCACATCGTTTGGAAGATTTGTTACAGGAAAGTTTGCCATAAAAGATACGAATGATAATGTTCAATATTTTTCCGGCTTATCTGAAGAATTACAACGACGAATACTGAAATCGCCATTGCTTATCTACGAATGTGAAGGCGAGGAAAAGGAAATCAAGGAATGGTTCAAGACTATCAATATTGTAGGTGTTCCTCTTAATGAACAAGAATTACTGAATGCTATCTATTCAGGCGAATTTGTAAATGCAGCCAAACGTGTATTCAGCAATTCGCAAAATACTGAAATACAGAAATGGAGTCACTACGTCAAGGGTGATGTGAAGCGACAAGATTATCTTGCTATCGCACTGAAATGGGTATGCGATAGTAAGCAGATGAGTGTTGACGCTTACATGAGTCAACATCGTCATGATAGTACTATTGATGAGATGGAGAAATACTTTCGCTCGGTAATCGATTGGGTATCTACTACTTTTTCAATGGTAGAAAGCAATATGTGCGGACTGGAATGGGGACGATTCTATGAAACCTATCACAATACACCATATAGCGTAGATCATATTACCGAAAGAGTGCGTGTTTTGCAATCTGATGAATATATCAAATGCCCTCGAAATATCTACGAATATATATTAGGAGGAGAAAAAAATAAAAATCTGCTTGATATCCGTATATTTGAAGAGTCAACAAAGAAGATTGTGTACAATAGACAAACAGAGATGGCAACGAAAAATACACTTTCTAATTGTCCTCTTTGTGCCTCAGGAGATAATGCAAATAAGACGCGCATTTATAAAATATCGGAAATGGACGCAGATCATGTAACAGCGTGGAGTAAAGGTGGAAGTACGTCCATTGAAAACTGCGAAATGTTGTGCAAAACGCACAATCGAGCTAAGGGTAATAGATAAGATTTAGCTGAAGTACATATTTTAGGAGCGTTATATGATAATAATTTTTAAAATATGTATATGCAAAAATCATTTCAAGAAGTCTCCCTAATATGGTGTGAGGCTAAACGTCCGATAGTAAAGCATTCCACAATGTGTGCTTATATGCTTACGCTTCAAACTCATTTACTCCCACATTTTGGAGCAATGACCGTAATATCAGAAGATGACGTGCAGCAATTTGTCTTTGAAAAGTTTTCCTCTGGTTTAGCAAAAAAAACGGTAAGAGACATAGTAGCCGTATTGAAATCTGTCGTTAAGTATGGCGGTAGACATAAAATTTTCCATTTTGAAGAATGGCAACTGGAATATCCTACAGATGTTGGCGTTTATCGTCTGCCTACATTGAGACTGAGTCACCAAAGAATATTGATGCACTACTTAATAGAAGAACCTACACCACAGAATATTGGTATACTTTTGGCTCTTTGTACTGGCATGCGGATAGGTGAAATTTGTGCCTTAAAATGGGAAGATGTCGACTTCGTTCAGAAGATAATTACGGTCAATCACACAATAGGGAGAATATATAACTGCGAATTGAAATCAACGGAGAAAATCCTGTCAACGCCCAAAACAAAAAAATCCTCTCGGGAAATTCCTATTTCTAAACAACTTCTTAAATCTTTGAAAATAGTAAAAAAAGTTTCTCCTTCGTTATTTGTTGTAGGAAACTCACCGACCTCTACAGAACCACGCGCTTATCGAGATTATTTTTCGCGGCTTTTGAAACGTATTGGTATTCCTCCAATTGTTTTTCACGGTCTCCGTCATACATTTGCTACCAGATGTATTGAAAGTCAATGCGACTATAAAACAGTTAGTGTCATATTGGGACATGCCAATGTCGCTACAACATTAAACCTTTATGTACATCCTAATCTTTATCAAAAGAAAAGATGTATTGAAAAGATGAGTAAATTTTTGGGAGTGACTGAATAAAGAGCTTTATTTATCTGGGTGTAAAAAAAGAAGTAAGTCTCATAACTGCTTGACATGTAATGAGTATTGAGATGAGATAGGAAAGTATAAAATGAATTTTTGAGTTTTTTCACTATAATATTTCATATCTTTGCGTTTTAACAAGGTTGTTCTATTTGAAAGCACAAAATATTGTAAATTAGCAAAAGAGTTTAATAGCAGAAAATAAAAACATGAACAACATTAATAGCAATTTAATTTCAGAAGTAACAGTCCGCCTAAGAATCAATGATTCAAGTGAAATTTCTATTGGTACAGGAGTCATATATTATGAAGATATCTTGGATGATAAAGTCTATATTCTGACGGCAGCGCATTGTTTGTTTGAAGATGGAGATAATTTTCAAAAAATGTTAGATAACGTTTGTGTGGATGTTTACTGCCCACAAGAAAAAAAATACAAATCTATTATCGTTGAAAATATTAACGAAAATCTTATTTCCATAAACAAATTGGAAGATGTTGCAATACTCATAGTAGATAAAGAAAATATAGATGCTATAAACTCCTCAATTCCGAAAATACCAATAATTAAAGAACGTAAATCATTTGATTTTTTTGTTACAAAAGGATTTCCACAAGCGACGAAAGGGAAAGAACTTGTTGCTGTTTATGCTACATGGTTGCAAGAAATGATACAATCAAACCGTTTCCAACTTCAAATGAATGCTGATTATACTGCGACTAATGTGGAAGGCTTCTCTGGTGCAGGAATATTCTTAGAAGCAAACGATGAAATTTATTTGTACGGAATTTTCACTCGTTTCAGAGAAGAAGAAAATGGAAGGGTGATTTATTGTCAATACATAGATAGTGTAAACAATCTTTTAATAAAGAACTTTTTGTCTTTAATAAATTATTCTTACTTGGGAGAAAATGGACTAAACATTTTGTTTTTTGCTAATCAAGTAGAACGAGAAATAAAAAATCTAGGTCCTAGATTCAATGAAAAATTGAATTTTAAGTTGCCAATTGCTCGATTTTTTAATAGTGTATCCAAGGATACTATTTTTCATCAGAGTGTAATAAAAAAAACAGATAAATGGTTGACAGAAAAAGGATATAAGAAATTAAGCGACAATGAACTTTTAAAAAAACTTGAATTAGAATTAGATACTCTTAGACAAGAAATAAAAGAATGGTTGATTGATTTTCGTAGTCATTCGCTTGAAAATGAAATATCACTTTTACCATTAGTTAAAAAGGTTGAGGATTTCAACGTTAAAATATCAGAAAAATGGCATGAAGTATTTGATTTTGATATTGGACAAAGGAGAGAAAAAGATAAGCCGAAAAAATCGTTCGATTCGGAATTAAGCAGATTGCGGGAAATTCAAGATGCAAATAGGAAATTTATTGAAGAAATCGATGAACTAAATATCGATTTAGCCAATCATCCAACATTAATTATTCAAGGTGAAGCCGGCTGTGGAAAATCTCATTTGTTAGGTGATATTGCTACACGAAGAAAAGAGCTAAATTTACCAACAATTCTGTTATTAGGGACAACATTTAAAAACACAACTATTGAAAAGAATATTCTTAACAAATTGGATTTAGCCTGCTCTTTTAAAGAATTTCTTGAAAATTTGAACAGTATAGGATTACAAATAAACTCAAGAGTATTGATACTTATTGATGCAATAAATGAAGGAGTGGGAAAAGATTTATGGGAAAATCAAATTGCAGGATTTGTGGATACTGTGGCTAAATATCCTGCTGTGGGTTTGGTTTTAACAATAAGAAGTACGTATTTTAACGATATTATTCCAGATAGCTTCAATTCAAATCAGACCATCACTGTTATTACACACGAAGGATTTAAAGGAAATGAATATGAAGCACTAAAGTTATTTTGCACACATTATAAGTTGAGACTTCCTAACTTTCCTATTCTAAACCCTGAATTTACCAATCCTTTATTTTTACTCACTATATGTGAGGCTGTCAAAGATTTGCCTGAGAAAAGTTTCCCAAAAGGATTTAATGGTATTAATATAATATATAGTTTATACAAACAATCTTTGAATCAAAAATTCGAAAAGAAAAGACCCGAATACAAATATCAAGATATTGTTTCAAAAGCTATTGAAAAACTTGCTATTAAATTATTTAATACTGAATATCACAGTTTAAATATAGCAGAAGCTGTTGAGTTCTTTAATTCTGAATTTCCTGTAATCAGTAACTTCGCATG
>DHER01000046.1 GCA_002399975.1 Firmicutes bacterium UBA4845 | reverse complement strand
ATTAAAAAAGCGGTTCTTAATATCTTTTGTATCCGTTTTCCCAATGTACATAGAAGAATTGCTACTGCGATACCAAGCATTGCATTGAAAATAACTGCCAATACACATAGCCCTATTGATGCCCAGTTAGCTTTTTTAAAAGCACTATCTGTGAACATCTGTATGTAATTTTTAAACCCTATAAATGTTGCCGGTGTAAGTCCGTCCGTTTTTTGAAATGACATTATGATAATAGTACAAAGTGGATATAGTACAAATAATGTAAATAATATAAGTGCCGGAGCACATAGTATTGTAATATACCATTTATTCTCTAAAACCTTTTTCATAGAAATCCTTTCTGGTTAAAATATCCCCCACCTGAAAGTAAAGGTGGGGGATACCTGCACTTTTTGAGTTTATTCTTCTTCTGCCGCGCCGTCCATATCAGCCAAATATTTATCTACCGTATATTCCGGAGTATTTGTCATAAACTTACTTGTACTCTGCATCACGCCGGAAGCTCCCGCTGCTGTTGGCATAACATCCTGAACAAATCCATATACAAACCCAAAGTTTTGCATATCGTTAGCAAGCTGTGCCACTACATCAGCAAATTCCCCCTTTTGTTTCCATCCCATTTTTTCTGCATTATAAACAGTAAAGGGATTTCCTTTTTCTTCATAAACATACTTACAGCGTAGCTCAGCCACTGCCTGGCATAGTGCTGCTGCTTCTTTCGGGTATTTTGTCCCGGCATATGCCATCATACCTGAATTCTGTTTGACTCCGCCAGCTACATTTTTACCATACTCTGCTACATCTTCCTCATTTATCACAGGATAATAAAAATAGCCGAAATCATCTCCCCTTTTATCGACACCAGAGGCTACTGCCCAGGAACCATTGGCCATCATTGCCGCTTTGCCTGTTTCAAAAAGCGGTAAAGCTTCATCAATTCCTGTTAGTGCCACATTGTTTGAAAATGCTCCCATATCCATTAATTCTTTCATCAATTGCGCTGCTTTTGTATAAGGCTCATCAGAAAATTTAGCACTGCCATCAACTATTTTCTTTGTAATCTGAGGATCAATGGAATAAGCAAAACCCTCCAGCATCATAGCAGCACACCATCCGTCTTTGGCTCCTACAGAAATAGGAATATAATCTGTTTTCGATAATACCTCTATAACTTTTTTCAATTCACTTGCAGTCTTCGGAACTTCCAAATCATATTTATTAAAAATAGCCTTATTATATAAAATAATTTCATAAGAAATATCTTCAAATGGTATTGCATATGTTTTCCCGTCTGCAGCAGGTAATTTGGCGGATGGAATCACTTTATCCCAGTAACCGTTATCTTCCAGATAACTGTCCAAAGCCAGAGCGCTGTCTGAATTAAGTATTGGTGTGGCCCAGCTTCCTCCACGTTCCCACCATACATCGAGTCCTTCACCCCCGGCAGAGATCATGGTTCTGACTTTTGTTTCATACGTCTGTGCATCCCCTGGACTCATATCTAATACCACTTCTACATTAGGTAACACTTCTGATAGGTGTTCCATAACATAAGCCATTTCTTTCTGAACGTTTTCGTCTGTGTCATTAAATAGCATATGAAGTTTGACCTTTTCTGTTGCTCCATTCTCAACGGTTTCTTTCTTATCTTTTTCACTACCTTGGCAGGCAGATAAAGATACTACTATCGTTCCTATTAGTAGTAAAGACATAAGTATCTTAACGTATCTCATTACATTTTCCTCCTCTTTTTTATCGATATGGTAATCCTACTAAATAATAGCCAAAAAATAAATGGAATTTTCAGACCCTACATGGAAAAAAGAAAAACATGATTCATTTTACTTTATTAATTTATATAAAACGACTATAATAAACATGTCTTCCACATCTGTGTTTTGCTATTTAAACAAAAAGTTTCACCTTGGACACTACCCCTTCTGAAAGAGAATGAAGAGCTCAAAAGGCAGCGCGGAAATGAGGAAAATTATGAAAATATGGAATAAGATTAATTTGAAACAAAAAATATTGAGTTTGTTTATACCCATAAATATTATTTCAATTTTATTAATATTAGTCGTTTCCGTTACAGTCATTGTAAGGAATAGTAAGGTTGAAACGATTCAAAATGTAATGGATAAATTAAAACTCGTAGGAGAACAAGCAGAATTGATTATCAGTAATGCAAAATATAATGTAAAAGCGTTCTCAACAAGTTCAGCCCTGCAGAATTCTATTAGCGCTAATTATAAAACAGATACTTATGGAAGTTATATGTTTTATAGTGCTATGCACAATTCTGTATATAACATTATGGATATAGAAACACTGATATCCAACGGTTATATCCATACTTATGATAATAAAATTTATAACTTAAAAGAAGATACGATAAATTATACCCCCAGTGAATATATGTTAGAGGATTATCAGACAGTTACCTCTTACAAAGGAAAGATTATTCTACGTCCGCCAATGGATCCGACTGGTAAAAGTGCCTTAAATATCTCAAAATCACTTATTGATATCACTACAGGAAAATGCCTTGGTATTTTATCTTTCGATATAAAAGAGAAGTTGTTTTATGATTCTTACAGCAAAATATCCGATTCTAGGAATGAAGAATTTCTGATAACGGATTCTGCTGGTAACATTTTATCCGCACAAAAGCGTTCACTCTTAGGGCAATCCATCAACTGGGAGTTGATTGATATTATTCAAAAGGATAAAAAAGATTATGAAATACTAACCATAAACAACATAAAAAAACTGGTAATGTCAGTACCTGTTAATGATACCGATTATCATATAATATGCCTGGTTCCTTATAAAACCATATTTCAGAATGCATTGGATTTGGTCCGGATATTAGTTGTGATCGGCGGTATTGTTTTAATTACTACCTTCTTTTTAGCTCAATTTTTAGCCTTCAGTCTGGTTAAACCTCTTAAAAAATTAATGTTATATGCAGATAAAGTTGGTCAAGGTTCTTTAGATACACCATTGGTACATAACTCTTCTGATGAGATTGGTCTCCTAGCTGATAATTTTTATAAAATGGTTCAGAATATTAAATCTTTAACACAAAGTATCTATAATGAACAAAATAAGAAACGGGAATATGAATTAAGACTATTGCAGGCGCAAATAAATCCACATTTTCTATACAACTGCTTGGACAATATTATAACTCTAATTGAATCAAAAGAAAATCAAACGGCAGCTTCTATGGTTCATCACCTCGGAAGATATTATCGTCTGATTTTAAGCAAGGGACGAAATATAATTACCATAAAAGAAGAATTGCAACTGGTTAGGGATTATCTTGAAATACAATTAATTAAAAATCCTGACCTTTTTACTTATCATATTCAGGTTGATGAATGTATGGAGGAATATAAGATTCAAAAAATGATACTGCAGCCCATTATGGAGAATTCAGTTATTCACGGTTTTTCCAACACAAATATAAAAGGCAGAATTGATATAAAGCTGTTTACTACTAATAATGATGTGATAATTGTAGTAAAAGATAATGGCAGAGGAATCTCCAAAAGCACGTTGAAACAGATTTTTACACCCAATGAATTGACCATGCCAAGACATTTTGGATTACGCAATATCAATGAAAGAATCCAGATAAAATATGGTACCCAATATGGTCTTTCCGTTACATCCAGTGAAGGCCTTAATACCATTACTACAATCACATTTCCAAAATTACTTTAAATGGAAGAAAGGGGGTATATCATGTATAAGATTATGTTTGTGGACGACGATCCTCTTATATTAAAAAGGTTAAATCATATACTAGACTGGGAAGCCCTTGATTTTAAAATTATCGCAAATGCCAGGAGTGGAGAGAAAGCTCTCGGCTTAATTCAAAAACTTGCTCCCGATGTAGTCATTACAGACATTAATATGCCGAATATGAGCGGTTTGCAGTTAGTACAAAAATCCAAATCCCTAAACGACAAGATTCAATTTATTATGTTAACGGTAAATGATAGTTTTGGGTGCGCACAGCAAGCTCTTAATATTGGGGTATATCATTATTTGTTAAAGCCAATTGAAAAGGACAAGTTATTAAATCTTATTCACACTTTAACTTTGAACTTTGAAAATTCAAAAAAGCAAAATCAGTACATGTCTAATTTACGAGATAAAGCCACCCTTAGTGAAAGGATGATAAAAGATAAATACTTAAACTGGCTTGTTTCCGGCAGTCAGCCATTAAC
>DHER01000140.1 GCA_002399975.1 Firmicutes bacterium UBA4845 | reverse complement strand
ATAAACTTCCACAGAATAAAAAATAGATAACTTTATATACTTATAACGTGTATTAATGTATACCAACTAAAATAGGAGAATACAAAATATGACAAACAGAATATGCCCATTTTGTAAAGAAGAAAAGAGAATATACAAAAATGGATTAATTCCTAGAGTCGGCGGAGAAAAACGTCAAAGATATAGGTGTTTTGAATGCGGGAGATCATTTTATCAGGAGGGGTAAAAATGAAATCTACCCCTTTTAAACAAATGTCTTTTGAAGAAAAGCGCAAAGCTTTTTCATGGTATGTTGATGCCATAAAAGACATGAAATATGGTACATACAAAAACATTTCGGAGCGATTTGGAGTATCAGAGCGGCATCTAAGAAGACTTAGGAGCGGAGACCGAAATATCCAATTCAAACTTTTTGACCGAATAAGGAAAAGCTTTAGAAAACTTGCAAAAGACAATTACTATTTTGTGGCTTCAATAGAAGGGCAATCCGATCTTGTCGTTGGAACAACTGTCAAAGTATTAACTGAAAGAGCCGCAAAAGGCACATTAAGGAGAATAGAATCAAGTCAAAAATCAGATCACATATTTTTCGCTAAATATTGGAGGCATGGCACAAAAGACGCTTTTGGGCTTGAGGATATGAAGGGAATAGTAGACATAATAAACTATATCGAGGAAGAGTTAGACCTAATTTTCATAAATACATATGATTTTATGACAGACCTTATTGACGAAGTTGAACCCTCACAGAAAAGGGAAGCAGAACTTCTATATTATGATGTGATGTAAATGATAACGTGGGATCTTGAGACAAAAGGGCTAGGTGGTGATATAGTTATAGGTGGAGTCTATGATGGTACTCGGTATCTTGAGTTTAGAACAATTGATGAATTTATATATTATCTAAAAGCCTTTTTCCCCTCAGGCACACTTTATGCACATAATGGTGGAAAATATGATAACAGGTATCTTTTAGAGTACTTCAGAGGAAATGATTATAAAGTTTCTAGGATATTTTATATAAACAACGGTTTAATTTTTACTGTAGAACTTGGATCTAAGAAGTTTAAATTTAGAGACTCCTTCCATTTACTCCCCCGAAGTCTTAAAAATCTATGTGAATCTTTTAATGTAGAACATAAAAAGCAAGACTTTGATATGAAGGTGTGGTTAAAGAGCGGATGCCCTGAAACAGTTGAGTTAAGAAGTTATCTTAAAGACGACTGTAAGGGCTTATATGAAGTACTAGAAAAATTCAATACTGAATTTGGGGTTACGCCAAAACTGACAATTGCTTCAACTGCCTTTTCAACTTTACTTAAAACCAAATACAAAAATATAGAATTAAGAAAACTGCTCAAAAACTTTATGACAAAAGACCAAGAGGATTTTGTTAGGGAATCTTATAAGGGTGGAAGAGTAGAAGTATTTCAAAGATATGCAGAAAATGTAAATAGTTATGATGTAAATAGCCTCTATCCTTTTGTAATGCATAATTTTAATTATCCATTCGGTAGGTTATTTGATCAGAACGGTAAAAATTTTGATACTATGATTAAAAAAGGGAAATTAGGAGTAGCAGAATGTCTTATAGAGGCTCCCGATATTGATATTCCATACTTAGCATTAAGGTATGACAATAAATTGGTATTTCCTACAGGGCAGTGGAAAGATACCATAACATCATTAGAAATAATAGAGGCAAGAAAAAGAGGCTATAAGATAAAAATTCTTAAAGGGATAATTTGGGATAAAAAAGGGAGAGTTTTTAAAAATTATGTTGATGAATATTACGAAATGAAAAGTACCAGCAAAGGAGCAAAAAAAGAATGCGCAAAGCTCTTCTTAAACTCCAGCTATGGAAAGTTTGGGCAGAGGAGAACTAATAAAGCGATAAAAACCGAGCAAGAAATGATTAATAGAGGATACTCAGTTAATAGCGCCTCTTTTGATGGTGGTTACCTCTTCAGTTTTGATGAAACCAGTTACCGGAACAGGGCAGTAAATCCAATATGTGCGACTTTTGTAACCGCATATGCAAGACATGTACTATATGAAGGGATGGAGACCGTTCTTAAACTAGGCGGTGATGTTTATTACTGCGATACTGACAGCATAAAAACTAATATAGAACTCCCTGATAACATGATTCACAGTACAGATTTAGGAAAGTGGGACTTTGAGGGAAAATATTTAGAAAGTGTGTTCATCTCTCCAAAATTATACTCCATGTACTCAGAAGAATATACAATCAAAAAAGGAAAAGGCGTAAATACAGAGAATTTGCACAAATTAACATTTGACGACTATAAAAAACTTCTAAATGAAAATGGAACTTTAGTATTCGAAAATGAACGCGTAACGGGAGTAATGGAACAATTCAAAAGGAAAGATACAAACAAAAATAAATACATTTCCTCAATAAAAACTACTAAGAAAATATGTACAAATTATGATAAAAGAGAGCTAATTGATAACAGTAAAACGAAGCCTTTACATTTACAACTCTTAAATGATGATGATTTACAAGAATTTTCCTTAGAGTAAGTTTACAGTGTATCCATACATAAAATAGAGGTCATTTTAAAATCTATACATACTTTACTATCTATTTACTATATAGGTGAAATGTGCATGTCTACGAAAACTAACCAAATTATCCGCCTCTATGAAGAGGGAGAAACTGACAGGACAGTAATCAAAGAAAAGACCGGAGCCTCAGAAGCTCTGATCTCCAGGTGCATCAGAAGGTGTGAAGCTTCCAAAGCTCCAGAGCCTGAAGAGCAGGAAGAAGAAGTCTCTGATGATGAAATCGAAGCCGCGATTAAGCAGATTAAGATAAAACCGGAAGAAAAATACCTTAACAAAACTCCAGAAGCGCAGGAAGAAGATTATAGGTGTATGGGATGTAATCATGAATGGAAAAGCAAAACAATGCCTTCTAAATGCCCTAACTGCGGGAGTGAATTCTAATGAAGAACATTGACATTGATGCAGTCCTTGGGGCACTAGAAAAACCCGCTACCTCAGACAACCTAAATACAATCCTTGAAATGCTGGAGAAAGCTGATACAGTACTCAAACAGGTTGAGACTGTCATGCAGAGACTAGACAATATGGGTTTAAAACCTCTAATTGTTAGAGGGCTAGGGATAAAACTAGGGGTAGACGCAGAGACCCCACTTCAGGACTATAAGAGCCCTACTCATAAGAAATTCATCGAAGGAATAAACCAGGTTTCAGAAGCTGATCTTAAGAAGCAACTCGGGAGTGCTATGAATGTACAAGCAGAGGGCACTTAAAATTCAGGATCAGATTTACGTTAAAAATGCCACTCAGAGAACTATAACAGTAATCGGAGGGAAGGGGACAGGAAAAACAACTTTGATTAAGATGTTCTTAGATCAAGAAAAATCTGTATTGGTGCTTGATCCGCTGAATGTTGTGAAAGGGGAAGGTATAGACGCCTACAGGATCGGGATTAAGAAAGAAGATAAGAAGGATAAGATAGTTAAAATAGCAAAA
>DHER01000029.1:4798-13059 GCA_002399975.1 Firmicutes bacterium UBA4845 | reverse complement strand
ACCTTCACTGCTGCAATTGTAGGTGTTCCGTTTAATATACTGCAGAGCATACTTGGAATTATACTGGTCTGCATATTACTGCCTTTGTTGAAAAAAGTACCACAGATCAAAAGAATGATGGAAGAGAAATGACCTGTATTTGTTCTTTCATTAAACCTTACCATTACTATCAATAACACTAAGACTCAATAATTCATCTACAGCATTTCGGTCCGGGCAATAAGTTCTCCGCTCTGACCGGAGTGCTTATTTTTCTCCTGCCTGCAGATAGTCGCTGTATATATCATTATCATATCCAAATAACATTACATAGCCTTTATGTAACAGTAGTGTCTCCAGCAGCTCCACATGATCCTGACTAGTCATCTCGTGTAATAAGTTCCGTTCAATTCCTACAGTAAATTTGCGCCGTCAGCAAGAAGGTCATATATTGTCCTTACCCTGTATGTAGTGTATAATTAGTAAATACGATGTAATTATGCAAAGGAGATATAAAAATGGCTGCAAATAGTAATAAAACCCCGAAAAATTATACAAAAAAAAATGAGCGATATAAAGGAAATAATGCAACAGCAAATGAAAAAATGAAACACACGAATGACAATACTATATTTCAATCAAAAAGTGTTTCAAAATGGAATCGATTGTTTTTAATTCCGGTAATATTTCTTGTAACAATTTATCCCTTAATTATGCGTCTTTATGAATATGATACACACTTATCTCAGTACCCTTGGTTTTCATACAATGATAGGTATGTTGATTTTTTCCTTTACTATAAACAAGGATTTTTTATAAGTATGTCATTAATTATGGCTGTAATTATAATTGTCAGAGCTTACATAAATAAAAGCTTTTTAAAATTCACTCCTATATTTGTTCCCTTAGCCACCTATGCCTTTCTGTCATTACTATCTTCTATCGTTTCCAAATATAGAAGCTATAGTTTCAGCGGTATATTTGAACATTTTGAATCTATCTTTGCTATTTTGGGTTATTGCTTGGTTGTATATTATGTCTATTTATTTATACAAACGGAGCAGGACGTTAAATTTATTATTAACAGCTTATTAATTGGTGTTTTGCTTCTTGGATTAATCGGATTGCTTCAATATATCGGACATGATCTTTTCGCAACAGAATTCGGCTTAAAATTAATAACTCCAAGTATCTATTGGAACGAACCTCTTGAATTTACATTTGGTAAAAATCGAGTTTACTTAACACTCTTTAATCCCAATTATGTTGGTTTATATGTATCCCTTGTATTACCGGTTCTTATTATATTAACTATTTTCAATAAAAATTTAAAATTATTGCCGGTCTATCTGATTGCTATCGCAGGAATGATTCTATGCTTGATAGGGTCACGGTCAACAACTGGTCTATTTGCTATTGCTGTTGCCTCTTTATTAGCTCTGATATTATTAAGGAAGTACCTTATAAAGCATTTTTACATATCAATTCCAGTAATTTTATTAGCCTTTGCAGCCTTATTTCTCTTTAATAAATCAAATAATTATCTTTCTGTACAGCTTAATAAATTGTTCAATATAAATAAAACCCAAAGTAAGCTTACAGACATTCAAACTATGGATGATGAAGTACGAGTTACTTATAATGGAAATACTTTAAGAACCAAATTTTTCTTAGACGATATGGGAAATTGTTTTTTTGAGGTTTCTGATGACACTGATAATGCAATTCCAGTAATTTTTGATGAAATAAACGGTTCACTTACTGTGCAGGATGAGCGTTTTCCAGGCTTTATTATAACTCCTGTAATGTATGATAATATTTACTCATTTACTATAAAAATAGATGGGCATGACTGGTATTTTACAAACCAAACAGAAGATGGCACTTATTATTTTATAAATAATTATGGAAAATTAGATAAAATAGAAACAGCTCCTTCTGCTTTGTTCACCGGTTACGAGGAATATGGATCCGGCCGAGGATATCTTTGGTCCCGGACAATACCATTATTAAAGAAGCATCTCTTCTTGGGCTCCGGTGCAGATACCTTTGTATTTGAATTTCCACAGCAGGATTATGTTAACCTATATAATTATGGCTATGAAACCCAGCTTGTTACCAAACCTCATAGTCTATATCTGCAAATCGGTGTACAGACCGGTGTTTTATCGCTTCTTTCATTTATTGCCTTCTACCTCATGTATTTTATATCAAGCTTTAAGCTTTATATAAAAGGACAATTTAAAACCTATTATTCAAAAGTAGGTCTTAGTATTTTTATCGGTACTTTTAGTTATCTTATATGCGGAATAGCAAATGACTCCAGTATTACTGTTGCTCCTGTATTCTGGGTATTAATTGGTTTAGGAATCGCTATAAATCATAAAGTGAGTTTATCATTAAAAGAGGAAGTTTAATTCAGATATATAAAAAAAGCAAGAGCAAAAAAGGATGTTTCTCTGATAGATAATTTATCTGAAAAACATCCTTTTAAATCCAAAATCTTATTCATTAAGGACTATCCTCGATATTAGGTTTAGAACTAAATTTCTTATATTCAATCATAATATTATTATTGTCTATAAGCATATAATTTTTCGTAAAAAAAGTTACTTTATCACCTTTTTGATTATACTCAACAACTAGAAGCATGTCTTCCAATGATGATAATACCACCATATTTTTATCTTCAATGATTACAGTTTCATGTTTGTATCAATCGTTTATTAACAGGGCTTACTCTTTATCACTATCCGTTCAACAGCATTGTGAATTATATATTTATCGTCCCGATCTGCCGAATAGCAAGTGTCTGTCGCATAACTGGTCAGTTCAAAAAGCCACGTATATAACCTGTTATTAATCCAAAGGAATAAATGATAGCTATAAAAAAATAGTTACCCAAAGCAGTATACATGCAAGATGCGCTTCACGTTAAGTCTATAGACTGACCTGTTTTTTAGTTTATTACATCACAGCGTATATTGTTTGGCTTCCTGCGGACTGACAGGCTTGCTCTACTTCGTTTTTCCATATGTACCTCCTGATTCAAATTTGTTAATTCGATAAACATTTACATTTTATTCTATATTGTATAACTTTTACGCAAAAGTCTGTTAATTATTTACTTGTTAAATATTTCAAATAATTGTATAATTATATTGCAACGTTGCAAAGTAACTTATCACTCATCTATTTTAACAATTAAGAAAGGTGGTACATATTATGAAGAAAACGTCAAAAATTATTATCGCTTTAGTGTTTGTCTTAACTCTAGCTAGTGCTCCATCTATAGCTCTTGCTGCACCACAGCCAATATTAGTTTATGAGGACCCAAGTATGGGTTATAAGTATTTTGAGTATCAGCCGTCTTCATTAATTATTCAGCCCGGCCACTCAGATATTTTAAGAAACAATGTAAATGGTGGTGTATGGTATGTACAAGCTGGTCAGCAATTATACTTTAATTGTTCTTTTGACTATGCTTCAACTTATGAATTTAAAATTGTTAGAACTTCGACTTCTCCGCAAGAGATTATTGTATCGGAAACTGTATATACAGATGGTTTTGGAATAACTACATTGCCAATGGAGCAATCGGGTACCTATTTAATTATCGTAGAGCCAAAAACCTCTCTAGGTGCAATGATAAATTCATATGCAGTGCAAATTCAATAAAATTTATTACATATGGGCTGTCTTTAATTAGGCAGCCTGTTTTTTATCTCAAAAATTCATTCATAGAAATTTCATACTTTGGTTTAAACTGCTCCACTTAGGCCGGCATTGTATCTTAGCACGAACCGTACATTATGTATTGTACAACTTATCGTATCCGCTTAACATGAGCCTAAATCCTTATTTACAATTACTTTATATTGCAAATAGAAAACATACGTTCTATACTTTGAATTATAAAATATTACGAGGCGTTACCATGTCTCCTGTATTTGGTTATTACTATTCCGCCCGACAAAAGTTACAGTTCACACCCTAACCGACTATGAAGTCAACTTGTAAACCATATATATCTTAATTTTTAACCATCAAAAAGTATTGGAAGTTATTAGTCTCTCCGCATCTTTCTGGTGGTTCTCTATTGCAATTCGTTTAGGAGACGCAAGCCACAAATCTGTATCAAGATAGTGTTGAATTGGAGCTGGTTTCAAGAATACTTGTTCATAGTTCTACAGAGACGGCCAGAATTTATGCAACTCCTTCAGTGGAAATGCTGCGAAAAGCCATGGAGAGCACAAGTGATTTCCCTGATGAAAAGCCATTATGGGAAGGTAACGAAAAAGAATAGCGAGAACAACGTAAGAACTGGCTATTTGCAGACTCACCCAAAAGAGCATTTGTCAGCGCTGCTGTATACAGCCTGGTTGAAATAGCCAAGGCGAATGGCCTTAAATATGTTCATATCTAAGGGCACCTGCTTCTGTAAATGCCTGACACTGATTATCAACCATCCGGAGTATCTGGATGAACTAATGCCATGGTCTGAGAGGGTGCAGATAGAATGTAAGTAGCGAAAGTCCGAGATTGGTATAATAACTGGTCTCTTTTTAATTTACAAGGCACTCAGTTATTAATCGCTTACATTTTAGCGGCAAGAAAAAGATATTGAATTCTTTAAATACCTTATTTATACCAAGAAACGCCGTAAAAGTCAGTAAAATCAATAACCCTATAACTATAGGTCTACTCATCAGACACTAATTATAAGTAAAATATCAAAAAGGTCTAATACCAGTTATAGAGCGGGTTCTTTAGAATCTACCCCAAAACTTAATACAGCCGAAAAAATTCAAAGAAAAAGGAGCCTTTGCTCCGTAGCCATGCTACTAGCAAAAAGCTCCTTTTTGAATTTTTATTAAGAGTTATTAGTTGTTATAGTAGATAGTTTTGCCAAGATTAATTACATGTTCAATATATCCAGCATTCTTACCCTCTTTATTCTCAATCTTTTCGTTATACCTAATCCTCTTAACATAAACTTGTTTGTCTGTATCAATACCGAGGTCTCCTTTAGATCTATCAATAAAGATATCCTCATCCGCTACAGTCTTTCCATTTATGGTAACTGTAACGCAATCTCGTATAGCTTCTTCTGCAGTTGCTTTATAAGTATAAACCTTATCTACTTTTACTGAAGGTACCGGCTGGCTATCGGTAACTCTGAATGATGCATTTCTTGCAGTCTTACCATCTACTGTAGCTTGAAGTACATAATATCCTTCAGGAGCCTTCTTAATAGCCTCACCGCTAGCTGTGGTAACAAGTTTTATTGCTCCACCACTTACACTTTCATTAGTTATTGCAATCTGATTACCAGTAGCAGTAGGTTTCTTTGCAAAAGTAACAATATCTGAACTTTCAACAGTTTTCTTAACACCATACTTATCGTAACCAAATACTTTAACATTTACAGTAGGAACTTTATAGTCATTACCAGATGTTAATTTCATATCATAGGTTGCAGCATCTGTTTCTACCGCATAGTAAGATACATCGCCTTTAGGCTCCTTAACTTGAACAGTTATGCGTGTAGTCATTGAAATCTTATCATGTTTTGTATCACTAACTGCAACTTCATAGGAATAAGTACCATCTGTTTTACCCAAAGATTCAAATTTTACAGGAGCTGTAGTGTTGTCATAATCAACGGCCAAAATATCATCTTTAGAGTTTTTCGAATCTTTACCAATGTATGGTGCACTTTTACACTCTACATTAACGGAGAATTCTGAATAGTCATCACCATATTGATCTTTGACAGTTAAACCAACTTCTTTAGCATCAGCGATACCATTAGATAATACGAAACTATTCGTATCTAATTTAATAGTAGCGAGCTTTCTTTCAGATGATACTGTTACTGTAACTGCACCAATAACTTTTTCATCATAAGAAACAATAACTGACGCAGAACCTGCCTTGACAGGATACAATACACCACTTTCAGAATTAACGATTAATACATCTGCATTAGAGGATTTGAAAGTGAATAAATAACCATAAGTTGGATCTGTGTTATCAAAATCGAAATCATCTACATCTGCTGCATTCATTCTTGCTTGCACATATATTCGCTTATTCATATCATCAGCAGCAACTTTTGTGTTAGTATCTTTAAAATCCGGAGTGTCATCTTTACCTGCAACAGTATATGCTTTGATATTTCCAACCGTATCAATTACTTCTTCAACACAACGTACAACGCCAACTCCTACTTTGTTATTACGTTCTTGGCCATTTGAGCCATCAAAGTCATAACTATGGAATGTAGCTGTAATCTGTGTAGTTTCACCGATCTTAAACATCGATAACACATTATCTGATAACATTACCGTATCAGTTGATGTCTCGTAGGTCATTCTTGTTAACAACTCATCTGTAGTAATGTTAACACCATCTTTGTTGAGTAATTCAACTTCAATCTTGGTATCTTTATCAACCTGGGCCTGAGTTGTCTTTACCTTTACCTCATTTACTTCTTCCGGTTTAACAGTAACAGCTGTAAATGTAACTTTCTCCATATCAGGATATTCAATTACATATGTGCTTCCTTGAGCAAAGTCTGCGTACATATCTACTGTAGCAACTTTATTCTCGGCATCCATTGACACCTTCTCAATCGGCTGTTTCATTAAAGTATCTCCAACAAGCTGGGATACTGTGATCTTGTCAGCTGCGTCTGTTATAGGAGAGTTAAATGTTAACTTAAAGGTATTTAAGTCAGCCTGTTTAGCCCCAACCATGGAAGCAGCAACAGTAACCTTTGTACTGTCAGTAGCATTTACATAGCCAGCATATTTCTCAGCGTCTGTTAACCAGCTCTCATATTTAGCTTTAGACTGGAAAGATCTTGCTGTTACTGTATATTCACCAGCTTCTGTAGCTACAAATACACCCTTCTCATTGATGGTTGCTTTCTCACTATCAACAGTCCATCTGGTGATACTAGATGTCTTCTTTGTAGAACCAGACTCAGTAACAAAGCTTCTGTTGAAGTCATGCTCTGCACCAACAGCAAGAGCCTCTGTACGAGGGTTTGAAATCTTAACGGTTGCGATGTTATCTCTAACCGTTACTTTTGCCTTAAGCTCTTCTACTTCTTCACCGTCTTTATCTGTGATAACAACGGATACTTTCGTAGAACCAACACCGGTTGCCTTAACTACGCCGTTTTTCTTGTTAACTTTAGCGACGTCTTCGTTTGCTGAAGTCCACTCATATTTCCAGCCAGACTTCTTGTTAGAAACGTTGAAATTGTATTCGTTCTCTTTTTCTCTACCAAGATGTAAATACTTGCTTGTAGAGTTAAGCTTCGGTGCCTTAGCAGCGAAAGCTCCGGATGCCGGAGTAAGGGTACTTAATACCATTGCTCCTGCAAGAACGAAAGACAATTTCTTAAAGAAATTCTTCTTCATATTCTTACTTCCTCCTTAAAATATATGGTTTGGTATTATATTTTGCGTATCACGATTGCCTCCACAAGCTTTTTATAAACCCCTGCGATATGCAAAAGGAAACGCATGAATATAATCGTTCCAACAACAAGTAGATTATAGCAATAAAGGAAAAAAAGGTCAAGTCTTTTTGTCTATAAACTTGGATAATTTACCAGTCTGACAAGCCTTCCTGAATTGTGCAATCTGTTTTGCCGGATTGATTACATCTAAGCCTGGATGCTTGATAGGGGGATACCCGTCTACATTCCTTATTCGGTCCAGTTCTGTAGCAGCAAGATATAGAATAGGATGTGACTTTATCTGCTGCCCGTTTCCTTCGGAATAATTCCTGTCTCATCGCATCGACTATGCCTATATAATGCACCCCGTATGTGTCAACTTTATGTCAGGCATTTGTCATAATTAGTTTATTTTCAAATATTTTTCAACCATGGCCTGCATTTCGACAGTTTCACATACGGTATTGTGTAAAATCGGAGCCTGCTGCAGTTCTGTTACAGCATTTGGAATAGCGACACCGGATAATTCTTTCAGCTTTTTTGCCTGATCATAATCATTCTCAGGGATCGGTCCGGAAGATACTGCTTCCAGTACGCTTTGCGTAAATTTATAGGGACTTGCGGTAGAGACAATCACCGTCTTGGTTTTATCGGAGGTTTCCTCCCTATATTTATGATACACACTCGCGGCAACCGCTGTATGGGTATCCATTACATATCCGTTTCTTTGGAATACTTCATGAATCGCTTCCCCGGTTTCCTTAGCATTCGCCCATCCGCCGACGAAGTCCTTAAGATTCTCTCTCAT
>DHER01000029.1:4328-4747 GCA_002399975.1 Firmicutes bacterium UBA4845 | reverse complement strand
CATCCTGTTTGGAAGAAATCATATAAGACTTTATTTTCATTCGAAGCACAGATTAATTTATGGATGGGCAGTCCCATGCGTTTTGCATAGTAAGCCGCAAGGATATTGCCAAAATTACCTGTCGGTACAACAAAGTTGATTTTTTCATCCTTTTTAATCTGTTTCTTCTTATATAAAGCCGCATAGGAATAGACATAGTAGACAATCTGCGGAATTAATCTGCCTATGTTAATAGAATTTGCAGAAGAGAAACGATAACCGGCATTTTTCATACGTTCTGCCAGTTCTTTATTGTTAAAGATTGCTTTGACACCGCTTTGGGCATCATCAAAATTACCATGGATACCGATTACCGCTGTATTTTTCCCCTTCTGTGTAACCATCTGCTTCTTTTGCACCCGGCTTACGCCGTCCTTCGG
>DHER01000029.1:3391-4151 GCA_002399975.1 Firmicutes bacterium UBA4845 | reverse complement strand
CTCCGTATAATCGGTAAAATAGAGTTTCATTACTTCATAAGCCAGTTCCCTGTAGTCCATTTGGGACAGCTCATCCATTGTTTTTGTTAATGCCGGTATTCTTTCCGGTACAAATAAACCTCCGTCCGAAGATAAGCCTTGTAAAATAGCTTGGGAGGCGGTAACCTTGTTATCCGAGTTACGAGTACTCTTATACAATAGGTCCATTACAGATCAACCCTCTTTTCTATTTTTACTTGCAATCAACCACTGAAATCCCGCAATTTAACGTTACCATGTTACAATGCGCAAACGAAACACGAAAGAAGAGTTGCAAGTTTCATGTATTATAACATGCTTATTCTTCGGACTCAATATGAGGTATTCATTATCTATAAAATTCGTGACCGCCATGCTTAAACAGCCATTTCAGATTATCATCAAACCATTTGGCGTTGCTTGCTTTTGCCCTCTTTCTTGCCATAAAGTAGAGAGCGCCATCGGAATAATCTTCCCCCTGCAAGGCTCTTTGCACGGCTTCTTTTGTTTTCTTTGACACCTTAACGGACCAGTAACGTTTATCAGCAACCGGGGAGAATTGATATTCTCCGTCTGAGTTTTGAAATATGACCTGTTTAACGGTATCCGGGAAGTTTTTATTGGACACCCGGTTTAATACCACATTCGCAACCAAAATTCGCCCTTTCATATCCTCGCTGCCTGCCTCTGCCTGAACAATTCGTTCCAGCATTTCGACTTCTTTATCCGTAGCATCGTAGAC
>DHER01000029.1:1644-3307 GCA_002399975.1 Firmicutes bacterium UBA4845 | reverse complement strand
AGTATTATCGTTTGAATTCTGCTTCTTTGTTTCTTTGGTATCCCCAAGGGAGTCCCTATCCGGCTGCTCCTTATTCGAACTTAATATGGAAGCACTGAAACCGCCATCTGCATACAGGCTTTTTGCATTCATATATTTTGCCTGAAGCTTCTGCGCCCGAAGATCTGCCATCTCACGATCCAGCTCTCCTTCCTCCAATGTTTCCTGCGTTGCTTCATCAGTTTCATTCTTTATCCCTGCTGCTGTGGATTTGATGTTGTAAAATACATCGGATCCAAGGAACAGCATAAAAATGGATAAAACATATGCAATGATCACCATGATAATACCATAGCGGCTCTCATGCATTTTCCTCTTTTGAAGAAACGTATTTATTTTAGACATAATGCTTTCCTCTTTTCTTCGAAATTAAAAAAATCTTAAAAATTAATAGTTCCCAATTACTGGAATTACTGGTAACGCTATGAGAATTATAGACATCCGCTTTTTATGTGTCAAGGACAAAGGCTCATTTTCGTTGTTTACACGGATGCTGTTTTTACTATTCTTTACTAGTGTGGTAATTTATAACAAGGTTTTTCAGGAAAATTACCGCCTTCTGTGTCAATGTTGCACAACACTTTCTTAATACTTATTTAACAACTTGTTAACTATTTTGTGCATTTTTTATACCATTTATACATATTCTACTGCTTTAGTATACTTCTTTATGTGTATTTTGTTTATTCTACATGAATATGATTTAATATTTTATTAATATTTTTCTTTTTATTGACATTAGATTACAATATCTGTTATCCTCCTAATACAATCCTTCGTTGCATTTTTACAGGCTCTTTGCTATATTGAATCACGGGGTGATTTTTATGTTACCGGGTACTTATCTGACCGTTAAGAAAAATGGGAAAGCATATTACAGAGCATCGATTACCTATAGGGGAAAGCACATCAGCTTAGGCAGTTTCGGGACGGAGGAGGATGCCCATCAGGCGTATCTTCTCGCCGGAAGGGTGCTTGCCGGCCCCGGCACATGGAATATAGACGGGTATCCCTCTGCCTGCATTTTGAATTTTCATAAATGGGTTGTCCTAATTAACTTCCGGGATAATGGCATCTATTTTAAAACCCCGATTTACCTTAAAAAGCAGTATTTTCTTTACTATATTGACCCGGATACCATCCTGAAGTTTGCCGCTGACGATTTGTTCTACTATTCCAGACATAAGATTCTGAAACGGGGCGGTCATCTGTTTGTTACCGAATATGGCATGCAGGTCAATATTCTCTCCCGCTATGGAATCAAAAGCTACGCGGTACCCGGCCGTGATTATTGCTTTGCCAATGGTGATCCTACTGATTTTACCTATGATAATATCCAGATTATTAATCGCTATTATGGGGTAACCAAAGAATACCGGAACGGTAAACCGGAGTTTACAGCGAAGGTACATATTAACGGCAGCCATCTGATCGGACGGTATTCATCGGAGATTGAAGCCGCGATAGCCTATAATAAGGCAACCCTGCTGCTGAAGAATAAGGGGTTAAAAAAAGAATTTCTACAGAATTATATTGAGGGAATGGATGAGATCGCCTACGCTTCGGCTTTTCAAAAGATAAGGATCTCAAAGAATTTACTGAATTATGCTGAAACATTGTAAAA
>DHER01000029.1:0-1586 GCA_002399975.1 Firmicutes bacterium UBA4845 | reverse complement strand
CCTTGCAGGTTCTGATACAACCGGAATGTATCAGCCTGTTCATGAGATTACCGATGGCTCAATTTGCATTTATGAGAGGATCTGTTTTTGTATCCTGCTCTCTTATAGGTTCATTTTCTAAGGTAACGATAAATTTCGTACCATTCGTATCACTTGTTGCCTGAATGGTACCGCCATGCATTTCGATAATACTATGGGCAATTGCAAGACCCAGTCCGCTTCCTCCGGTTTCGCTGGACCTCGAGGTTTCTACCCGATAAAAACGCTGAAATATCTTCTCTAGATCCGCCTTCGGTATGGGCTCTCCAAAGTTTGTAATCGCTATGATTACCCGTTCCGGCATCCGGTTTAGGTCAATCAGAATATTCCCGCCAGACTTGCCATACTTAATGGCATTGCTGAATAAATTGGCAAATGCTCTTGCTAACAATTCTCCATCGGCTTTAATTACTGCCGACGATTGGTTTCTTGTAAAGGAATATTCCAGCTGGTATTCTTCAAAGCTTGGATAAAATTCATCCAGAAGCTGGTTAATCAATTTAACCATATCCACCTCGGTAAAGGAAGCCTTGACCTCTCCAAAATTGAATTTTGTATAAGTAAATAAATCTTCGATCAAATTCTCCAGACGCAGCGATTTATTATATGCAATTTCTATGTATTTTTTCTTCATTTCCACGGAAAGTTCCCGGGAGGATACCAGATCAAGATACCCGATAATCGAGGTCAGCGGGGTCCGAAGGTCGTGAGCGACGCTGGTGATTAACTCATTTTTGGCATATTCGCTTCGGCGCTCATTTTCCATAATATCCTTGATATTGTCTGCCATCTCATTTAGTTTGTCCGCAATGAATGCAAATTCATCCTCGTTCGTTATCTTTATGCGGTTATTCAGGTTTCCCTGTGAGATCTGGCTGATCCCTTCCGCTATCATTTTTATGTAGGTTATAAATTTTCTTGTAAGAAGCAGGAAATAGGTAATGAACAGAACTACCCCCAAGGAAATGGTAAAAATGGCGATTAAGACGGTTGAAGCTTCCGACAGGGATCTTCTTTCCTCCCGGAAAACGATAATAAAGATGCCGACATGAAGGATACCGATGGACAGCAGTGTATATAGGAGACTAAGTAAACTGTATAAGACAATTTCAAATCGAAAACTCTTAAATATATTATTGCTCAATTTTATATCCTACTCCCCACACCGTTTTAATGATCTGCGATTTTCGGGAATCCATCTCGATTTTTTCCCGGATCCTTCGAATATGTACCATTACCGTATTATTCGCTTCATACATCTTTTCATTCCATACCCGCTCGAATATCTCATCGGTGGAAAATACTCTTCCAACATTACTTGACAGCAGATATAGAATATCAAATTCAATCGGGGTAAGCTTAACCTCTCTCCCATATGCCGCAACCTTATGATTCTCTTTATTGATCGTCAGATGTGCCAGAATGATTTCCTTATCTTTGTTTTCATCATGGGAATTGGGATTAAATTTTGTATACCTTCGTAGTTGGGATTTTACCCTTGCAGTTAATTCCAAAGGGTTAAACGGTTTGATAACATAATCATCCGC
>DHER01000113.1 GCA_002399975.1 Firmicutes bacterium UBA4845 | reverse complement strand
TTTAGTTTACTGTTGACAATCCAGTTGACAATCCATAACATTGTTAGTTTTGTATTGTATTTGTGTTATATATACAAATACAAATTAAATATTATTGATTATCATATGTATTTATTATAGTATAAGTATGATCGAAAGAATATGTGGGGGCTGGCTGCCCCCACACCCCCGCTAAAAAGATTAAAAGATTATAAAACGTACATTATTATATAGATAATATTTTGTATGTTTTATGTATAATGTATGATTTTATAAAAAGTACATTATTCAGTAAACCATGTAATACTAAGGCTTCACTATACACAATGAAATGTATGAAAAAATTCAGTTACAGACCATTTGGTCTCTTTTTTTCAACAGAGGTTTATGCCTCTGCTTTTTTTGAAGTTCCAAGGTATGCTTCTTTGACTTTTTCGTTTTGGAGGAGCTCTGTCCCTTTGCCTTTCATCGTTATATTGCCTGTTTCAAGCACATATCCCATATCTGCAATCTTCAATGCTTTGTTTGCATTTTGTTCAATTAAAAGTATTGTCGTACCTTCTTTGTTAATTTGTTTTATGATATCGAATATGCCATTGACAACAAGCGGCGCAAGTCCCAAGGATGGTTCATCCATCATAATGAGTTTTGGTTTTGCCATCAATGCTCTTCCTACTGCCAGCATTTGTTGTTCGCCGCCTGAAAGAGTTCCTGCCATCTGCCATGAACGTTCTTTTAATATGGGGAACAAATCAAACACTTTCTTAATGTTTTCTTCAATTCCTTTCTTTTGCAGATATGCACCGATTTTTAAATTTTCCAACACTGATAGATTGCTGAATACCCTACGACCTTCAGGGACAAGAGTTATTCCTTTTTTGACAATATCAATTGTATCCATTCCGATAATATTTTCACCAAGGAATTCAATTTCTCCCTTGCCTGATTTTACCAGCCCTGCAATTGTACGAAGAATGGTGCTTTTGCCGGCTCCATTGGCTCCTATAAGTGTTACAATGGACTTTTCCGGTATATCTAAGCCGATTCCTTTTACCGCCGAAATTCCTCCATAATTTACGTAAAGGTTTTTTATTTTAAGCATCTTCTTCTACCCCCAAGTACGCTTCAATAACTTTAGGGTCGTTTTTAACCTGTTCTGCAGTACCCTCGGCTATTAAATGCCCGAAATCCAAGACATATATTTTTTCCGATATTTCCATTACCAAGTCCATATGGTGCTCTATCATTAATATGGTAAGGTTAAATTCATCTCTTATTGTACGGATAAATTCAGCAAGTTTTTCAGTTTCATTTGGATTCATGCCGGCTGCAGGCTCATCTAATAAGAGGAGTTTTGCATCAGTGGCAAGAGCTCTTGCTATTTCCAATTTTCTTTGTTCACCGTATGGCAGAGAATGAGCCTTTTCATTATTTATGCTTAAGAGCCCAAGTTTTTCTAACAGCATTTCGGATTTTTTCTTCATATATTTTTCTTCTGCCCTTGACCATGGCATTCTTAGAGTACTTGATAAAAAATTGCTTTTAATATGAAGATGATTGGCAATTAAAATATTGTCAAGTACAGATAGGTTTTTAAATAGCCTTATGTTTTGAAATGTTCTTGCAATACCCTTTTTTGTTATTTTGTCAGGTGCAATTCCGGTTATTTCTTCATCATTAAAATATACGCTGCCTTCGGTTGGAGTATAAACTCCTGTTATAGTGTTGAAAGCAGTTGTTTTGCCGGCACCGTTGGGACCTATTAATGCTTCTATGTTTCCTTTTTCAACATCTATATTAAGATTATTTACAGCTACAACACCGCCGAATTTCATTGTTATACCACTTAATTTTAATATTCCCATTATAAAGCACCTCCTTCACTTTTTTTGTGTGAAGGCATTTTATTTTTAAACCATCCGATAATTGCGTTCCATGACAGTTCTTTTTGCCCTAAGAGGCCGTTTCTAAAGAATAAAACTAATACCATTAATAAAATTGAGTAAATAACCATTCTGAGTCCGGCTCTGAATATTGGTATGTTAACTCCAAATAATGTTAGAGGTTCATCAAAAAATCTCAGTAGTTCAAGTCCGGCGGTAACAATAAAAGATGCTATTACAGTTCCGGAAATACTCCCCATGCCTCCTAACACAATAATTAACAGGAAATTGTATGTCATTGTAAAGTAGAATTGTTTAGGATCAACAGTTCCAAGCAAGGAAGCCAGTAATCCACCGCCTATACCGGCAAAAAACGCTCCTATGGCAAAGGACATTACTTTATGTTTGAAAGGACTAATACCCATTGCTTGCGCAGCTATGTCGTCTTCTCTTATTGCTTTAAATGCTCGTCCATAGCTTGAATTAACAAGAAGACTGATTAAGAGTACAGATAGTGCTGCTATTCCGAATATCGACCACATAGGACCAAAGCTTATATTGAAATTGTCAAGTTCGAGTGAAGGTATGGCCGGAATGCGGTTTATTCCCAATGCCCCGTTAGTTATAGTCTTTATGTTGGTAAATATAATTCTTATTATTTCCGAAAACCCTAATGTGGCAATGGCAAGATAATCGCTTTTTAACCTAAGAACAGGCATGCCAATTAAAATTGCTACAAGAGCAGCTAAAAGGCCTCCTATTAACAACGCCGGGAAAAATGGTATCTGTATTTGCGATAATACCGGATTTTGAGGCACAACATAAAATATTGACTCACGCAGTTCCACAGGTACAGTGAATATGGCGACCGTATATGCGCCTATTGCCATGAATCCAGCCTGCCCCAGAGAAAATAGGCCTGTAAATCCGTTTACGAGATTCATCGATACACTTACTATGGTATAAATAGCGCAAAGGTTTAAAATACGTTTTATATATTGGTTTCCTACAATATCGCTGTCTATAAGGTATAGTAAAATTATTGCTATAATCACCGTCAGTATGTTTAATTTTCTAAACAATGTATTTTTTTTATTTGTTATCATACTTTATCCGTCACCTTCTCTCCAAGGAGTCCTGTAGGTTTAATAAGCAATACTATTATTAAAATAACAAATGCGATAGCATCTCTGTAGCCTGTTAAGGGCGGTATAAAAGAAACCAGCATAATTTCCGCCATTCCAAGTATAAAACCTCCGATAACGGCGCCTGTTGTATTACCTATGCCTCCTAAGACAGCTGCAATAAAACACTTTAAGCCGGGCATTACACCCATAACAGGCATTACAGCAGCATACTTTGATCCCCACAATATTGCACCTATAGCAGCCAAGCCGGAGCCTATTACAAAAGTTGAAGAAATTACATTGTTTATATTAATTCCCATAAGTTTGGCTGTTTCAAAGTCCTTTGACACTGCTCTCATTGCCATTCCTATTTTCGTTTTATTTGTTATGAATAGTACAACAAACAGCAATATAATAGTAATTATAGGAGTTACCACAGTTACCATCGATAAAGATACATTTCCAAAACTTATTGCTTTGGTAAGGAAAGGTATATCTGGGAAGCCTTTCGGTACTCCAGTGAACAAGTATGTGGCTAAATTTTGCAGAAGAAATGACACGCCGATTGCAGATATCATTATTGACATACGGGAAGCATCCCTGAGAGGCTTGTATGCTACCTTTTCTATAACTACTCCCAGCAGTATTGTTGCAGCAATTACAATCACTGTGGACACATACCATGGCAGACTGAAGTTTACCATACTAAAAATCATAAAATATGCCGCCATCATGAATATATCTCCATGTGCAAAGTTAATAAGCCTTAAGATGCCGTAAACCATTGTATAGCCTATGGCTATTAAGGCATAAAGGCTTCCTACAGATATACCATTGGCAAGCTGCTGCAGGAAAATTTCAAAAGTCATATTTATTCCTCCAATTAATAAATAATTAATGGTTGATTGATTACTCTATAACTGCAAAAGGCGAACGATAAGTTCGCCTTATACTGTAATACATTTTCTTTACTACGTCTATTTCATTTTATTTTATTTCAACTGTATCAATATATTTGAACTTTCCATTTTCAACTGTTTTGATAACCGCAATATTTTTATCAGCATCTCCCTCTTCGGTGAAGTTGATAATACCTGTAACACCCTCAAAGTCTTTTGTGGAATTTAATGCATCTTTAATAGCATCTCCGTTTGTTGAGCCTGCTCGCTCAATAGCATCCCTTATCAACAAGTATGCATCATATCCTAATGCGGCAACAGCAGGTATATTAGGTTCCTTGCCTCCTAATTCTTCCCTGTAGCCTTCAATAAAGGATCTTGCTTCTTCTGTTGCAGGGTTACTTTCGTCAAAGAATGTGGAAATAAAAATTCCTTCAGCATCCGAGCCTGCCACATCTATAACAGAAGGGTTTTCCCAGGTATCTCCGCCCATAATAAGACTTTTGATTCCCAGATCTCTTGCCTGGCTTATAATCAGAGGAGCTGTTGTTAAAGAGCTTGGTGCAAATATAACGTCAGGATTCTTAGCTTTAATATTTGTAAGTATGGAGTTAAAGTCTGTATCATTTACCTGGAATTCTGAAACATCAATTATGCTGTTTTCGTCTCCGGTTAATTCTTTAAATGATTTAATAAAAAAGTTGCCAAGACCTATGGAGTAATCGTCGCCGTTCTGCATTATTACAGCAGCCGTTTTTGCGCCTTTTTCTAAAGCATAATTTGCCATAACCTTACCCTGAAACGGATCAATAAAGCATGCGCGGAAGTAATATTCGTTGCCCTGGGTAACCATAGGGTTGGTACAGGAAGCGCCCATTGCAGGTATTTTTGCATTCTTTATTATATCGCCGGCTGCAATTGATACACCGGAACCGTATGAACCTATTATTGCTGCAACTTTGTCTTTTTCTATAAGTCTTGAAACGGATGTGGTTCCTTCTCCCTTATCACTTTTGTTGTCAACTACTACAAGTTGTATTTTCTTTCCTAATACTTCAGGGTACATTTTGTTGGCATATTCAATTCCATCAAGCTCCTGCAAGCCTCCTCCGCCGTTTTCACCTGTTAGAGGTTCAAATACACCTATTTTTATTACATCCTCGTCTGATCCTGCTTCGGAGGTGCTTGTACCCTGTTCGTTGCTACAGGCTGTAAACATTGTAAAGACCATCATAAAGCATAAAAATAAAGATATTTTCCTTTTCATTCACCTTTCCCTCACTTATTAACTTAATTTATATGACTCTAATATAGCACTTTGAAAATGTTTTTGCAAGAAAATTTTCCGCCATGTAAAAACATTGTTATTCATATTGCATACAATATATAAAATCTGTTTTCATATTATATACTTTTATTTTTTTATATTATCATTGTATTTTTATGAAAATAAGGATTATGCTGAATTTTTTACCGTTCATAGCAAAAAACAGGTCTTTAATAAATTATATTAAAAACCTGTCCTTGTTAATGTTTATTTTGTCTAATTTTATCTAAACCTCTAAGTAATTTGAACTTTACAACTTAGTATCTTTAACTATAAATATTTTCTTGGAAGCCTTTTGCTTAAGTTTGTTAAAACTTCATAGGATATAGTGTTTCGCATATTTGCTACATCTTCTGCAGTCATGGCACCGTCAGTGCCGTCGCCGTATATGATTGCTTCATCTCCTATTTGAGGATTATCAACCTGTGATAAGTCTGCCATAAATTGATCCATGCATATTTTCCCTAATATTGGGCATTTTACTCCCTTTACAATTATATATCCCTTGTTTGATAAAAGTCTTGAATATCCGTCCGCATAACCTAATGGAATAGTTCCAACGACCGTGGGTTTTGTCGCCTTGAATAAATGACCATAGCTTACGCCCTCTCCAGGTTGTATTGTTTTTACGTTGGCAACTCTGGCTTTTAATGTTACGCATATTTCAAATTTATATGTTTGCTTGTTAACTTTGTCGGAAGGATAAAAGCCTGATAATATTATGCCGGGCCTTACCATATCAAAATAATATTTCGGCATGTCTATTATTGTAGCGCTGTTTGCTATATGCTTTATGGGGATTTTTACGTTGCGTTTTTCAAGCATATTCATAAAACTTATAAATTTTTCTGCCTGTTTATGCGCTGATGTTTTATCTTTTTCATCGGCTTTTGCCAAATGTGAGAAGGAACCTTCTATGTTGATGTTTTCCATTTTTGCTATTGCGGCAACTTTATCCGCATTTTCCTCTGTAGGAGAGAAACCAAGCCTGTTCATGCCTGTTTCAACCATTATATGTATTTTTGCTTTTTTATTAATTTTTTTTGCAGCGGTATTTAATTTTTCAGCTGAATTATAGTTATAAATCGAAAGGGTTATGTTATTATTTATTGCGTCATCGAAAAATTCCTCAGGAGTATAACCTAAAATTAAAATATCTTTGTCTCTTATTTCTTTTCTTAAATCCAAAGCTTCAGAGATGACTGCTACAGCAAACATGTAGACATCATTTTTTATATACATTTTTGAAAGCTCAGAGGCTCCCATACCATAGCTGTCGGCCTTTACGACAGCACAAATTTTTACGTTTGGACCTATAGCTCTTCGTACTTCCGAAAAGTTATGAACTGCTTTTTCCATGTTTACTTCAACCCATGCCGGACGAATCTTTTCTCTCATTTACTTAAACCCTCCTAAACATTACTTGTATAATTTAAAAAATCAATGAAATGGCAAAAAGAATTTAAAGTAATGCCATTCCATTATTTAACTAATCGATTTAGGTTTTTAATTGTACATCAGTATCAAATCTATTATTCCGTCGAATCCTCCATACAAATCATATAGTTGAGCCGTTGTGCCTGGTTTTATATTATACTTGCTTCCTGTATTAAAGCCGGTAATATTTCCGGATCTGTCTGTGGTGCATACATATACCTTTAAATCCGGTGAATATTCCATGTAAGTTATGTTATCAATTTGTAGTTGGTTTGAATAAACTTGTGTTATTTTAACCTTGTCGGTTTCTGGTATTACCTTATTAATATCTTTAATATTTCCGTTATTTATTTCTGCTTTTACATATGAATTAAGAACGGATGAAATTTTTTTCCCTGCCATGGAATCGTTAGAAACAGAAAATACATTGTTATTGTTAAAAAATTGAACATGACTTGTATCATTGTCAATTCTTATAACATCTTTTATTATGCCATAGATTGTTCCATTGTATACTTTCGGGGTCTCTGCCGGGATTTCAGTTTTTATTCCCTTGCTTAAATATAGTGCATCAATATGTGAATTATAGCCTATAGCCGCTTTCCCTTCTAAATTTGTTCCTAATTGTTCCGGCTTTAGCAGTTGGTATTTGCCTTTTGATTCATAGACTATAAACGTTTCCGATGAAATCCGGTATCCGTTTGATAAAGTCGATGTTTTGGCATTATAGCTGTTTGCAATGTATGTTGGGGACGGAATATAATTGATTATTTTTAAATTTCCACTGTCCACGGGGGCAAACTTTACAATATCATTCTTTTTTAAATTCGTATTTTTAATTAAATCAATGCCGCTTTCAACTACAGTAACAACGCTTGAATTATCAGCAAGAGAATAAGTTCCCAGAGCACCCTTTTCATCAAGTATTCGAACGGAAGCATTGCCGTTTTTACTATTTTCCGAACTTAAAACTATGCCAAATGTGGAAGGTTCTTTCCCATAACTGGTAATATTAATTTTTACTATCTCGTTATTTTTGTCAAGTATTAGTTTTACATTGTCATTGATAGAAGGATCTTCTGTAGGAACGAACTGGTCTCCTGTTTTGTAGCTTATGCCGTTTATGGTGTAAGACGTATTGTCGCTATCTGACTGTATATCTGTTATTATACCATTAGCCTGTTTTCTCAAGACCTTTAATGTAAGCACATCAGCTTTTGATGAATACTTGGTTTCATAGAAATATACTACATCGTCTTCTTTAATATCTTCCAAAGATTTTGCATCTCCCGATATATGGAGTTTGTTGTAATTAACTTCACCGTTGTTTTCGGTCGGTAACTTTTTTCCTGCAAAAACTTCACTTCCTTGTTTGTATAAATTTTTCCTTTCAACAATAATAGCATCTGTTTCTTTGTAGGCAGTTACTCCTAGAACAGCATCTTTTGAAGAGTCGTCCTTATATACTATTCTTATTCTGCTGTCTTTTAAATTGTTGTAGTCATTTTTTTCTCCATTTATTATAATTGGTACATCAGGAATCTGAAAGGATCTTACATTGCCGTAATCATCAGTTGCGAATATAAGGTTGTTTGCCATAAGACTTGTAACTAACCCTGTAAATTCTTTATATCTGGGATTTGTTAAATATACTATTTTCTCGTCATTGTCATAATATACATCCCATTTATTGAATAAATAATCAGTAAAATCAAAGTTTTCAGTTTTTAGGTCACGTAAAGTAAGTTCTTTTGTTGCTTTTTTTCCTATTAATGACAACAATGTTTTACCTGTATCATAAATTGTATTATCACTTTTTACTTTTACCAGATTGCAGTTTAATGCATTGTATAGCATTATGGAAATATCTCTTCTTGATGCGAATTCGCTTTTCGTTTCAACATTTTTTAACAAATTAAGTTCTTTTGCCTTTGCATAGTAATTATGAGGCCATATTCCTTCCAAAGATTCATCGTTGTATCCAAGAAGCCTTAATATCATTGTGTATGCCTCATTATAACTGATTAAACTGTCAGGATCGTATATTATAGGTGAGATTCCCTTTACAATGTTAAGAGCATCAGCAAGTTCGATATAATTTTCTGCCCAATGTCCTTCAATATCCTCATAAGTACAGATTGTATTTTTTTTATATTCCGGCCATCCTGCGGAAACTGTAGCTATTTTGGCCATTTCGGCACGGGTTACAGCTTTTTCAGGTTTAAAGGTGCCATCAGGATAACCCTGTACAATGTCGTAATTTGACAATAATCCGGCTGCATCCTTTAAGTATGGATCCCTGTTAATATCGGGATAATCTTGTGCATTCACATTGGTAAACGAAACAAGTAATATCATTATGACAATACTTGTCAGTAATTTTTTTTTCATTTTACACACCCTGATTTTAAGTGAAATATGGTACAGTATAGATAAAATACCACATTTATAATTATATAATAATTCTCTTTATACAGTATTACATTAGCATTACAATGAAGAAATTTGCACTTGATCTTTCCCTGAATTTCAACGATTTATCAGCTTAAAATTACTTTTAGTTTATTAATAGTTTATATGTACGAGTTAATTTTTTTGTTGTTGGTAAATCTGTGGATAAATTATAATTGGATTTGGCACATTAGTGTATGCATGTTATAATATAAGCGAAAGCTGCTTATTGGTTAGTTTAACGCTGATATAAAAAATAAATATTAGTTAAATATATAATCTTTATTTCATATAGGTATTTAACATATAAACATTTAATAATTCATATTTTATCTTATTTCTAAGAGTTATAAACATAACTTTAAACAAAAATAAACCAGATATACACAAATTTTATGCTTTTTTAGGCAGTTGTCAACAGATTTATCCACAGTTGTGCATACTTTTTATTTTTCACTGTTAATTTCATTTTTTGAGAAACATTTTTAAGAATTAAATTTATTTTTGTTTATATAAAAATAATTTTAAAAAATTTTTAAACTTTTTGAATAAAAACAAAATATTTGCAGATAATTAATATCAGATAATACTTTTTTTATCTTCTTCCAAATCATATAAACATCCCGCAATTTTTAGTTGCGGGATGTTTATTTATTTTCTAATTTTTAAAATTAGTATGTTGACGCTGTGTTTTGGCTATTATATAATTGTAATGGCTAAATAAGAGTCTAAGAAAAAATTTGTATTGCATGATGCAATAAAGGTAGAAGGATGAAAAATGAGGGATTACGGTACTTTTGATATTATAGGTCCAATAATGATCGGGCCATCGAGTTCTCACACAGCTGGTGCTGCAAGGCTGGCAAAGGTCGCAGGAATTGTGGCAGGTGGTAAAATTAAAAAAGTGGAATTTTTGCTTCATGGTTCATTTGCACGGACCTACAAGGGTCACGGTACAGACAAGGCATTAGTTGCAGGTATACTCAATATGGATCCGTGGGATGAAAATTTAAAAAAATCATTCAATATTGCGGTAAAAGAGGGACTTAAATTTAAATTTACCGAAACAGATTTAGGGAATGTTCACCCTAATACGGTTAAATTTATCATTACAAAAGAAGATGGAAATATTACTGAGGTTACAGGATCATCAATAGGCGGAGGAAATATTCTTATTTTTAACATAGATGGACAAAACGTGGAATTTACCGGTGAATATCCTACGATTTTAACAAGGCATAAAGATTTGCCAGGAGTTGTATCAAAAATATCCTCCATATTGTTTGAAGAAAATATAAATATTGCAAATATGAGGGTTTATAGAAATGAGAGGGGAAAGATGGCAACTATGGCATTAGAAACTGATAATTTAATTTCTGAAAATATAATGAACAAAATAAAAAAAATAAAAGAAATTGAAAGCGTAAAGATTATTAATCCAATTAAGGAAGGAATTCAATAATGTTTGTTTCAAGCGGAAGTGAATTAATAGATATTTGCAGCAAAGAGAGTATTCCTATCTGGGAATATTCAATAAGAAAAGAAATGGAAAAGTCGGAGCTAAGCAGAGAAGATATTCTGGTAAGAATGAAAAAAAATCTGAACACAATGTTAAATTCTTCTTCTTATGCACAGGATAAAGAAGTAAAATCCGTAAGCGGGCTTATCGGAGGAGATGCCTGCATGCTAAGAAAATATGCAGATAGGGGCAATACATTAACCGGTGACTTTATGGTAAAAGCTATGGCAAGAGCTATGTCTTCTTCTGAAGTAAATGCTGCTATGGGAAAAATTGTTGCATGCCCAACAGCAGGTTCATGTGGTATTTTACCGGCAGTTATAATTTCTGCTGCTGAAAAGCTCAATAAAACTGAAGAGGACATGGTTAACTGTTTGTTTACAGCTTCCGGTGTGGGAATAATTATCGCAAAGCATGCTACAATGGCGGGAGCAGAAGGAGGATGCCAGGCTGAATGCGGCTCTGCTGCGGCAATGGGATCTGCTGCAGTTGTTGAAATGATGGGTGGAACTCCTGAACAGGCATTGGATGCTGCAGCCATAGTCATTAAAAACATTCTTGGATTAGTTTGTGATCCTGTTGCAGGCTTAGTCGAGGTACCATGTGCAAAGCGAAATATAGCAGGTACGGTAAGTGCTCTTACCACAGCAGATGTTGTTATGGCTGGAGTTAAAAGTAAAATACCGTTTGATGAAGTTATATGGGCAATGAATAAGGTAGGAAAACAAATGGCGCCTGAGCTGAGAGAAACAGCACAGGGAGGAATTGCAATAACCCCTACAGCGAAAAAATTAAAAAAGGAAATATTCGATAAAAAAACTTCTTTATAAATTTATTAGTAGGATTAAATGTAAGGAATCAGAAGGAATCAGTTTCAAATAAAAAACTGATTTTTTTCAATTGAAATAAGTTTCCGGTTAATTTAAGCTTCTTTTGAAATTTTATTTTCTTTTGTTGGATTATTTTTTTCATTTTTCGTATGTTCTATTTCACTGATGGGGAAATCTTTTATAAATCCAATTACTAAAGATGAGATCGACACTGTAATTATTGAAAAAATAATATGCTTAAAAGGTATATAGGTGAGCGATAGCAGCAATACACTAATATCTGTAGCAAGGTATGCTATGGAAATATTACATCCGGTTATTTTTGATATAGCCAGTGCTAATGCATCATCTCCTCCGGTGGAGCCTCCCTGTCGTACAACTAAACCGACGCCTACACCTACGAACATGCCTCCTGCGACAGCTGCAATTAACGGATGATTGGAAAGATTGGGTAGTATCGGAGGGAACTGTTCCCAGAGAAGAAAGAATCCTGCAAGGCTAAGTGTTGAGATAGCTGATGTTTTGATGAATTCTTTTCCTAAAGCTTTAAATGCAAAGATATAGCAAATTATATCCAGAACGGGAGATATTAGAGCAGGTGTTATTTCAAACCAGTAGTTAAGAAGTAAAATCATACCCAACACACCACCCTCGGTAATGTTTGTTTGCTGATGGATATTATGCAATCCAAATGACAGTATGGCAGTACCAATCAAAATGGTTACTATTTTTTTGAAGGCAGGGAATTTTATCTTTTCCTTTATAAAATTATGGAATTTATTTTTTATCTCTGCCATAATATGCCTCCTTTCAATTATATTGCTATAACATTAGTATAAACCATAGCATGGTACTAATGCAAGGGCAATTTATGAAACGATGCTTTATAATGTAGATGTACTTAATGTATAATCTGACCTTGTGGTGATTATTAAATTATAATCAAGCAGATAGAAACATTAGTCAACACAAGTAATTATTATAAAGGTGCTCTTTTCACTTATCCTGTTGCTTCTGTGTAAAATTTCAAATATTTACACTTATAAATTTATAAAATTAATAATTGAAAATAAGCAAAGTTGTATAATGAAATGACCGAATTAAATAAAAAAGAATGATTCATATGAATTTATTTGTTATAGTGTAATCACGACAAAACTCTATAGCAAAGGAAAATTATAATGAATCATTCTAAAGTAAATAATACACTAAATTCAAGAAAAAATAAATACCTAACTGAAAAAGAAAGATATAAAATTGAAGCACTAAAAAAAGCAGGATTATCAAATGCGGATATTGCCAAGCAAATAGGTAAATCTGAGCGTACTATTCGTCGCGAAATAAAACGAGGAACTGTAACTTTTAGAAACAGTGACTGGACAGAAGAACAAAGATATTGTGCTGATGTGGCACAAAGAAAGTATGTAGAGAATTGCTCAAATAAGGGACCAGGCCTTAAAATTGCAAATGATCATGAGTTAGCTAAGTATATTGAAGATAAAATTATAAATGAAAAGTATTCACCAGATGCTGTTAGTAGGAAGAATAAAACAAGAAAGAATGAAGTTTAAAACCAGTATATGCACAAAAACGTTATATAATTATATTGATAAAGGCATATTTCTTAAATTAACTAATAAAAATTTATTAGTTAAAAAGAATGGAATCAAAAGAAGATACCAGAAAGTACATAAAGTAGCTCTAAACAATGTGAAAGGTCGCAGTATAGAAGAAAGGCCTGAGGATGTGAGTTTAAGGGAAACAGTAGGTCATTGGGAGATGGATTGTGTGATTAGTGGACGTGGCTCAAAAAGCGTACTGTTAGTATTAACAGAGCGTTGTTCGCGACATGCATTAATATTTAAGATGGCTGCAAAAACCCAGGAGGAAGTGGGTAAAACTTTAGATAAATTAGAGCGAAGATATAGGAATTCTTTTAAGAAGATGTTTAAGAGTATCACTATGGATAATGGTTGTGAGTTTGTAAATCAAAATATAATAGAACAATCTGTTATTACAAAAAAGAAAAGAACCACAGCATACTATGCTCACCCATATAGCTCTTGGGAAAGAGGTAGCAATGAAAATACTAATAAGATTATTAGGCGTTTTATCCCCAAGGGAGCAAATATTAGTAAATATACTCACAAGGAGATTAAACGTATAGAGGAGTGGATTAATAACTATCCTCGTAGGATATTGGGTTATAAAACAGCATCAGAAGTATATTATGTAACATAAGGATAGTTAAAAAACCTGATATTAACACAGTAATATGTAAAATAATTATACTATAACAATTTATTTAAAATAGCGGACATTTAATGTTGCAATTTTTAATAATTGAAAATAAAAAATA
>DHER01000116.1 GCA_002399975.1 Firmicutes bacterium UBA4845 | reverse complement strand
AGGAGTCATAATATGAAAAAAATGATTTGGCGGCTGACAATAAGTGCTGTGTTGTTTGTTTCTGCATTAATAATTGGTAATGAACAGGTGAAGCTGGCTTTATTTATTGTGAACTATATTATAATTGGAGCTGATGTTGTTAAACGGGCGTTAAAAAATATCTTAAGAGGGAATGTTTTCGATGAAAATTTTTTAATGACTATTGCTTCAATAGGTGCATTCCTTATTAATGAGGCACCTGAAGGTGTTGCTGTAATGCTTTTTTACCAGGTAGGCGAAATGTTCCAAAGTTATGCTGTGGGACAGTCAAGAAATTCTATTGTAAGCTTAATGGATATCCGACCTGATTATGCAAATGTAAAAGTAGGGGATGAGCTGGTTAAAACAGACCCTGATGACGTAAAAATAGGCGACACAATAGTTGTCAAGGCAGGGGAAAAAGTTCCTCTTGACGGTAAGGTTGTTGAAGGAATATCCATGGTTGATACTTCTGCTCTTACGGGAGAATCAGTTCCAAGAGAAGTAACGGTAGGCAGTGATCTTTTAAGTGGGTGTATCAATATAAACGGTGTATTAACGGCAGAGATTACAAAAGAATATGAAGAATCAACAGTGAGCAAAATACTTGATTTAGTTGAAAGTGCCAGCAGCAGGAAGTCTCATTCAGAGCAGTTTATTACTAAATTTGCAAGATACTACACACCGTTGGTGGTTATAGTAGCTGCAATACTTGCAATTGTACCTCCTCTGGTTATAGAAGGGGCAAAATTTGGTGATTGGGTATACAGAGCACTGGCGTTTCTTGTTGTGTCATGCCCCTGTGCATTGGTAATATCTGTGCCGCTGAGTTTCTTCGGAGGTATAGGCTGTGCGTCTAAGAAAGGGATTTTGATTAAAGGAAGCAATTATTTGGAAGCATTGGCGCAAACTGAAATTGTAGTGTTCGACAAAACAGGAACACTGACGAAGGGTATATTCAAAGTCCAGGAAGTTCATGGTGAGGGTATATCTGAAGATGAGCTGATAAAGCTAGCTGCATATACTGAAAGTTACTCTAATCATCCGATTTCCATATCATTGAAGAATGCTTATGGCAAAGATATTGATAATGATAAAATTTCAGATGTTCAGGAAATTCCGGGACATGGTGTTTCTGCAACAATGGACGGAAAAAGGGTACTTGCAGGTAATAATAAATTAATGAAACAAAATAATATTTCTTACTATGAAGGCGAACTTGTGGGAACTGTTGTACATGTGGCAATTGATGACAAATATGCCGGATATATATTAATTTCAGATGAAATCAAAGAGGATGCGGCTGATGCAATCAGAATGTTGAAACAATCAAATATCATGCAAATGATAATGCTTACAGGTGATGATAAAGCAGTTGGTGAGAAAGTTGCCAAAGAACTTGGAATGGATAAGGTATATGCAGAACTTTTGCCGGTTGACAAGGTGGAAAAATTAGAAGAGCTGATTAAAAGCAAATCATCAAAGGGTAAATTGGTTTTCGTAGGGGATGGTATAAACGATGCACCTGTTTTGGCAAGAGCTGACATAGGGATTGCTATGGGAGGATTAGGATCAGATGCTGCAATTGAAGCAGCTGACATAATAATTATGACGGATGAACCGTCAAAAATATCGACAGCAATAAAAATATCGAGGAAAACATTAAAGATAGCATATGAAAATATAGTGTTTGCCATAGGTGTAAAAATAATTATACTTGTTTTAAGCGCAATGGGACTTGCAACTATGTGGGCTGCGGTATTTGCAGATGTAGGTGTTGCAATAATAGCGATATTGAATTCATTCAGAGCGCTGAACGATAAAAATATTCATTAAAATAAAAATGCACCGGTGGTTTGAGTCATTCTTAAATCATCGGTGTGCTGAAATAAAAGCGTCAGATGTTTAGGATCAGTGACCGGAGGAATAATGATTTACATAAAATATGATTTAAAAACAATTGATGAAAAAAGGGCATTAATAAAGAATAAGTTGTTTGAAAGATCATCAAATATTAAGTCAGAGAACTTTGATAGGATATCCGAAAAGGATTTATATATATTATACGAGCTTTATGATGAAATTTTTTTGCAAAATTGGTTTAAACAAAATTTTAAGGGTAATATTAAATTTATACTATCGAGACAATTGACAAGAGCGGCAGGAAATACAAGGACCAGGAAAAATATAGCTGAAATTGAATCGGAAAACATTGAATTTGAAGTTAAAATTTCTTTAAACCACTTAATTAATTTCAATAAAATAAACAGAACAAAATATGTGGGCGGAATTGAAGCCCACAGTATTACAGATAGCTTGATGCTGGTATTTGAGCATGAAATGTGCCATGTAATTGAATTCATTTTATATAATAAATCAAGTTGCAGTAAAAAACCTTTTAAGGATTTGATATATAATTTGTTTGGACAAACGGAATCAACACATAAATTGGTTAGCAGCTATGAAGCTAATGTTTTTGAATATGGCATAAAGCAAGGTGATAGAGTTAAATTTAATTATAAAGGAAAGTGCATTTCCGGATTTATTCAGAGAATAAACAAACGTGCAACTGTTATGTGCCCTGATTTGCATGGAAGCTACATTGATAAATTTGGGAGGCGATATAGTAAATATTATGTTTCTCCAGAAAGTTTATTGAAATCTGATTAATTACTTTGTCCTGCAGTTGCAGTCATACAGAAAGGATTAAAAATGAAATTAAATTTGTTTATGACGGCAATAACTCCGGGTATTGCATTGGCATTAATGATATATTTATTTGACAGACATGATAGAGAACCTATAAGGATTTTGCTCAAAGTGTTTATAATGGGTATTATCTCTGTAGTACCGGCAATAATTATTGAAAACATACTGTCATACTTCGATGTATTTGCCGGAATTTTCGGTATAGCTTATACGGCGTTTATCGTTGCAGGAGTTACGGAAGAATTTATTAAAAGGGAAGTTGTTATAAAAAATGTTTATTTTAACCCTGTTTTTAATGAAAAGCTTGACGGCATAGTATATTGTGTAATATCAGCATTGGGTTTTGCAACTATTGAAAACGTAATGTATGTTGTTTTCAGATTTTCAGATATTGAATCAGTGGGATTGTACAGGGCCTTTTTATCTGTTCCGGCTCATATGCTTTTTGCCATAACCATGGGGTATTACTTGTCATTAGCGAAATTTTCAGCTGATTCTGAACAGAGTCAGTTCTTTTTTAGGAAATCTTTGACAGTTCCGGCTATACTGCATGGTACTTTTGATTTTATTCTTATGTCTGGAATTGAATTGCTGATGATTTTATTTATACCATTTGTAATATATTTATGGATAACTAATTTAAAGAAATTAAATAAATATTATAATGATTCGCAAAATAATTATCACGACGAATTTGAAGGATAATTTGAATATATCTATAAAGAAAAGGTTAATATTAATTGTCCTATTGATGTTTTTGGCGAAGTTGATGTTTAAGGAGGAGTGAATAATGAATTATAAAAATGGAAAAACATGGTTGATAATAATATTAGTTGTTCTTGTGGTGATAATTGTAGCTGTTCTGTCTGTAAATGGAAAAAATAAAGATGATACGTATACATATGAGAATGGTAAATATGGTTTTAAATTGGAACTTCCAATTGAATGGAAGGATAAGGTGCTAATCAGCGACGGCGATTATGATGATTCAGTGTTATTCTTTGTTATAAAGATTGACGGAAGTCAGGGAGGTCACCTGTTCAGCATTAACAGGGAAACGGGAGAACTAATTACAGAAGAGGATGTAAAACAATCTCCCATACCAAGTAAGCTGTTAATGCATGCAAATGGATATACTTATTATGCAACTTTTCCTTCTGATGTGCAGTTTGATCCGCAAGAAAAGGATGAAACGGAAAATTATAATTCAATGAACAGCAAAGTTGAAGGGGTCTTAGAGTCAATAAAACCTTATGGAGATGAAAGACCGGCTGTATCAAATGAAGGGTACAAGGTTGTGGGGAACAGTTTTTTTGCTCTTGAAGTTCCGGAAAATTTAGAAATGGAAGCAGGTGATGGATTGTTTTGGAATCTGACTGAGGAAGGCAATGCTGTGGGCAGCCTGATTATGTCTCAGGGACAGTTGGATGATGAAGATAAGAACGGTGGTGCTGATACGGCGTATATTATAAGACCGGATTCAACCATATATACATGTATTTCCGTAAATGAGGACAGCGTCGGAGAGGCTGCCTTTGAGGTGATGAAAAATACATTCAGTTACAAGACAGTCGACATTCCCGTAACAGTTTTTGATTATATAAATACGGCAGAGCAGTATCTTGAGCTTGGGGGAAGCAGGCTTTTCGGCAAGATCACTGATATTTCACCGGTTTCGCATGATGAGAACGACGAAGACCCTTTAAAGGGTGCAGTAACAACGGTTGCGCTCATGGAATTTGTGACTGACGAAAGCCAGCCCGACGGATATAAAATAGTGGACTTAAATGAAACAAAGAGTTTTGAAAGCGGATACGGCCGCTACAGCCCGGACGTTATTCCATTAGTTCCGCCGAATTACACTACATTTGGAGTGTACGACCGGTATTTGCTGGATGAAGATTTTTTTAAGGACTATGGCGATGAAAGTAAAGCATCATATTATAAGAACTTCTATTATGATTTTATTTTAGACCCGGATGGTAATTTATTGCTGATTTCAGGCCATTATGTACCATAAGGAAGCATAGAAACAGATGCCGCATTATTCAGCTAATACGGTATCTGTTTTTTAAAGCAGCCTGAATGAAGATTAATATTTAATAAATTTGGAACCTGGTACACCGCAAATACTGCATTTGTCAGGGCGAGATGTTTCGATATTTCCACATACAGGACATAAATAGTAAGTTACTTCTTTTGTTTCATCAACATTTTTCAATGCTTCTTTATATAATTTAGCGTGGACTTCTTCTGCCTTCATAGCTAAGGTAAAGGTATTAACTGCAGCCTTGTTTCCTTCTGCTTCGGCAGCTTTTATAAATTCCGGATACATACTTTCGTATTCATAAGTTTCACCTGCAACGGCATCTTCTAGGTTTTCTTTAGTAGACTTTATTTTGCCTGCAACTTCAAAATGTTTTTGTGCATGCAATGCTTCTGCGTCGGATGCAGCTCTGAAAAGTTTTGCTGCATTAGTTTTTCCCTCTTTTTCCGCCTTCTTTGCATAGGCAAGGTATTTCCTATTTGCCTGTGATTCTCCTGCAAAACCATCCATTAAATTTTTTAATGTTTTTTCTTCCATTTTAAATCCTCCATAATATATTTTAAAATATGTTTGTAAAATCTTGCTGTTCCTTCATTTCTTTATTTCTTTATATTTGCACGGCAGTTGGGGCATATGCCTTTAAAATATACATTTCTGTCATGTATGTCAAAACCGTTCAATCCATGAGTTTCAACAGAATTAATATCAATCTCAAAATCGTAAATTTTTTTGCAAATTCCGCATTTGAAATGTCCATGGCTTGTTGTGTTAATGTCATAGCGGAGTTCATTTCCTTCTATATTTATAACTTCTACCAAGCCTGCTTTGACCAATGAATTTAAAGTATTGTATACAGTTGTTCTTGATAATGTAGGAACATCATCGTGAATCCCGTTGTATATCTGATCCGCTGTAGGATGAATACAGTTTTGTGTAAGATATTCTAAAACTTTCAGCCTTTGATGGGATAGACGAATATTCTTACTTTTTAATTTTTTTAGCAAATCTTCAAGTTTAACTTCCATACCCCACTCCTTTTTACAAAAGCAATTACTAAGTTGTAACTATTATAATATAATAATACATTCAATGTTTAAAAATGTCAAGAACTAATTTAAAAAAATAAAACCCGTTCTTGCGGGTTTTATTTTTTCCCTTAATTTGTTCGGGATTAATGAGCAGTACCAAATCAAAAACCGGTTCTGCTTTCTTAAATCATTTAAATGATTTATTTGTGTTGCTGCCGGAAGACATTTGGGTATTTGATCTTTTTTCCATCATGTTTTTGACAACCGGCGTCATTGCTACTGCTGTAGCTGCAGTAAGACCAATGCCAAGCATTAATTTTTTAGGTGCTTTCATTTTATTTAATCACCTCATAAATATTTTCTGCAAAATTTTTTTTAATATACTTATTAGTAATTTCCATATTTTAAAAACAAATTAAAAAAATTTTTTATATTTAATCAGCTTATATCTTAAATAAATTATCTATTTCATCATTAGTGAGAGAATTAATTAAAATTTCTCCTTTTTTTATTACTGAATCTGCCAAATCCTTTTTATTTTGCTGCAGCTTTTCAATTTTTTCTTCAATTGTATTTTTGGCAATAAGTTTAAAAACCTGGACTTTATTGTTTTGACCTATTCGGTGTGTTCTGTCGGTCGCTTGGTTTTGAGCGCTGATGTTCCACCATGGGTCATAGTGAATAACAACGTCGGCACCTGTCAGATTAAGTCCTGTTCCACCTGCTTTTAATGAAATAAGAAATACAGGTGTTTTGTCAGAATTAAATTTTTTGGTCAGTTGTATTCTTTCTATGCTTTTAGTAGCTCCGGTAAGAATAAAATAACCTATATCATTTTTCTTTAACTCTTTTTCTATAATTCGCAGCATGGAAGTAAATTGAGAAAATATCAAAATTTTATGATTGTTATCAATGCTGTTTTTGATTATTTCCATGCATAGTTCAAGCTTGGCGCTTCCTCCGTTATAATTGTCATAGCAGAGTGAAGGATCACAGCATATTTGTCTTAATCTTGTAAGCATGGAAAGAATTTTTATTTGGCTTTTTTTATAACCTCTTTCGCTGATTTCTTCCCGGAATTCTTTATTTAGCTTCATAAGTTCTGCAGTATACAATTTTTTTTGAATTTTTTCCATTTGAGCATATGTAACAGTTTCAATTTTATCCGGCAGTTCTTTCAATACGTCTTTTTTCAGTCTTCTTAAAATAAATGGACGTACTTGATTATTGAGCCTTTGCAGCATGTCATCGTTATTGTCTTTCACAATAGGAATTTCATATTTGTCTTTGAATTTTTTATAGCTGAGCAGGTATCCCGGCATAATAAAATCAAAAATTGACCATAAATCAGCCAGTGAATTTTCAATGGGAGTGCCTGTAAGAGCAAAACGGACTTCACTGTTTATCATCTTAACGGTTCTTGCATTTTGTGTTGACGGATTTTTGATATACTGGGCTTCGTCCAATATGCAATATTTAAATTCAAAAGGTTCATAGTATCCTATGTCCCGTTTTATCAAGTCATATGATGTCAGCACCAGATTATAGCTGTTGGCGGATTTGATTAAACTGCATCTTTCTGAAGATGGTCCTGATATTATTAAGGTGCTGATGTTGGGAGAAAATTTTTCTATTTCATTTTTCCAGTTATAAATCAGGGAAGTAGGGCATACAACAATAGATGGTTTGCCACTGTTGTCAGACAACAGCAGACTTATAATCTGAAGAGTTTTTCCAAGCCCCATGTCATCGGCTAATATTCCTCCCAGTGAATATTCAGACAACGATTTAAGCCACCTAAATCCTGTAACTTGGTAGTTCCTCAATATAGTTTTCAGTTTTACCGGAGGTTCAAAATCTGATTCGGAGGATTCATTAATTCCTCTGATCATTTTCTTAAAATCATGAGATTTATTAACGTGTATCCATTCATTGTTTTTTACAAGGCTATCCAAATATAGGGAACGGTACTTAGGTGTTTCAATGTGAAAGCTTTCAAGCTCATTTTCTGTTACATCAAAATCTTCTACCAGTTTTTTAAGGGTGTTGAAATATTCATTGTCAAGATTTAATAAGGAGCCGTCTTTCAGCCTGTAGTATTTCTTTTTTATTTTATATGACAACAATATGTCTTTTAGCTCTGAAAGGTCAAATTCAGGCTTACTCATGTCTATTTCAATTAGATTTCCATTGAGCTTAATGCCCATGGACATAGCCTTTGGATATTTAATATTTATTTTTCTGAAATCATCACTTATGTTAATTTCACAAAGGGAAGTAAGCCGGCTTATGCCGGAAGTTAAAAATTCGTAAATTTTATTTTCATCTGTTAGTGCATATTTGACGGTGTTTTTTTTAAAACCTGCATTTTCTAGTGCTACAAGTATTTTTGTTTCATCAAGTAAGTTCCTTATAACGCAGTTGTCCTTGGGAGATTTTCTAAACGGGTTAATTAAAATATCTCCGTAGTTAAAAATAACTGAAGCGTAAATATGGCCTCGATTGTTGCAGTCAAGGTAAATGCTTGGTGATAAAGGAGCCGTATTTAAATTGCCTGATATCTTCGGATCAGTTTTAACTAAGGCGTATTTTGATATTTGAGGCAGAACTGCAGAACAAAATTTTCCCATATATTCTTCTGTAAGTGTAATTTCCTTAGCAGGCTGTATCATAATTTTATTAACTGCAGGCAGGATTGTATCTGTAAATTCCTTTGAACATTTATAAAGTTTGTTTTCAGCAATAATATAAGTATGATTTTTTGAACTTGTCTCGAAGCAAATATACAAGTTTGTTGAAAAACTATACTTACCGCTGGCTTCTTCATTAATATAAAATTCAGTTTCCGGGTCTTCTTCTAAAAACATAAGGGTGTTAAAAGCATATTTATATCCGCGGCATTCAATTGTCTGGTCTTTAAACAAATTAAAAAAACTGTCAAAGGAAAAAGGAAATATTTTAAAAGTACGTCCGGTTATGCTGCCGGCGCTGAATAATCCGGAAGTTTTTTTAACAATCTGCATGTATGTTTCGGCTTCATCCCTTAAAAATACGGCCAATGGTTTTGAGAATGTTTCAAAGCCGCTCAAATCATGGTCAAATTCCAAGCTTTTACCGTAGACAACATTAACTTTGTTTTGGATATTGTAGGCTAATTCATATGCATCTTTAACAACATAATGCCTTTTACTTCCAATTTTAAATTCAATTCCTATGTCTTCTTTGCCTGACAAAACAAGAATGGGCTTCAGTGACACATAACCTTTCTTTTGATCCGATTCTACTTTTTCTTTTATTTTGTTTTCAAATACATTTATTAAATCTTCAAGAGGAAAATTGTGTTTTTTTGGCTGATTGATATTTTTTTTAAAAACAATATCTCCATAAGAAATTATTTTGGGGTGGCTGTTGTAATATATTTTCAGCATAACGGCAACTATATGTTTACAACTTCCCATGTTTTCCGAAAATGTCGGGCAATCGCAGTCAAAGTCGGTTATATCGCCATTATCGTTTAAAATAACCGTTGTGTTATAGGATGAATAGCTTTTTCCTTTAACTAAAGCGGAATATCTTGTTGTGTATCCGTCTTCTGGTTTATTTTGAATTTTTTGCCTGCTTAATTCTACAACCATATTTTCGTTGTAATATTTTGCACCTCTATTGTAGGTAATTGAATTTTCTGCATAACTCTTTATATCATTTGTATTAAAATTTATTTTTCCCATGTTTCCACCAATATAAATTAATTGCTTCACTCCTATACAATAAATATGTTAATACAAAGACATTAGTCTTTGCTTCATATAAGTATTTATTATATCTTATTTAAAGTGATTTATAAAGGGTGATTTTTAAGAATTACTGATATTAGTATGTTTATTGCTTTTTAGCCGTTTAACTTTCAGTTTTTTCCTGCTATTTTTTATTTAATGTTAAGTGATTTATAATTTCGATTATAATGATATTAAGTTGAGGAGGACTATATGATAATTTCTACAACGCCGATATTTGAAGGCAAAAAAATAATTGATTATATTGGATTTATGGGCTTTTCACTGCGCTTTTATTGTCTTCGCCTGAATAATACAAATGTTATTATCATAAAAATAATATAAATCAAAAGTGGTGTTATAAATTTCGCAGATAGAGGGTTATAAACAGCACTCCCCATAAAAATGACCGGTATCATTCCCGGTGTAACACCCAGCAGTGTTCCCAATATGTATTGAATGTAGCTCATTCCTGTGGAACCCATAAACATGCTTGTAAGATCGGCTGGAGGACCTTTTACGACTCTTACCATAAAGCTGCTTAAAATGCTGTTTTTGTTTCCAAACTGTATTATCTTGCTGGCATATTTGTTTTCGGATAAGGTTTCAAATACTTTGCTTTTACTTATTTTTCTGCCAATAAAAAAGCCTAACGTCATTTCAATGGTAAGACCAACATATGATATCATTATGGCATAGAAAGTCGGAAATATCATTCCAGTTGCAATATATATGGCGACCAACGGAATAATCATTACAATTGGCTTTATTGTATATATAGTCAAGATTACAAGAATTGTCTGGGCAGATGATTCCTTTGTATAACTTAAGATATTTGTAATCGTCTCTAATGAAAGAGGAGCTGATCTTTTAAAAATTCCAATTACTATAATCAATATTAAAATAATTGAAATGATAATTAAAATTTTTTGGTAAATTTCTTTTCTTTTCATTACTCACCTAATGTCTGAAAGAGTTCCGCAAGCTTTTCAATAATAATTTTATAAGTATTTGCCTGAGATGAAAGCAGCATAATAAATAGAAATATAATTTCATCATCATCAAAGTTTTTGCTGCAGTCCTCATAGATATTTTTGGCTAAAGTTTCAAGCTCTTTTTCTAATTTTCCTGTTTCCTTCTGTTCCCACAGCAAAAACGTCTTATACAGGTTATTAATATCGTTACTGTTAAAGTGATTTTTTTCATATTTTCTTAGTATAGTTTTAACATCTTCAAGGGATAATATTTGCTTTAAATAAAAAATGTAAATCAGTGATATAATATGTTCAGGATTATATTTTTTATTTTCCGGCTTGGGAATAAGCTCGTTTTTAACATAATTATTTATCATTGATTTTGTCAATATTTTATCTTTTGGGTTTTGTTTGTAGTCTTTTAAGTTTTCGTTTATAAAAGAAAGAACTTGATCCATATATAAATTAATATTGGGGATTTTCGAACTTTCAATTTGTTTTAAAAATTCGGTGCTATTTAAAAAGCTTAATAATTCTTCTAATTTCATGTTGTTCTCCTATGTTACCTTAATATGTAAATATTATATGGTATTAAAAATTATTTTTCAATATGGTATTGACATTTATTTATAATAGGAATATTATAACTACATAATATAGTTATCAAAACTACATGGAGGTGTTATTACGACTACTGATAAAAAAGAAAAGACAAGTGCGTTCACACACTTAGTAGGCGTCATATTTGGAATAATCGGGACTGTATTGCTTTTAAACAATTCAAAGAATTCTGGAAACACCGCAACAGGTGCAGCTTTCTTAGTATTTGGAATCAGTATGATATTATTGTATTCCACTAGTACAATTTATCATTTTATTGATAAATCGAAGCATAAAATTAAATTGATAATGAGGAAACTTGACCATATTATGATATTCGTTTTTGTAGCAGGAACATACACGCCTATTTGCTTGCTTGTTCTTAATAATACCATAGGACATAGACTGCTGACGGTGGTCTGGTCAATTACAATTATAGGTGTATTTATTAAACTTTTTTGGATCACAGCTCCAAGTTGGGTTAGTTCACTGCTATATATATTGATGGGGTGGTTGGCCGTATTTGTTTTGTCTCCTCTTGTAAGTAGTATGCCGTTAGATGGAATATTATGGTTGTTTGCCGGGGGAATATTTTATACAATCGGCGGAGTCATCTATGCGATTAAAAAGCCAAATATAAATAATACTTATTTTGGATTTCATGAGTTGTTTCACATATTTGTCCTGGCAGGTTCTCTTTGCCATTATATAATGATGTATTATTATATAGGGTAATAGAAGACATTAATATTATTGGCAGTATTATAAGTACTAATTTAAAGACAGAAATTTATATTTCCGGTTAAATAAACGGTTGTGTTTTATTTAACCGGAGGTTACGCCTGTATTTTAAAACTAATTAAATGGTTCGTTTGGTTACAGATATTTGTCAAACCAGATTGCTGCTTCTTCCATCATGTTCGTTGTTACAAAATGGTTCAGATTAGGATATTCGATAAAATTTAATTTATCTTTATCTTCATATAAAGGTAAGGCTTTTTTATAAAATTCTCTTTGTGCTTCTATAGAGACCGTAGTGTCATGATCACCGTGTAATAGAAGCATAGGTCTGTTTATAATATCTTTTAGATTATTTGAAGGGTCATATTTATTTATTTTTTCTTCTATGGACTTTCCAATATCCGTATTTCCACTTTTTAATTGTTTCATAAATATCTTGTTGGAGCATTCCCAGTCACAGGAACCGTTAAATATGACAGCTGTTTTGATATTTTTGTTCTTTGCAAATATTCCGGCTGACGTAAATCCACCCATGGAATTTCCAATTACCCCCATTCTATTTGGGTCAGCGTTAAAATTCATTACGACTTTTTGTATCAATCCGTCTGATTCTTCGATATTGTTTATTACAACTCTCCAGAAATAATTTACTGCATAGTATACATTGTTATGGTCTACAGGGTTCCTTGTACCATGATAAGCAGCGCATGGTATTATAACCTGATAACCTAAGCTGCATAATATAAATCCTCTGAATCTTTGTCTTTCAGTATTTGAACCCCATCCGTGATACAAAAATATTGTAGGGTATGGTTTTGACCCATCTTTTGGAGTGAGTAATATAGAAGGTATATTACCTATGAATATATTGCTTTCAATTGTATTGCTAAATTTTATCAAATCATTCACCTCTTTGACTCATATATTGAAAAATACAATAATTTTAAATTCTGATTTTATACGTTTGTTTTTATGCAAGTGCATTTTTTACTGTTTTTAGAATTGTTTCTATATCTGCCAATGCTCCTTTCCCAAGATCGCCACATGCTAACAAGGATTCTTTCGGTTCTACAAATACATAGCCGAGATTTTTAAGCTTTTGTATATTCCCTTGTACTATTAGGTTTTCATACATGTTTGTATTCATGGCAGGGCATATGATTATGGGTTTATTTTTAATTGCCATAACTACTGTAGAGAGCATGTCATCTGCTATTCCGGATGCAAGTTTTCCGATGATATTTGCTGTGGCAGGAGCAATCAGGCAGCAATCGGCTTTTTTAGCTAGTGAAATATGTCTTACATCCTCATAGAATACTTTTTCAAACATATCCGTATATACTTTCTTTTTTGTTAATACCTGAAAGGTTAACGGAGTAATAAATTTTTCGGCAGAAGCCGTCATTATTGTATTAACGTTTATTTTATTTTTGCTAAGCCGGTTAGCAATGTCTGCTGCTTTGTATGCAGCAATGCTGCCGGTAACCCCTAATATAATTTCCTTCATTTTCTATTTCCTTTGAGTTTGATTGTTTCTTTTACAATTGCACTTGCTATTTCAAGCTTCGTATTATACATTTCGTAATGACCGCTTTTTGTTACAAGGTATCCTGTATGATGTTTGTCATCAATATTTGACAAATCGTTAGCCAGTACTAAGCTGCATTTGTTTTTTTCCATTACATTTAAAGCTGCATTAATCAGAGCTTCCCGGCTGACACTATCAAGCAGCTTAAAGCCTACAAGAATGGATTTAGGGGAATATTCATGAAAAAGTGAAATAATCTTTGGGGTACGTTCCATTACCAAGATCATGTTATTTATGTCTGAGCTTATTTTCCCACGATTGTTTAACATTATTTTAGAATTTTCAAAAATATCCGATGTAAAACTTTCGGCATTTTCTTCATTCAACGAATCAAATGAGTTATACTGCTTGCACTTATATATTGAATCGGCAACCTTTGAACATGAGGTTACAAGTTTTACCCGGTAGTCGCTGACTGCCATGCTGTGTACGATAATATCAACAGTAGCTTTTTCAAATACTGACTCAATGGCTTTTTTTAGAGAAACAGTGTCGCTTATATGTATGATTTCTGTCTTATCCGATTGTGGCAATTTTGTAATGTTCCCGCATATGTAATATATTTTTTCTACTTCCGGCACCTTATCAAACTGTGCTGCAATTGTGTTTCCTAATGTTCCGGTAGACATATTTGTAATATTTCTTACTCTGTCTATTGGCTCTGATGTTCCGCCTGCCGTAATCAAGATATTCATCCAAACAGCCTCCATTTTCCAAGTAAATTATATTTATTAGTTTAAATAAAAATATAGTATTAGTTTATATATTTAATGTATTTAATATATTGCGCTTTCTGATATTAAGCTAATTGTAGACCATGTAATTAATTTCTGTCAAGGATTTTATTGATTTTGATTTGTATTTTATTTCCAGATAAAATATGTTGTAAAATGTCGAATAATTTGTTATATTTAAATTAATTAGTTCGTCCTCATATATCTTCGATAATATGGTTCGAAAGTTTCTACGGGATAGCCGTAAATTATCCTGCTATGAGCTGAATGACAGATAATGCGGTCTTATGGACCGACTTTTGTTGAGTCTGGAGTTCTTTTCATAGGGAAATTCAGATTTTTTTATATTTTTCATGATAGTTCGGGATAGACGGCCGGCGAAAAATTAGAAATTTGATCAGCCTGCTTTTAGCATATATAGAGGGCAATATTTAGGAGGAATAATGGATTTACTAAAGGACTTGCTTGCAGCATTAAGTGTTGTTCTTAATGGACTGCCTCAGGGGTTGTTGGCACTGTCGTTCGGATTTGCATCTGTGCCTACAGCTTTTGCATTTATTGTTGGAGTCGTAGGATGCTTGGCTCTTGGTGTTGTTGCACCTATTTCATTTCAGGCTGAAACTATTACCTTGGCCGGTACGATGGGAAAAAATATGAAAGAAAGAATATCAATGGTTATTGTTGCTGCTGTGGGAATGACGTTGATAGGGCTGTTCGGACTTTTAGAAAGGATTGTTGAATTTATAGGGCCTGCAATAACAAATGGAATGATGGCAGGGGTAGGTATTATGCTTGCAAACGTGGCATTAGGTATGGCTAAAAAGAACAAAACTGTTGGATTTTTTTCAATATTTTTGAGTTTCGTAATATATATGATTTCTGAAGACCTAGTTTATACTGTTACATTGTCTGTAGTGGGTTCTAGTTTTCTTGCGTTTGCATTGAAACAAAAAACAGACATTAAAATTACTGAAAGGGAGAAACTGGTATTTCAGAAACCAATAATTAATGCAAGTGTTGTACAGGGAGCGTTAGCTTTAATTTGCCTGAATATAGGGGCAAATATTGCATTTGGCGAAATTACAGGATCAATTGCAAACACAGAGGTTAATATAGATCATCTGTCAATTGTCAGCAGTTTGGCCGACCTTGCTTCCGCAAGCTTTGGAGGCGGGCCTGTAGAGTCAATAATTTCTGCGACGGGAGGTGCTCCTAATCCCTTACGTTCTGCAGTTTTAATGATGAGTATTATGGCGGTTATATTGTTTGCCGGTTTACTGCCTAAGATAGGGAATTATGTACCCAGCGAATCTATAGCCGGATTTCTATTTGTGCTTGGAGGTATTGTAACTGCACCAAGTAGCGCAATGACTGCCTTAAGTGTTGAAGGTATACCCGGAGGCGTAATGGTAGGAGGAATTACAATGACTGTTACGGCAATTTCTAACCCTTTTTACGGTATGCTTGCGGGAGTTGTATTCAGAGCTGTTGCAATGCTAACCGGAATGTAGATTTTTAGGAGGATTTATTGGATTTATGAAAACATATAATATTGAAGTAGCCGGAGTTAAAAGAAAGCTTCCGGTTATTAAAATTAATAGTGACTTAAGTATAGCAAGTTTTGTAATTTTAGGTGACACGGAAATTGTTTGTGCTGCAGCCAGGGAGATTGCAAAAATGTTGCCTGAAGTGGATTTTTTAGTGACTGCCGAAGCAAAGGGCATTCCACTGGCCTTTGAAATATCAAGGCTATTAAAAATGAAAAAGTACATTGTTGCACGCAAAAGCATTAAACCATATATGGATTCTCCCATTGTTGACCAGGTAGTATCCATAACTACGCAAAAGAAACAAATATTGGTTCTTGATGAACGGGATGCTTTGGAAATCAAGGGTAAACGGGTTGCCATAATAGACGATGTCATAAGTACCGGAGAATCATTGTCGGCTATTGAGAGACTGGTGAAAGATGCCGGAGGAAGCATTGTTGCAAAAGCTGCAATACTTGCCGAGGGTGATGCTGCCAAAAGAAGCGACATCATATTCTTAGGTGAGTTACCGCTTTTTAAAGCAAATTAAACAATTTATAGAAGTAGACAAAATTAAAAGAGATTAAATCACAAAACAGGAATTTAATCTCTTTTAATTTGATGTTTAAATTTTCGTAATTATTTGATAAGATATATGTATATTGTGTTTTATAAATTGTAAGCATAGATTTTTATATATTGCAATATTTTTTTGAATAAAGTATACTTATTTGACTATATATTTTTATGAAATTAGGGGGGCCAAGGTTAGATATGAAAAGTATTATTATAACTGATTCATGCTGTGATTTACCTTATGACTATATAAAAAAGAACAATTTGATAGTGATACCGTTTCCTTATTCAATTGATGGGAAAGATTATATAGATGATTTTGGCAAATCCTTAAGCTACAAAGATTTTTATGATAAACTGAGAAACGGCTCAATTCCTTCGACTTCACAAATTACTGTTTATATGTTTCAGCAGGTGTTTAAAAAATATGCAGCAGAAGGGAATGTAGTTATATATATTGGATTTTCTTCTGCATTAAGTCAGACATTTAACAATTCAATTATTGCAAAAAAAAATGTTTTGGAGGAATTACCTGATGCTAATATAACCGTTATTGATTCTAAAAGCGCTTCTGTGGGACAAGGTTTAATAGTGTATTATGCAAATGAGCTTTTGAAACAAGGCAGGTCAAGTGAAGAGATCGTTGGATGGATAGAAAACAACAAGCTTAGGTCAAACCATTGGTTTATAATAGACAATCTGGACCATTTAAAAAGAGGGGGAAGAATTTCGGCAGCAAGTGCCGCAGTGGGGACTATACTTGATGTTAAGCCGATGCTTAATGTTAATAATGAAGGAAAGTTAGAAGTTGTTAGGAAAATTCGGGGAAGGAAAAAAGCTATAAGAGAGTTGCTTGAAGAACTGAAAAATATCGAAAATCCTGAATGCCAGACGATACTTATAAACCACGGTGACTGTGTTAAGGATGCAGAAAATCTAAGAAGTTTAGTCTTAAATAGAGTGAATGTTAAAGATGTTGTTGTAAACTATGTAGGTCCCATTATAGGGTCTCATACCGGACCTGGAATGCTGTGCCTTGTTTTTATGGGTATAAGTAGGTAACAAGATTTATAAGCCTTATACGCGGCGAGGTGGCAGGCTTTTTTATTGCAACATATGCTGATTTATGATATTATAAAGCTATTGAGTTTAAAATTGTGGGCTATACAATTGTACAATTTGGATTGGCTTTACTTAAAATAGCAATGATACATACGTGTTACATATGTTACAAAAAAGAAGATTATATACTATTAAATACAGAAAATTGATAGGAGCGAAAGTAATGAAAGTACGAAAAGCAATAATACCTGCCGCAGGATTGGGAACCAGATTTTTACCTGCAACAAAGGCTCAGCCAAAGGAGATGCTTCCTATAGTGGATAAACCAATACTGCAGTATATTATTGAAGAAGCTGTTAGTTCGGGTATCGAAGAAATATTGATAATTACAGGAAGAAACAAAAAGAGCATCGAGGATCACTTTGACAAATCAATCGAACTAGAGCTTGAATTGGAAAAAAAGGGAAAGCTTGACCTATTGGAGAAAGTAAGAAAGATTTCTGATATGGTCAGTATCTACTATATCCGCCAAAAGGAACCAAAAGGTTTGGGTCATGCTATCCTTTGCGCAAAAAGTTTTATTGGTAATGAACCCTTTGCTGTTCTTCTCGGCGACGATATTGTATATTCGAAAAAGCCCTGTTTAAAGCAGATGATTGAAGTTTATGATGAATATAAAACAACAATATTAGGCGTTCAGGAAGTTGATAGTAATGATGTAGACAAGTATGGCATAGTAGATGGGAAGCCTATTGAAAATAGAATATACAAAATAAAGGATTTAGTTGAGAAGCCTGCTGTTGCAGATTCTCCATCCAATATTGCAATATTGGGGAGATATATTCTTAATCCGGATATATTTGAAATATTAGAGCATACGAAGCCCGGCAAGGGCGAAGAAATTCAGCTTACCGACGCATTGAAGGAACTGGTTCAAAGAGAAGCCATGTATGCATATGTGTTTGAGGGAAGAAGATATGATGCCGGAGATAAAGAAGGATACCTGGAGGCAACCGTTGAATATGCACTTAGGAGAAAAGATTTGCGTGAAGAATTTCTTGATTTTTTAATTAAGACAATTGACAAGGAAAAGATAAAATAGAATTTGTTAACATTATGTAAGGTTTGTTTATAGAATATGATAATTAATGTATCGTTCAAATATGCTGTTATGCAATCAGGCGTGAAATATAATTATTGGAGGTATTATGGATTTTAAACATGAAAGTAATAGAATATATTTAGAAAATGAAAAAGGTGAATGTATTGCAGAAGTTACTTTTCCTCAGGTATCCGAAAATAAAGTTAATATAAACCGTACATATGTGGATAATTCCCTTAGAGGACGCGGAGTTGCCGACAAGCTGATGTCAGAAGTGATGGATGATCTGAAGAAAAGCAACAAAAAAGCCGTCGTAACATGCTCGTATGCTGCCGGCTGGCTAAAAACACACCCTGAATACAAAGATGTATGTAAATAGATAATAGGGGCAACTAAAAAAGATAAATGAACCTTTTTTAGTTGCTTTTAATTTTACAATACTGAAGCAATATGTTAAGGAGGAAGACTATGTGTTGATTAACAAGATATGTGACAAAACATGAGTTATAAAAAGAATACCCGGGATATAGTGGGAAACCCTGATTTTACTGGGGATAAGGTGGGATTAGGGGAGAAACTGTTGACAAGTATATTGAGAAGATATATTTTTAAAACATTGATGCGGATAATTGAAATAAAAAGAGGTTTAGCATGCTAACGGTAGCGTTACAGACCTGCCTTTCCTCCTGTTCCTCCATTGCTCGAGGTCAATGACATTTCTTTTTTAATATGTCGATTATATTTCATGTCTATTATATCCAATGTGTCCTGTTGGTCTTCATACTCCAAAACTCGGAATTTTGCAATCATGCTTCTTTCATCATCTGTCATGCGAATTGGCTCTGCATCTAAGAGACTGTTCTTATATGAGGTCGTCTCCTCTCCTGTCAAAAGCCATTCAATAGAAACCTTCAATACCTTGGACAGTTATAGATAGCCATTGTATCAGGTACTCTGTTTCCGTTCACATAGTTACTCATAGCGTTCTTTGAAATTCCAGTAATCCTACAGATGTCCACTTGTTTTAAATCTAGCTTATCCATTTGGTCGGAAATTCTTACTCCTATATCCGTAAAGTTCTCAATCATGGTACAAAGCCCCCTTTATATTTTAAAATATATTAAATATTCTTTGAACAAATAGGAATAGTTTTATTAGCAGTGTTAAATTTTAAAGATATTGCAAATTTACTCAAAAAAACAATATACTGCAATAGCCCCCTTGCTACTTGGAGCTATTATGGCATTCATATTGAATATTATAGTGGTTTCCTATGAGAAAATATATTTTCCAAGGAGTAAAAGTAAATTTATAATAAAATCTCGCAGAGGAGTTTGTATTTTATTTGCAATATTGACTATTATCTTAGTGATAATATTTTTCTTAAATATTATAATTCCTCAAATTGTACAATTTATGACTTTGTACCCTTGGTATGATTGTTTTAAGGTTTCCGTATGCACAAGTAGTGGGACCTGTAGTTGGAATTACTGCATTAATTCCCATGATAGGTGCATATTTAGGTGCTGCATTAGGTTTTTTATTAATTATAACTGTGGACTGGCTGCAAGCAATTTTGTTTCTTGTTTTTATAGTAGTTTTGCAGCAGATTGAGGGGAACCTAATCTATCCAAAGGTTGTAGGAGACAGCATAGGACTGCCGGGAATCTGGGTTTTTGCTGCAGTTACAGTTGGAGAAGGATTAATGGGCATAACAGGTATATTATTTGGAGTACCATTAATTACAACCGTTTATAAGTTGCTGAGAAAGTCGGTAAATGAAAGATTAAGCTGATTAATATTTTTAAAACTAGGAGAAATTATAATTTTATATTAATGTAATATTAATCTTAATAATGTAATATTAATCTTAATAATGTAATATTAATCTTAATAATGTAAAATTAATTATGATAATGAAAATAGATTTTAAGGAGAGAAAAGACAGCAATTAATGAATATAATTAAAAAGCATTTAAAAAAACTTAAAAAAAATGAACAGAAGATTTTAAATAAAAAGCCGGGTATAATTGATAAAATAAGCAAGTATAGTGCTATAAAGTATAAAAAAAGATATTTGAATAATAAAACAATTTTTACAAAGTAAAAGTTTACTCCTCGGCGTTGTCAAACAACAAAATCCGTTTGACAGCGTGCATTTTATTTTGTATAATGATAAACAAATAACCAATAACCTATACTGAGCAGGAAATGGTGTGCTAAGCGTAAAACATAGCCTTATAATAGTCTAGCAATATGTGATTAAAGTTATAGTGTTTGTATAGTAGTTAAGGAGAAATGTTATGAAACATGTAATTACAGTGGATTTTGGAAGTACATTTACTAAAATTGTTGTAATAAATATGGATAATAGAAAAGTTTTGTTGAGTGAAAAAGTTCCCTCTAGCGTTTCTATAGATGCTTCTATTGCTCTAAAGAAATGCTTTGAGTTAGCTAAGACAGTTATTAGTGAGGATGAACTTAACAATGCAACAAAATTAGCCTCATCAAGTGCTGCAGGGGGGTTGAGAATGTCGGTAATCGGTTTAACGGATTCACTGAGCACCCTTGCAGGTAAATCAGCAGCTCTTGGAGCCGGTGCCAAAATAATTGGAAATTATAGCGGTTTGCTAACGACGGAAATGGTTAGGGAGCTAGAAGAAAGTAGAACTGAAATTATTCTTTTGTGCGGTGGCTATGAGCATGGAAATTCCTCCATGGTATATAAAAATGCACACATGCTGGCACATTCAAATATTCAGGTTCCAATTATATATGCCGGTAATTCTGACCTGGATAAAGAAATACGGCTATTGTTGATATCACATCAAAAGGAATGTTTTATTGTAGAAAATATTATACCTGAACTAGATGTATTAAATGTGGAGCCAACTCAAAAGATTATCAGAAATCTTTTCTTGGAGCGCATAACATGCATGAAAGGATTAAATATTGTAAAGGAATATTTTCATAATCAATTAGTACCAACACCGGCAGCAGTGTTAGCAGCAGGTGAATTGTTGAGTAAGGGTACTGATAAAAAGAAGGGTATTGGCCCCTTGTTAATAGTAGATATAGGTGGCGCTACGACAGATGTATATTCTTTCAGTATAAACACATGCTGCGAAGGTGCCAAGTTAATAGGCCTGAAAGAGCCATACGGAAAACGTACCGTAGAAGGTGACTTAGGAATGAGAGAAAGTTCAGGCGAAGTTATTAATGAAAAATATTTAAATTCAATAGCAGAGGAATTAGAAATAACAGAAGAACAGCTAAGGGCTTCTATTAATCATAGAGTAGAGAATATAGATTATCTACCGGATTGTGAAATAGAAGTAAGAATAGACGATACTATTGCAAAGTTAGCGACTCATACTGCAGTAAGGCGTCATGCAGGAAAAATGATAAATACATTTAATAAAAGATGTAAGAATGTTCAGTTAGGTAAAAATTTGACTGAAATTTCTAAAATTATAGGAACAGGTGGAATACTGGTATATAACAATAATCCTTTAAAAATCCTCAAATCAGCAGAGAAAAAAAATGAATCTAAGGAAGTTTTGATGCCGGAAGAAGTTGAGGCATATTTAGATACAGACTATGTTTTATTTTCAGCGGGTTTGCTGAGCGAGATAGATGAAGATGCAGCACTTGAAATAATGATGAAAAGCATAAAAAGATGTTGGTCAAAGGAGAAAATGAAAACTACAGTTTGAAGGATGATTGAATGGATAAAGAAAATAAAAGGGTTTGGCTTACAAAAGGTTGTTCAGTTGATATTGGTGTTAGAATATAAATAGTACAAGTCAAAATGAGAAATTCCTAAATAAATAATTCGTGTTACAATAAGAGTACCAGATGAAGGAGGATCTCATTATGGCAAAACAGTACGACAAACAATTCAAGCTGGATGCAGTCCAGTACTATCAGGGTCATAAAGACCTTGGACTGGTTGGCTGTGCCAGCAACTTAGGAATCAGCCAACAGAGACTATCTCCGAAAAAACCGTAAGCAAGTATATGAAGG
>DHER01000135.1:1738-4815 GCA_002399975.1 Firmicutes bacterium UBA4845 | reverse complement strand
ATCCTAGTTTTTACATTAATGTTGCCATATGTAACTTTAGCTAGTGCAGGAATCTACAGACAGTTTTATAGTCCTAACGGAAACTATAGAGTAGATATATTGAATATTCACTCAGGCTGGGCTGGACCTTGGCCTGAAACACAAAATATTGACCATACTAATATTCATGTTTATAAAAAGAATGGTTCTTCTTGGAGGGAAATAGCAAACTATCATGTTTCTGCTAAGACAAATACAGCATCAGGAATAATATGTTATTATATTTACGAGAAAAAAAGTAATTGGTCATCAACAAACTGTAAACCTAATTATGATAAACAAGCTGCTCAAAATGAAATGCAACAAAAGCTTAAAGATAATATAAATACTAAAACCAACTATGAAATGTATGCCACAGTTGCTGCCGTTGTTGCCGTAGCAATTATAGTATGGATAACTTTTCCTTATTGCATTTTAGCTTTAGCTTAGAGTTATATACGTGGAGGAAACATATTCATCTTATTATGTTTTCTTCACGTATCAAAAATATAAAGGGGATTTTTATTTTGAAATATACACATAGATACGATACTAGCAATATATATGAATCTTCGGAGAGAGACAACTGCTTAAAGAAAGCCTGGATAATATTGTCACATTATTTTTGCAGAAAGGCTTGTCAAATGAATTTCAGATATTGGCCCGGTGATTACGAACTATCTCAAAACCCAGATTACGTATCGACTACTTTGGGTTTAAAATCATTATTGCAATATATAACCAAAGTATCTGAAATTGACCATTGTATGGAAGAAATATCGGTGCCTGTTATTGCTGAAACAATCCAAATACTATTGCAAGAAAATAATACAAATATAATCAATCTGGTATCGCCTTGGTTTCATGTTGAATTAATAAATACGGATGGTGATACTATATTCTATTCGGGTGATTATGGCTCAGACATTTTAATGATTTTAACTGATTACGATATTCAGCAACTAACAAATCTGGGACTTGAAATGAATAGTTTCATTAGGCTGCCTGAAATGTAACATCTGGAGGGCGATTGAGGGGGACGGCTCGAAACCGCTGAAAAAGTACCCTTAGCGTACACTTTCGAGAATTAACAAAAATTGTCTTAGTGGACGATTTCCATTATTACGGCTTTTCTGTCAATGCCCTTTGTCGCCTGTGAAACCTCGGATTCAAAATATTAAGTTTATCAGTAGTCTCGAACGCTTCTCTTGTATCAAAGGGGAAAAGCAGAAGAAAGAAACAGGAATCTCCCTTAAGGAGAAGGATAAGTTTATTCATCTAAATGGGACTTTACCCGATAGCCGCGATTATGGCTTAATTATATACGATTATCCTATCGTGCTTTATTTACGGAATAATGTTCTATTGCGTCTTCAATGTATTGGTTCAATGACTTTCCTTCTAGCATAGCCATTTGTGCGGCCTGCTTATGAAGCTCCGGCCTTATTCTTATATTGAAGCTCCCTTTATACATTTTTTCCGGTTCCTTGCCATTCAAATGACATAATTCCAGATAATCTTCCACTGCTTCCTAAAATGCTGCCTTTAATTCACTAACACTGCTGCCTTCATAACTGATGGAATCATTTATGCCTTCAATTTTACCAAAGAATATTTCATCTTCTGTGCTATAATGCACTGAGCCAATATAATTTTTATATATCATTACATCTTTCATGGTTAAAGCACTCCCTGTTTGCATATTGCGAATCAGCCGGGATTGAAGATAATCTGATTTTGAAGATAATCTCCCGGCCTGTGCCGGATATGCATTGTAAGGCGGTGCTGGTTCACATAGTCCTGATAAAGTTTGCAGAATTGGGAATACATGTACGGCGGCTTGCCTGAACGGCGACAGCTATCCACATATTCTTCCCACAGAAGCTTTAACGTCACACCGCTTTTCAGAAGCTCCTTGTGGACATAATCGTAATCAGGAGTGACAAGAACTGGTACCTGAGATTCCTCTGGGAACAGCTGCTGATGGAGCTCCTGATCGTTTAAAATATTCAAGGAATCTTCAGAAACCGGATGTTCTTCCAATGCCTTAAATACCTTTGCCATTGTGTTTCTGGATATTTTTAAAGTATCCGCAATTCTTCGCTGGGGGCACTATAGAGAGCTATCACCGGCAACTCCGTAAGGTAACCAAAGGGAAAAACATATTCCCGACGGACGATATTTCCCCGGAACCAGCTATTGAAGAAAAGCCTCCAGACCCTCTAATATACAAATTATGACCAAATTCAGGCCCTTCTAAATATGTACCATTTGCACATGGGGTATATCCGGGAGCAGCTTGTGCTTCATCCCAATTGTCAACATGAGTACAATAGTTTAACCCGGGATCAGGTCTAAACTTGCAACGGATGATATATCTTGCTATTTCAATACCGAAGGCTCGCCATTGATGTAAACCATAATTCGTTATATGCACAGTATCAGGTTGGACTGGTTCACTTGATTCCATTAATTGATTTGTCCCCAGAGATCCTACAGTTATACAAATACTACTACCATCGGAGAATTTAAATTCCCTTGAACCTTCCTTACCGTCAACCTTAACGCCTTTCAAAACCTCATCTACCTTTTCTTTATTAAAAGCATCAAGACTAAGTATCTTTTCGGCTGCGTTAATATCTCCGTTTTGAGCAGCTATAAGCAGAGTCTGAACTTCTTCTGCTGACTTTGGTTTTTCAATACTATCACTAGCACCTGCAACGCTTGTAATTAGTAGGACAAACAACAATATAAAGCATAAGGTAATAGTTTTTCTATACATAGTATAATACCCCTCTCCTTTTGAAAAGAATTTTGCTTTTTAAGCATTAGATAACAGAGATCCATAATATGCCTATATTTTTTTAATATCATAGATAATTAGAGTTTCATATAACTTGCTTTATTATTACGTAACTTTTAATAGTTGCTATCTAGTTATTCCACCTCCATTCAATTACGGCCGTAATTATATATTGCATATATTAATAGTAACTCCTTTAAAATCCAAAATCTACATATTTCTCCATTTGATACATCAACCGGTCTAGAAACTACAT
>DHER01000135.1:1316-1588 GCA_002399975.1 Firmicutes bacterium UBA4845 | reverse complement strand
GGCTCTTTAACATCCAACTCAAGACCAAATATGTTCTTTTACTCGGCCTTATAATTGCCGGATTATGTTACCTGATAAGGCCTTTTGCTATTCCTTATGCCTTGAACACCCTTATGCTAATTGCTTTGCTCAGCTTATTATCGTGTCTCATATGCCGCATTAGGTTTAAATACTGCTTTATCTCGGTGACTTTAGGGGTCATTATCTGCGGAGTACTGGAAAGTCTGCTGTTGCCGCTGATAATGAAAGTCATGCAAGTTTCTATGGAAGAA
>DHER01000135.1:0-1286 GCA_002399975.1 Firmicutes bacterium UBA4845 | reverse complement strand
AAACACAATACCTTGGGAGCGGTAGCCGCCATCCTTATTCAGACCCTGTTTCTGATGTTAATAAACACCAGCGTCATTGCCGGGGTTGAGTTCTCAGCCTTGAAAAAGGCTATACCATATCTGAATTTAGGGCTGGTTATTATGTGCATCGTTACCTTGTTTATTATTAAAAACATTGAAAACCAGGCTAAATACCAGACTAAGGCTCTTCTGTTAAAGAACCATCTCAACCAGGTGGAGAGTATATTAAAAAGCACTGAGATTCAGCGACACGAATACGCCCGGCACATGCAAACCATACAGGCGCTTATTGAGCTTAACAAAATAGAAGCCGCCAAAAAATATATCAATATCAATGGAATTACCAGCCAATACTGGTCCAACAACATACTTTTTCATACCGACCAGCCGGCAATTTCAGCACTGCTAAACAGTAAAAACAGTGTTGCCCGGATTAATAATATTGATTTTGCCGTGGCGGTTAAATGCGATTTATCAAATGTCGCTATACCTGTTTGGGATTTATGCAGTATACTGGGCAATCTGCTGGATAATGCCCTTGAAGCGGCAGCCAAGGATCCCGAACCGCGGGTAGGTATTGAATTTAAGCATGAGAATGGTTCTTATGCGATCTACATCATTAATAACGGCAGCCGCATAAGCGAATCATCCCGAATTTTTGAAGCGGGATATACTACCAAGGGTTCGGAAGGCCGAGGCTACGGTCTCTATATCGTGAAAAAACTGCTGAATAAATACCAGGGTAAAATCGAGATTATCAATAAACCTAAAACCACGATAATTCTCAGAATACCGGGGGCAGGTGATTGTTATGATAAAAACGATAGCCTTGAATATGGCTAAAAACTTGGGCGATATTCTGGATTCAGAGGAAACCATAGAGGTGTATGCTTATGCGCTTCAGTTGGTATTAACTTCAGTACTTAATCTGATACTGATTCTCCTGGCGGCTTTTTGGTTAAAAATCATCCCCACTACTTTAGCCTTTTTAGCTGTATTCATACCTTTCAGGTCATTTGGGGGCGGGGTACACTTAAATACGATTCCGAGGTGTATGGCTGTCGGTTCCTTCTTGATCCTGGGTTCCGCTTATCTTGCTACAGAGAACGGCATTCAACTCTACTGGCTTTATATATTGTTTTTACTTAGCCTGCTATTTACTTTGCTGTGCATTGCAAAATGGGTACCGGCGGGAACTGAAAAAAATCCTGTCAGGGATCCTAAAATAGTACGCATGCAAAAGCGCAATATGCTTATCACTACCG
>DHER01000033.1 GCA_002399975.1 Firmicutes bacterium UBA4845 | reverse complement strand
GAGAATAATCACGAGGCTATCATCCCAAGAGAGCTATATCTGCAAGTACAGGAAGAAATGAAACGCAGGAGCCTTTTATTCAAAGGCAAAGAAGGAAGGAGGAGGATATATAGCAGTAAGTATGCACTATCCTCCATCACCTTTTGTAGTGATTGCGGAGACATTTATAGGCGGACTTATTGGAACAATCGTGGCAAGAAGTCTACTGTGTGGAGATGCGTTACACGATTGGAAGAGGGACCTAAAGGTTGCACATCAAGGACAATTTCGGAGGAAGACCTCCATGCCACAGTGGCAGAGGCATTTAACCAAGTTCTTGGCGGTGGCGAATCGATGATTGCAGTTTTGAGAGAGAATATAGAATCAGTGGTCTGCGAGAGCAATGAACAGGCTATTGCCAACATTGACAAGCAAATGGAAGAGAAACAGATGGAACTCATCAGCTATGCTAATTCCGGCAAGGACTATGAAAAACTTGCTGATGAAATACAGGACCTTAGCGAAAGAAAGCAAGCCATCCTTACGGCGGAGGCTGAAAGCCAAGGTGAGAAAGAACGAATTACAGAGATGATGGAGTTTATAGAAAACCATGCAGATCAGAGTCTTGATTATGATGAAGAGTTGGTAAGGCTCTTAGTTGAGAAGGTAACCGTATTTGAAAACAACGTGGTTGTTAGGTTTAAGTCGGGAATTGAAGTAGAAGTATAACTTAAAGGTAGACCGTCAATTAGGAGATTAACTCTCTTGGTTGACGGTTTTTCTTTGTTTTAGACAACTATGGTCCTGTGGGATGCTATTACAGTAATGAATAGCAATATGATGTCTTAAATATTACGAAATCTTAAATATTAAAAAACACATTGACAAAACTTGATATGACGCATATAATAATCATATCAAGTATTTTCGATGTGAGGTGAAAATAATGGAAGCTACATATGAGGAACAGGCAAAGGTGTTTAAAGCCTTCTGTGATGAAAAACGCTTACGGATACTTGAATTACTTCGAAGCGGTGAGAAATGTGCATGTATTTTGGTAGAGCAGTTAGATATGGCACAGTCCACATTATCATACCATATGAAGATACTATGCGAATCGGGCGTTGTTGATAGCAGGCAGGATGGAAAATGGACACATTATAAGATTAGCGAAAAAGGGAGTCATTCTGCACTAGAACTCCTTAAAACATTAACAACCCAAGATACTACTGAAACAAATGACTGTTGTTAGATCAAAGCCATCAGGGAGATGGCTTTTTATGACAAGAATACATCGAAAAATATTGATATGTTTAAATAAAAGTGAGGTGTATGGCAAATGCAAGTAATAAAAAGTGTATGGGATTTTATACAAATGCAAATTCTGGGTATGAAATGGCTTAACGATTTAATTGGTAGTGGTTTAACAGCTTTAGGACTAGATACATCTAATCGTTGGATAGGGAGTATTCAATTTTTTGTCTATGATGTAATAAAGATTACTCTGTTGTTATGCTTTCTAATTTATTTCATTAGCTACATTCAGAGTTATTTTCCACCTGAACGTAGTAAGAAGATATTAGGGCGTTTTCATGGTATCGGAGCGAATGTGGCAGCTGCCCTGCTAGGAACGGTGACACCATTCTGTTCCTGTTCATCAATACCGCTCTTTATAGGTTTTACATCTGCAGGTCTACCTTTGGGGGTAACCTTTTCATTTCTTATTTCTTCTCCTATGGTGGATCTTGGTTCTCTTGTTTTATTGATGAGTATTTTTGGTGCAAAAGTTGCTGTTATCTATGTTGTGGTAGGTCTTATCATAGCTGTCATTGGCGGTACACTTATTGAAAAGCTTCACATGGAGAAGCATGTTGAAAGCTTTATCCTTACTGCTGGTAGCGTAGATATAGAATCCCCCGATTTAACAAGAAAAGACCGGCTTGTTTATGCCAAAGAGCAAATGCTCTCAACCTTTAAAAAGGTATTACCGTATATCTTAATAGGAGTTGGTATCGGCGCGATTATTCATAACTGGATTCCTGAAGGATGGGTGTCAACTGCACTTGGAAGCAATAATCCCTTTGGAGTAATATTAGCGACATTAATCGGTGTTCCGATGTATGCTGATATTTTCGGTACTATTCCCATTGCAGAAGCTTTATTTGCTAAAGGTGCACAACTTGGAGTTATACTTTCATTTATGATGGCTGTAACCACACTCTCATTGCCCTCTATGATTATGTTGCGTAAAGCAGTTAAGCCAAAGCTTCTGGCGCTTTTCATTGCAATTTGTACTATCGAAATTATAATTGTCGGTTATTTATTTAATGCTTTTCAGGCGTTGATAGTTTAGGAGGAAATAAAGTATGGCAAAGAAATGGTATCCTGTTATCGATTATTTGACGTGCGTTGAGTGCGGCACATGTGTAGCAAAGTGCCCCCATGGTATATATGACACAACAAAGGCCCCTTCACCTGTTGTGAAGAACCCCGAATTATGTGTTGATCATTGTCATGGCTGTGGTAACCGTTGCCCGGTAGGAGCAATCACCTATTTGGGAGAGGACACTGGCTGGACCCCACCAAACGGAGAGCAAATAGTGGAGGAATCCTGCTGCTCTTGCGGGTGTGAAACGGCATCCGAAAAGGAGATTGTTGTTGAGTATCTCTATCTAGATCTAAAAACATGTGATCGTTGTATTGGAACGGACAATGTACTTGATGAGGTCATGATGGCACTTACCCCCGCACTGAGCATTGCTGGCTTTAAAGTAGAGTATAACAAAGTAGAGATGAAAACAGCAGAAATTGCAGGGCAATACAAGTTTCTTTCCTCGCCTACGATTCGTGTAAATGGTCATGACATTTGTCAATCTGTTGCAGAGAATAGCTGCGGTTGCTGTAGTGATATAAGCGGTACCGATGTAAACTGCAGGGTGTTTGAGTATAACGGAGAACCCTATGAGGTGCCCCCGAAAGAAATGCTTGCTGAAGCTATCTTAAACGCAGTATTTGGGCAGGTTGAAGCTGACTGCTCCTGCGGAGAGTATGAATTACCTGAAAATTTACAAGAATTCTATGAAGGAAAGAAAAACAAATATAGCTGCTCTTGTGGAGGAAATTGCTGCTGATTAATTATTAATATGTTTTATCTTGGATTCTAAAACAATATTGAAAAGGAGAGATTTACTATGGCATTGTTTGGTAAGAAAAATAAAAAAGAGGAAACTACATCTTGTTGCTGCGGAGGAAATTGTGATCCGGAAAGCATGGCAAAAGCAGAAACCGCTAAATCCGAAGGTACAGGAGTAAAGGTATTGGGAAGCGGATGTGCCAAGTGTAATCAACTTGAAGAGGCAACAAAAGCAGCTTTGGAAAAACTTGGAATGGATACTGCTGTTGATCATGTAACTGACTTTTCACAGATTGCAGCGTATGGAGTGATGACTACCCCTGCTCTTGTCATCGATGGAAAGGTTGTATCCTATGGCAAAGTGCTTAAAACTGATGAGGTCGTAAAAATCCTCCAAAAAGTAAGGGGGTAAACTATGGCGAAGGAGAAAGTTTCTGGTATAGGTTTTTTTGAAAGATATTTAACAGTGTGGGTTATATTATGCATGGTTGCAGGTGTGCTGATTGGTAAGTTTTTGCCTGGAATCCCTACCTTTTTAGGCCGATTTGAATATGCAGAAGTGTCTATCCCAATCGCTATTCTTATATGGCTTATGATTTATCCAATGATGCTAAAGGTTGATTTCCAAAGCATCAAGAATGTAGGTAAAAATCCTAAAGGACTTTTTGTCACATGGATAACTAATTGGTTGATAAAACCATTTACCATGTTCGGTATTGCATGGCTGTTTTTCTATGTGATATTTAAAGCGCTTATCCCAGCTGAACTGGCAAAGGATTATCTTGCAGGAGCAATTCTTCTTGGAGCTGCTCCGTGTACAGCGATGGTATTTGTATGGAGCCATTTGACAAAAGGAAATGCAGCTTATACTGTGGTGCAAGTGGCAACAAATGATCTTATTATTCTTGTAGCCTTTACGCCTATAGTAGCGTTTCTCTTGGGTGTTAGTGGTGTACAGATTCCATGGGATACTCTTATTCTTTCTGTAGTATTGTTTGTTGTGATTCCTTTAGCTGGTGGAGTAATTACTCGTAACTATATCACAAACAAGCGAGGGTTCGAATACTTTGAAAAGAGTTTTATACCGAAATTCGGAAATATCACTATCATAGGTTTGTTGCTGACTTTAGTAATTATTTTTTCATTTCAGGGCGATGTAATCCTGAATAATCCATTACACATTGTATTAATTGCTATACCATTGATTATCCAGACTTTCCTAATCTTCTTCATCGCTTATCTGGCAAGTAAAACTTTAAAGCTTCCACATAATGTAGCGGCACCTGCTGGTATGATTGGTGCTTCAAACTTCTTTGAATTGGCTGTTGCTGTAGCTATTGCACTTTTCGGAACCCAAAGCCCGGTTGCATTAGCGACAATTGTAGGTGTGCTTGTTGAAGTACCAGTCATGTTGATTCTGGTTAAAATAGCAAATAAAACTACTCACTGGTTTCCAGTAAAAAACTGAAAAGGAGGTATGGCCAATGAGTAATAAGCCTAAGGTTGCATTTATATGCGTTCATAATTCATGTCGAAGCCAAATAGCTGAGGCACTTGGCAAGCATTGTGCTTCTGATGTATTTGAAAGTTATTCTGCTGGTACGGAAACTAAACCTAAAATTAATCAAGATGCAGTGCGCCTAATGAAAGAGCTTTATGGTATAGATATGGAGACAACTCAGCATTCAAAGTTGCTTGATGAAATACCTCCAGTAGATATCGTTATTACAATGGGGTGCAATGTGGAATGCCCTTACCTTCCAAGTAAACACAGGGAAGATTGGGGACTGGATGATCCTACAGGTAAGAGTGATGTTGAATTTAAAAAAGTAATCTCAACAATAGAAACAAAAATAAAAGAGCTAAAAGATAGACTAAAGTCATAATTATTAAAACGCCAATTACAAATATAGTAGTTGGTGTTTTAATATTATATTATTGACTTGTGACTACCAAACGGGCATATTTTGTCGACTGTATCTACCGAACAGGCAAAAACTGTGGACTGTATCTACCGAACCAATAGGTTGAAAATGTGCTATTGTTGTTATTAAAAACATACGGTCAAGCCATGTGGAGTGCATAATCCTGTTGCAACGTAAAAATGGCTAAATTATAAGAGATGTCAAAGTAAATGAGGTAGAATTAAGGATGTGAGAGTGAGAGCTTTCATGTCCTTTTTTAATATAAAAAATATAAGACGAACATTTCATATAGGAGTCGGTGAATTAATTATGAAAAAGATAATATTTATACCACCTAAATATTTGGAATATAAAAAGCTAAGAGTTGCAGCATATTGCCGAGTGAGTACCTTAAACAAAATTCAAAGAAACAGCTTGCAATGGCAGATAGGATATTACACAAATATGATACAAGATAATTCGGATTGGATTTTTGCGGGTGTTTGGTAAAAGTGGATTAAGAAGAAAAGGAAGAATAGGCCTTGATAAGATGTTAAAGAAAGCAACTAAAGGCAAAATTGACTATATTTTAGTAAAATCCATTAGTAGACTATCTAGAGATACTGTGGAAGTTCTAAAAATTATCAGATATCTGAGGGAAAGGGGAATTAATATGCATTTTGAAAATAAAAATTTGGACTCTATTAGAGTAGATAAGGAATTTGAAATAACACTAAGAAGCATGATTGCTCAAGATGAGAGTAAAAATACTAGTGAAAATATCCAATGGGGATTCCAGCGTAAGTTTGAAAGAGGAGAAATCTTTACTAAATACAAGAACTTTATGGGATATACATGTGTAGATAGAGAATTAGTAATTGTACCTGAGCAAGCTGAAGTGGTTAGAAAGATATTTGAATTATATCTAAAGGGTTTATCATTTGGTCAAATAAAAGGATATCTGGAATCAATGGATATTAAGACGGTTACAGGAAATGAACATTGGGATACAACTACTATTCAGAAAATGCTCAAGAATGAAAAGTATAAGGGAGATACCATGCTACAAAAGACATATACAGAGGATTTCATGACAGGTAAGAAAGTGGAAAATACTGGACAGAGAAATAGTTACTATGTAAGTAATAGTCATTTAGCTATTGTATCAGATGAAATATTTGATAAAGTTCAAGAAGAGATGGGCAAAAGATCAAGGGTAGCTTATAAAGAAGATGGAACAGTAGAGTCTAAAGGTAAAAGATATAATAGCAAATATTTATTGGGAAACATATTGGAATGTGGATATTGTGGAGCATCATATAGGAGGAGAACTGAAAGGGGAAAGGTAGTTTGGAGATGTGGGACAAGGATGGAAGAAGGAAGAGATATGTGTGTGGATTCGCATACATTGAATGAAGAATCGATTAAGGGTATCTTAGGGGAAGTTGTCTGTGAAAATGGAAGCTATGATGAATTAATCATTAGAAATAATGTTGAGAAGATTTTTGTTTTTAATAAGTGTTTGGATATATATTATAGAAATAATGAGAGAGTTAATATCCCATTTACAAAAATAAGAAAAGGTATTGATGTCGTTAGATAGACTAAAGAATTTAATATTTGTAGATTTATTAAATATTAATAATTATTATATTATAAGGTATTTAACAAAGAACATAATTCTGAATTGAGATATATTGGTGAATAATATAAAATTATAGTAACTATATTATGAACGAAAATTACTGACATATAAAAGAATAAGTGAATATAAGATTAAATAAATATTGCTAAACGAACATATATTCGCTATAATGTATATAACAGAAACTAATTCTAAATATATGTGAGGAAGAGAATATATTCGTATACTAATAAAAAGGAATTTTGGATTGTCAACAGTAAACTAAA
>DHER01000023.1 GCA_002399975.1 Firmicutes bacterium UBA4845 | reverse complement strand
TTTGGAATAAAATCACACTTTCTCATCAATATCTTCGTCAGCCCTATCGCCTACAAAATAATAGAACGTGGCATCCTGGTTGTTAAAAACGGATATGCTGTCAAACGATGTAGGCACCTTTATCATAGCATAAGGATATGAATAATTCACCTATTTACATAAGTTTTTTTGTAAATACGTGTAAGCCCTCATCATCGCCCTTGTCGCTGTCCACACCGTCATTGATGGCGATTAAGTGGAATGCCTTTCTGCCGCAAAATCTCCATGATTTGCCCAACTTTGAAATAGTCACGCCCTAAACGGCTCATGTCCTTGATGATAATGGTTTCCACCCGTCCTGCTTCGACTTCCTCCATCATGGCGGTAAAGTCTGGGCGGTTAAAGCGAATACCTGAAATGCCATCATCACCTTGTGTCAAGGGGAGGACTTAAAAAAAGTTTCAGATCACTTTATTTTTGTAATCTGAAACTTCCTAATATACTAAATCTGTATTAATGTTCTTTTTATATTTTTAGCTTGCTCGGAAAAAATCAAAGTTACATTCGTATGTCTTTTTAAAGAATTTTCCCCTTCTTCAATTTGATGCCATGAGTCTAAATATGGCTTTTTAATAGCAAAGGTGTCATCTTGAATAAAGGCCAGAAAAGCTTCAGGATTACGGTGGTATTGTTTAACAAATTCAGTTGCTAATTTATCTTTGTCTTCCCATGGAACATTTGCATTGTTATGTAGCACATGATCTAAATTACTAGAAAAGAAGTATACAGCATATGGTATGTTTACCCAAACTTTTGGTAATGAGATTAATCTTTGAATATTCTGCACTTTACGTTGATTTCTATCAATAATATTTTTCCGATTTGACGTTTTAATTGTATCACAATCGTAAAAAGTTCCATCTATTTCCGATTCCAGCACCCTGTCCTCTCCTATAAAAGCGCCATCTGTATCAATGATATGAATTACTTCCAAATAATCAGATGCCCTATAAGAGTATGGCTTGCTATATTCTTTTATAAAATTTCCGATTTTAGAAGCAATATTGGAGGGCGATACTCCAAACTCTGTTGTAATGTCGCCCCGAGTAAACTCTACAATTACATTTTCTGTTTTGATTAGTTTGCTCATTATTGCAGCAAGCGCAGTCTGATCCGATATTCCTTCAACGATAATAAATATAATTTTTCTTTTAGAAGGCATCAAACTCACCTGCCTTTTTAAACGACAATGCTATTTCATAATTATTTGTGAGATCATACAACTCTTCTTTTTGACCGCCCAAAACAATATCACGATAGTAAAAATATCGCATATTATGATTAGTCTGAACATTTTCTAGCTGAACATAGCGGTTTTTCGGGTTGGCAGTAGTAAAAAAAATGAATTTCTTATCTATTGTCTCAAGGGGGCGCAAATTATGAGAGGTAAAAACAAGTTGACCTTTTCCAGACTCAGAAATAACTTTGAGCAATTCACCCAATAAATATTCAAATATCCCTGAATCTAATTCGTCAATGGCAACCGTCATACCCTCGTTGTTATACATCGCAATTAAAAGTTGTAGAATCGAAATAATTTTTTTAATCCCCTCGGACTCATACCTTAATGGTAAAGTGTTACCATTTCTAATAGATACAAGTTCAACTGTACACCCTTCGCTTTTATCTGGAAGAAGGGCAAATCCGATGTTTTCCAACCCGACATTAAGACCTGGTACAAGTTGCTCAAGCACAGTATTCATGTTCGATATTGCCTTTTGAATAATATTACAAACCTGAGTCGGTACTATAGATGAGCCCTCAAGTTTTATGGCTATACTCCCTGTAGATAATGATTTTTCATTATCAAATCTAAAGAAAAATGGTAATGCGGCATTCAAATTAATTAAGCCTGTGCTTTTAGTATCGACAACATACAAATAGAAGTTACCATATTGCACCAATGCATTAATAACAAAAATATATTCTGATACTTTGCAATTACTTTTAATTGCGAGTAGAGTATCTTTGAAAAAGATAAATGATTGAGATCTTTCTTTTGCCAATTGTTTGCTAACCATCATCTTATTTCTAAGTTCTTTATCTCCACCTATAAGTTCATTAAATTTAGTATTGGGGAGAAAGGGGGAATCTTGAGAAGATGTATTGATTAGGGGCTGCATTTTAAACTTATGCCCAGCCACAACACCAGACATACTCAAAACTTCATTCCTAATTACTGCCCGAAACTTTACTGCTGAATCAGCATTTTCAATATTTGATTCACTATCTGCTTTTTCCTTGGCCAAATCAAAGCTATATTCAACCTTGAATTTTTCTCTTTGAGATTTGACTTCAAAAACATAGACAAGATGAGCTAACTCTTTACCAATAGCAATATAGTTAACGCAATCATCAGATAGACTCCGACCGGACAAAATAGTTTTTAAAATATCAAGGGCATCAATAAGAGCGGTTTTACCAGAGCCATTCTGTCCATATAGCCCCATTATATCAACCCCTGGATACTCATCTTTTTTTGAGCAAGCAAAATCAATTGAACCAAACTCAACATTTTTAAAATCGCAAAGAGTAATCTTATGAATTCTAACGTTCGTAATGTTCATAGCGCACCTCCTCTATAAAGTATATTATATCCTTAAAGCTTAAAAAGATCAACACAAAACAGAGAATCAATACAATTTGTATTGATTCTCTGTTTTGTGCTTATATTTCGACAAGATGTTTTGCCTTTAAGTTTAAGTAAACAAATATGGTTGTTCAAGGCTATAATTTGATTGTCACAATTAAAGCTATCTAATACTTTTAGTTGTATTCGCTCATAAAATTACCTTTATCAAATTAAACTTAC
>DHER01000015.1 GCA_002399975.1 Firmicutes bacterium UBA4845 | reverse complement strand
ACAGATATAGAGTTTCGCATTAAAAAAGGATTCCATATTAATGAATGTATAAGGTAAATACATTAAAATGGTTAAAAAAATCGTTACGATAGAAACGGTGAATATAGCACTTATCTTGGCAATATACAATACCATAGGAGATGCTATAGCATCTGTTAGCATGGAAACTCCATACTTATTCACTCTATTTAATTCGAATAAGGTGAATAGTGCGAACAAGATTGCCCCACCAATAGTACCAGTAAGTACTGGGTTGAGAATCATTTGAGTAGCAGCAGTTTCTACATTGTTCGGTTTGAATATGGTTAGCCCAACTAAAGGCGTTGCCATTGTAAGCACTATAAAAAGCCATGTTGTCTTAGATTTGAAGATTCTACTTATTTCTACACGTAGATAAGAAAAAAAACTCATATAATCATCTCCCCTCAATCAAAAACATATAGGCATCTTCTAGTGATGGTTCAATGGGTTGTGCAAAAGGTGGAAGGGTATCTGCTACTATGCGGCAGGATACACCTCGTGCTGTATTGATACGTGCAGTGATTTGATAATCTGTGTCTTCATCAATTTTATCTTGTCCTTCGATAATACCTACGTGTCCATTTGCAGCTCGAATTAACTCATCAGGCCTGCCATCAAATAGAATTATACCCCTATTGATTACTATAAGCCTACTGCATATAGATTGTACGTCTTCAATGATATGGGTAGAAAGTAGGACGATTTTATCTTGAGCGTTTTTTGAAAATAGATTTCGAAATTTAATTCGCTCTTCTGAGTCTAGTCCCACAGTAGGTTCGTCTAGAACCAACAATTCAGGATTTCCAATTAGGGCTTGGGCAATACCTACACGCTGTCTTTGCCCACCAGATAATGTTTTGATCTTTGCATTTTTCTTTTCCTCAAGATTCGTTTCGTTAATAACTTTTGCTATTGCATCTTTGGAATTTTTAATATCCTTCAAAGCTGCCATGTAATCTAAAAATTGCCAAACCGTTAGTTCATCATAGAGTCCAAAGGTTTGCGGAAGATATCCCAACATGCCTTTAAGTGTCTTTTCTTTTTTATGTAGTGGTTCATTATTAAGAGTTATACTTCCTGTTGTAGGCAACAAAGCTGCCACAATCAATTTCATCAATGTACTTTTCCCTGCTCCGTTAGGACCTACCAATCCAATCATATTTGGGCTAATCATTTCAATGGATATATCCTTTAAAGCTACTTTTCCTGTTTTATATGTTTTCCCAACATTTTGTATAGAAATATTCATAAACTCGCCTCCTACTTTTATAATATTGTGAAAATTTTTTATAATATAGAATTCCGATGTTCTACAAGCCTATTTAGCTACCTGTAAGATTATGAAGATACTAATATAATTTTATCATATCATTAACTATATGGGGATACAAAATTAACAACTTTAGATTTGACGAGGATGCGCTGGGGACGGTTATTTTTGCAGTCCAATAATTTACAAATATAATAGTTGCGGGAATATATGATTTGAGGGAATTAAAGAGGCGGAGACTGTGGCAGTCTCCGCCTCTTGATTTAAATATTGATATCTGTATTTAGTTAAGCACGATCGCATGAACTGCTTCAATCAAATCAACCACATTAGAGCGATTTATAAGTGATACAGGCTTTCCATCGACTACCGCAAGGCAGTGGGTTCCATCATATTGATACAATTTGATCTGGACTTTCGGATAGTTTTCATTATCCAAGTAGACCGTCAGACTGATTTCTTCCTTTTGTGTCGGCTGCTCATCCGTAAAACTATCTGCACTCAAAGCTTCCAAGGCGTTTTGAAAATCAGCGATTTCTAGCTCTTCTTCTCCATAAAAATAGTTGCGCTTATCTCTTTTTTTCTCTGAGGTGATGGTGTAATCATTACCTTCCAAAGAAATATCAATCTGGCTTATATCTGCAAAATCTGCGGAAAGTACCTCTGGATGCCTTAAGGAGTCATAAGACGCTGCCATCAGTTCCTTGTAATCATCCGAAGAAATCTGATAAACGATCTGAGACTCGCCGACTCTTGCATATGCCGTGATTTCTTCCTCCTCCGAGCTGTCGCTTTCTTCTTTAGCAGTTTCTTTGGCGGTCTTCTTTTCTTCTTTTTTAGCGGCTTCCTCGGCGGTCTTCTTTTCTTTCGGATCGCGGCTAATATTCAGAACAAAGGTATCCGAAGTCTCGTCACCATCTTCGTTCTCTGAGGTGTAGTCCATAGTTACCGTCAGTTCGGGAGCATCCAACCCGTATTTCCGTAGCCCCTTTTCTGTTACATTGTACGTCACATAATCGGTAAGATTCAGGTTACTGATATTCCCTAGATACTGACCCACTCTAGAGGTATCAAGGGGCAACTTTTTTCCGTCCTGCTGTGCGAAATAGACGTCATCAGCACAATAGGTGTTGGCGCTATCTTCCTCATATACAATACTGTAGTCTTCGTCACCTCTGAACTGGATTTTCGTCACCCGATCAAACTTCGGAGTTTCATCATGGTCTATCATATCACTAAGGACAGCATCAAAATAATCCAGCGGATCATTTTTTACCAGGTAGACATTTCCATCCCCAATGGAGACATATCGTTCGGAGTCCATTTTACTGTAGTTACCAAGCAAAATTTTATAGGACTTATCCTCTGTCGCCAAATTAATGGTGCAAACTGGGTCATCCAGCCCATACTGTCCATAGTCTTTCACCCCTTCAATGACGAAGGATACACCAAACGCCTGAAATTGTTTCAAAAACTCGTTGATTTTTTCCTCATCCACAGGAAAGTCCTCATCTTCATCGTAAATCCATTTTTCATCCTTGTGGAACGCAAATGTCCCTGATTCATTTTTCCATGACAAAGACTGCACAGAATCACTGGGCACCTCCAGAATGATTTCGTCGCTGTTTTTGATCTGCTCTTTATGATCTTCGAGCCGAGTAACACCAAATGTCACTATGCAGGCGACAGCCAGAATACCCAGTAATATATAGATTTTTTTAGATCGTTTCATTTTGCACCTTCTTTCTTCTAAGAATCACAAAAATACCGATACCCAAATATAGGAGTGGGAATATGCCGATCATGGTCACTTCTAGAAATGAGGAGATGGAATCGCTGATTGTCAAATAGTTATAGTTCAATGACTTGCTGCGGATTGCCATTGCCTCACTCTCTCCAATTAAAGAAGATAATGCATTCATACCCATGTTCGCATTGGCACCAGATGAGTAGGCATTATATATTTCATCTAGAAAGTTTGAAGATGCAAACCAGACAAGCTTTCCATCATTGCTGCTTTCGATAGAAACTGCAACGGCAAATGGGCCGCCAATATCTCCTTCTTCCTTCTCATAGGTGGAAATATTGTATCCGTCAAGCTTGCTAAAAGCAGAGGCAGAAGTAGTAAGCAGCTCTGTTACCGTCCCTTTGTCGGATGTACCCTGTATAGTTAGGCCCTGAGAAATTGGCATAATCGGATAATAATTTTCTTCTATAAGAGAATCTGTAATCTCATTGCTGGCCATATCCGGTAACAGCACATAGGGTGCCTGGAACGCATAATGCTCTCTGCCCGCCTCCACTACAATACCCTCATTGGTTTCCACGCCATAGTCTGATAGCAGACTATACAGGTTTTTCAAGACTCCATCCTCCGTAGGCCCGGCCATGACCAAAAGCTTTCCGCCGTCCGTCACATAGTCGGCCAGCAAATCTTTTTCTTTCACGGAAATATCGCTGGTTGGCGCATAAATCATCACGCAGTCCGCCTCTTCCGGAATAGAATCCACATTCAAAAGAGAGAAGGTGTTTGCCTCGATGTTTTCTTTTTCGATTTGCTTACTGAAGGTGGCCGGCAACTCGGATTCTCCATGCCCCTCCAGAACATACAACTGGGGCTGCTCTTCATTGATGACGTAGTCTATGGCAGAGGTGATCGCACCTTCCCCATCAAACGATGTATTGTAGGATTTGGAGTATATGTCTGGTTCTTGAATATAAATATCATTGTAGCTAATGAACCGGCTGCGTTCCCCACATTCCACGATTAGGCTGTTGTTCTGAACGGTTTCATCCGTGTACTGCTCGGCAAATGTGGGAAAAACATCTGGGTTCTTTTTGACAATCTCAATATGGTCAGAGAGGTTGTCATATTTACCTAGCAGATTTTCGATGACATTATCTTCTTTACCAGATTGCACAACCCAATAGATCGTCACATCCTTATCCAGTGCATTTACCACCACCTTCGTATTGCTGGTAATAGAATAGAGCTTGGTAGAACTGATGTCATATTTAGTCAACGCAGTAGGCAGGGCGGAGACAAAAATATTCACCACGATCAAAATAGCCAAAACCACAGCAGTTATAATTAGAGAATAGGAGCCGCCACGAAACGCAATTCGGTTCCGTTCTTTTTGTGTTGAAACTTTAAGGGGTTTCAATTTTTTCATCAATTATACCTCCTTTTCTCAAGAGATTGCACAGACAGAAACAAAAAGAATGCAATCACAGAAAAATAATACACAATGGCGGTCATATCAAAAACACCATTCACGAAAACATTGAACTGTTCAAATAAAGACAATTTCGCCATGATGCTTGGCAAAAGGCCTTCGAATTTTGTCGCATCAACAAAATATGCGATTATAGTTCCTGCGAGCAAAATGAAACAAACTCCGAAGGCTACATTCTCGTTTTTTGTCAAATAACGAATGATCGCTCCCAAAACAAGGATTATAGCACATAGTGCAATGAGCGACCCAATTGCCGTAGACGAAACATATTCCGAAAGGCTGACGCTATAATAATTCAACAGAATTACTGCAATACTGATGCCCGCGGCAAAACCCTGATTGTCAGTCAGGGAGGAAACGAAGACTCCGATGGCGATCAGGGCGGCACCCATAATAAAGAACGCCAAAATTGATCCATATGATGTCAGCAAATAGACATCCCCGAACTGTGAAAAGATCAGAGGGTACAAACTAATCAAACACAAGGGGATCAAAAAAACCGTTAATAATGCAAAATATTTTCCAATGATCACCTGGGTGGTGGTGATTGGAAGAGAGTATAGAAGTTGGTCTGTCTTTTGTTTCCTTTCTTCTGCAATCACGCGCATCGTCAAAATCGGCACGATGATGGCAAGAACGAGGCTGCAAAAACTAAGAACATACTCAAAATTACTGACGGCCGCCTCGATGTTATACAGCATTGCACCAATCCCGACAGTCGCCAACAGGAACGCCCCAAAAACATAGGTGGTTAACGAGTGGAAATAGAGTTTCAATTCATGCTTTAATACTGCGATCATTCACCATCCACCTCACCTTCCGTAGATTCAATACCAGCCGCATCCTCTGTAGGTTTGATATCGTCGTCATTGTTTTCCGTCAACTCAATAAAGACATCCTCCAGATTGGCTTTCTCCAAAGTCATTTCCAACAAGGCCTTTCCCTTTTCAGCAAAGGCAAAAAAGATTGCACGGGAAAGTTCATAGATATTGTCATGGTCTGTTTTGATATGAGCCTCAACAAACCCCGTGTCTTTTTCTTCCATGCTCACGTCAATAATATGGCTGACATCAGTCAAGATTTCCCTGATTTCTTCCGCATCCGCGTCAGCGGTAATCACAATCTCGTTTGGTGCTAACAGCCGTTTCTCCAGATCTTCTGGCTCATCGAATGCAATTAGTTTCCCTTTTGAAATGATCAGGACCTGATCACAGATTGTCTGTACCTCGGAAAGAATATGGGAACTGAAAATAACCGTGTGACCCTGACCCAGTTCTTTAATCAGAGCACGAATTTCAATGATCTGAATAGGGTCAAGACCAACGGTAGGTTCGTCGAGAATGATAACCTTCGGGTTCCCGAGAAGTGCCTGCGCGATCCCGATTCTCTGCTTGTAGCCCTTAGAGAGTGTGGAAATGCGACGATTTTTCACATCCTCTATTTTCGTCTGTTGGATAACTTCCTCAATCTGCTGTGCAAGCTCCGCCCCGCGTAAGCCTTTAGCTTCGCCCACAAATCTTAGATATTCCACGGGGGTTTCCGTCATGTACAGTGGGGGCTGCTCGGGAAGATAGCCGATGAGTTTCTTTGCATTGTTAGCTTCCTCAAAAATATCATATCCATCAATTATGACATGTCCTGACGTAGCTGACAAGCATCCAGTCATGATATTCATGGTGGTGGTTTTCCCAGCGCCGTTGGGCCCCAGAAATCCATATACATGACCTTCCTCAATCTCAAACGAAAGATCATTGACAGCCATGAAATCACCATAGCATTTTGTTAAGTGTTCAACTGAAATCATAATAATCCTCCTATCTTTGCCTTTTTCTATGGCTAGTATCATAATTTTAACATTGAACGCTTAAACAATGCTTAAAGTTATTCCGTATACAAATAAAAAAGGATGAAATCCGTAATGATACGGTCTTCATCCTAATCTGCAATGATGATTTATAAACATGACAGTTCTACATAAAAATAGTTAATTCCATTTTCACTTTCCGCCCAAATCTTTCCGTGATGCTGTATCACGATACTTTTCGCAATAGAAAGTCCTAATCCAAAACTACCCGTTCGGCTTCGAGCCTGATCAATACGATAAAATCGTTTGAATATATTTTTGATCTCCTCCGGCGAGATGCTCCTTCCTTCATTAGCCACCTCTAACAAACAGCGCCCTTTCCTATGCGCTCTTAGCTTCACCCATGTGTTTCCGGCTTCTTTGGAATATTTCTGAGCATTATCCAGCAAAACATCCAAGACATGGCGAAGCTGAGTTTCTTCGCCAGTAACTTTAATATTTTCGTCTATCTGTATGCTTAAGATCAGTCCCCTCTCGAAAAAGACTGGTTCAAAGGGAAGTATAGAATCTGAAACCAGCTTGCTGAAATTCACAGTATCAAAATTCTTTTTTGAATCAGTGTGATCTGCCCTTGCGAGCATCAGCATTTGTTCAATCAAACCTCGCATTTGCTTGGACATCGTTACTATGCTGGCCAAAAACTCCTGTTTGTTTTCTTCATCATATTCTGGGCTCTGTGCAAGCTCCGCATTGGTCATAATAACCGTCAGTGGCGTTTTCAGTTCATGAGAGGCATCCGCCACAAACTGGCGCTGCTCTTTCCATGCCAGTTCCACAGGTTTTACGGCCCACTTAGACAATAAAATACTTACGGCCAGAAATAGTAAGAAACCAAGTCCACCAATGAGAAAACAAGATCTCATAAGGTTGTCCAGTGTTGTACGTTCGCTAGAAATATCCACAAATACAAGGCAATGGTTCAGCGGCGTATCAACGCAGTAATACCGCAAATTATATTCTTCTATCACGCCCAATGCTTTAGGCGATGTGAGGGCTATATCTATCAAGTCATCTAAGACTACATCGTCGGAGAGATCATAATATCCCCCGCTAGTTGCTACCAGCTCGCCGCGAAGCCCGAGCTGAATCTTGAAATATGGTAAGTGCACATCTTCATCAATTGCGTTTGGAGTTCCCAATCGGAATGGCTGGCTGGCAATATTTTGCATCATATTGATACTCTCTGCCTCCAGATTTGCACTTGTAAAATAGAAGACCAATCCCAAAATAACACAAAGCAAGACAGTCACAATGCTCATGTTGATCATAACAAACTTGAACCGTAGCTTTTTAATCATGTTCACTTACCTCCAGGTGATATCCCAGTCTGCGTATTGCCTCAATGCGAATATTGGAACCAATACTTGCAAGCTTTTTGCGCAAAAAACTTATATAGACTTCCACATGGTTTTCCACTGCATCGGAATCATACCCCCATGCTTTGGTAAGGATCGTCTCTTTTGAAAGATTTCGTTCTCCAGCCTGCAGAAGAAAACGCATGATATCAAATTCCTTTGCCGATAGACGAACTCGTTCATTTCCGCAAATCAGCGTTGCAGTAGAAATATCCAAGGAAGTATTACCAAATGTAAGTTCATTCACTTGTGCGCCCTGCCTTCGCAATAATGCGTTAACGCAGGCCAAAAGTTCCCTTGTATCAAAAGGCTTTGTTAGATAATAATCCGCACCAGAGTTTAAGCCGGTAATACGATCCTCTACTTCTGATTTTGCGGTCAACATCAAAATGGGTGTCCCTAAATGCTTGGCCCGGACGTGTCTGGCCAACTCATATCCATTCATTTTTGGCATCATAATATCTAAAATCAACAAATCATAGATTCCCAATTGCACATATTCTTCTCCGGATTCTCCATCGTAAGCAACATCAACCTCAAAACCTTTTTTCGTCAGCAATGCCCGAATGGAATTAGCTAATAGGTTTTCGTCCTCAACGACCAATATTTTCAAAACATTTCACCTCCAGAGTCTCTCCTTTATTATAATATACTAAAACGCTGAATTAAAGCTGAAAAGTTTGAAAAGAAAAGCAAACTGATAAATTTCTTTAGATACGCTAGAGGCGGTTTTTTGCAGTCCAATAATTTATGCGGGAGTATATGATTTGAGGAAATTAAAGATGGTCAGTGATCATTAAATAGCCCGTAATTTCAATTTCTTCTTTAAGGTCATTTACAAGATTGAAATATTGCCCAAAATAAAAGGAATATTCTTTCCCAGTTCTATATCTACTAGGAAAGAATATTCCTATGTTTATTAAAAATCTATTTATTTAATCTACTTCTTTTGTTTCATTATTTCTTGATATAATTTCTTTACACATTACAATATCTGTTTCTCTCATGCCTTCCCTTGCAATTTTTCCAAGTATCTTTATACTATCATCTGCTGTTTTACAAACTAATCCATCACCATCAGCAATTGAAACACCTATTTTTGCTAAATAAGCTGATTCTATAGCAATTCCTATTGCATTTGATAACTTTAAGGCACATCCATTTTTTGCTCCATCACATAATATACCACCTATACTCCCTATTACATTTGTAATACTCCTATCTATTTCCTCATCAGTTTCATTAAGTAAATAAGCAGTTCCTGCAGCAACACCTAAGGAAGCTGCTATTGCACAGGCACACATTGGCGACAATCTTCCAATATAATTTTTAACATAGATTGTAATAAGAAAGCTTAGTGCAACAGAACGAACCATCTTTTCCTCACTACAATTTTCTTCATCTGCCATAATGGTCAATGGTATAGAAGCCGTAATCCCTACATTTCCACTACTAGCACAACTCATTGCAGGTAAATTTTCTCCTTTCATCCTTGCGTCAGAAGCTGACGCAGTATAAGCTTTCGCTTTATATAATGGGCTTTTTTCTCCTATCTTTAGCCATGCTTTTCCAAAACCTTCTCCACTACCTTTTTTCATCCCTATTTTAGCTAATTTCATATTCATATCTACAGCATCTTTAATAAAATCTAGATATTCAATTGGAACTTCTTTTGAAAAATCAATGAAATCCTTGACCTTATAGCCTCCAATTTCATGGTCTGCTTTATATATAGCATTTTTGTCATCGTTAAATTCCTTTTCTAAAATAGCTTCACCATTTTTCTCTAAATAAACAACATTTGTATGTGTCTTTGCTACAATTGCATGCCCTAAGCCTTGATTCGTTTTAACTTTAGCATCAATATATAATCCCATTCCAACTCGGTTCCAGTCAATTTGGACATCTACATGATTCCCATCGATCATGTTAAGAGCTTTCTTTTCATCATCCTTTGTAACATAATTGAGCACTTCCAATCCTAAATTAGATTTTCCAGCTATAGCTCCTAATGCCGCTGCTATATCTAATCCCTTTTCTTTAGTTCCAGGAATTCCTACTGAAATAGAATTCTTATAAGTATCACGATCCATAATAACTGTTACTTCCTTTGGAATCCCCCCAACTATATCCTTTGCCTTACTTACAGCAAAAGAAACTGATGTAGGTCCTGTGCATCCCAATGCGGGATTTACTTCTTTTCTTAAAATTTCTAATAACTCTACTTTCATTTTAATTTTCCTTTCTTAAATAAGATATTTATAATTATTAAATAACCTTTTTTAAACCTCGTTTTAATATTAATTCAAAATCTCCATTTAATTTTTATTTACTTTTAACTGTTAAATTATCAATTTTATCTTTTGTAATAAGGCTAATAATGAAAAGTCCTAAGAATGAGCCAACTAATCCATATGCAACATAGGGAATATTTGATTTAGTTATCATACCAACTATACAGCCAATAAAGCCACAAATCATACTTCCTATAGCACCTTGAACTGTTAAACTTTCTTTATCCTTCAACAAGATGCCTGCAAATATTGGAAATAATAGCCCTGCTGCTGAAAAAGCATAGGTCGCAATAACCCAATCTAATGCTCTAGGATAAAGTATAGATAATGCAACAGCAATAGCCGCTATCCCTACTGAATACACTTTTGACAAATGATTTAATTTATCCTCGCCTGCTTCTGGATGCAATATTTTCTTATAAATATCTCTAGTTAAATTTACAGAAATGGAATGAATAGCACTATCAATTGTTGACATAATTGTTGCAACCAAGAATCCAGAATAAATAGCTAAAAACCAATTGGGAACCTGTGTGAGAAACCAACCGGAAGCCATTTCAGGTTCTAGGCCTCCATTTAAAGCTCTAATGGAAATTCCCATAGCTGAAGCCCATGCATCTGCTGAAATAATTACTAGTCCGCTAATAACTAAACTTTTTCTTACAGAATTAACTTTATCCGCTGCAAAAACCCTTTGATAATACATTTGATTAGTTAATGTCCCTGGTATTATGGATAATGACCATAATAAAATTGTCGAAATTCCAACTGAACCCATTCCTTTAGGAAATTTAACTATTTCACTTGGTAATTTAGCCACAATATTTGACCAACCTCCACCCATTTTGAAGATAACTCCTAAAGAAATAAAAGATACAGCTATCATAAGACATCCAAAGATAAAATCAGTCCAAGCAACGGACTTTAATCCAGCTGGCAATACGAAGGCTAAACTAACCATGGCAAAGATAACCATTAACCAATTCTGTGGTATACCTGTTAAATTAGAATAAAGTTTACCAAATGCAACTAATTGAGTACATATCCAGCCAAATGGTACAACCATTGTTAATATACATGTTAATAACAATAAAGTCTTGTTATTGCCATATAAATTAGCAATAATATCTGGTATTGTTGTAAACTCTTGTTGCCTCAGCCATTTTGCAATAATACCTAATAATAAAAGACCTGCAGCCACTAGGCATCCATATGTCATTGCAGACCAACCATTGGAGTATCCGATTCCAACATGAGCAACTAACATTCCTCCGCCCATTGCAGTAGCATACTGAGTTCCAACTATTACATATAAAGGTAAGTTACGTCCTCCAACTTCCCAATCATTATCAGATGATTTTTTACCTAAATAAATTGAAAATATTGTTGCTCCACCTAATATGATGATTGTACTAATTACAATTAACAATGTACTACTCATAATCACACCATCCCTTTCAATTTAATCACATAAAGATATAACTATATGCCAGCGTAAAATATTAATAATTTTAGGGATAAATCCCTTGATTCTAAATGCTTTTTTGGAGCTTTTAATAAAGAATTCTTTATATTACATACAATATTATTCTATATTAGAATAATTGTCAAGAACTTTATTCGAATATGGAAAGTCAATTGCTATATTTTCTCGTGGATTATAAAATAAAATTAAAGTAAATATTCCATAATAGAATGTTAGAAGAATAAGTTAGGAGAATAAAAATGGATATTGGTAAAAGGGTTAAAGAATTAAGAAAAGAACATAATATGACTGCTGATGAGTTAGCAAACCTATGTAATGTATCTCAACCTGTAATTAGTAAATTAGAAAATGGACATCGTGTACCAGATGTACCAACTCTAAAAAAGATATGTGAAGTGTTCAATATCACCTTAGCAGATTTTTTTGCACCTGAAGGTTTATCAAAACCAGTAGAAGATAATTTGAAAGAACTTTTAAATAATGCAAAAGATTTAAATCCTGAACAAATTAAAAGCTTAAATAATTTTCTTAAGACAATTACTAATAATAAAGAATAATATTATAATACTTATATAATCAGCCCCCTATTTATTATAGAATTCTATAGCAAATAGGGGACCTCTTTATGGGTGATGTGCTAAGGACGATTATTTTTGCAGTCTATAAGCCTCGCCAGCCCTGCCAAGGGAACTTATCTTCGCCTATTGAGCTTGATTGGCATAATAATGATAAGAAACCAATATAATCATCCATTATGTATAGTCCAATTCATCCATCAATTCTTTAAAATTTTCAACAGCACTTTCCAGACTTTCATATATCTCTGCTGCTAATTCTTCTGGCGAAGGTAAAGATTCTAAATCAATTAAATCATCATCTTTAATCCAAAATATGTCTAGCGATAATTTATCATTTTTTTCTATTTCATCAATTGAAAATTTTCTCCATCTGCCATTAGGATTATCTTCAGAATAAGTTTCCCTTCTTTCATACCTATTTTTAGGATTATAACATTCAACAAATTCTTCTAAGTCGCTATTTTGCAATGGTTTCTTCTTCAATGTAAAATGTTTATTTGTTCTTAAGTCATATATCCAGATTTCTTTAGTTTGTTTATTTGGACTAGCAGGCTTTTTATCAAAAAATATAACATTTGCCTTTACACCTGGTTTATAGAATATTCCAGTTGGAAGCCTTAATATAGTATGCAAATCAGTTGTTTCAATTAACTTTTCTCTTACTTTTTCCCCTGCTCCACCTTCAAATAGTACATTATCTGGTACAACAACTGCCGCTCTCCCTATAGGTTTTAATAAAGTATTAATGTGTTGAACAAAATTTAATTGCTTATTTGTTTTTGAATAAAGTTCAGCCCATGCAGGGAACAAGCCTACGATACACACTTCCTTTTTTATTTCTACAATTTCTTATCTACTATATTATTAATATAAATTGATTCATATTCTGTATCTAAAATGTCCATAAAAATTTCGTCATAAGCTTTCCCAGCTATAAATTTTGTTTCACGAATTCTACCTGCCTTTTTAAAGCCCACTTTTTTATAGCATTCTATTGCTTGTTGGTTAAATGAATATACTTTTAAAGAAATATTGTGTAAATTCAATATATTGAAACCAAAGTCTAACAGAAGCTTTAACACTTCCTGACCATAACCTTTGCCCCAATAATCTTTATTGCCAATAAATATACCCACTTCTCCTGCTTTATTTAAGTGATCTAACTTTGGAAATCCACAATTCCCAATGAGTTTACCTTTCTCTGCATCTATAATGGCAAAATTGTATCCACTAGTAGAAAGTCTTTCTAGAGCTAATTTTTCAGTTTCAGGTCCTATTAGCTCAGATGCAAATATAAGCCCTGCAGCTACTTCCATGTCATTAACCCATTCAGTATATTTTTCGTAATCCTCCACATTCATTGGAGATAGGTAACACTTTTTCCCTACAATTTTTTTGAAATACATGCCAATTCCCCCTTTTTTATTTATATTTTTATATAAAAAAACCCGCAGAATCACTTTGGATAGTGACTCCGCAGGTTTAATTTTTAATCTGCGTGTAGGAAATTTCTATGTACAACTAGAAACTTTCCCTGTACCGCTCAGGTATAGCTCTACTTCATGTATAACCCTAGATACACTCACTTTGTGGCACACAATTTCACTGGAAATCGTGCAATGCCACTTAATTGTGTAATATCTTAACATGCTGGGTTGAAGTTGTCAATAGGCGAAGTTAAGATTTGTAAACAACACAGGGGAACTGTCCCCTTGTGTCATTTATCAAGAAATTAGAAGAAGAAAATAAACAATTAAGAGAACAAGTCAAAATTAATTATGCAGATATTTATAATAAAATATAATAAAACAAATACTGGTATTATATAACTATAAATTATGTGCAATAGAAGTAACAAACAAATTTTTAAATAAGTTACAGATATAATAAGAAAGGACATACTATACATGTATAATATGTCCTTTCTTCTGTTTTTCAATATTTTTTCAAATTAGGTCTTGATAAATTTTCCTAGCCTTTAAATAATTTTTATGCCTTTATATCTTCCAAATCATTACATCAACTTATTGAATTATTTTTAATTCACTTATATAGTTCCTCAACATTCACTTCTAAATATTCGGCAACTTTTTGTAATGTGCCCATTTTCGTATCAGATAAATCTTCTCTTTTTACTAAAGCAAATGCAGTTTTATAATACATATCTAAATCATTAGCAAATTTATTTATGCTAATGCCTTTTTTTTCTTCTCCAAATTCATTTACCCATACTTTATTATCTAATAATTTTTTAATATTATTTTTCATATTATCCCCCTACTTAATTCTGCAACTAACTTCCGAATAATTCACCATATCCTTTACAGTATAATTAAACATAATTTCATTTAACAACACAGAAGAACCGTCCCCTTGTGTCATTTATAATCCCATTTCCCTCTACAACGAAAAGGGGATATATAAAATCATCTATGGATAATTTAGTCTCCCTTACCATAGCCCTTATAGCTGGATTTGCCCTAAGCCTTCTGGTTCTATTTATATTCTCCATATTATATTTCCTCCTCCATTGAAATAAAATCCACATTTAACCCATACTCACCTATGGCTTTAGCCGTATTAGGGTCATCTCCTCCATTATAATTTCTGCTAACTTACCTCCCGTTTCTCGGTAGGAATCTATATCTTCCTCTATAGATTTTCTTATTAGTATATCCCCCTCTTCCGAACCCAAAAGCCCATCTAGGATAACCCTATCTCCTAGAACTTGGCAATAGGCTCCCACTGGCAGATTACAATTTCCACCTACCCCTTTTAAAAATGCCCTTTCAACTGTCCCCTGTATCTCCGTCTCTCTATGGGACAATCCCAATAATAAATTGTCCATTCTTTCGTCATCTTCTCTAATCTCAATAGCTAATATTCCTTGACTAGGGGAAGGTAGCATAATCTTTTTATCTATGTAGAAAATTCTATTCTCTAATTTCAAACCTAATCTTTTAATTCCAGCTGCTGCCAATATCACTCCGTCTAGATTTTCAGTTTCTATCTTTTTTATTCTGGTTTCCACATTTCCTCTTATGGGGACTATGTTTAAATCTGACCTATAGTCTAGGATTTGATACTTCCTCCTCTTACTTCCAGTACCTATTTTAGCACCCTTAGGTAGTTCATCTAGGCTGTTTATCCCTTTTCTAAATACAAATACATCCCTATAATCCTCTCTTAAGGGGGCGGATGATAATTTAAGCCCTTTTGGCAATTCTCCTGGCATATCCTTCATACTATGAACCGCCATATCTATAGTTCCATCTAGAAGTTCCTTCTCTATTTCATTTACAAATATTTCTTTTCCGCCTAATTTATCTACGGCTATATCCTTTAGTATATCTCCCTTTGTCCTCATCACCTTTATTTCAAATTGTACATCAGGATGAATTTGTTTTATTTTATGGATAACTATATTGGTCTGACTCAATGCCAAATTACTACCTCTAGTACCTACTACCACCTTCATGCTAATCCTCCTTTCCATCCATCAGTTTCTCGAGGAATTGTATCAATTCATTTTTATTCAGTTCTAAGGAATAATCAAATAGTTCCTGACTTCTATCCTTATAATTGGATAAAACCACTTTCCTAAGTTTCTCCAGTAAGTCCATGTACTCCCCATCAAATTTGGAATATTTACATTCCATATCCTCTCTTATCCTTTTACATAGATATGGGAATTTGCCCATAGTTGAAATGGACACTATTACCCCTTCCCTATTGACAACGGCTGGGAATATAAAGGTGGATTCTTCTTGACTATCCACTATATTACATAATATATTTAATTCCCTGCTGTCCATTGCAATTTGCCTATTGGTTTTTCTAGAAGAGGTGGCTCCTATTACCATAAAATGATCATAGATATATTCTTTTTTGTAGAAATCATCTATAAGCCTTATGCATCCTTCATATTCTCTTTCTAGTTCATAGAATTTATCGATGAATTGGGGACTTATGGCCACTACTTTGGCATCAAATTTCAATAGATTTCTAGCCTTCCTATAGCCTACTTCTCCTCCCCCTACAACTACTATCTTTTTATTAAATATATCCATCATTATAGGATAGAACACAATAGCACCCCTAAAATTGAAATAATTCCTTCACTATTTCCATATATTCTTCCGATTTCTCCATGTCTACCTTCTTCAATGTCTTAATAGACTCCCTTATCTAACCTAGTATCTGTTCCACCCCTAATACGGCAGAATCCAATACTGCTACCAACATAAAGGGCATCAATACAACGATGAGAAGAATTTAAAAATCCCCAACCTTATAGGCTGGGGATCCACATTCATTTATTTTCATAAAGATAAGCCCCTCCTTCCCATCGAAGGCTACTCCATATAAACCATTAAGTAGGTCTCCTGACTTGTGGACTATTCCATTTCCAATACCTTCCCAGATAAAATCCAGTGGTACAGATTGGTTGTACCCACTTATAGTAGCGGGGGCTGTATCGGTTTTTCACCGATTTCCCTATTAATCTAAAAGAATCTAATGCCTTAAATATTTAATTCTCATTTATTAGTTTATCATAATACGATGGTTTAATCAATAAATGGATCTGTATGGTATGATGCTATATTAGCATCTATATTTTTATTTCAAAAATGTTTCTTCTATTAAGTCTACTGTTTTTTTTATTTCACCAAAACCAAATTGAGGTATCTTTTTATCAATTGGTGTGTCTGTAATAATTGCAAATAATTCTTCATCTTTAGAATAAATTTCATCTGTTATCCCTTGCCTAAATACCTCTAATTTAGGTTTGTCTCCACCTTTATATCCTTCTGTAATTATAATATCTACATTATTAATTTTTTGGATTATATCGTCCAGTCTATATTCTTCTTCTAATTTTTCAATTATAGCCATTTTCTTTGGGGAGGATATGGCTACTACATCTGCCCCCGCCTGGGCATGTTTCCAGGTATCTTTGCCTGGATGGTCTATTTCAAAACTGTGAACATCATGCTTTATAGTACCTACCCTATATCCTCTATCCTTCAATTCCCTAATGATCTTACATAGAACAGTTGTTTTACCCACATCGGATTTACTTCCAATGACAGAAAATACAGGTATCATTATTCTACCTCCAAATAATCTATTAATTCTACCTTTATCTTATCCCCCTTTTTATAAGGACCTGTTCCACCAGCTACAAGAAATAAAGAGTTTTTCCCGCATAAGCTAGATAAAATTCCAGAGCTATGATTATCTGGAAGCTTGGTATAATATCTACCTTCTTTTTTATATGTAAAAGCCCTAACATATCTATCTTGATTCCTAACTTTATTGAAATCATCTTCCAATATAGAACTTACTTCCATCATCTTATGGTTTTCTTTACCCATCAACGTTAATATGGTTGGTCTTACAAATTCTTCAAATGTAATATAAGATGCAGCTGGATTACCAGATAACCCGAATAGGAATTTATCTTCATACTTTGCCACGACCATAGGTGAGCCAGGTTTCATCCTTACTTTCCAAAACAAAATTTTAGCTCCCATTTCTAAAAAGACATCCTTAATTAAATCTGAATCCCCTACAGAGGCCCCTCCCGTAGTAATTATCATATCCGCACTTTTTAAAGATAATTCTATCTTTTCTTTTATAGCATCCTTATCATCTTTAACAGTCCCAAGTATTATAGCCTCTCCGCCTAATTTTTTAACTTGTGCCGCAATACTATAGGAATTGCTATCTCTTATCTTGCCTTCTTCCAATCTATCATCAATATTTAAGAGTTCATCTCCTGTAGCTAAAATTGCTACTCTAGGTTTAGCATATACTCTCACATAATTTCTTCCTAAAGATGCCAGAATGCCTATTTCTGCTGGTCCAATCGTCATTCCTTGTCTTAAAATTACATCTCCAATTTCCACATCCTCGCCCATTTTAACTATATTGGATTGGGGGCTTAAGCTTTTAAATATTTTCACTTCTTTATTTGTAAACTCCGTATCCTCATATCTAATGATTACATCTGCCCCTTTAGGTATCTTAGCTCCAGTCATTATTCTGACGGCCTGACCCTTTTCAATCTTCTTATTGCTTACATATCCAGCTTGGATATTGTCAATAACTTCTAAAGTTATAGGTGAATCCTTAGTTGCCTCTAAAGTATCTTCTGATCTATATGCATAGCCATCTAAAGGAGACCTGTTAAAAGGTGGTATATTTATATCGGATTCAATATCCTCCGCTAAAACATAATCTAAACTATCTAATATTGGCAACCCTATGGCTTGTATATTGATACATTCATTTGCAATTATTTTATTGGCATCTTCTACTAAAATATTTGTTAACATCTTTTCCTCCACTTTTAACCCCACCCTTTTACCATCTATGTTTTATTTATATTAAACCCCTTAAATATTACCCCAAAAATTGTTTATAAAAATCAATCCTGTTGCTTTTTCCATCCGCCTAAATAATAGTAGTGCCAAATATTGCAAGGTGACAGTTAGATGAGTGCCTATCTATCACCTTGCATAGCTCTATATTTCTAGGCCATGATTAATTAAGCGTCTGCCTTCTTTTTTGTATTTAAAAACATTATTAAAAATCGAAGTAAAACATAACCAATTATAGCTGTTGTAATATATATTTGTATACCAGATATTTGTTTTACAATAGCCGATAAAGACTCATAGCCCAAATTTCCAAAATAATTAGATGCCTTTGTTGAAGCAACGATTCCAATGGCCATAGGGAAAGTCATCCCTGCATAAGCTGGTGTAAAATCCATACTGAAGAATTTAGGTAGTTTATAAATTACAAATGCTAGAGAGCATAGCACTGCAATATATAGAAAAGCCACTAGATATATATTTGGATTTTCTATAGCCGTTAAATAACTCACTACACATAAACTTGCAGGTGCAAGTAAGATTGCCTGAGTATGATATACTGCTGGTTTTATCTCTACAGTTTTTAATCTATATAACATGAAAGGTAATATCAATAGGTATACAATTATCCCATAGTAGGTTACTATTTTGGTAATAAGGGGTTCATTCATTGCACCGCTGGTTACAACAGAAACCATAATACCATTATAGGTAACGAACCAACTTGGTACAAATGTATCCTTATTAAAATTCTTGAAAACATTTTTATAAGTAAATATAATTATATGGATGGTGTGGATACCAAGCCCTATTGCCCAAAGTGTTTTCCCAAATCCATTATTATATTGAACATAATAACTACCCAATAGCATTAATATCATTGTAAACCCAGCATATAGGCTACTTGGTACAGTATTTGAATATTCTTTTTTAAATGTCTTTGGATATATTAATATTTTGAGCAAATAGAGAATCCAGATACATGTAGCTGCCCACATGGAGATATGACGAACCCAGCTGAATCCAAGATCATTAAATACATTGGATAAAGTTAAAGCCCCAACAAATGTTGGTAAAATAGGAACTGGCATATTTTCCAATCTTTTTATAAATGATTTAGACATTATAACCCTCCTTTTCATAACTGAATTCAAAGGTATCTGTAGTATGGAAAAAGTCTGAGTAATCGATTTTAAACAATGGTTTCTTAACTCTTGTCACGTCAATATTGTCTTTTATTAATTGGGTCAACACTCCAGCATATGATAAATCTCCTTGAAGTATTGCCCCATGAATCTTACCATCTTTATGAATTATTTTTTTGTAATTTCCTTTTTCATCTTCTTCTAGTTCAACTATATAGCTATCATCTTTAGGCTCACTTATACCCAATGACATAGTTGGAATCCCGAGGAAATTCATTGTTGATTTACTGACAAAGAAGTCTGTCATTTCTTTGCTTACCCCTGCCATATTACTACCTGCAATAATTCCTTCCTTTACAGCTACTGGCCAGATAGGTCCCCATCCTGTTACATCTCCTCCTCCATATATATAGGGATCATTGGTTCTGCCATTTGAGTCTATAACAAGGCCACCCCTATCAAGCTCAATATTTGTTCCTTTTAGGAATTCTGTATTGGAGCGAACCCCTGCAGCTACTATAAGCAAGTCACATGGGATTTCATTCCCATCACTTAATACTAGACCCTTTACTTCACCTTTTTCATTTAAATTTAACTTTTTAGCCATAATGTTAAAGAAAAACTTAACTCCTTTTTCTTCAAAGGCTTCTTCGTATGTTGAGGATGCCTTTTTATCCAGTTGAAGAGAAATTAATCTATCTGCTACTTCCACTAATGCAAGGTTCTTATTATAATTGAGCAATCCAGAAATAGCATCCACGCCAACTAATCCAGCCCCGAGTACCACAATATTATCTGCTTCTTTAGCCTTTTTCATAATTTCTACACTATCATCTATATTTCTAAGTCCAATAACATTTTTTGCCTTGTCCATATTTTCAATAGGTGGGAAAAAGCTTTTAGCACCAGTTGCAATTAAAAGTTTATCATATTTAACTTTTTCATTATTGGATAGGCTGACTTCTTTATTTTTAGTATCTAAGGCAATTGCTTCCGTTCTCCCCATCCAATCAATATTATATCTTTCAAAAAAATCGTCCTCCACAAAGCATAATTGATCCTTTGTCCGTTCGCCAGACATATAGCGATGCAATATACATCTAGAGTAAATAAATTTATCTTTGGATATCATTAAAATTTCTCCAGTAGGATCAACTCTCCGTATTTCCTTTGCCCCGTTGACACCAGCAGCTGATGAGCCTAATATTACATATTTCATAGTTATACCTCCTCTAAAGTAATAGCATTCATTGGGCATTTTTCAACGCACATAGGTTTTGGAGTTCCATCTTCAGTTCTATGAACACACATATTACATTTCATAATAAGCTCATGATTAATCCTATCGCTCTTTAATACACCATATGGACAAGACATAATGCACATATAGCAGCTTGCACATTTATCCTTATCATATTCGACAAAGCCTGTCTCCGTATTCTTATGCATTGCACCTGTCATACAGGCATAAGTGCATTCAGGCTGATCACAATGTCGGCAGAAGATTGGTGATGCCTTCGTTTCGCTATCGATTACAACTCGATTTCTAGCATCATCACTTTCATGGGAAACAACACAAGCCGTAACACAGGTTAAACATCCAATACATTTGTTTCTGTCTATTTTTATTCTCTTCATTATCATCTCTACCCCCTTAAATTTTTTCAAAATAAATAGGTGTAGCCTTATAGGATGGTTCCTTTGAGTAAGGATCATAGAGTGATGGAGTCAATTTATTACATTCAATATAATGAATTGGTGCATATAATTCATCATATCTTACATTATCCGTAACTTTAACAAAAAATATTGCATTTTCACCATTTATCGAATAAACACGGATAGAATCATTCTCTTTTATTTTATTTTCTTTAGCCAACTTTGTGTTCATATAGATATATGCTTTTTTTATACTTACATCTTCTATAAATTGTACTTCCTTGGTTCTAGATTGGGTGTGCCATTGACCTACTGTTCCCCTGCCAGTATTTAATACATATGGAAATTCCTTTGTTGTTGGTAAAGGATTTTCCCTTACCTCTTCAAATATAAATTTAGCTTTTTTAGAAGGGGTGAAAAATTTACCATCTTCATATAATCTTCTTTCGTCGGACTCTAAAACCTCACCTTCTCTAAAAGGCCACTGAACTCCATTAGAATTTTCAAGTCCTTCCCAGGTAACTCCAGTCATATCACAAGGCATACCCCTTGAGCACTCTTTCATTAATTCAAAGCAATCCCTAGGAGTTTTCCATTTATCTAATAATGGTCCCATTCCCAAGGCCTTACCAACTCCGTAGATTATTTCATAATCATTTTTTTCATCTTCTGACTTCTCTAAGCAAGGTCTCATGGCCGAAATTCTTCTTTCCATATTTATATAAGTTCCTTCTTTTTTAATTCCTGATACTGCTGGGAAAAACACCGTAGCATGTTCAGCACTTTCTGTATCATCGTATATATCCTGAACCACAAACAATTCAAGTTTTTCTATTGCCCTTGCAAATGTTTCATTATTAGTCCAACTATGTCTAGGATTTGTACATAGAATCCATAAGCCTTTTATTTCACCTGCATTGATTCCTTCAATAATTTTATTATAGGTTGCTGTTGGTTTAGTTGCCAGAACTGAATCTTCTACCCCTAAAACCTCCGCAATTCGTTTCCTTCTATCTGGATTATCAAAATCTCCGCCTCCGTACATAACAGCGGTATTACTATAGGTACGTGAGCCCATTGCATTACATTGCCCTGTAATAGAGTTGGCACCAGTGCCTTCTCTGCCAATATTTCCAGTCATAAGTGCTATATTTATTATAGCTTGTGCAGTCCGAACTGCCTCATAGCCTTGATTTACTCCCATAGTCCACCACAAGGATACACGTTCACCCTGGTGAATTAACTCTACTAGTTCCAGAATCTGCTCCTCACTTAATTCCGTAATCTTTGCCGCTCTTTCTAGGGTATAATCCTTTACAAAAACTTTAAACTCTTCAAATCCTTCCGTATTTTTTTCAATATATTCTTTATCAATATAATCCTTTTCAATCAATAGATTTGCAACGGCATAGAGTAATGTAAGATCTGTTTTTTCCTTTAATCCATACCAGTAATCTGCATTTTGAGCCGTTTCAGATCTTCTTGGATCGATTACGACCAACTTCTTGTTTTTATTTTTCAATATTCGCTCCCATAGAATTGGATGTGCTACTACTGGATTGGATCCAATTAAAATTATAGTATCAGATAGTTCAATATCCTTAAGTGTATAACCCGGAGCATCAAAACCATAGCTTTGTTTGTGAGCTACTACTGCAGTTGACATACATAATCTAGTATTTCCATCTACATTTGTTTTCAGAAAGTTTCTCATAACATGCCCAAATAATGCAAATTCCTCCATGGTTAACTGACCAGTACTAATTCCTGCTACACTTTCTTTTCCATATTTATCTTGTAATTCTAGTATCTTATCTGCTACATATTTAAACCCTTCATCCCAAGAAACATATTCATAGTTTCCATCTTTACGTTTAATTTTGGGAAGAGGGGATCGTGTTACCGTTGTTTGCTGCTTATCTAGGGATAGTCCTTTAATACATGAAAATCCATCATTGACTGGATATCCCTTTGTTGGAACAACCTTTATGATACGATTGTCCTCTACATGGAAATCAAGATTACAGTCTAATGCACAATAATTACATGTTGATTGTACCTTTTTCATGGTAATCCCTTCCTTATTAAATATTTTTATAATGCCAATCTACCAATAAATATGTTCAGCTACCTTAGCTTCTTTTGGCAAATTTACATCTTTTAATGCCCATTCTTTAAATACCTGATAGCCAGTTCTATCCACTATATAACCTACATGCTCCTTAGGTAGACTTCGATCTATAAATTCATCTACATAATCATAGGTATTTTTAATTATCTTTATAATAGATTCCTCATCTGCTCCTTCTATAAATGTCCTTGCAAGTCGAGGATTAACTTTACCTGTTCGCCCCATTATAACTAATTTATAACGTTTCTCCTCCTTTCTAGTCCAAGCAAGCATGGGACAAGTTAATACACATTCACCACATTCTACACACTTGTCCTCATTTCGTACCACTTTCCCATCCACTAGTTCCAACGCATTAACTACACGTTTCTTACAATTTTTAACACACGCTTCGCATCCAACACATAAATCCTGATTATATTGTACTCTAGCCATACCTATAACTCCAAAATCCTGTAAACAAGCTTTAGCACAGTCATTAGGACAACCAGTAGTTGCAAACTTAAAATGGTAATCATTGGGGAATACAGCTTCTTCTAATCTTCTAGCAAAATCGGTAGTATTATAATTTGCATATGGGCATATTCGATTACCTATACAGGCAGATATGTTTCTAGTTCCAGAAGCTGGATATCCTTTCTTAGGGTCTTCTATTTGTACCCCATGTGAAACTTGCAATTTTTCAATTACTGGAGCTATAATTTCATTTATAGTATTCATATCCTCATAACTAATTCCAGTAATCTCAAATCCTTGGCGAGCAGTCATATGAAGCTTTCCATCCCCATATTCTGTAGCTATCTTATATAAAGTAGGCATAATTTCGGCAGGTATTTGCCCCCCTGGAATACGTATACGAATAGATGTTTTATCACGTATTTTAGTTATCCTAAAAGCATTCTTCTTAATTTTTTTTGTATTTAAATCCAACATTTAATCACCTCCTAATCAATTAATTGAACAGCCTTATCATATCTAAATACTGGTCCTTCCTGGCATACATATGTACTACCAATTTTACAATGTCCACATTTTCCTATTCCGCATGACATCTTTCTCTCAAAAGAGACCCATATTTGTTCATTTGGGATGCCTAGCTTTGCTAATTCCATAGCAGAAAATCTTAACATAGGAGGGGGTCCTACCATAATAACATGAGTATTCTGGATATCTTTAATGTCTAATTTTGATATATGTTCAGTTACAAAACCAGTATTGCCCTTCCAGCCTTCTTCGGGACTATCTATAGTAAGACAAACATCTATATTTTCTTTCCACTTATCAAAGGAATCCCTAAATAAAATTTCCTGGGAAGATTTGAAACCACTAATAAGCTTAAAACTGTTTAATTTATCTATATTATCGCTAAAATAATTAATTATATATTTAACAGGTGCAAGTCCAGTTCCGCCTGTAACTATAATTAAATCTTTACCATAATGATCCTTAACATCGAAACCATTGCCATAGGGACCACGTATATGTAAATAATCACCTATCCCCTTATTGAAAATCGCATTAGTAACATGTCCTACCTCTCGAATGGTTAATTCCATCACATCTCTATCGTAATCGCTAATAGAAATAGGCACTTCCCCAAACTTTGGAACGGATACCTGAACAAATTGGCCACATTTAACATCTATCTTCTTTTCTACAAAAAATGTATAGTCTATATTAGTATGCTTTTTTATATCTACTATTTTAACTGGAAAAGTAGTATATGGATTCATTTACTTCGCCCCCTCCTTTATTCTCTCAGATGCCTTCACTTTTTCGGATACAGTATTGATGCATTTAGCGAAGGATATATATTCGGGACATCTATCATCACATCTGCCACATCCTACGCACATAGTCTGACCAAATCTTTTTTCAAAGTCATAGATCTTATGCATAGTTTTAAATCGCATTCTTGACCCATGATCCTCACGAAAAGTATGCCCTCCTGCAATATCTGTAAATTTATCCACTTGGCAACCTGACCATACCCTACGTCTTTCTCCATTTCTTGGATTCTCTTTATAATGAATATCAGTAATTGTAAAGCAACTACATGTAGGGCAGGAAAAGTTGCACCTACCACAGGCTATACATCTATCCGCATAGTCTTCCCACATATCATCATCAAATAAAACATTGTCTAGCAATTCAATATCTGGGAGAGTGACATTATAAAAATTTTCTTTAACATAAGGGGGTGTGAATTCGATTTCCTTATCATCGTTAAAATATGATTGAAATATTTCATCCTTTACCTCGATATGCACTTTATCTTCATAAAATTGAATTCCCATCGAATAGTTATCTGTTCTATTAGTTCCCATGGATACACAAAAACAATTCTCAAAACTATTAGTACATCCCATTAAGATAAATTTTGCATTATCTCTCCTACGTTTATAATAATAGTCTGGACATTCTCCATTGTTTAGAAATATTTTATCAAGTCTTTCCATCGCATGAATATCGCAGGAGCGGAGAAAAATTAAAGACTTTCTTTCATTATACTTTGGCTCAATAAGATGGTCATCTAAAATATTAAATAATGTTTCTGTTACAGGAAATAATACTTCCTTTGCTGAAAAATCCGATTTTGACTTATATTCAATCTCCTCCACCGTTGAAACTTTTGAATAACGGATATTATCGGTATCTGAATATCTGCCCCCAGCTATAATTCGTATAGGGGCATAAATATCATAGTCTTCACTCCATTTCTCCAAATATGAATTGAACTTTTTATTTGTTATTTCATAACCCATACAAAATCCCCTCTCCTATTAAAATATATCATTAAATATAATTTTAACAGCAAAACATGGAAATGTCTGTGAAATTCATCACAATATATGATAGGATATTATTAAGATTGAATACCTATAGGAAAGGGGATATTAATAAATATGATACTTGAACATTTAAATAAATTGAGTTCTTGGGATAATGTCTTACCAGAAACTAAGCAAAAAATAGACAATAACTCTTTACTTCGTAATTTTGATGAGGAAACCATTTTATTTAGAGAATCGGAATCAATCTCACAAATATATTTAATATTATATGGATTCGTAATCTCTTCTAAAATATCTTTAAATGGAAAAGAAAAATATCTTTTTTACCTTTCCCGGGATGATTTTGTGAATCTTTGCACTATTGATGGAAGAACTACCAGTATCAGAGCAAAAGCTCTAAAAGGAACTACGCTGATTGAAATAGAAAAAGATATACTAATTGATTTAATGAGAGAGGACTTTAATCTTAATCTTCTAATACTACATTCCCTAACCCTAGAAGTAAGAAGATGTCAAAGGCAAATTCTTAATGCAGGAACATATAATAGTAATCAAAGAATCGCATCTAAACTATGGAAACTATTTAAGGATTATGGTAAACAACAAGATGGCAAATATTATCTCGATCTTCCCATGACACAAACGGATCTTGCCCATATGGTAGGAACTACTAGAGAAACTGTAAATAGGTTCTTAGCCGAATTGACCAGTAAAAAAATTATCCATATTGAAGAAAATGAAATTTCCATCGCTAATAAGAATATGCTTCTAAAATACATGCATTAGCTTGAAACTTCCTTTTTTCATAAAAGTTTTCCAGTTGAAGGGATATTTTCCCTTTATTCTAAGTAGTGCGCTAGGGACAGTTCTTTTTGCAGTC
>DHER01000027.1:4019-6038 GCA_002399975.1 Firmicutes bacterium UBA4845 | reverse complement strand
AGGCGCTTAGCACCTATGGTATTTTAAATGGTATGTCCATGCCCTTTATTATGTTTCCAACAGCGCTCATTAATGCATTGGCGGTACTGCTATTGCCTACCGTTTCGGAGGCTCAGGCTCTGAATAATGAGCGGTTGATTGGAAAAACTACCGCCGTTGCCATAAAATACAGCATCATAATAGGAATTATAAGCACCGGAATTTTTATCATTTTTGGAAAGGATTTAGGCACCTCGGTATTTCATAGCGAGGAGGCAGGAACCTTCCTTATGATTCTTGCCTGGCTCTGCCCATTGATTTACCTCACCACAACTCTTGGAAGTATTATTAACGGTCTTGGGAAAGCACATATTACTTTTCTCAATTCCATTATCGGATCTTTAAGTAAGATTCTCCTGATCGTCTTTTTGATACCCTCCAGAGGAATCTCCGGATATTTAATTGCTCTGCTGTTCGGACAGCTGATCATCACTTCCCTGGACTGCATCGCTGTAGGAAGATATGTCCGCTTTCCCTTTGATGCCGTCAATAATATTGTGAAACCCGGTATGATTGCAGCATTCTCCGGCTTTCTTCTAAAGGAAAGCTATGAATACATAAAAAAAATGACGCAAACCAGCGAAGTCGTCCTGATCCTGACTTTTTGCCTTCTATTCTGCGCCATTTGTATTGGATTATTAGTAATTACTCATGCGATATCAAAAGAAGATATTAAATAACAGGAGAATAAAGCATAAAATTATTTTTCCCCTGCTCCTTCGCACGGTATAAAGCGTTATCTGCCCGTTCCATCAATTGCTCATAATGTAAGCCATCCTCCGGGTAGATAGCGATACCGATGCTTCCTGAAATAGGGATTGCATTCCCCTTATCAAAATACGTCGTTTCCATCGCACAGCGAAGCGTATCCGCTTTATGCAGTACCTCATTAATATCGACAATATTCCCTGCAAAAACAGCAAATTCGTCTCCGCCAATTCTGCCAATAATCTCACCTTCCGAGAATACCGACTTGATTTTGCCGATCACATAGATTAAAATCTTATCTCCGATTAAATGACCATAATTATCATTAATCAGTTTAAAATCATCGAAGTCTATGAACATCATCATATGCCTGTTATTCTTATTGCCTGTAATAAACTTCTCGATTTTCTTAATGGTAACCTCCCGATTATAAACATTCGTTAGCGGATCCCTGGTGGCCTTGTATTCCAAAGCTTCCAGCTCTTTTTTCTGTATATCAATATTTACAATCTTTCCAATGACCCGAAGTGGTTTTCTCTCCTCATCATAGATGGTTTTTCCCATTGCCTGACACCAGATAAACTCCCCCAAACGGTTTTTGGCTCGGAATTCCGTCTCAATAATGCATTTTCCTTCCCTTAATTCCCGGCAATATTCGAGGTAGATTCCCCAATCATCCGGATGAACCTTATCCTGCCTTTTCCCACAGTTTTCTGTAAACTTAAGAACCACCGGATCTCCTCCAAACAGTTCCCGGTATTTTTCGGTATTCACCATCTTATCCTCCCCAATTCGATATTCGAAAATGATATCCTGGGATAGTTCTGTGGCAATCCGATAGCGTTCCCCCTCTAACTGAAATGTCTCCTGCATCTGCTCCAGCATAAGGGCAGTCATCCTATTCTTCCTATCATTTGCTAATAAGAACAGCACGAAAATAACTAATGCAATGATACAAATGGTTTCTATAGCGAATCCCAATAGCAAACATGTGCCAGACCTGCCCTGTAGATATTCTATCAGTTTCATCATTCTTCCCCCAATAAGAACTTAAAAACAACTACGCAGTTTCTCTATAAGCAAGCTTATTCCATGTTGTAGCCGGGTGTCTCAAACAGGATATCTCTGGTGTTCCAATCCATAAACCGCAAGGTATTTGTTTTGCTGACAAGCCTAGTGAAAATATATAACAACAGATGTTTTTTACAATCGTCCCGGACCCAGTTACTGTTCACACCCCATCATGTAAACTATGTTATGATTTCGACAAAT
>DHER01000027.1:490-3993 GCA_002399975.1 Firmicutes bacterium UBA4845 | reverse complement strand
TAACACTACCACTTTGGAAAAATGCAATCTCTGAAACGCCCTATTTATCAGGCTTTCCGAATTTATTGACTCCAGTAGTTATTTTTTACTCCAATTCTACTCCAATAGACTCTATTTACTCCAGCAATTATTGTGCCGCCTTAAATTTTATGACATTTGATTTTGATGACATCTTTTTGTTATAACGTTCTAGAACTGTATCATCATCGACCGTCATTGTAGTATCAAAATCTTCTTCGAACTTTTTCATTTCTGATTTTTTGTGGTCATCCAAAACGCTGACATATAAACGCATAGTCATATCTAGAGTAGCATGTCCTAAAATTTCCTGCAGAGTCCTTGGTTGCATATCTTTTTCAAGACTTCTAGTTGCAAACGTGTGTCGAAAGCAATGACTTGAAAATGCCTCCATCTCTTCCAGTGGGTCTCTCGTAAGATTAATTTCGGTAACGATGGCTTTTATAGCATCTGCAAAAATTTGAGCATTGATTGGTGTATTATATTTAGTCGTAAACAGTAGATTCTCAAAACCTTGAATTGCCTGTTTTGGACTTTTTGCAGATACAACAGCTTTTTGCATAATCTGTTTTTTAAGTGCAATAGCGCATTGTTTGATTATAGGGACCTCTCTCCTGCTTGCCTTAGTCTTGGGGGGATGTAGGTGAAATGTCTTTTTAGTATCACCTAGGTCTTCAAGTTTAGCATACAGCAGTGTCTTAGTAACTCTTATAACCATATTATCCCAATCAATATCGTCCTCAGTTAACGCACACAATTCGCCCATTCTTAAGCCCGTGCATACAGCTACCGTAAACAGATTATCATAAAAGGTGCCACGACAGCAATCAAAAAACAGCTTTCGTTCCTCTTCCGTCAGAACTTTGATATCCTTACCACCATCTTCATCCTCATCCCGGACTAACTTGATACCCTTAGCTGGATTTTTTCTCACAAAATCGTCAATCTGTGCTTTTCCGAACATATCAACTAGTAATATTCGAATTTTGTTCTGAGTTTCAAAGCCAAGTCCACGTCTTCTTACATCATTGATAAGACCTTTAATTTGTAACTGTGTTATTTCGCTTAGTTGCATTTTCCCCAACGCTGGCGATATATACTTATTAAAGATGTTTTCGTAAATACATTTAGTGGTATCCCGGATAACACTATATTTATGAATAGTCAACCATTTAATATACCATTCATTCAAGGTTATGCTACTATCCACAATATTGAGTTTCATGTCGTTCTCATATTGCAATTTAACCATTGCCGTTTTTGCCTCTTGCAGCGTATTTCCATACACCGTCTTTCTGTTTCCGAACCTATCCGTAAATCTACCACAATATTTTCCGTTTTTGCGTTGGTATAGCCTTTCGCCTAATTCTTTTCCTTTTAAATCTTTTCCCATACTTTTCCTCCATCTAAGGATGTTGCTATGGTAAAAAGACCTGCTATCTTTTACATATTATCACAAATCGGTATCTTTTACCATAGCAATTTACTCCATTTACTTTTCGCACTGTATATCTAGCCAATTATTCAGTTTTTTACGATTTGCATACAATCTATTGCCGATTCTGAGGCCAAAACCGCATTTTGGATTTCTTAACATCCTCCTAGCCGTTGTTTCTCCTATTCCTAGATATTTGCAAACCTCATCCACGTTCAATAAAGCCTTTTCCGTTTTATTTTCATTTTTTATCATATTCTTACATCCTTTCTTGTATCTTGTTTTTTTCTGATGTAAACAACATGATAGAATTTCAAAAAAATCGGCCGTTTTTCAAAAGTTTTTTCTTGAAAAAAGAAAATGGGAGCAAAACAGAAACAGAATTACGATATGATAAAATTTTTCGATATCGCGTTTCAAATTCTTACATATTAAATATGGAAAGCGCCAAAAACGCTCCAATTGACCTAACTACAGAAATCGAGCTCTCACATCACTGTGGGGGCTCTTTTTCTGCCTACTTTTCAAAATATTCTTCAAAACCAATCCTGACAAAAAGTGTTTATTTGTAAAATAATCTTTCATATCAAATGTGCTTTGGCAAACGAGTTGAATTCTATCAAATATTGGTGTAATATAGAAAATAAAAAGGAGATTTTTGATTATGAAGAAAAAACAGAAATTTTTATTAATGATTATGTCTCTTTTTGTCTCGATTTTTGCCCTTGGCGGCACCGTAACAACTTATGCAGCATCCAAAACTACTACTGTAGCTTTAAATACAAACGCTTCTTATCTTGTAAAGGGAGAAACTACTACTTTAAAGGTGAAAGGTACTTCAAAAAAGGCAACTTGGAAAACCTCAAACAAGAGGGTCGCAACCGTATCAAGCAAAGGTAAAGTAAAGGCTGTGGGTTATGGTTCTACCTATATTAGTGCAACTGTAGACAAAAAGACTTACAAATGCAAGGTTACCGTAGTTAATCCAGCTAAAATTACTCTTGAGCCATCAAAACCATTTATTATTGTAGACGGAGATTCCGTTAGTCTAAATCCAAAAGGTTATAGCGCTGCTACAATCAAGAAGTTAGGTATCACTTATAAGACATCTAAGAATTCTGGTGCCAATGTAAGCAAGTCTGGCGAGGTAACAGCAACAAAAGCAGGGAAATTTGATGTAACTGCATATGTTCATGGTAAAAAGGGGAAAACAATCGAAATGAAGGCAGTTGTTTACCCGGGGTTTAAAGAACCAGAACTAAAAATGCATGCTTCCGAGGGAAACCAAGTATTTGCCCCTTTTGCCGATGATTTCTTTGCATTGTATGACGATGTCAATGTATCTTCCTCAAACGAGGATGTCGTTAAGGTAGAAAAGAACCTGAAATTATTATTAGATGATTCCGAATATGGTTCTGAATATGATTATTGTGGTGGCCTTTTTGTGGAAAGTCTTAAAGAAGGAACCGCAATAATCTCTGTTACCATTCAGGGAGTTACCGAAGACTTAACCGTCATCGTCGGCGATGGAAGAGAAAAGCTCGCGCCTGTGGATGCAGTTAAGAACAATGATTTTACTGGTTATGAGGGAAATCCTCTCACTACACTACAATGGGTAAGAAATTTTATCGATACCAATAATCTTATGTCAGACACATTATCCGATAGAGAGAAAATTACCATTATCCAAAATTATTTCAATCAGACTTTCAATCAAAATCCAAATGGAGGCACTTATACTAAAACTATCTCACGTATTTTATTTGATGGAGTGTTTAATAGTGATAATGATTGCAGCTCATATGCTGAAACGATGTGCTTCTTATTAGAATGTATTGATATCGAGGTCTATTTTAGTGAAGGTTCTGCAGACGTAGGAAATAATGAATGGCGAGGACATGCCTGGAATAAAGTAAAAGCAGATGGAACATGGTATTATATTGACGCCTACTGGAATGCCTATCGCAATAATTTTGATTATTTTATGTCGGAAACGCTATGGGATAATCATAGATTAGAAGATGAAGGCTATTATGCAGAACTAGGTTAC
>DHER01000027.1:295-460 GCA_002399975.1 Firmicutes bacterium UBA4845 | reverse complement strand
TAAATGATATAAATTCATATAAAAATAAATGTTTTTAGTCATATTATATCTGTGAAATAAGTAACCTTATTTCAAAATTCAATGGAAGGAGGTAAACAACATGTTAAGGAAAGATTTGCAAAAAATATTAAAGCCATATGTAAATAGCAGCAGCAAGACAAGGAA
>DHER01000027.1:0-179 GCA_002399975.1 Firmicutes bacterium UBA4845 | reverse complement strand
TATATAAATAAAAGTAGAGAATTGGCACCTGTCATCCCTTATGCTTCTACAGACGCTATGTGGTTATGTTCCAATGATTTATCATCCTATCTTGACAGGCAGAACTTTGATACCCCTAGCCAAGTATATTTACTTAGAAAGTCGAGCGAAACCGGAAAGAAACTTTACAGTTCTGGAGG
>DHER01000127.1:31982-33049 GCA_002399975.1 Firmicutes bacterium UBA4845 | reverse complement strand
ATTCGGAAGGAATAACCGTTCCATGCCGCAGGGATGGAGGGTGAAAAGCTTAAGATATCCCCATCCGAGCGCATCCCGGCAAACCCATAGACAATATTCATCCAGGCAGCTGCAATGGAAGTCGTATGCAGCCCCTCCGATGTATTCCGGTTGTAATTATCCAGATCCATTCTGGTCGCAAAGCTGAAGAAACGATAGCCTTCCTCATGCTTTTTCAGCTGAACGGCCAAGATTGAATGCACCGAAGGGGATAGAGAGCTTTCGTGGATACATCGGGGTTCATAATATTCGTAATTTTTCAACAGCTGCTCTTTCGTAAATGCTCTGCTATGCAACAGCATCATCATTAGAACATCCGGCTGTTTTATCATATCATTGCGGTAAATCCGGTCATAGCTCCAGTGATGATAGAGCGGGAAATCCTCCACCGGTATCCGGTCAACATCAATATGAGGCAGGGTAAAATACCCCTCATGCTGTTCAAAAACCTTGGTTTTATCATCATAAGGTATATACATATGCGCGGCATACTCCGCCCATTGACCGAGCTCCTGGCGGGATACCTGATGCTCTTTTAAGAAAGCATCATATGCCATGCAGTCCTTCTTATTCAGCCTCTCAAGAACATCCAGAGTATATTCCAAGGTAACCTTTCCCATATAATTGGTATAGCAGTTATTGTTCACCATCATCTGAAACTCATCCGGTCCCATAACCCCATAATAACCAAACCTCGTATGATCCGCATTCCAGTCCCCCCGGCTGGCAAGCATTCTGCTCACCTCAATTAAGATCGGAAGTCCTGTCTCAAATACAAATGCTTCATCCTTCGTAACCTTCTCATAATGCCAGATACCGTATGATACCGCAGTAGAAGGCTGCAGCTGCAGGCTGGCATGCTGCCACAAACTGCAGCACTCACGGCCGCTGATTGTGGCAATCGGATAAAAAGCTCCCTTGCAGTCCAACGCTTTCGCCCGTTCCTTTGCCTCCGGCAGGGTAAGTTTTCGGAAGTCAAGCAAATTTTTCGCCGCCTCCGCATTATTAAAAATGTAGAAGGGCAGGCA
>DHER01000127.1:0-31923 GCA_002399975.1 Firmicutes bacterium UBA4845 | reverse complement strand
GAATCCTCCCACATTCGTTCCCACCACTTGGCACTGTCTGCCTTTAATGTATCATAATCCGCCCAATGAAATGTTCCTTCACAATTCCTGCAATTTCTAAGAAAGGCTTCCTCCTCTTCCAGGGAATCTTCCTTCTTTATCTGATTTATACATACCCTTGTCAGTATTTCTGTTTTATGCGGCTCTAAATAAAAGGTGAACTTTTTCAGCACCTTCTTACTTTCAACAATGTCCTGCTCCTTCTTTGCATCTCCTGTAAAATAGGAACAGGAGAAGACCGATTGATTGGTATTTATGGTATCGGCGAGAATACTGCACCATTTTTCTCCTGCATTTCTTTCTTTACAATCCCACAAATTCTTCCCAACCATATGATGGACATTTGAAAAATCCAGTCCTGCGGTTACGACAACTTCTCCCGAAAAATTAAGTGCCGTCATACGAATACGCTGGCCGGCATAATGGACCTTAGGCATGGACAAGAACCGCTCAAACTCCAGTTTAAGCTCTCTGCCATCCTTTAGTACCCATAGATAAGACCGGTTCAATACGCCGGTTCGTAAATTTAACTCCCGCTTAAAATCCCGAAATTCGGAATAATTTAAATCGACGGTTTCACCATCCACCTGAATTCTTAAGTATAGCCAGTCAACCGCGTTGACAATGAACTCTGTTTTTGTGATCATTCCTTTGTAAGCGGAAGCTTCCACGTTCTGCGATTCATAGATTCCATTAAAATAACTTCCGACTAAGCAGTCACCGGAATACCCTTCCTCAAAATATCCCCGCACCCCCATATATTCATTTCCTAATGAAAATATGGATTCGGAGACTAAGGAATAAGCCGGGTTAAACCCTTCCTCAATTATGCTCCACGGATTTGAATTATAATAAATATCTGCTATCTTCGTCATATTTCTCCTTACTTCTGCACATTTTTCTGCTCTTTCCTCGTGATTTCTGCACGGCTTTTCACATTCTTCCTTGTATTCTCATCCCTGCACAGCTTTTCACATTCTTCCTTGTATTCTCATTCCTGCACGGCTTTTTTGCATCTTATCCCTTCAATGCACCGGCTGCTGCGCCTTCTGTAATTTGCTTCTGGAAAATCAGAAATAATAGAACGGGTGGAATAATTGAATATACAACCGCTCTCAGAACCTCGACCGCTGTTGCATTCGAACCCTGGAAGGAGAACAAACGCACCATTACCGTTTCTTTTCCAGAGCCATTTAAAACCAAATAGGGCATTAAAAAATCGGACCATGCCGCATTAATCGAGAAAATCACTATAACCATAACAATAGATTTCGACAGCGGTAATATAATTTTTAAGAATGTCTGCAGGTAGCCGGCACCATCCAATTGCGCTGCCTCGATTAATTCCTTCGGCAGACTTTCAAAAAACTGTTTGAACATAATGACATAAAATGCATTTGCACCAAACATAAGCCACAGAGAAATAAACGATTGTGATAAATGCAACTTATTAATATTAACGAATAGAGCCACCATACTGGTCATGGGCGGAATAAGCAGGCACCACATAACCAGCCCGAAAATAGCCTTGTATCCTTTCGGCTTTAATATTGCAACGCCATAGGCCAGTATACCGTTAAAAAAAACGGCACAGAATACGGAACCTATAACCACAATAAATGAATTCATATAGTTCTTTGCAAATTTTAATTCCTTCCAGGTCTGGGCAAACAGCTTAAAATCCAACCTTTCCGGCAATATCGTAGGATTATTATTAAAATCCTTGATGTTTCGAAAGCTTGCCAAAAACACCCAGACCGGCGGAAATAATGTCGCAATCAGAATAGCAATGCAAATCAGAAATATAACAACGCATAATATCCTGGTACGGGTAGAATGGAGATCATAAAACCGGATCGCTCCATCCTCCTTTTTTCTATATTTATCAAAAAACATAGGATTCCTCCTTACGCTTCCTTTGTTTTGGTAAGCTTAAAATACAGTCCGCTGAAAATAATTAAGATCACACAGATGACAACGGAAGTTGCTGCTGCCATTGGATAATCCATATTTCGATTGGCATAATTCCAAACGAGCATCATAATGGAAATACTGGCATTGTTCGGCCCGCCATTTTTTAAAACCAAAGGCTCGTAAAGAATCTGGAACACAGAAATAATCTGTAGAATCAGCATCATTTTACCTAAAGAAAAAATACTGGGCAGTGTGATATATCGGATTCTCTTCAATGGGCTTGATCCATCTATCGTAGCAGCTTCATATAAGGCAGGATCGATATTACTGATATTGGCAATATAAATTAGTGCTGTGGCACCGGCCCCTTTCCATGTTAAAATGATAGTAATCAGAGGAATCGTCAGCATGGTATTGTTCAACCAGACCTGCGGTTCAATCCCGATATAGGATAGCAATATATTTATAACTCCCGTTTTACCTTCCCCAAACAGATATCTCCACATCAATACCGTCGCCAGCCCTGGGATGATATTGGGAAAATAGATACCTATTTTGAAGAAGCTCTTACCGTGTACCGTTTCGGTAATCAGTATGGCTAAAATCATGGGAGTAAAAAATCCTATGATTAAAGACCAAAATATGTATTCTACCGTATTCTTTAATGCCTTTAAAAAAACAGGATATTGAAATAACCGTATATAATTATCAAACCTGACAAATTCTTCGGTACGGAATCCCTTTGCTGAATGCATGGAGAGCCGAACGCTTTCTAAAATTGGCTCCCATACAAAAAAGGCAAACAATAAAATCGCAGGGAGCATAATGAGCCACCCGATCAGGTCTTTTTTTTGCAGCCAGGGTTTCTTCCTCCTCGATATCCGCTGTTCTTCCTGTCCCTTGACCACGAATTCACCCTCCTTTTTGTCCAAATGCAGTAATGCGGTTAGGGAGGATGGGGTCATCTTATATAAGAAAACCCCATCCTCCATTCTTCCGTATTACTGAGCATTTATTGTCGTGTCAAGTATCTTCTGATAGTTTGCATCTGCTGCCTGCATAAGTGCCGGGATATCTGCATTCTTATCCGTAAGAACAGCCTGCAGTACATTCGTCAGCTGCGAATATAATTCCTGGGTTTCTCCCGGCTCCTCCGGACGAAGATTTCCGGGAGTCTTAAGAATATTAAAATAATCATTGTACAATCTCATATCGACATTGGAATATTCCGAAGCAAGTGCGTCCTCTGCTGCTTTCAGCTCATCACTTGCCCATGCCGGGTAGCGGGGAATTACCGGAATACCGTTGTCTACGCAGTATTGATTATTTGCCCGGATCCCCTCTTCGTTCAGTACGGGGCCTTTCCCCATGATGACAAGATAATCCAGTGCCGCATCAATCTGCTCCGGAGTTGCAGACTTAGAGAACATATAAGGCGTACCGCCGGATAAGGAGTACTGCCCCTTAGGACCTGCCGGAACAGGAACCAAGGCCAATTTATCAACCGGAAGACCATTGTTATAGGTGGGCTGGTTCACCGCGTCGTTCGCTGCTATATACATCGCTGCTCCGCCGGTTCCCAGCTGGGTAAAGCCGGTGCCCCAGTTTTCCACTGTAGGATCTGCGGTAAGAACATCATATTCCCATTTTAGTGATCTTACATATTCCATCGCTTCAATTGCTTCCGGTATATCTATCGTTGAAATATATTTGCCATCCTCTCCCAGTTCACAGAAGGTTGCGCCAAATCCCCATGCGATCTGAGTAAAATGCCAGCCACCGGCACCATCCATTGCCAGAAGGCATAAACCTGCCGCACCTGTTTTATCCTTAATTATTTTCGCTGTTTGTGCAAGTTCCTCCCATGTCTTAGGATAGATCGGCAGGCCATCGGCATCCATCAGACCTGCTTCCTCAAATAATTCAAGATTAAGCATTAATCCTAAAGCATAGCCATCACGGGGAAGACCATAGGTTCTGCCATCCTTCGACATAAGATCTTTAATCGAAGGGTTGATCTGATCCAGCCAGCCACGCGCTTCCAATTGATCCGTGATATCGGCCACGAAGCCGCCCTTGATCAATTTCTGCGTATCCGTATACCAGGTTTCAAAGATCACCGGAAGTGTCCCTGCTTCTGCTTTCGGAACAAAGGTATCAACCGCATACTTATAATAGGCAGGAACAACATTTACATTGGGATGCGTCTTTTTAAATTCTTCCACATATCCATTATGTAATTCAATTTCGGCAGTTAAAGTCTCCTCCGGCCAGATGCCAAGCGTCAAATCAAAAGGCTTTGCTTCTGCAGTTTTCTCCGAACCTTCTTTTTTCGCAGTATCCGTTGTATCCACCTCCGGTGCTTTGGTCGTGCCTGAACCATCGGTTTTTTCATTCTTCTCTTCTTTCTTGCATGCCGCCAGCATACTCACCGCAAACAGAAGGCATAGCATGATCGTAATCATTTTCTTCATTCTTTTCATTAATAATCTCCTCTCCTAATCATTCTCATTTTGGGGTTGACCTGTGTTCCATCTTTCTACCTATTCCGGGTAGATTTAACGTAAAACCTACCATAGATCCTTCTAAAAAAGCCTTACCAAACATACTTAAATAAAAATGTGATACCAACCATAGCGATGATTGCTGTTGTATTCGAGCTTCCCGTTTTAGACATTGCTGTAATACCCTTAAGCATTTTCTCATTTTCTCATACTCATTCCTCCTCTTAGTTTGACGTTAAACTTCCGATGGATTAGCCGATTTTTTCTCAATTGTTTATTTCGTACATGTTTAGCGTTTAACTAAATCTTATCATTTGTATTATATGATGTCAATAACTATTTGCATTTTTATAGAAATATTTAAAATGTATGTTTTTATGTTAAATTATTTTGGGATAGTTATTGACTTTATACAAATAAGAAAGTGTGGATTATGAATGTGAATTAGTATCAATTAATATTCACATATTTTCCCTCCCTTGCTTTGGCAAGTTCTTCTTTTTCATCTTTTAGCTAGCCATTTCTTATACTTGGACTTTCCTTCTGTTAAATATAATTTACGTGGTTCTATTAGTTTTAAGTCCTTTACTTTTGCACTGTCATGTATTTTCTGTCCATCCAGCGTTTTCAATGCAAAGTAGCCAGTGGAACATCTACCGGTTATGAAGCACTCAGTATTTTTGAACCATACTTTGTCAAATAACCGATACCCTTTTACCATGTATGGTCGCCTTTCCAATACGCCCAGTGATGAGTATGTAAGATGTTGCTTTTGGATTTACCATGGCACCATTGGCAGGTATAATTGTCACGCCAGAATACATACTCTCGGACGTTAACGAAGTCTAAAAGTTCACCTTGTTGGTAATCTTTACCCTCTGGAGTCGGTAACCCGAGTTCCATTGCTTTGATTTTCTGCAGGTCGAAGCTTGCTGTTTCTATAATGATTTTAGATATAGGTAAGATTTTAGTCACATCTTCTATTACTTTTAGATGGGAATCTACTTTTGCTCTGACACTTGGTGCCAGCCACCCTGGATGTTTGGATTTTGTTCGGTTTAAAAAACGTGGTTCCCGATACCTAAGTTTTCGGTTACGTCTGGAGCTACCGAATAAACTTATCTCATCAATCTGCTCTATATTTAAATCAACAATAAACTCTACACCTTTTTTTATTATACATGCAAATTTACTTGGAATCTTAGATTTTATCATATAATAACCTCTAGACTATATTACTAAACCAATATTAATCTCCACTTTTGATTTTATAATTAATTTAGTGCATGCTACTATATTAATTACACTCATATTTTAACAATAACACATTAATTATAAATAACTCAATACATTTTAGCAAATTTTTACTCAGCTGACTTAGCTGACAATATTATAGCTGCAGAACTTCTCCTTAGTAAGCTAAAACTAACCATAAAATTTAAAAGCCATATAATGCGCTCATTACAAATCACACTATATTATTTAAGATAGCACATTTTTGTATAAATCTATCTATGCCTTCTTTCTAGCATTCAATTATCTTCACCTATATATGTTAAAGTAACCAACGTAATTTCATTATTATAATTATTACTTTATTTTAACAAATGAGCAACAATCTTTCAACTTATTATTAAACTTGTATAAATCTTTGTACATTTTTATTCCTTTCTGTTTATAATTCTTACTTATTTTAGACACTAAAATAAGCACATTATCTTTATAAGTTTAATAATGTGCTTATCTTAAAATCTAATATTTAATTTACTGCCATTGCGTTTTGGGTTTCCTTAATTTTCCATTTGCTTTGCAAGCTTCTCAAAGAAGTTGCGTTTTGGGCTTTCTTAATTTTCCATTTGCTTTGCGAAGTTTTGAAGTTTCAACTTCTATGATAGGCATAAACAATGACTTTTTGAATGTTTTATGACATATATTCTATTAACCTTACGCAATTTTTTTGCGTAAGATTTCCATTTTAAATGATACCAATCCGATTTTCATACGCAACTTTTCTATCAGTTTGCGTAGACGTGTAGAGGTAGTTTCCATGTTCCATCCTTTTTTCTAAACGGCATTCACCCTTTTCCGTATAAAAAACGTCTCCCCATGGGACACATCACTTACGTGTGAGGTGTGGGGAGTCCTGTTACTATTATAATATGCCATAGATGGAGAAATTACAATGTGATTCTTATAAATCAAATTGATGTATAGATTTATATAGATTGTCTTCACTATGCTGCTATCATAACCCTTTAATTAGTCAAAATATTCATATACATTTTCGGAAGAATAAAATTTATTGAGTAATTCATTTTGATTCATCCCTCCAAATTTTATGGAATAAATCCTCTGAACTTACAACATTGCCCTTGCTCTCTAAAAGAATACGCAAAATTGAGAATTCCGTAGGTGTCAGTGTGATCGGTTCTTCGTTTAGGAAACACTCATGTGTTTTAATATTCATTACAAGGTCGGAATTAGGATGATTTCTTTTTCTACATCTTCCTCATGCCCGGGATTATACTTTTTATACCGCCGTAATTGTGCTTTCACTCGTGCCACAACTTCAAGCGGGCGAAAGGGTTTTGTAATATAATCGTCAGCACCCAATGTAAGGCCGGTGATTTTATCGATTTCTTCATCTTTAGCAGTCAGCATAATAATGGGATATGTATGCCGTTCTCGTATTTTCTGGCAAAGTGTAAAGCCGCTGATATCCGGCAACATAATATCTAATATTGCAAGATCAACCTCCATCCCTTCAATGCATGCAAGAGCTTCCTTTGCAGCATAAAACTTTATTACCTCATAATTTTCATTTTGCAAATACACTTCTATCAAATCTGCTATTTCATGCTCGTCATCAACAACAAGAATTTTATCACTCATGACTTCAACTCCTTTCAGGATAAACATGACATTCTATTATTTTACTAAATACATCAATTATATTTCTGATTTATCACATAAAAAATTATTAAGATTTTCATAAGAATGCGGATTGTAAGCAACAAAAACTTAAATTCTCCCAATAACATCCCAATAACAAAGTTATCAGTCCATTCACCTTTATTCCAGAAGTCTTGAATAAAATGTGTTTTTACTTAACCAAATTTATAGCAAAGCTTTTCTAAAGCTATATTTTGAACATCCAAATTTGCTTGTATCAGAAACAGCGTACCCAACAGAAGTCTGTCTTTTATTTGTATTCTGTTCCACATATAACCCTTGTACAGATCCTTAATCATAAAAACTTCGCCATCATTCAAATTTCCGGTCGTTAACATCGCTCATGTTGTCCACTCCTCGCATAAATAACAATATCAACAACATTGTTAATAAGATTATATTGAGAATAACAATATATGTCAATTTCTAAACTATAAAACCGCTAATCTGGAACATTTTCTCCATAATCAGCGGTCAATTTGCCCAATTATCAAATCATACTTTTATCAACTACAAATTCAAGAAATTCATTCACTTCTTTACTCATTTCCTTATAACGAGTCCAATGAAGATAATAATGTCCTTCTAATGGGACAATTTTACTTGATGGAGAATGACTCAATTGCGTTTCATAAAATGTCGACTTGTTCTTACCATCCTCTGTAATCGTTTCTTCATTTGTTGTAAAGATAAAACTGGCAAATTCGAAGGGATTGTCATATCTATTGTAAGATCAATATTATGCTTGATTTCGTTCGTTTCATTCACTACAATTTTATTGAAGCTATTCCAGGCAGAGATAGCTAATGTCGTTTTTAAATTTTCTTCTGTATAAGTACCTTCTTTAGCTATAGGAAGGTAATTTTCTGGAGTCAAGTAAGCTATTAGTCTTCCAATTCCAGTTGGCGCTACATAACGCAAATATTCGGACATCGTGGGAGTCGTTTCTCCAAAGTATTCTAATATCTGTGGTAATGTTGGATCGATTCCGATAATTGCCTTCACTTCAGATGGATATTGATTGGCATAATATAGGATATAAATCCCGGATATGGAATGTGGCATTAAAATATAAGGACCTTCTATATTGGCTTCTTTTAATGCCATTCGTATTTCTCCCACGATATTTTCAACGGTTCGTTCCTTGTCGGTTAGATCGCTCCATCCGTAGCTTCCCGATACCATTACAAATCCCCCAACAATTCATCTATGCACATTTCTATTCTTTCATCCTTCGCATCTTTTAAAGAACATGCAAATGACACAGGATCCACCTTACCACTCCATGCAAAATAGGTTGGATCATATTTCCACAACTGTAACTTTACACACTTCTCTTGAGCCGAAAAACGAATATCTACTTTAACAAGTAGATCTACTAGTTCTGACCCTTTATATATTGCAAACTCTTCTATCCTTGGCGGATTCAGACTGGAATCTAGACTGAGAGCACTCTCCCCTGCTTTGTATGCTTCCAAAAGCCTATCCTCCCACTCCACTTCCATTACCTTTTGAATCGGATTAATCTAGTATTTTCTTGCTTTATCATAATATTCTTTTCTAGAATAGTTTCTTACAATCGTGATTTCTTTTCCAGATTTTCTTTGCAGTATAAGTCCCATGCTTTCCAGCTGGGCAGATGCTCTGGTAATTGAAGTTTTTGTGAGATTCAATCTTGTTGCAACTTCACTCTTCAAGAATCCCTCATCATTAGCTTGATACAAAAGTTCTAAGAATACCATTTGTGTTGACGGCATCATTTTGTCTACTTTGACGCTTTGCTTCCTATATACATCCTACAAAACAACTCCAAGAAAAGGCAAAAAAACATTCCTCGGAAAGTCAACAAATGAAATTCTGTTATTTACCATTGGGTTTCGCATGCCAACACTGGTTATCTGTAAGCGTCAAAGGGGTTCTTTCCAAAGTTATTGGATTTCATACAAATATATGTTATAATAGGCATAACAATTACTCTGGAGGAGCCTATGGATAGTATTATAAAAATGTTAGATAAATCATTAGATTATGTATCTCACGAATTAATAAAAGACACTCTTTACATAACTGTTGTATCTAATTTAATAACAAATAAATGTCCTAAATGCAGTGTTAAAAGTAACAAAGTTCACTCAAGATATCAAAAGAGTTTTCAAGACTTGCCAATACAAGGGAAAAAGGTAATTATTATAATAAAAAACAGGAATTTTTTCTGTATTAATAAAGAATGTGATAAATACACTTTTTCTGAAGAGTTTAGCTTTATTGATCCAAAGGCTAAGAAAACAAGACGTTTAATTGATGAAATTGTAAGAGTTTCTTTAAACCAAAGTTCATTATCAGCTGCAAGATATCTTTCTGAGACTACAGCAAAGGTTAAAAAAAGTTCTATATGTAATTATCTAAAAAAAAACAATAAAAATAGATAAAGAGAAAATAAAATATATTTGTATTGATGATTTTGCAATAAAAAAGAGGAAATCATATGGAACCTTAATGGTAAATGCTGAAACTAATTGTATTATTGATTTAATAGACTCTAGAGATATGAAAGCCGTCTCCAAATGGTTACAACAATATCCTAATATTGAAATAGTTATAAGAGATGGCTCTACTACTTATAAAGCTGCTATAACTGAAGCACACCCTAATGCAATACAAAATAATGATAGATTTCATATTGTTAAAAATCTAGTTAAAGCAATTTCAAAGGCTTTACAAAGGTTAGTTAGAGGTCGAATAGAAATCCCCCTTACCTCTGAAGATGCAAAATTAAGATATTTATATCTAATCCAACTAACGACAAGAGAAAAAATAATCGAGGCGAAAAGACTTAGAAATGCCAGGAAAAGCTATAGCGAGATAGCGGAAAATTTACAAATAAGCAAAACTACAGCAGCAAGATATGCAAATATGGAAGATAACAAAATACCTAAAGAACATATATCTAAAAGGGAACAAGAACATATAGATGCTATAGAAAAAATCAAGATCAAGGTTGAAAAATCCAAATTATTGCATGAACAAGGATTAAGCATTACTGATATTTCAAAAATTACAGGGTACCATAGCTCGAGCATAAGGAAATATTTATCTTCAGATTTTAATCCTGTACATGGACAGTATGGCGTTAGTAGAAACGGCTTATTGTCGCCTTATAGAGATGAAATTTTAACTCTTAGAGCAAAAGGTGTAACATATAATAAAATTGTAGAAGAATTAAGAAATGAAGGATATACAGGTAGTGTAGCAGCCTTAAGGGGGTTTGTAGCTAAAGAGAAACGTATAACAAAAGATCTCATTGCTAATAAAGAGCCATCTGAATTAATTGACAGAAGATGGGTTAACGGGCTGTTATATAATCCAAAGGAAAAAGCCAGAAAAATTACTGATGACCAACTAAATGAAGTGTTTAAAAAACACCCTGTTTTATCAGATTTACTTGAAATCATAGCGGACTTTAGAAAAATATTATCTGATAAGACAAGTAATGAACACAAATTGGATTAATAAAGCTAAAAAATTAAAGATTAATGAAGTAAATAGTTTTATAAGAGGAATGCAATCTGATTATGATTCTATTATTAATGCTATAAATTATAAATACAATAATGGCCTCGCAGAAGGAAGTGTAAATAAAATAAAAACAATAAAAAGAATTATGTATGGGCTGGGCGAAATAATTTCGTATTATTAAGAAGCAAAGTTTTACAACTTGAACAATTAAAAGTAAAGTTAAGTTAAGAAAAGATGGTAGAGAGACATAGTCTACCATCTAAAAAAAATACAAAATTCAATAACTTTGGAAAGAACCCCTTTGACGCTTACGGTTATCTCCACTATATATGCAACAGGCATTTTCAAAAATAATACTAAATAAAAATGTAGGTTTTCCGTAATCGTCAAATCATACGCCTGACGATAAATTTAACGCCACCTTTTTTCAGTGGCGTGGTTTCCTGCATTCGTCCGGAAGACTCTCTGACCATGGCATCAAGTAGTCTAGCTCTGCAGAGTCTATATTTCCTTGTTCATCACAGAGCTTTGGTAGCTCAGTGAGTATATATTTAAAGTAGTAATAAGGACGCAGGTTATTAAGCTTTGCCGTCTCAGATATACTGTAGACCATTGCACTGGCTCCGGCTCCTCTGGCTGTATTGTGAAACATCCAATTTTTCTTGCCCAGACAGAAGGTGCGAATTGCTCTTTCTGAGGCCGAGTTATCAATCGGTACATCACCGTCTGTCAGAAATACTTTTAAGTACTTTTCCTGATTAAGACAGTACTGTAAACCCTTGCCGGTCTTGCTTTGAGGTGGAACAGCACAATCAGCCACCTGCTGTTTTACCCACGTAAAGAATTCCTCAACCAACGGTCTGATTACTTCCTGCCGTTTTTGAAGTCGTTCCTCTGATGAGAGTCCTTTCAGCTCTGTGTCAGCACTATAGAATTCAGCAATTCTTTGCAAGGCCTGATATGCAACGGATTGTTTTAGCACCTGTGGATTGTCTTTATCCGCAGCCTTTAACGCATCCGCAAAATCCCGCCTCGCATGTGCCCAGCAGTTTGCATTTGTTACATTTGGTAGCTTTTTATCTACCAAATGATACTGCTGAAGGCTGTCTGTTACAAGGACTCCTTTGTAATCCTTGTAGAACTCCAGAGGTATCTGGTGGGCTCGCCCTTTCTGATACTCATATATCACGATGGGCTTGTCCCTGTAAAGCTCTCCGGAGCGGTGAACCCACATGTAGCACCGGCTGTTAGGATGGTCGCTGTCCTTTATTACCTGAGTCGGTGTCTCATCTGACTGGGTTACATGAAGCTTTAATAATTCCTGCTTCATGCGCTCCACAAAAGGAGTGAAATACTTATTGGAACTCTTTACTATCCAGTTAGACATGGTCTGTCTGGATATGTTCACACCATTACGTTCAAACTCCTGCTCTATTCGGTGAAGGGCTGAGGAGTTGACATACTTTACATTCAGAATGGATGCCAGCAGTGACGGTGTGACTATACTGTTTTTCAAAAGGTCTTTCGGTCTATCGCCTCGAATAAACTCATCTTGGTGATCACCATCGGTACCTACATATACCTCGACAGTATGTACCTCAACTGTCCATGATTCAGGCTCATGGCGAAGTCTCTTATAGCTTTCATCTGGCATGCGTCTCCAGTTGCCTTCACCATAAAAGACATCAAGCTGTTCCTTTGTTACGCTGTAGGGAGGAATAATCTCCTCCTGAAAGTCCTTAAGATCAAGATTACGCTGACCCTTTTTCTTTTTGCTTCTCCTTGAAGGAATGACATCTTCAGAATTCGGTTCCAGGGCTGATTCGTCACAGGCTATTTCAGCCTCATCAAAGAATGAGTACTGACCTTCTATGGAGCTTAAGGTCTCAGTGTGCCTTCCGAATCTGTAGCTGTTGGCGATGCGCACCTGTTCGATAAGCTTTTCGATGTTTGAGTTTAAAGCGTCGAGCTGACCCTGCATCATCAATACAAGAGTAATCAGTTCTTCCTTGCTGCAGTTATTCAGTTCCTCAAGGGTATGCTTGTTTGCCATTTATTCGTTCCTCCATCTTCATCTATTATAGCAGAAGATGGCTGAAATAGCGAATTTATGTGCAGCCGTCATTCGTCATTCTGCCTATTGATGCGAGGATGTATAAGGTCCATAAGCATAAGGAAATATAGAGTTTTCAAGGTTCAGAAATATGTTTTTTAAATCATTATTAGCGACTGTAATCGCTATATATATGGATATAAAACAGGGTTGGAGTCGAACCTTAGGAGGCCGGAAAACCGTTAAAAAAATTCTCTGTTTTGCACAAAATCAGCAGACTTTCCTAGGTGTAACCTCCTTTATTTTGGGATCCAGAGGATTCAGACCGAGCATCAGATAATTGAACTGATCCTCAGTAAGCTCTGCAGCCTCATGAATGGTGCGAGGCCAGGAAAGGGCCCCATTCTCAAACCTTTTATATAGGAGCAGGAATCCGTTTCCCATCCATAGAAGCCCCTTTATACGATCTGACTTTCTTCCGCAGAAGAGAAACAAGGTTCCTTTTTCAAACGGGTTCTGGTTATATTTATCTCCGATAATCATGGCGAGACCGTCGATTCCTTTTCTGAGATCGACAGCGCCACAGGCCAATACTACACGCCGAATCCCGGCAGCATCATCAAGCATTAAGTACCTCCTTTAAGATACGATGAAGGAATACTTCCGATATATCTTCCGAAAGTTCTATCCTTGTCTTACCAAAGCTGATAACAGCTGTTGCATGTGTGGGTTTAGTCGACATCTTTGCAGTGGGTAATGATACTTCGGCAAAAGTGATTGCAGTAGTTTCCTGATTAGTGATTGCTGGTGAAAGCCTCTGATAAGCTTCTGAACGCACCTTACGTTGCCAATAATAAAACTGGTCTTTTGAAATGTTGTTATCGAATAACCAGTCTTTTAAAAGCTGAGTGGAAGGTCTTTCATTACTGGCTTGAACAATTTTTGCCCACTGGGTAAGTCTTACTTCATATGTGGATTTATCCATCATTTTGCCTCCTTGATAAAAAGTTTTTCGAGTTTTTTACTTTTTTTCAAGTTTGACACATTTTACATAGTATTTCTAGGCGTATGATTTTACGCTTCCGGTTTTCCTACAAAATTATTTAGTAGAAAACCTACATTTTTATATTGACATTTGCAGGCAGTAAGTCTTTGTGAATCTAACTTCGTTTTTCCAGGCAATTACGCAGACAAGCAATCAGTTTCGAGTAGCATACTGATTCCTCGCTTTTCAACCCATCAAGCAGATTCTTTATTCGATCGCTAAGATCCTCATCGGTTTGAAATCCACTCTTTATAACCAAATTTGTAAGCACCTTCGCTTTATCAGAAATGGTTTTTAGTTGCTCCACCAGTTCTTCACCGTTTTCTTTCTCCAAGTATCCCATTTCCATCAAATATTTTACCCTCTCAAGCATGCATAGTTTATGCTCTCGAATAATGTATGAAACCCTAATATCATATAAAAGCGTGTCAAAGACTTCCGAATTGTTCGCTATTTCATCGTAACAGGCTATTCCAAAAACTCCGCCTTCTTTGCCTATAAATCTCATATATTCCTTCGTGGGATTTTCTCCCGTCAAGTATACTTCCAACTGTTCAATAATCCTTTGAACATCCAATTCATATGGTTTATTGGACGGATAGAATTCAATTAAGAAAATACGATCTGCTCTGCCCTTTTCCGAATGACAAAAAGCCTCTAAAAAAATGCTTTCCTCAACCTCTATGCGTTTAGGCTTTCCTCCCACAAAAAAGATCATATACAATATCTCTTTACTGCGGTCATATCCATAAACCAGTCCTTCATGGTAATGGTCTATACTATTATACGCCTCAAGCCCTGGAATATATCTTTCATTCAACCAAAACTCCACATACCTATTCTTATTTATATTGGCCTCAATGAATTTTATAAGGTCGCCTCCAAATTCCGTCATTATGGAATAATATTCGTCTGAAAATCGCAAAAGCGGATTTATGGAATAATGTTTGCTGTCTCTCATTATTCCCGTATACTTTAAAACTGACTTATCAGCTATATCCAGGCGATAGTTAAGGAAATTGTTGAACATCCATTTATAATACTGACGCTCTGCCATGGAAAAGTACAAACCGATTACATATCCGGATTGACCTTGCCTAAGCGTCATATCGCGTTTAACAAGTTCCATCCATTTTCCCTCTGACTTGGCTAATGATAAAACTGCCACACTTTTATTGACTTCCAACTTCAACCAAATAGGAAATTGTTCTCCATCTGAAGAAAACGTCACGGTTTTTGTACTGTCTTCGGCTCTCGCCATAAGCATGCCTCCGCAAAAATTCGTAAACGCGGCAATATGTTCGGTGAAATCTCCATACTCATCTTTTAATTCGTCAAAAAAGATACCAGCAGAATCCCATTTGTTAGTATCCTGCTGATAGTCTATTCGAAGAATCAGGCAATCTCCTTCTCTCGCCTCTCTATAAACTCTTTTAATGTGTTTAGGCGCATAAAAGGGTTCTTCAATCCTGATATCACTGTCGGAAAGACTTATTTGAGATTTTCCGCTGTCAACCATCCAGCTATCGTCAAATTTATCAGATACTTCTCCTCGAAAAATCAACGCTCCTGCTCGGTGTTCATTATTTGATATCATATCTACAAATGCAAACTCTGGGAAAGCTCTTATAATAGGCTTTCCGGATAAAGGCAATATTTTGGTCTGATTTTCGCTCATTAATTTATTTCCTCCCATAACACGCTCACTCCAATACATTATTCAATTCAGGTTATTCACATTTGCCCGTGGAGTACCTTTTGTATAAAAGATGCCTTCCCTGCCGTATATTTATCTCTATCATCCTTATATTTGGCCTTCAAAGAATTCTTTAGCTTAACATAGTCATTTCTCAATTGCTCTGACTCCAAAAGCTTATTGCGAAATTCTATGTGATTAATCCAGCTTTGTTTTCCGTATTCTTCGATATGAATATGATGTGTAATATATTCGCCGTCGTATTTTACAAATATCTTACGTTTCTCTTCTCCGCGGTCGGACAAATAAACATATTCTTTTTCCATAATAGATATTATTTCATTTATATTGTCAAAATTAATTGTTCCAACCGCGATATCAATAATAGGCTTGGCAATCAAGTTGGGAACAGACGTGCTCCCAACATGTTCAATTGCAACATAATATCCTGCCAATAATTCCATCAATATTCTCTTTTCTGAAGCAAACAACCGGTCATACTTTTCTTTGTCTACCGATTCCAAACATACCTTCTGTTTTTTTACACCAAGCATTTTTACAAAACTCCCTATACTAGTTCATGCAAAAAGTCTCGAAAGTAGGCCTTCTGCATAATGATTTAAAAGCAACGTCTGTGATAACGAAATTTGATACATACAAGATAATCGCAACACATTACGTACAGAAATCTCCTTAATTATATTAGCCATGTGCCATAGTCTCTTAAATTCTGATGCATTCATATGGCTTGTCTTGATAGGTACTATAAAATAGGCTTCTATAGTTTTCCCAAGATCTGGGCTTCAATTCGGTTCCCGCGTATTGAGCCTCAATAATTTTTCTTGCCTGTATATAGTACTCTAAGTCTTTAGCTGCCTCTACTCTTTGCTCTTCATGTTCTATAACATAATTTTGCATAACTTGGTAAATCGGCATCCTGTTGATATACGGCGCAAGTTCGGTAATTCCCTCCTTGAAAATATCAAGTTCGTCCAAACCGACAATGTATAAATAGTTTGTTGAGAAGCCATGTTTTTTAGCCTTATCAAGTACGCCCTTAATACCATTCATATCCAAGCTGGCTTTTTCTTTTCTCATACGCTTTTCTCTGTCGCTAAAGCATTCAACCGTAAGCGATAAGGAAAAATAGTCCAAATTCTTTTGGAGGTAATCCATTGCATCATCTGACCTGATTTGAGAGCCTATATAACGAATTCTTTTATTAAATCCGAATTCCTTAAAAACATTGTTTACCATAACCAAATGCTCTACCAAGTCCTTTTCATCTTTAAAACAGCCTGTGCAGACGGTTACTCTCAGCAAATGTTCCAAGTCTTTAACATCATTTTCCTTCAAAAATCGAACAAGAAAATCGTGGACTTTCTTTTCATCACTCATATCAATCCGATCGTCGGGATCCAAATTGTACGTTCCGCAAAACGTACATCCGTGGCACATACTACGCATATTCGAATTTAAGGTTAAGGCAGTCTTGTTCCTGCGAAAATATGTCGTATCACATGTATCCTTTTCAATATCCACAATCCGACCAACCAATTGACCGTTAAAAAAAAGTCTTCTTTCGGCATCAACCGTGAAAGGCGATTCAAATGTATTTACACATACTGCGAAATAATACACTTCTTCGCTACCCAGCATTTTAAGTCTGAACCTTATACGCTTATCTTCAATATCCATCATGATTCCGTAACGATTAAGTGCAATCATCAGTGTGTCCATAATCGGAACAGAATATTTTTGGCTCAATTCATTTATTCTATCCATCGTAACTGTCTCTAAACTCATATTTTCCTTTACACTCCTTCTGACTAATTGACACACAAACACTTCTGACTAAGTGTTTCCAAATTAATCTCCTTGCCGTCCTCATAAATATAGATATCGCCATTGGAACATATCGTTGCTATAAACAAGATACCCAGGATAGTCGATCCACACATAGAACTGTAAAGTCTTACTCCATGCTCTTGATCGGGTAACAAATTTTTAATAATTCCTGGAACAAAGTACTGCGCAACGTGCGTCAATGTTCCGTCCTGATTCACAAAATGGAAGCCATCATGTAAAGTGTTTCTATAGTCCGAAATCTCTTTTAAGCAATTACAGATTTCATCCTTATAGATGTTCTTATGGTTAAATTTGGTATTAGGACGCAAGTCAAGGTGACTTGTCTCGTCAAATACTTCCGAATCGTATACAACGATACCTAATCCAGTAAACCCTTCTCCCGGATCTTTTTGAATTTCTTTTAATACCTTATACATTTGTTCTAAAATAGTCATTTTTCCACCTGATATTTAGTTACTAAATAATCTTTTCCTTCCTTTTTATTTTGTTGCTACTTAGGTTGTTTGTAGCTTATTGCAACTATTCAAACAATCTTTCACAAGCTTCATCCAATTCATTCTGCCTGTAAATATTTTCCTTAAGTTTATCTATATTGTTTTTATAGATGGGGTTATAAAGAATTTCATTCATCTTTTCCTTTATGTGCTCCTTATTTATAGATTTACTTTGTCCCTCCTTCCCTCTCTTTCTGGGGATTTGTAGCATGAAATCTCTTATTCCTATTTGATAGTAATGCACTCTTGCCGCATTGCCCCTTTGATCATATATACAAGGCAAAACCAACATCGGAACTCCTAAATTTACACTTTCTTTTACCGTTCCGTATCCCCCATGTGTTATAACCATATCGACCTGTTTTAAAATCGATATCTGAGGTGCAAATTTATAAACCGTGACATTGGAAGGCAACGTTATTGAACTGATGTCAATACTGCTTCCCAAACTTACAATCAGTTTCCATCTTGGTTCTTCCCGTAATACTTCTATTAGTTGAAAAACAAATTCATTTATATTTTTGTATCTATGGTTCATCGTACCGAATGAGCAGTATATAAGTTTTTCGTCCTTTGACTTACTTATCGGTTCATAGCTCTCCGAATCGGTTCTTATGTCCACACCCAAAAAGTTCAAGTTTTCTCTTTCGTCGAACTCTAAAAAGCACGTCCCCAAAATCAGAATCGGGAAATTTGGAAAAAAGCCATCAATTCCAAATCTTTGCTTAATGCCTTTCTTTTTACACATTTTTCTCATACAATTCCATGGATATAAGCATCTTTCCTTAAATACGGATACATTCAGTCCTTTTCTTTTAAGCCTTGCAACCCACAATTTCAAATTTTGAATTTGTCCCCAAAAACCTCTTTTAGGTATGTAATCCGTCGTAATTGGTGGGGAATATCTGTTAAAAAAAGGTATTCCGCAACATAGGCTAAAAAGATAAATACTTGCGTTACTCTCCAACGCCGGTTTCAAATACAAATGAAACCTTGAAATGCCCATAAGTATATACTTAGGCTCAAACTCCAATAATTTATCATGTACTTCTTGATGAAGTTTCAGATACAATTCCTTCATCTCAGAAAATTTTTTCTTTTTCTGCATGTCTTCAATGATGTCATTTGAAAAAGAAAGGATAGGAGTAAAATCAAATCCCTCAGCTTCCACTGCGCCTTTTAAAGATATATCCCCCATCAGCAGAAGCGTATGTTTTTTTTCTTTAAGCCTTTTCATAAACGGAATCATTGGCAAAAAGTGACTTATAAACGGATTTAAACAAATCAATATTTTAGCGCTCATTTTTACCTTCCTTTAAAACCTTCCAAATATTGAAATATATCACTCAGAACAGTAATTTTAGGTACATCTTCAGGTGCTTTGTTTTCGCTTGTTCTGTCCAGCAATAACGCATTCCATCCTGCACGTATTGCACCTTTGTAATCTGAGTCTGGCGAATCGCCTACATGAAGGACTTCATTCTCCTTACACTTTATTTCACCTATGGCATGTTCAAAAATGGCTCTGTCCGGCTTTGCATACCCGACATCGCATGAATATATTTCTCTTTCAAAAAAAGTATCCAGCCCATATGTATTCATGGTGTAAGGATTGAAAAAGGATTTATTTGACAGTACCATCATCCTGATGCCGGCCGACTTTAATTGTTGCAGGACTTCTCCGACATCATCCCAAACATCCTCAGGCTTTTGTTCTTTTACGTATCCATCGACAATGTCGACAACAACTTTCCTTTCGCTGTTCGTTTTTGTGCAAAACTCGTCAATGGAAATACGATTGGTCAAAAAATGATATCTATAGGCCATTGCGAATGTTAGGGCATTAACTTTTGCTTCTTTTTTCAGAAAATCGTATAATCCTAATCCATTGGAAGTTTTTAATAATGTATTGCCAACATCAAAGCTCACCACCTTTATCATCATTGTTTACCCCGAATACTTTTTTGCCAAATTTTCAACTTCACCGACATCAAACTCTTTATTGCTTTCCTTCAAATACTCACAACCCTTCATCAAAATTCCATATCTTGAATTACCATTCACGCTCATCTTTTCTACATCACCGACTGAATGAATACTTCTGTTGCAATATCCAAGCACCGACACTTTTCTTTCCCCTAATCGGTCAAATAGTAATGCTTTAATGCTCGATTCGTATCCGTGATAGCAAAATACCATCGGAGAGTTTTTCGTGAAAATTTTGTTGAATGCCTCTTCATCCATAGCATGAGGGTAATTATTGGGACTTCCCAAAACCGTAAGCTCAATTACAGCTATGTGTCTTACGTTTATATTAGGTATGTGTAAACTTAAAATATGTATGGCTTCCTTACATTCCCTGGCACAATAATCTCCTGCAGAAACCAGCAACAAATCAATGTTTCCCGAGTCATCTCGAATATAATCTTGTACTACAACACCATCATTTATTGCTTTTTGGGCTTCTTCCAAGCTCAAATATTGTTGCATTGACTGCTTTGTGCTTTCAATTGCATTTATCTGATTCTCCGACTCCAAACATTCCTTTAGGCACACCAATGTTGAGTTGGCATCAATCGGCAAATACACGCGAACGAAATCATACTGCATCGTCACAAGATAATCTATAAAAGCGGGATTCTGATGCGAAAACGTATTTGCTTCCCAAACACTTGTCAAAAGGTACGTATGTGATGCCCTCTTTTTTCTCCATTCAATCTTGTTCGATTGATAAATCCATTTCGCATATTGATTGACCATGCTGATGATTACCGGCATAAAGGCTTCATAACCAATCATTAATGCATTCCTGCCTGAAGCAATATACCCTTGCATCCACGCCTGACATATATTCTCATTGAGAACTTCCCAAACGCATTTTGCATTTATTTCATCACAATATTCTTTAAGTTCACCCAAAAAATTGGATTTCAGTTCATCCGGAGACACAATAATGAATCTTTCTCTGTTTAATTTAATTAAGTCTTTAAGGAATTTGCTTATTCCTAAAATATTGCTGTACTTATCGTTTTTTTCTCTTTGCTTAATTTCGTATTCTTCAATTTTAGGGAAAGCAAGTGGGCGCCTTTCATAATATGAAAGCGAATTACCGATTTTGTATTCCTCTTCAGGAAGAATGTCTTTTACGCATTGCTTCGGTTCACCATTATCCTCAAATAATTCTTCAGGGACATAGCTCTTTAGCCATTGTTGCAAATATATCGCGCGCTCTTCCGCAGACATTTTGCTTAACGGATTCTTATGAGAATCAGACCTTCCCTGTATTCTAACAGATTCTGTATCAGGCGCGGAATAACCTTTAGCATTCTTTAATACAATTACAGGCCAGCGCGGTTTATCAACAGTTCCCGATTGAAATATACTTTCTGCCCAGTTCAATGCATCAATCATTTCTTCATGATTGAGTCCCACTATTCTTGCCTCATAATTCATCGATTCAAAATATTGAATTATTTGTTCGTCCGAATACCAAGACAACATCGATCTATCACTCATCCTGTAACCATTCATATGAATGATAGGTAATACCTTTCCTTCAGACCCATCAAAATAGATTTGCGTTCTCCATGTGGATGCGATGGTTCCTGTTTCAAATTCTCCGTCTCCGATAACACACACATGGAGCAGGTTTTCATCACCCATTATCGTTCCGAATGCTACCGGCAAAGAATATCCCAGTTCCCCACCGTCATATACGGTTCCCGGGAAAAACGGATTATTTTCCGTCCTGACTTTGGAAATGCAATCCTGCACCTTATCTATATCCAAATTTAATTTTTCGTCTTTTAAATCGTAATATTTGTGAAGTGTTCCTTCTAACAGCAAATTTGCGAAAAGAGCATTTCCCGCATGTCCCGGGCCGATTGTGAGTTGCACTCTCCGGCGATAATTCTTTATGAAATAATTCAGATGCGCAACAATAAAATTCACTCCCGGCGCTGTTCCCCAATGTCCTGACGCAAATTGCTTAACATCCTCAACGGAAATATCTCTTTTTAAAAAGATATTACTTTTTAAAAACATAAACGCTACAGTCAAATAATTTGCTGCTCTCCAATATGCATCTATCTTGTTTACATCTTCTTTTATTATTTTCATTTATTGTACTTCCCTATTGAACATTTCATTAAACGCCACATTTTTTTTCATAGCATCGCCAATGGTCACTTTTTCAACAACCGCGCCATCCCGAATTATGATTACTTCGTCACAGTTAAGTATTGAAGAAAGCCTGTGAGATATCACAATCACCTTCATAAACTGCGCCAAATCTTTTACTGCCTTGACCACCATTTTCTCATTCTCCGAATCGAGGGCGGAGGTCGCCTCGTCAAATATCAACACCTTAGGTTTCATTAACACTGTTCTGGCAATTGCCAAACGTTGCCTTTGCCCACCGGACAACTTTATTCCGTTTTCTCCGATAACCGTGTCATATTTTTCTTCCAAACTTTGTATGAAGTCATAGATATTTGCCAGCCTGCAAGCTTCATCTATTTCCCGCATTGACGCTTTCGGATCTGCTATCAGCAAATTATCCAGAATAGATAAATTAAAAAATTGAGGATCCTGCATGACTATATTGATATAGTGGTGCTTAATACTATTCGGAACTTTTCGTAAATCTATATTGTTAATTCTTATTTCCCCGTCGGTTGGATTATATAGTCCTACCAAGGTCTTTACCAATGTAGTTTTTCCCGAACCGCTTTTTCCCACAATCGCATACGATTTTCCCTCTTCTAAGGTAAAAGAAACTTTGCTAAGCACATACCTTTTTGCTTTTGAATATTGAAACCACAAATTTTTAACTTCAATGTTTCCGATTAAATCATCAATAGCTATCTGTTCATTAATGCAGTCTTCATTATTTATGTATTGCAAAGTAAAAATAACCTTTTCAATCTGTGGCACCTGAGCGCGCAAACCGACAACTGAATTCAGTATTGTTTGAATGTTTGAATATAACTGCTCATAATAGTTCATAAATATCAGCATTACAGGCACAGTCATTAATTCGTATTTAACAAGAACACCTCCGAAAAAGAAAAGATTCATTCTCGTTATAAAGAAGAGATTAAATGCCATTAATGCCCCGTGTAAAAAAGTGTATTGCGCACTTTTCATTTTAGATTTTGCCAGTCGGTACCACTTTTCGCTCAGCATCTCTGTCTCACGGTCTTCAATACTGTTAATCTTTATTTCTTTCCAGTTTTGGAACGCATCGTGCATCATTGAATCAAACTCACTTTGATCAGCACGGTATTTTTTTGAAATAGTCTCAATTTTTACACCTAATACTTTAGTGATAAAAAACGAGATTAAAATCATAACGATTCCAAATATGGTTAAATATACATTTAAGAAAAACAAAATACCTATTACGCACAAAGAAAAGACCGCTGAATAAAATAACTTCATGCAATGGTCAAGATAAAACCTGCATACTACCTCCACGTCATCCTCGGCGCGCATTCGCAGTTCACCGATGCTCTCCTGCTCAAAGGTTTCAAAATCCATGTTGCCATATATTTCAAACATCTTCTTTTTCAGGCTGACGCGCAAACCGTTAACATACTTTGTCTCAATATATTTTCCTGCCGAAACTGCCAGCGTCTGAAATACAAACAAAACAACATATCCACCGATTACATAAGCCATATTACTGATATTACGTGCCGATATTACCGAATCAATATAGTATCGATAAATAAGTGGCGAGAAAAGCGAGAGTATCATCGTCACCAATCTGATTAAAGTTATAGCTACTACCATTTTCTTGTTTGGGAAAATGTGTTTTTTTAATTTTTTAAAGTATTTCACATGCCTAATGCTATCCATTGAGTATCTTTATCCTCTCATCAAAAGTTCGTTGCTCTGCTCTCTGAAAAGATTTTTGTACGTTTCACATGACTTCATCAACGCATCATGAGAATCACACGCAACTATCTTCCCGTTTTCCAAAACAGCAATCCTATCACATCGCATAATTGTCGAGAATCTATGTGCAATGACAATCAGAGTATTTTCTCTGTAAAGTTCATCCCAAGCATTAATAATACTGTCCTCGGTCTTGCCATCTATTGCTGATGTTGATTCGTCAAAAATCATAATGGGCGCTCTTTTTAAATACGCCCTGGCTAAAGCTAGTCTCTGATATTGACCGCCCGATAAGGACATTCCCGAAATTGACAACTGAGTATTCAATCCTTCCGGCAATTGTTCTATTACTTTATCCATTTCCACTTGCTTTAGCGCATTCCATATATCTTGGTCATATTCATCGCTGTCAAAAAAAACCAAATTGTACCTTATTGAACCATCAAAAATAGTCACCTTCTGATTAACTATACCTATCTGCTTTCTTAATTCATGAACATCCACATCCGAGATGTTTTTCCCGTCAATCAATATCTCGCCACTGTCAACGTCATATAATCGGCATATTAATTCGGCAACCGTGCTCTTTCCTTCACCGCTCCTGCCTACCAAAGCTATTTTTTCTCCAGCTTTAATATGCAGATTTGCTTTGCTAAGAACCTCCGTTTCATCGTTATAACCAAATGAAACATCTTTAAATACTATTTCGCCACTGTTTATACTAAATTTTTCTTGTTCCACTTCAGACTCCCGGGCATCAACCTCAATAAGCCTGTCTATTGAAACCACTTTCTTGGAAACGCGAAAAATTCTCACATAAATTCTGTCCATCATTAACATCATGCGATTATAATAATCAATACATGCTACCAATCCCCCCAGCGTAACTATATCTTTAATAATAAAAATCGCCGCCAAAGAATACATCATTAATGTTGCCAAAAGCTTTACGGCATCATTAATGCGTTCTGCGATTATTTCTTTTTGGGCAATCTTTTCGTAGGACTTCACCACTTCATTTTCTATTTTCATGTACTTGTCAAAGCACCTGTTAACAGAAACCATCAGCATCAAATCTCTGATTCCGTTAAGAACCTCAAAAAGCCAGTTTGAATTTTTTGCAGTCGTTTTTGTCAGAGTTTGATACAAGGGCACCAATTTTCTTTCGAACACTTTTGACACAGCAAAAGACACTGCGGACATTCCCAATACAACCACCGCCAATGTCACGTTAATATATGCAATGATGCCGAAACACATAAGAAAATCCAAGACCGCAGACATTCCGTAGATAATGTCGTGGTAAACAAAACTTAAGGGTTCTTCCGCATCTTTGTTTACACGAGAAATGATATCTCCTGAATTCAAATGCGATAATTCTTTGCTTTTATAAGTTAATACTTTGTGAAAAACACTCCTCTTGATATCAAACGAAAAATCGTTTCCTAGTTTTACAACAGTCATATCAAGCCGATAGTGCAACACTTGATTAATCAAATATATAACCAAATAAATCAGTACTATCTTGAAGAAAGTTGAGATATCTTTATCGTAAAACAATGCATCTATCAGTTTTCCGAACAAGAACGGATAAAATGCAACAATCGCGGTAGTCACCATCACAATCAAGAAAACCGTTATAAACTTTAATTTGTATTTACCTGCAAATTTGATTATATAACTTATTCGCTTTTTCAACTCGTTTCTCCTTGCAAAATCTCAATTATTTTCTGTGCTATTTGTTCCAACTTCGTAATCAAAGTATTCGCATCCTCATGATGTCTGTATGTCATGAAATACATAAATTTCGATAAGTTTTTCCATTCTTTCGCTATCGTCCTAAACATTGAATATTTTTCCGTATCCGCACTAAAAATCTCTGCACACATGTAGAAGTACGGAACTATTTTGGACAATATGTTATAGTAGTATCCTTTATAGAAATATTTAAAATCCGATTCGCTCTCTTCGTACTTCTTTTTAACATCCGCTATCATTTCATCGATAAATCCAAAATTCAATCTAGATTCTAAGTCATCTGCGGGCTTTTGCCGTAAATCATTTGCATAGCCGCTTCCATCAATAAAATAAACCGTTTTTCTTTTGTAACAACTGTCCTTTACGGCTGATTCCATTTCAGCAAACGGGAGCGAATACGTGAAGTTTCTCTCAGAATCAATAACCTCAAGCATCTTGTTTTCATAGTCTATTTCTTTTATTAATAAGAAATGCTTGTTATGCATGGTTCCGTAAAAATCACTCTTCTTTAAATAAAACTCGTCCACAGTACATACCAAAAACGTAGTATTGTTATCTACGGTTTCTAAAAAGTTTGAAAAATCACATTTACTTGCATCATACTTATCAATCTTCAAACGGTAATTCTCTCTTAAATAGTCAAAAAAAGAATTGTCTATTTCCAAAATCTCGCCTTGAGAAGTTTCTATCCCTACCGGTTGGTATCCCCACGGATTACTATTTGCTTTGTTTTTGACATCTTCTATTGAAATCTCTCTGTATTTAAGATTCCCTCGTGCAAAATACAGCATTGCTCCATTGGTTTCGCCTTCCCGATTCAGGTGATTGATAATACTATAAAAGTAGCTTCCAACACAATTACTCAATAAAATAGATGGTATCGATATCATTCTTGTATCTCGCAATCTTTCTTTTTATTTTTTCAACAACTTCATAGGGTACAACTGTATCGGAATCCGGTGTCGATAACGGCGCATGATTAGGTTTTCCGTGGTAGTCACTTCCACCGCTTGTCAAAAAGCACAATTCTTGCGCATACCCTCTGAGCATATTTCTATATTCTTCAGATTGGTCCGGATGATTAATCTCTATTCCGTCCAAGCCCATTCTTTTTAATTGCAAAAGAAGAGTTTTTAGGTCTTCCTTGTTTAATCCCAGAAACAAAGGGTGTGCCAATATAGCTACTCCGCCTGCTCTGTGTATCGCTTCAAAGCACTTCTCGGGATTCGGAAATTCACTTTTCCACTCAGAATAGATGTTGCCAAAAAAGAGCTTTCCCTCATCAACGGACGAAATCACATTAAGTTCCACCATGTACTTTATCAAACCACTTAATGACGAAATCTTTCTTTTCTTAATCTCTGTCATATTGATTTCAATTCCGTTCTTACTCAGTGTTCGAAAAGATTGAGCCAGTAGTCTTTTCTTCTTATTACATGTTTTTACAAGAATGTGATTAAATTCTTCATTTCCATAGTCGACAAACAACCCCAAAACATGCATAATCGGTTCAAAAGAAACTGATACTTCCACGCCTGGTATTAATTCGATTCCGTAATCGTTGTCTTCGTTTAATACGTCCTTTATGCCTTGCAATGTATCGTGATCTGTTATTGCAACGGCAAAAAGCCCATTTTCCCGCGCCATTTTTACGAGTTCAATCGGCGGGGTGTTTCCGTCCGATGCGGTTGTATGTGTATGTAAATCTGCTATTTTGTTATTATTTCCCATTCAAACCCTCCAGTGTTATTACTGATTAAAAAGAATGCACTGCCTGAATAATCGCATCGGCGTCATATCCGTAATAATGCGCAATTTCTTTGCCTGTTCCCAATACCGAAAACTCATCCGGAATCCCCATTTTGATTATTCTGCATATTCGTTCTTCTTCCGCAACCGTTGCAGCCACCAAAGTTCCCAGTCCGCCGGCGGTATTGTGATCTTCCGCAATAATAATTGTTTTCGTATCGGCAGCTTGTAAAACAGCTTCTCTGTCTAACGGTTTGATTGTGTACATATCAATTACTTTAATAAAAATGTTTTCTTTCTCTAATTCCTCAGCAGCCACCAGTGCTTGTGCGACGCATCGTCCCGTAGCAATCACCGCAGCGTCTTTACCGTCATGCAACACTTTTGCTCTTCCAATGACAAATTCCTCTTCAGGCGGGTATAAGACGGTTCTGTCCGTTTGCGGAAGCCTCAAATATACCGGCTTTGGATAATCTACCAGTTCTTCAACAATTTTTATAAACTGATTCATGTCACTGGGAGAAATGACCTCCATATTAGGTATGCTGTTAAAGATTGCGAAATCACAAATCAAATTATGTGTAGGGCCACCTCCGCTGACGGTGCCTGCCGCAGTACTTATTAATTTGACCGGAACATCATTGTATGCTATATCGGTATAAATCTGATCCAATGCTCTCAACGGCATGAAAGGAGCCATTGCAGCCACATACGGAATTTTTCCGGATAGTGCTAATCCCGCCGCAACACCTATTATGTTTTGCTCGGCAATTCCAACATCTATAATGCGGTCCGGATATTCAGTCATTGCTTTTCTCAGTATGCCTTGTTCCATTAAGGCATCTGATGCAACAAAGCACACCCTCGAATCAGATTTAATCAGTTCCAACATCTTCTTGAAAAAAACACCTTTTATATTTTGTTGGCGAACCAATATTCCTTTGTTATATGTTTTCACTACACTTCACTTCCCCATATCGATGCTTATCTATAGACACAATCGCTTCATTATACATTTTGTCGTCCATGCTTCCATAATGCCAAGCAGGACCTTCCATAAAATCAACGTTCTGTCCTTTTTTCGTTTTCGAAATAATTGCAATCGGTTTTGATTCCTTACTAAAATCCACTTCAGGCAGCGAATCAAAGGCCCGTACAATCTCATGCATATCCGCTCCGTTAATTTGTGTCACTCCCCAGCCAAATGCCTCAAACGCCTTTTCCCAATCAAGGACAATATTGTCTCCATAGCGAAAAGCGGAAGTACATTGGTTAAAATCCACTATGCAAACCAAATTAGAGAGTTTATGGGAACCAGCATACATAATTGCCTCCCAGTTCGATCCCTCTTGCATCTCGCCGTCCCCCGTCAGGCAATACACTCTCGATGTCGTATTATTGCTTCTATTTGCCAATGCCATGCCCACACTCACAGAAAGACCATGTCCCAACGAACCGGTGGAAACCTCAAATCCTTTGTTCTTTTTCCTGTTGGGATGCTGTCCAAACGAACTGCCCAGCTTGTTATAATCTCCAAACACCTGTTCCCAAGTATATAAACCCAAATCGCAGAAAACAACATATAGCATAACTCCGCAATGCCCCTTGCTAAGAACAAATTTATCTCTGCTTTCATCTGCCAAATTTGAAATGTCGCAGTTTAAAAACCTATAAAACAAAGCAACAACAATATCAACGGAAGAAAGCATACCTCCAATATGTATAACACCCATTGAATTTGCCAAATGACACAATTTCTTTCTGATATCAACCGCCTTATCCATCAGATCTTCTACATCCAATAATTGCGAATTCATTTATAACCCTGACTCCTTTTCTTTCAGTCCTCTCCCATTGGTTTTTATACATCCTTCCCTTTGCCTTTTCGAAGGCCAAAGGAAATTCCAGTTGCATCAGCAAATTGTTTTGCATTATCAAAAACTCTTTTTTGTATCAAGCAGTACCTTTATCAGTTACATAAAGCTTTTATTAAGAAGATATAGCTTTCTAATTCTCTTTATACTTAAACACTAAGTCCGCCAGCTTATTGATAGTATTTACATTTTCAATTTCAAAATCATCATCCAAAACTTTAATGTCAAATCCATTCTCAATTTCTACAATAAGCATTACAAATTCAATCGAATCCAGCCTCTCCGAAATGTCTTCGTCATAGGTGGATGGACATTCCTTCTTTTCCTCTAACACCTCACTTAATATTTCCAAAATCTTTTCACACGCTTCATTCCTGTTCATTTAATATCCTCTCCTCCTTACTGTGCTTGTATAATACGCTTACGTATCTTCTATAAAGGTTTCTGATTCTTCTGTCATATTCATAAATAATATTCTTATCTACGTGTTGTTCCAGCTCATCACTTATCCCATGTTCTTCAAATAAACGAATTGCCTCCATAAAAAATTCATACAAATAGTGATTTCGTTCTTTCCAAACTTCTTTCACTTCATCAAAATAAACTTTGAGTTTTTCTTCATATAATTGAGGTTCTGCCTTTTCGTAATGGAATCTGTCAATTGCAATTTGGCTGTCCAAATCTATTAAATCTTTTGTATGAATCTTCTTATATACATAGTCATGGAATATTCCTATTTCCGGATTTACAAATTTGTAATTGCGAATGTCGGAATCAAAGTGGAACTCTTTAACCAGGCCGTCTTCCATCAACATTTTCTTTAGTCTCGACTGAGGCATAATAGTCATCCTGGATAGTATATGATAGCTGTTGTAGACCAAGCCGCTGTTATGCAAGAATTCTAAGTTTTCTTTAATTCTGTCGAAGTCACTGTACGGATTAAAGCAAATAAACCCATAATTAACATATATACGATGATTCAGCAAAAGCCTGATTGCCTTGTAATTATCCTCAACAGTTATTTTCTTATTGTACAAATCCAAATCTTTTTGGTTTCCGGATTCAACTCCGACAAAGTAGCACTCCACTCCAGCACGATAAGCCAAATCATAGTAATCATCGTCCATTCGTGTTACCACATTGGTTCTTGTATACATAACCAATCTGAATTTAAGATTTCTTTCTATTATTTCTTGAAATATTCTTTTTGCCCGATCCAATCCAACTCGGCCAGGGTCTTCAAATGTCGCATCCGTAAAATGAAATTTATTGACTCCGTATTTCTTCCACAGGTCTTCCATTTCATCAACGATATCAACGGAATCCCTCAGTCTTACACCGCATCCGGCAGTTGTATGCTCTCCGCAAAAAGTACATACTCCCAAACAGCCTCGACTTCCAGTTATATAGAAATATCGCTTTTTATTCTTTGTATTGTAATCTCTCTCAGGTCGCGGCAATCCATTTAAATCTTTAATATCTTCTCTTCGCTCATTTTTAATAATTTGACCATCTTCTCTGTAGGTGATTCCCTTACATCCGCGAAGGCTCTTATTATTGGCTATCCTGTCGGTCAAATCCCAAAAAGTAAGTTCACCTTCTCCTTTGCATATAGAATCAACCGCAGGCATTCTGGTCAAAATATCTTCCTCATACCCCATCACATGAGCTCCGCCCAAGACGATATGGCACTTGGGTGATATCTTTTTAACTTTTTCGCAGAATTCTTTTGTTAATTCTACGGTGTTGCAATATACGCTTATTCCGATAATGTCAGGAAATTCTTCATACTGATTCAGCACTTCATCCATCTGGCTTCTGCAAATTACTTGCAAATCACACGATACTCCTTTACTGACCAGATAGGCCTTAATATACGAAATACCCATATATTCTCTGATATCATCTACTGTTTCAACTAAAGCAAATAAGCTAACGCACACTCCCCACACCTTATAGCCACCTTTCTACTGTATTTGAAATATTGTCTCTCAAATTAGGACGATTATTACACCAAAACTCTGCTCCTATTCTGTTCTATTACAGATAGATACACTTTCACCTTTTCCCATCTTGGTCACCGTCGCAGAACTTATACTAAGTTCTGCGATTAAATCCTTCTTATACATGTTCTTGTCGATTAATATCTTCCATAATCCGTTATAAGATACTAACATATTACAGAAATATACCATAAAAACCCATCTTTGTCAAATTTTTCAGATAGTTTTCAGAATTTTGAGAATTTCGCTAATTGCAAATTAAAACCCTTTAATGCAGAAGATAATAAAACTGATGAAAAGAAAAAAATTAGCGAGTTGGAAAAGAAAGTTAAACAGTTTGAAATGGAGAATGATATTTTAAAGCAAGCGGCACTACTACTAGGGAAAAGGTAGACCTTATTATTTCTAATAGAGAGAAATACAGTATTAGTGCCATGTGCGAATTTTTAGAGGTCTCACGTAGTTTAGTATATTATCATTTAAATGATGTTGGGGGCTAAACTACATTTAAATTGTTTTTTGCAAGCACTTTTTGGACAAAGTTGCAAAACATTTT
>DHER01000104.1 GCA_002399975.1 Firmicutes bacterium UBA4845 | reverse complement strand
ATTTTTACCTTTCAGAACTGATATAGAGCCAGTTGGAAGGATTACTAAGAGTAATATACCAGCGCCAATCGGCTACAGAAAGTGACAGACCAATTGTCTTAAGTCCATCGTCCGTAGTTGGGTGAGCAGCCATATAGTTTTTAATCATAGTCTCATATTCCTGAAGAGATTTCGGCACAGCATAATTATTTTCCTTCAGAATATCGCATTGCATCTGAATACTACCGTCAGATTTATACGATTGGCCACCAATTCCATAGGAAGAAAGCATATAGATTCCAGTATCTTCCTTGGAGAACTTTAGCTTTTTTAACTCATTCCCATACATTTTCTTAATATTCGGTCCATATTGCTCGATTAAATCTGTCATATCGATCAATGCACCAGCATTCACTAAATCAGTAGCAAAACCTTCGGTAAACATTAAATCCGGGTAATTCTGCTCTGCGATCATGAGTGCTATTTTCTGGTCATCCGTTGATACTTTGATTTGTGTTTCAAGCGTAACACCGGTTGCTTCGGTAATCGCCTGCGCCACAGGATCTGTCCATGGATCCTCAATAGTACCACCACTATAGTAGCTTAATGTAATTGGACTTTTGTCTGCGGCATCTCCCTCTGCGACTGCCGGATTACTGGTTCCGTTATTGTTGGAAGTGTTCTCTTTTTTATTTCCTTTTCCACATCCCGCCAACAGTGCTCCCGCCATCACAGTCACCATAACTAGTGATAACAATCTTCTTAGTTTCATAAAAATCCTCCTCTTTTCATTTTTTATTAGTATCAGTCTTTGACTGCACCAAGCGTTATTCCCCCAATAAAATACTTTTGTAAGAATGGATATACAATTACGATTGGAGCGGTTGCAACAATCGTAATTGCCATTCGTACAGATAACGGTGAAACCGATCTTGTAACCTGCTCTATATTTGCTGCATGAGGGTCAATTTTAATTTTTGCGGATTCCATTATTTTATACAATTCATACTGTAGGGTTGATAGATTACGTGCATATAAATATGTATCCATGAAGGAATTCCATTGCCCTACAGCCCCAAATAACGCCACCGTAGCAATAACTGGTTTGCATATTGGCATTATTATTTTGAGCCAAATAATAAAATCATTCGCACCATCAATTTTCGCAGCTTCCTGTAATGATATGGATACTCCCTCAATATAGGATCTGATCAGGATGATATTGAATACCCCAACAAGTCCCGGGATAATATAAACAGAAAACTTATTACTCATATCCAAGGTTCTTGTAATAAGCAGGTATTCAGGGATTAATCCTCCGCCTACATACATGGTAATAATGAATAAAAGGGTAAATAATTTATTAAAATAGAAATCCTTGCGGCTCAATACATATGCTACCATTGCAGTGCAGATAACTCCAGTAACTGTACCAACTACGGTTCTTGCTATGGACATTAAAAATGGGAAAAGCAAATTATTCTTAGAAAAAACGTACTGATAATTTGCCAAAGTAAACTTACGTGGAATAATAAAATTTACATTTCGCATTGTATCGATTGGGTCATTCAAGGATATGGCAAGGACATTGAGAAAGGGATAAATTGTAGTTACAATTATAAACAAAAAGTAAATAATCAATATATAGTCAAATGCAGTAACTCTCTGTCCCTTATGTAGTCTATTTTTTTTCATTATGAATCACTGCCTCCTAAATTAATTTTCTTTCCCCTAGTAGACCGGCAATTTTATTTGCAATAAGCAAAAGTATAATTCCGACTACTGACTGGAACATGCCAATTGCTGTACCAAAACCATAATCATTATTACCGATACCTCTTGTATAGGCGAACCAGGAAAGTACCATTGCATGGTCTTTTACAATAGCGTTACTTAATAACATCTGACGTTCCATTCCAACGTTAAGTATTCCTCCGATACTCATAATCATGATTACAGTTACGGTTGTTTTAATACCTGGTAATGAAATATGCCACATTCTCTGAAAACGGTTAGCACCATCCACCTTTGCAGCTTCATAAAGTCCTTGATCAATCCCGGCCAAAGCTGATAAGTATATAATCGCATCCCAGCCAACCTCTTTCCACACATTTACAGCTGTTACAACGACCCAAAACAGAGGAGAGTTACTAGACATTAGGTGTAATTTTGTATTAAAAATTGTATCTAGCACACCACCGTCATTCAGGAACATCTTTGCGATACTGGCAATAATAACCCAGGATACAAAATGCGGTAAATATGAAATCGTCTGGGTTACTTTTTTAAATTTGAGAAATCGCATTTCATTTAGCATTAATGCAAAAAAGATAGCGGATACCGTCCCAAGTACCAATCCTAAAAAACTTGTACAAAGCGTATTTATCATTGTTGGAAAAAACATGTGATCAGAAAATGCTTTTGCAAAATTAGCAAAGCCTACAAATTCACGCTCCCATATTGACAATCCAAACGATTTAGGTTTTACATCCTGAAACGCCATCGTCCATCCCCATAGCGGTAAGTATCGAAATATAATCAGCCATATCACGAATGGTACTGACATACAGAGAAGATATCTCTGCTTCCACATAAGTTTCCAGCTAAACTTCTGCTTCACATAATTTTCTTCATTTTTAGTTTTTGCTTTCATTCTGCTCTGTTCCTCACTTTCTATGCCTATTATAACTTACAAATGCAGCCTAAAAAACCCATGTATTTATAGTCAATTATTCCAAATTATTATAGGCTTTGTGAGGTCTTTCTATTACTTCTGAATACTCTTTAAATAATCTTTTGGAGTAACTCCTACCTGAGTTTTAAATTTTTTATAAAATAAATCAATATTTTTATATCCTACTGCATTCGAGATCTGATACACCTTCATATCTGATTCTGCTAAAAGCCTCTTAGCATTTGTAATTCTAATCGTATCTAATGTATTATTAAAATAATCACCCTTTACCTTATAAAAAATTTGTCCTAAGTATGCACTATTATAATTAAATAGCTTTGCTATCTTTTCTAGTTTTAAATCACTAGAGTAATTATTCTCCATGAAATAAAGCACTCTTTTTACAATATTATCCACATCATTATTACAGATCTGTTGGCTTAATTGACACAGGATACGGTAGTATAAATCTAATAATTCATCCAGTTCCTTGGTATGATTAATCTGTTCTATCATTATTTCGGCACCTGTACTGTTATATCGATCCATTCCGTATTTTTTAATGAAATTATTTTTATGCTGCAGGAGATAATATAAAACCTGCAATTTTATTTCAGCTTCCTTTACCAGATGTTCCATGCAATAACTTTTATATTGGTAGATTGACTTCTGAATACTATCGATGTCTCCAACATCAATCAACAGGTCTAAATGTTCTATTGAAACTTTTTCTCCAGCATCCAGCCTTTCACAAATTGTATCGATAGATAACAATAATTGCTCACTAAATAGGAAATTTTTCTCCATTAAATATCTGGCAAATTCATAAGAATAGCATAGTTCATACCACTTTGTAACATTATTCCCGATGGTTATGAAAAGTTTACTGCCAAATCTCCTGTTGACCCTCTCGTTACCTTTGTTAAGTATTTCAATCCATTTTTTGTAGCCTATCCCATGACTGATTAGCGCAACATGCTCTTCCATCATAACCTTTTCCGTATTGGATTTACTACCCTCTAATAATTCATCGATTTTTTCAATAAACTGATTATCGGTTCCCTCTTGATAGTAAGTTTTATCTTGAACAATTGCCACACAGAGTACCTCTTTCCTATTATTCAGCTTATACATGGCAATCTTTTCTTCTATTTTATCTATTTTACCTTCTGTTTCATAATTTAGAAGTAGCTGGCGCAGCAATTCCTCTCTTGCCTTTTCCTCGTTGTTTTTATGAAAAGATATAAGATTTTCACTTAATTGAAGCTCTGTGTAAATATTCTTAATATAATTCATCAGTTCATTTTCATTGATCGGTTTCAGTAAATAAGCTTTTACTCCAAGTGTAATTGCAGACTTGGCATATTCGAATTCTGAGTACCCTGTGAGAATGATAAACTTACCATTAAAACCATGCACTCTTGCTTCTTTGATTACCTCAATTCCATTAAGTCCGGGCATTTTTATATCAATAAGTACAAGCTCTGGCTGGTATTCAAGAATTTTTTGTAATCCATCCCTGCCATCCCGTCCTTCCTCGCAGATTTCAAAGCCTTCTTCCTTCCAGTTGATTAAAGTTCGTATCCCCATTCTAACGATAGCTTCGTCATCGATAATCATAACTCTGTACATGCTTCATCACAACCTCTCTCCAGCTTCATTTAAAGGAATTATAATTTCCACTCTTGTCCCTTTATCCTTTTCACTACTTACAGTGACTCCGTAGGAATCTCCATATAAAAGATTAATTCGCTGATGCACATTACATAAGCCGATATGTGTCCATTCAATATTGTTAAAATCATAGAGTTTTTTCTGTAGCTCCTCCAGCTTGTCCCTTTCCATTCCCAATCCATCATCTTCGACAAGAATAGAAATATTATGACCTTCTCTTCTTATATCAATTAAGATATTACCGGCACTCTCTTTGGCTTCCAAGCCATGTATAATAGAATTCTCAACAATGGGCTGTATAATTAACGGTAGTATCTTATGATCCTCCAGCCCTTCTTGAATATGAATGCGATACTGTATTCTATCCCCGAAGCGGTATTGCTGTATCCTTAAGTAACATTCCAGAATATCAACCTCTGACTTTATCGTCACCTCGTGATTACCCACCTGGATATTATGACGAAGGATACTACTAAGCATTTTTACCAACTCTTCGATATCGTAATTTCCTTGTACCCTTGCCATCATTCTAATTGTTTCTAACGTATTATATAAAAAATGAGGATTGATTTGACTGGCAAGCATTTTAAATTCTACGTCCTTTTGCTTTGTTTTTAAACGCTCCTTATGCAGCTGCTCTTGATAAACTTCTTCAAGAAGGCTTTGGATGCTCCATATCATTTTATTTAAGTATTTATACATTTCACTTATTTCGTCGTCCCCTTTAATTGTCTTTTCCAGGTTAAAATCACCAGATGCAGCCTTCTGCATCTGTTTGCAGAATAGATTTACACGTACACTGAAGGATCTGGAGAAAAGCACAATCAATATGGTAGAAATAGCGAAACTAAATATTAAAAAAAGTGAACTACTTTTGCTCTTATTATGCGCTTCTTTTAATATTTCCCGGTAAGAGTGCAGATTTATAACCTGTATATGATCAACACATTCTGGCAGCAGTATATCAGCATAGGTCATAAGATATTCTTCGTTATGATAGTTTACTTTCTTACATACAATTTCTTGCTTGTCCTCTGGCATTATCTTCTGTAGTTCATTTAGGTCTATATCACTTCCGCTTGAAGCGATCTTTTCCTTTTTATTCAACAATAGCAAGATATTACTTTCTTTATCGTTAATAATATTCATAAGCTTTTGTTGCTTGAGATTAATTACCAGTACACCGACATTCTGAAACTTTGTTGTTCTAATCAATCTTACTAACGAAAGATAACTTTCATCTCCGTTACTGGCCGGTATGTAACGCCATAGGACAGCACCATTCGCGTGTATGGCCTCCTGGTACCAAATATGTTTGCTAATTTTATCATCTACTTTAACAAACTTCGCATTACCTGCCATGGTATCATTCTTTATGTAAATGCTTATCATTTGTATAATATCATCGTAGTAATGCATTTGGGTTGTAAAATCTTTATAATCTTTAAAATCATCCACATTATCCTGATAAGACTCATAATTATTCAAAGCAATTTTTTCAAGTTTTTTATCAAAAAAGAATTTAACAGAAACTGTATTTACTGTATTTAAGGAATCCTGAAGCTCTCGCTTTATTGTTTTAATTTCAACCACTTTTGCATCTTTTTCCTGCTGTATTAAAATTTGGTTCATGCCATTAACTAAATAACTACCGGTCAGAATCAGTGGTAAGGCTCCTCCAATTATATAAATGAATATCATTCGGTATAAAAGTTTCATTCCTAGAATTCTTTCTATGATTGTACGGATATTCCAGTTAAATACTTTCATCCTATCTACCTTCCTTCTACCAGCTTACATAGGTATAAAGATTGCTTTACACTTAAAGATATTCTTAGTCCTAAAAGCAACCATTTTCATTTACCATCTTATAAAATAATATATTTTAAATCCCCATTACCTTATCTTGCTTGAAGAATTAATATAAGATATACTGAATTTGAAATTGCCTTACTCAGCTATAAAAGGAGTGCCGTTACAGTGCAATATTGTGCCACTGTTGGTGGCGGAATGGAGACAAATATGATTTATCAGAAAGAATTTCAAGCATCAGAACAGCCCTCATCCACACTCGTCAGCTGTTTCTGTTATGAATCAAGTTCTAATGGTAATTATCCTCTTCACTGTCATTCCTATTATGAAATTTGCTATGTAATCAAGGGGGAAAGATATGTTTTTATTGATGGTTCAAGATATCTGGTAAGGGAAAAAACAATGTTTATTGTGCCGCCCTTGACAGTACATGGAAACGAGAATATCACCGATGTCGTGGATATTGTTCTTCAATTTTCTCCAGATTTTCTGACAA
>DHER01000068.1 GCA_002399975.1 Firmicutes bacterium UBA4845 | reverse complement strand
TCCTGAATTATTTACTTTTCCTGAAAAAAGGACTCAGTTCTGTATTGCTTTAACCTACAAATAACAAACCAGATGCAATTTTAATATTTTCTCCACACCATCTTATTGACTACACCTGTATAGCTCTGTATGATCTTGACCACCTTAGCAGATACATTTTCATCGGTATAATCCGGCACCGGAACCCCATAATCTCCGTTTCTGTTCATGCTGACTGCGATATCCACTGCCTGCAGCACCTGCTCTGTGGTAATTCCCGCAAGGATAAAATTGCCCTTATCCAGCGCCTCGGGACGTTCAGTGGAAGTTCGAATACAAATTGCTGGAAACGGTAATCCCACTGATAGAAAATAGCTGCTTTCCTCCGGAAGCGTACCGCTGTCGGAAACAACCGCAAAAGCGTTTGTCTGCAGATGGTTATAATCGTGAAATCCAAGAGGCTTATTCTTTATTACCCGCCTGTCGAACTCAAATCCACGTTCCTTAATGTATTTCGCGCTTCTTGGGTGACAGGAATAAAGAATTGGCATATCATATTTCTCAGCCATTGCATTGACTGCATTCATCAGGCTGAGAAAATTCTTCTCTGTGTCAATGTTCTCCTCGCGATGTGCAGAAAGCAGGATATACTTTCCTTTTATAAGCCTGAGTTCTTCAAGGATGTTGCTCGCCTTAATCTGATCCAGGTTTGCATGCAGNNNTGTTCGCTGTAGCATAGATTTACATCGGCAATATGATCCACAATCCTGCGATTGGTTTCTTCCGGCAGACATTCATCAAAGCAACGGTTCCCCGCTTCTATATGAAAAATCGGAATATGAAGCCTCTTGGCAGAGATAGCTGACAGACAGGAATTTGTATCCCCCAGTATCAGCAGCGCATCCGGCTTATGCTCTGCCATTAGTTTGTAGGATTTTGCAATAATATTCCCTATGGTTTCTCCCAGATCTTTTCCTACTGCATCCAAATAATAATCCGGAGCACGAAGCCCCAGATCCTCAAAAAACACCTGATTCAGCTCATAATCATAGTTTTGGCCCGTGTGAACCAATACCTGGTCGAAATATCTGTCACATTTCTTGATGACTGCGGAAAGCCTTATAATTTCCGGCCTGGTACCGACAATTGTCATGATTTTTAATCTGGACATCATTAAACCTCCAAAGAATAGGTGTCCGGTTTTGCCGGATCGAAAGGCTCACTGGCCCACATAAATGTAACCATATCATTACTCCCGAGATTTTTAATGTTATGCGTATATCCCGTTGGAATATCCACTACTTCAGGATGATCTCCGCTGACATGGTACTCATAAACTTTATCTTCATCAATTTTACGAAACCGGATAACCCCTTTTCCACTGACCACAAGGAACTTTTCATTCTTCGTATTATGCCAGTGATTTCCTTTGGTAATGCCAGACTTTGAAATATTGACACTGAACTGGCCCCGATCCGGCGTACGAATGATTTCAGTAAAGCTTCCGCGGATATCTTCATTCATCTTCAGTGGATAACTGAAGTGATCCGTCGGAAGATAGGAAAGGTAAGTAGCATAAAGCTTTCTTGTAAATGGATCCGACAGATCCGGGACGCCTCGCTCCTCGCGGCTTGCTTTGAAATGGTAGATCAGGTCCACAATCTCACCCAGCGTGATTTTGTGCTCAACCGGCACCCGGCAGTAGCTTCCTTCCCTTGTTTCCCTGCCCTGCAGAGCCTGGATCAGCTCACTTACCACATCATCAATGTATACGAGGGTCATATTCACACTTCTGTCGTTGACAGTAATGGGCATATCATGAGCAATATTATTGCAAAAGGTTGCCACTGCACTATTATAGTTGGGCCGGCACCATTTGCCAAAGATATTTGGAAAACGATACACCAGAACTTTTGCACCGGTCTCTTTCGCATAGGCGAAAAGCAAGTCTTCCCCTGCTTTCTTCGAATGGCCATACGGATTATCCAGCATCGCCTGTGTTGAGGAACTTAACATAACCGGGCAGGTATTGCCATGCTTCTTCAATGCGGCAAGTAAATCGGATGTGAAGCCATAATTGCCGGACATAAATTCACTTTGATCCTTTGGACGATTTACACCTGCCAGATGGAATACAAAGTCTGCGCTTTCACAATAAGTCTCCAGCAGGGTACGATCCGTATCAAGATCATATTCAAGTATGTTCAAATCGGGATCCAAACCTGTTGTCCTGTCCTTCCCATCGCGTATATTTTTTAGATTCGCCACAAGATTTTTCCCAACAAATCCTTTTGCTCCGGTAATTAATACGTTCATTTAACCCTCCATTCCCGCTGCCAGCGCTGTCATATGCTTGTCCGTGACTTCTCTTTGGCACTTGCAGCTTCCTGTTTTGAACTTTCAATCTCCCACTCAGCAATCTCATTTTTTATGTAATCAAGGGATAAAAGCTTTTCTTTTACTTCTTCTATATTTAGAAGTCTTGTATTGCTTGAATTGAATTCCGTAAGAGTATTACGTTTTGTATCACCCTTTTTGAAATATTTATCGTAATTCAAATCCCTCTTATCACAGGGAACCCGAAAGTAGTTTCCCAGATCAACAGCATGTGCACATTCCTCATTCGTCAGCAATGTTTCATACATTTTTTCTCCATGGCGAATTCCAATAATTTTAATCTCATCCTCTGAATGGAACAGCTCTTTAACCGCCTCGGCAAGTACACCAATGGTACAGGCTGGAGCTTTCTGAACAAGTATATCCCCCGAAGTACCATGCTCAAAAGCAAACAATACCAGGTTCACTGCTTCCTCCAGTGACATGATAAAGCGGGTCATGATAGGTTCGGTAATAGTGATCGGCTCTCCTGATTTGATCTGTTCAATCCAAAGTGGAATAACGGAACCGCGGGAACACATAACATTGCCATATCTCGTACAGCAGATTTTTGTTTTTTCCGGTTGGACAGTACGCGATTTTGCAACGATAACCTTCTCCATCATAGCCTTGGAGGTGCCCATTGCATTGACCGGGTAAGCAGCTTTATCGGTGGAAAGACAGATGATGGACTTCACGCCTGCTTCTATTGCTGCTGTCAGCACATTATCCGTGCCCAATACATTTGTCTTGACAGCCTCAAGCGGGAAAAATTCACAGGATGGAACCTGTTTTAAAGCAGCTGCATGAAATATATAATCCACTCCATGCATGGTATTTTTAACGGATGCCAAGTCACGGACATCCCCAATGTAGAACTTGATCTTATCAGATACTTCCGGCATTTTTGCCTGAAACTCATGACGCATATCATCCTGTTTCTTTTCATCACGTGAAAAAATGCGGATTTCGCCAATATCCGTTTTTAAAAAACGGCGCAGCACGGCGTTGCCAAAAGATCCGGTGCCGCCGGTAATCAGTAAAGTTTTATCACAATATTTTGTCATTTATAGACTCCCCTTTGCTTCTCCCTGAGTTTAAAGATTGTTAACATATTTACATTCCTATAATGCCATTTAACGATATCTCATATATCAATTTGCTTTAGTATGCTTATTGTATGTTGAAATCCAGTATCTGCAGTAAAAAAACCTTCCCAGCCAAGAGCTTCCAGCTTACCACTATCCAGGCTCGAATTTTCCATGGGGTTATAAGCAATTTTCTCTTTTTCATTTGGCTTTTCATGTAATAACTTTACATTTGCTGATCTCGATATAAACTTTGCCATTTGATATATAGTAATCTTGGATTTATTATTGGAAATATTATAAGCATTTCCTGTCTTTCCACGGGTTAATACAGTTAAAATGGCAGTTGCACAATCGAGGCAATAACAATAGGATCGCAGTTGCATCCCCGTGCTTTTTAACACAATGTCCTTTCCTCTTGCCGCAGTATAGGCAAATGACGAAGATACCCTGTTATCATTCGGAGAGGCAGTAGGGCCATATATATGGCCCGGGCGCGCTATAACCGAGTCTACATTGTATTCTGATAAGTAACTTATGCAAAGAGTTTCCGATGCACGCTTTGCAAGCGCATAAGAAGATCGGGGATTCAGCAAATCAATAAATCCATACTCGTTCTCTTGAAAAGAATGTGCATTTCCCTTCTTTCCATAGATTTCACTTGATGAAATATAAAGCAGCCGCTTTACACCATGAGCTTTCGCATAGTTCAACAGGTTCATTAATCCATAAAAATTAGCATTCATTGTTTCAACCGGATAATTGATAATAAGTTCAGGGTACGCATTGCTTGCCCCATGGATAATATAATCTACCTGAACATTAAATTTTATACTTTCGTTTGCATCATAGTGCAAATAATGTAAATTCTCGTTTTCAGCAAAACGCTGATAGGCATTCCTTTCACTACGTGCAGCTATATATATAGTAATTTTAGTCTTTCTAATCTCATTGCAAAATAGCAATAGATCTACAATTGATGAACAAATCAACCCTGTTGCACCGGTTATCAATATTGTCTTTCCAGCCAACTTGTCCAAATCAAGAACCGCTTTTAATGCTTTTTCTAAATCCTTGCGGTATAGTGGATTCTCTCTCAATTTCATTGTCCGGCACCTCGTTATTTCAACCATTCATATTTTTTTGTCATGAGCAGTGCTCTGAAAATATCTATGTCATCAGTGGTAGTAAGCTTGATATTTTTCTCTGATCCGGCACTGAAATAAACTTTATTACCTAGTTGCACCATCAAAGTACATGATGCAATCGAGTTCGTAATCCCCATTTCTAAAGCTCGGCGGTGAAGATCACAAATTTTGCCCAATCTGAACCCTTGAGGGGTCTGTGTCCTTTTCAATTTGTCTCTTGCGTAACTGCTGGTGGAAAAAACTCCATCACTTGTTTCCAACATAGCTTCAGCACACGGAACAGCGCTTATAGCATTCCCGTATTCTTGCACTTTTGAAATGCAATCCGAGATAATTTCATGCGAAACCAAGGGACGTATGGCATCGTGTATTAAAACAATATCATCTTGTGAATATTGCTTTTCCAATGCAAATACGCCATTTCTAATAGAAGACTGTCCACAATCACCACCTACAATCACATGATGAAGCTTTGTAATATTAAATTGCTTGGCATATGCCTTTAAAACATTTTCCCAATTCGCAATACAGACAACAGCTATTTCATCAATATCCGCATGGCTTTGAAAAGCTTCTAGTGTATAAATAATAACAGGCTTTTCATTAATAGTTAAAAACTGCTTAGGAATATCCTGACCCATTCGTTTACCAGAACCACCAGCAATAATCAATGCAATATTCATACAGTCCCCTCTTTCTTAATCAATAGCATAGGCTTTATAATTATGATTGGACTTTTGTTCTTCTTTTGGAGGTAACTTCAAATAATCTCCGTATAAAGCTGTCAAGTATTCATTGTAACCAGAAATACAACTGTAGCTATTGCTTTCAAATGGAATACGAATGTACTTGGAAAAAGGCTTTCTTGATATTCTTTCTCTGGTTCCGTATCCTGCAACAATACAACCAACATAGTCGCTATCTTTGAAACTATACTTTTGAGCACTGTTTTCTATTTTTTTATAATAATACTGGTCTAATTTTAAACAATACAGAAACCTTAAGACCAACCAAGCCAGACTTTTTAAAAACGAACAAGATTTTTTCACTCCATATGCCATAGAGATTAATACAAAGCGATTTATATTTTTTTTCATCCTGTAAAAATGCTTATTTGAAAGGCTCACTTCATTTGGAAGACCATCGATTGGAAACACATCAATATAAACTGCACTCTTCGTAACATTATTATTTGTGTATTCCAATAATATTGTATTGCTGGCAATGACCTTAATGTATGTATAGTGAAAGGGCCTATTCCAATATGCTGATTTTACTGAATATCCCTTTATTCCCTTGTTACATATATTTAGTAAGCGCATATAATCTTCACGCGGCATCATAACATCAATGTCATCATCCCATGGTATATACCCTTTATGTCGTACTGCTCCTAATAATGTTCCTCCAGATAAACTATACTTCAAATGATTTTCAATACAGTATTCATCAAAAGCGTGAAGTATTCGCAGCTGTATATCTCTTATATCCTGTAATGATAATTGCTTCAATGTAAACCCCCACTCATTCTTCTAGTAAGCATATTTTTTACTTTCTTTCTTTCAGTACTTTTAATAGAGAATAGATATAAACATATAGCATAAACAAATACAATACAAACAATTTTAACTGAAAGATATCTCCATCCAATTGCTGTAATAGTATGTTCCATCCAAAATCCTACTACTATGGTTATAGCTGCAGGTATAATCCAGGTTATATACGTTTTTTTAAAATACTCCTTTATATGTAGGCCGACCTTATTCTTTAGTATGAATATTATTCCAAAGGTTCTGATAAAATACGCAATTAACACTGCTAATGCCGTGCCGTAAACACCAAAAAAAGTAGAAAGAGGGAAAGATATTGATATATTCAGTACTGCCATTATCACATATATTAGTGCCTGCCATTTAACATTGTCTGAAATCAAAATAGCTGTCCTACCAATTTGTAAAGGTACATCAACCAAGCTTGGCAAGACAAGCAACACGGTACATAAATACACCTTCTCATATCCTTTTCCCATCCAAACTCTTATAAAAGAGGGGCCCATACAAGTGATCCCAATTACTAAAAGGCCAATAACATATAGTAATATTCTACCTACCTTTATCATTAATTCATCTGTTTTTGAGATGAAGTCATTATCGACATAATTTCTCGCAACTTCTGGCATAAACATGCCGGATAGAGCATCTCCAAAAGTAAACACATAGCCTTCAATTGTAGCAGCTAAACTAAAGATAGTTATTTCCGAAGAACCTAAGACAACGGCTAAAATTGTTGGAGCTATATTAAAAATGAATCGTTGTGATATTTGAATTACTGTCATCCATATCGAACAATTGAAAATCTCATGAACATTGTTTGCATCATTTCTTGCTAATGATACCTTGACACCACTTCGATTAACATAATATAATTTTGTAATTATAAATACTATGTTTGAAAACGCATTTGCCAATACTAATGAATAAACGTTTCCTCCAAGCATCAGGGATAAAATTATCAGCAAAACCGAAAGAACTTTTTGAAGAAGATTGCAAAGCTTTAGAAATATGAACTTTTCATTGGCCATTAGAATTCCATTTAATGGCTGAAAAGGGAAAGACATAATACTGCACACGGATGCAATAATGAATAGTCCTTTGAAGATATCAAGCTCAGATGGTGTTAATTTTGTATAGATACTTTCTATATTTAAATAAACTACAACAAAAGCTATAAGAATAACAAATGAAATAACTAAATATAGCTTATACACTGTACCAAGAAAAGATGCAACTTTGTCTTCTTCATCTCTTGCATAAAATCCTGTCAAAAATTTACTAATCGAGGCNNNGTATACAGAATACCTGCCAGAATATTAAATCCAATAGCTATATATGAAATTATTGCTCCCCAGCCGACTTCTCGCGTTTTCACTGAATATTCTCCTACCTACAATGTTACATATTATTATGCTTCCACTGATAAATACATTTCAGGCATATGTCCACCAATCATTCTTTATTATTTCTGCTTTACTGCATATCCCTACTGGAAACAAATCCGGACTCTTATTTCCATTGAGAATTTCCTGGGCAAGCTGAATGAATCTTTCTGCTGCAAGATCAGCATTCCAATGATTTACCATCGTCTTATATGCCTGCTTACCAAACTTCTTTTGCTTTGATGGATCATCAAGAAGCCATTTTACTTTCTGATACAGATCTTCCAAATTACCATTTTGATAGATCAGCCCATTTTTATCATGCTTTATTAAAAATGGCACTGAACCTATTGCGTGGCTTGCGACAACGGCACAACCACTGTTCATTGATTCATTTAATACCGCTCCCCAACCTTCATTAAAGTCGCTTGTAAATAAGAATATTCCAGCAGTTTCCATATGTTCACGTACCTTATCAGGCGGCATAGCACCAAGTAGATGTACAAAGTTCTGTAGGTTGTTAGCGTCTATCAGAGATTGCACTTCTGCTTCGTTTATGCCATTTCCGATTAAATTTATTTCAAATTGATAGCCTTCATCCCTAAGACGCCTTCCTATCTGTATACAAGTTTCAGGATGCTTGTATCCTATAAATCTTGCAACCCATAATATAGAATTTTGCTTTTTATTGCTTATGAGCGAATCAATATTCTTATATTGCTTTACTTCCGGAAAGTAGCCCCATTTGTACGCTTTATTCAAAAATGTACCGGTCTTAGCGTAGTCAGAGGCGGTGTAAGCGCTTGCACAAAGCAGATATAAATTATCATACCTTCCATGCCGAAAGTGGTATAATATCCTACGTGCTGGCAATTCATAACGTTTGCAACCAGCTTTATAAATCCTCTCAGAATAACGAAAAGTCAGCTTATTCTTTTTTAATCGACCCTTTATCAAATATTCCGGTGCGCTTCCTGTAATAACAACATCAGCTTCATCAATAAGTCTTTTACAAAAAGCTCTCTCGTTTTCATTATCATACAATCGCCTAACATAGTGTGGATAATTTGCTATACCCCACCCCATATTTTCCCTTTCAGCTTGTATCGGTTCTGTCTCAATAAAATGATAATTACCTTCTGTTAAACGATTCATTGATTCTGATAAAGGGCCTTGATGGTGATTATAAAAATTAGATAGAAAAACTATTCTCATAGGAATGTGGTGTAGTAGATTATACAACTTGTCATTAGCCATACATATCTTCCTTTTTTGTATTTATCTTTAAACAATAATTCAATTCAATAAAACACAATAGTATAGCATAGTTTAAATTATCTGAATACAATCCATTTATCCCCATATAGGCCCATGTTACACATACTAAGGGGATATAGTCTATTAACTTTAATTTGCCTTTCTCTGGCACAAAAAGTTTAAATATCGCATAAAGCAAGACTCCTAAAGACACACATCCAAATATCCCGGTTGTTGATAAAGCCTGTATAAATGTATTATGTTCAACTATGTCAATGAAGCCAAGCGAAACTAATTTATTCGATGAACCATTACCAAATAATATTCGTAATGGACTTGAACAAGTAAGACCTATATAGAACCTCCAAGCAACAAATCTGCCATTTCCTGTTGCAATATCATCGTTAGTAAAGCGATTAATAACACTAGTAAAAGAATCTGCTATTAGCGGGCCCAAAAAGATAATAATAGCAATAAAAATAAGCAATGACTTATAGATAAAAGATTTATTATTAATATTCTTAACCAGAAGAGTTAATAATATAAAAAGGCAAAACATGCAAGAAAGTATAAAATTTCTTGAATTTGATAGTATTCCAGCAGAAAACATGATCACTGCCATTAATATTAACTTTGCCCTAGCCTTTTTATTATATAAAATATATAATAATAAAATGGATATTCCGCTAGTTAGCATAGAAGAAAAATAATTTCTATCATTATTGATACCAGAAAAATAACCGCTTTTTATATTCTGATTAGTTAATCTATAATAAAGAATTCCCAGTATAACATTTATTACACATCCGTATACATAATAAAGTATCGCTTTTTTCCCGAAATCTATAAAATTTGTTAAATTCATTTGGTAAACTAACAATAATGCAAGTATTACAATTGCAGATTGTCTAATTAATTGGCCAAATAACGAAGGATCATTGTTTAACAAAGATGTAACAGATACTAAGAAAACATGAGCAGTTAACGCGATAAGCACACCTATGCCCTTTATTTTGTTTCCTACAAGCATACCCTTAATAACAATAAGGACTAAAAAATAACCGAATATAGCTAATGATGAGTCAATGAACTTAATCATCATCAAGTTTGGGGCTAATATGCATGATAGTAAAAATAGATCATTAAACTTGAAAAGAAATAGTGATATTACTAACGTTGCAAGCCCTAAAATGATATATAAAGGATTATAATTTACATTGTATATAAAAAAAAGTATTAATATAAATAATGCATATATAAAAACCTTATTTTTACCTACTGATTCAATCCGCATCAAAATGACACTCCTTAATCGTATCGTGTAAATACAAATATATATATTTATTGAAGCAGATTTCCTTATCGAAATACTTCGCTTCTTCTAATATTTCTCCGATATCCGGTTTCCCACTGCCACATAGCCTTATTATTTCTTCATAAAGCCTGACATTGTCATTATAGTCGACTATTGAGCCGCAACAATGCTTTATTGTCTCAGGACTACCTCCAGTTCTAAATGTCACGACCGGTGTGCCACATGCAATTGCTTCCATGTTCACAGTAGGATAATTCTCTTCTCTTGTAGGGTTTGCAAGTACATCAGCAGCTGTATAAATTTTAGCAAGCTCATACTGGTCCTGAGTACGATGAATTGATATAATATTATTAGGAAGTTGTCTATCAATTTTTCCATCTGTTCCTACTAATACAATCTGAAAACGATCATTTAACCTCTGAGCAAGGTCAATAAACACATCTAATCCCTTTCCCCTTCCCCAACCAAAGGCTATACCAAGAACAATGTATTTTCCCTTTAGGCCATATCCTTCTCTAAAATTACTTTCCGTAGGCTTAAAGATATTTAAATCAATACCATTATTTATAACTACTACCGGGTAATCTTTCAAAAATGACTCCTTGATCAAATTTGCCAACCATTGAGAAGGTGATACGATAGTTAGATCGAGCCCAGTAAAAAGAGCCTTTTTCATTTCAAAGTTCTGTTGGCTCCTATCAAAGAACCAGCTAAATTGTCGTCGCTGCGGGCAATTATGACAGCAAGTCTTCCACCTATCACATTTCTCCATGGTAAAGTGTGTACAGTATCCCGTAAATGCCCAACAGTCATGAAATGTCCATATCACTCTGATATGTAACTCTTTTAGATAGTTAAAAAGCAAAGATAGATTTAAGTCATGGCTGTGTATATTATGTATATGAACTACATCTGGCTTAATTTCGTTAAGATTAGAAATTAATTTCTTTGTAGCTAACGTTGAATTAAATCCGTAGTTTCCAAAAACTCTTGACTTTAAAGCTTGAATCTTAATATACAACTCTGATGAATATTTTCTCCCCTGCGGATATGTTGAAGAAGCTAAAGTATAAAATATATAGTTCTCTATACTCTGTTCATTCAAGAGCTTACTTATCGAAAGACATATCTTACCAGTACTCCCAACACCACAAGTTGAGTTAATCTGAATAATCTTCATATCCTTATCCTTTGTTTGTCATAAAGTATTTCATGTATATAATTTTCCCTATACTTTTAATCCTGGATTTAATTATACAATACGCCCTCTCGATAGTAAGTTTGCATTTAATCAAAGGCTTTATTTTAACTATTTCACTATATGCTTGATCACCTTCTAAAAATCTCGTTTTTTCATAAGCAACTTTCATAAACAATGCCAATTCATAATATGACTTTTTATCATTACTATATCTTTTTAGCCAATTCAATGACCTTTCCCAAAATAAATCTTGCTCTCGATTATGGTACGAAAACCCTATTCTTTTCGAAATCTGTTTTGAATGAATCCTCCCTTTCACCAAGGGATCAGGAACATAATGTATAAAAAAGTCATTGCTATAAATTCGAAACCACATATCAACATCATTGAGTAACCTTAAATTCTCATCAAAATTGCCTATGCTTTCAAATATTTTTTTATTGACTAAGCATCCGCATCCATGAAAATTAAACTCTCTCATTTGACCAGCAATCAATAATGCGTTATCCTTCAAAGAGCTTAAGATGTTCATTTTCTTTACTTCTCTAGAGTAGTTGGATTTACGAATTCGTCTTCCTTCAGCATCAATTAGTTCCGATGCCGTAAAAACAACATGTTTCCACAACAAATCGCTTTTTTTATTAATGGAGGACAATAGCCCAACTTGTTTTTCAATTTTGTCAGGAACATATAAATCATCATGGCTTAACCATGAAAACCATTCACCAGTCATTTTACGTATACCAAAATTCAATGCAGAAGAAGATCCGCCATTCTCTTTCTCAAAATACTTAATCCTTGATAAATATTTTCTAGCGATTTCTGATGTCTTACCATTGTCATCTGACCCATCATTTATCACTATAACTTCGATATTTTGGTATGTCTGCTCTAAAGCTGAATTTATTGATTCTTCGAGATAATTCGATGCATTGTAGGCAGGAATAATAATAGATACTTTAGGATAATAAGTGCTCATATGTTAGTTTCCCTCTCATTTCTTATTAGTATCTTCTATTTCATTATAAACTTCATTCATTCTATACATAACTTCTGAAGAATCAAACTTTTTCACTGACTGAGCATTATAAGA
>DHER01000138.1:5422-19435 GCA_002399975.1 Firmicutes bacterium UBA4845 | reverse complement strand
ATATCTGTGCTTATTTGATTTACATGCTTCCTAGCATGTGGATAGGAAGTCTTTTTGCAGCAATATTTTATAAGATTTCCAATAGGCTTGATATTAGTTTCGTATTTCTTGCAGCATGTGTACTTTTTAGTTTTTCAGATTTCTTAACAGAAGATTTTATACTGCGATGGATCAATCCTAATATTCCCGTGTTTTCCGACGGCTTTGGCAACTATAAAGTACTTCTTACAGGTCTCTATAATCGTTTATTTTGGATAATATTTTTAGTTGGTATATGGGTTATCTCTCTGCTATTTACAAGAAAGTATGAAGAAGGTATTTGGGGCTCTTTACAGCATAATATTAAAAAATATCACCTGCCTATTTTAGCCATAGGTCTAATTATATTGAGCATCAATATTTACTTCAAACAACCTTTCTATAACAATGCTCCCCCTGAAGTAGACTGGGATGCAATACGCAACACCGGATTGGAACTAAAATTTAAATCTGTAACTGCAGAAGTTACACCTAATTTCAGTAAAAATACTATGTATGGTAAAATAAGATACGTCGTCACCAATCCTATACCTTCTGTTGAAAAAAGATTGATTATTAATAGTGGTTATAAATTATACAGTGCTACAATAGATGGTGAAGATATTGAATATATGGAATTGCCAGATGAACAATTTGTCTTGAAACATTATCAATTTAATATTCCTAGTGGAACTGATATGGTATTAGAGATAGAATATGGCGGATATCCGAAGAATTGGGGTGCATATAAGACCAGTTTAGGGGGTAGTGAAATAAGCCCTAAAAATATTGAATTAAGGACTCATGCCCTTATTCCTTCATTAGGCGTCTATGGGAGCACTGTAGATGTAAGTGTAGTTTTACCTGATACTTTCACTCTTCTTTCACTGGATGGTAATATTCAAGATATTGTTGATAATAATGATGGTACAAAAACATGGACTCTTAGAAACTCCTACGATTCCTTTGACATTTTTGCTTCAGATTATAACTGTAAAAGTATTGTTGCTGACGAAATGACTGCTGAGTTCTATTTCCATGAGAACTTTACGGAACTTTTAGAAGAAAATGATGTTGAGGAGGTATTAACGGACGTATTCAATTATTGTACAGAACATTTTGGACCTTTAAATTACTTAAAAAACAAAAATTTGATTCTGATTCAGACCTCTGCTTTCAATTTTGGAGGTGGCGCCACGGACGGTATAAGCAATATGAGCGAAACCTCATTTTCCATATATTCACTTACTGATCCTATCAAGGGTGCAGTAGGTAAAGAAATATTAGCTCATGAAATCATTCACCAGTGGTGGGGTCTCAACAGAATGATATGGGAAGACCCAGATACACCAGAATGGACATCGGAAGGTCTTACGGTTTATTCTACTTATCGTCTATATAAAGAAAAGTATGGAGAGGAATATGGTCAAAAACATTATGTAGATCAGTGGGAATCTGCTGTTAAAGAGATGGAACGCAATTTTTATCATCGTCATCTAGAATATCTTGATATTATGCCTGAAAATTTTGCCGCTTATCTTAGAGTCAGAGAGCTTGAAATCAAAAAATACTGTTTGATGCCACTTAAAATACACAAGGCAGCGAAACTCATAGGTGGCGAAGAGGCAATGGATGAAGTATTAAGTAAACTGTCAAGTTCAAATCAGTATGAACAACTAACATTTCAAGAATTTCTGGATGCTTGTGGGTTAACAAAGGAGGTGCTTGAGATTGAAAAAGATTTTTAAATATGAGCTAAAACGATTGATTTTTAATAAAATATTTTTCGTTTTATTGATGACTACTATATTATACAGTTATCAGATACTCAAGAAAGATATCATCGTAGGTATTGCTTATACCGCTCCCTTTTCAGCTTGGAGTTATGGAATGTATCTTGCGAGAGTATTACCTTTGCTGCTTATTACCTTAATTTTTTTCATAACCTTTCTCTATTCAAAGGATGAGGAACAAGTTAAACAGCTAACATTTGCCACTCCTGTTAATCCTTTAAAATACGGTATTATCAAAGGCTTAACTATTGTTGTAGGATACATCATAATATCATTATTTGTCATTGTAATAAGCTTATTGTTTTATGGAGTGATATTTCATTTTTATAAATTTACAGATTTTATTATACCATCCCTAATAACTTTAATTCCTGCTTTATTTTTTATCTTTGGAGCTGGTTTACTCATAGGCAGTATACATCCTAATATGCTGTATGTTTTAATAATATTTGTACTTTTAATCGGCTTTTTGCCACTTCCCACAACTGTTGATTTATATGGGGGACAAACTTTTAGTACCTATCCATTAACGCTTCCTGTAGGACCTGATGGTGAGCCACCTTTTACATTGCCTGCATCTTTCCTACTAGGTAAAGTTTTCTTCATTGTAATAGGAGCAGCAATGATATTCTTTGGTATCAAAGGATATGCTAATAATCAGGAAAAAATTTGATATTTATTTTTACAATTAACTTCTTTGGAATTGGATACTATTACAAAAATCTTAGTGTAAAATAGCCGTTGGACAAGAGGAGTGGTTATTCCTGCAACTATTATAACTGTAAATTATTGGACTGCAAAAAGAACTGTCCCCAGTGCATTGGTCTTGAAACCTTTATTTTTAGAAGTTTCAAGACCTTTTTTTTAGCCAACATATCACGAATAACAAAAATTACATGATAATAATAAAAAATCAGAATATTCATTGACATAAATAGATAGCGATGATATACTTTTATTAAACCGTATTACAAACCATTAAGCCGTATTGAGGCAAGGAGGAATTGGTATGACAAAAAAGAAAATGTCAGTGAAGGATTTCAAAAAATACAAAGAGGAGGGCAGAATGTTTACTTATGTAACAGGTTATGATTATACTATGGCAAGTATTATTGATGACAGTGATGTAGAGGTTATATTAGTTGGAGATTCATTGGGAATGATTATGCTTGGTTATGATGGGACAACCGCTGTTACTTTAGATGATATGATTCATCATATTAAGCCAGTAGTAAAAGGTGCTCCAAATACTTTTATTGTTGGTGATATGCCTTTTGGCACTTATAATGTAAGTATAGAAAAGGCTATTGAAAATGCTAATAGAATATATAAAGAAACAGGTTGTGATTGCGTTAAACTAGAAGGTGGAATTGAAATGGCAGGTACTGTTAAATCTATTGTAACAGCTGGTATACCTGTAATGGGCCATATTGGTTTAACACCTCAAACTGCTGGTATGTTAGGTGGATTTAAGGTTCAAGGAAATACGAAAGAAACTGCAAATAAAATATTGGAGGATGCAAAAGCTTTAGAAAAGGCTGGAGTCTTTGCAATTGTTTTAGAATGTGTACCAAAAGGAGTAGCGAAAGTTTTGAAGGAAACTTTAGGTGTTCCAATTCTAGGTATTGGGGCAGGACCTTATGTTGATTGTCAAGTTTTAGTAACACAAGATTTGCTTGGTATGTATGGAAATTTACAACCAAAGTTTGTAAAACAATTTGCTAATATAAGACAAGCTATGATAGATGGTCTAAATAAATTCCATGAGGAAAGTGTTAGTGGAGAGTTTCCATCAGAAGAATATTGTTTTAATGCAAAAGTAGAAGGATTTGACGAATAAAATTTAGGAAGTGAGAATATGAAAATAGCTATTATAGGTTCTGGTGCTATGGGGAGTCTTTATGGAGGCATCTTAGCTGAAAATGGTCATGAAGTATATTTTATAGATGTATTTAAAGAACATGTAGATGCTATTAATCATAAAGGACTTTGTATAGTTAAAGACAATGAGGAAAGGTATATTAAAAATGTTAAGGCCGTTGTAGATTCTAGTTCTATTGGAATTGTAGATTTGGCTATTGTTTTTGTTAAATCTACAATTACAGATATAGCTGTAGAAGGGAATAAGAGTATATTAGGGAAAAACACTATTGTTTTAACTCTCCAAAATGGACTTGGTAATATTGAAAAAATAAATAAGGTGGTAGATATTTCCCAAATAATTGCAGGCACTAGTGCCAATGGGGCCAGTTTCATAGGACCAGGTAAGATAAGACATTCTGGGCATGGTGGCACAGTTTTAGGTGAAATATCTGGAGAAAAGACTAAAAGAATAAATGAGATTTACAGAATTATGAATTTAGATGAATTGGGAAATGCAAAAATTTCAGAAAATGTTATGTCATTAATTTGGGAGAAATTGATTGTAAATTGTGGAATTAATCCATTATCTGCATTAACTAATTTAAAAAATGGACGGTTATTAGAAACAAGGGAAAGTGAAGAGATATTAGAAAATATTGTAGCAGAAGCTATAGAGGTTGCCAAAAAATCTAATATTAAATTGAATTTTGATAATGCTGATTATTGTAAGGAGGTTTGTAGGGCAACAAGCGAAAATACTTCTTCTATGCTATCAGATGTTCTTAACAATAGAAAAACAGAGATAATGAATATTAACGGTGCTATTGTAAGAATTGGTAAAGAACTAGGTGTGGATACCCCTTATAATGAGGTTGTTACTAATTTAATTTTACTAAAAGAAAAGTCATATAATAAATAGTTTAAGTAAGATAAGCATTAGCAGCTGGTTTTGGTTTTTTAGGAGGGATAATATGGATTTTGATTACTCGTATATAGATATTGGTTTTTATAATGGAATAGTTGTAACGGTAAATGAAAAAGATGAAATTGCAGAAGCAGTAGGAATTAAAGGAAATAAGATTGTATTTGTTGGAAAGACAGAGGAGCTAAAGAAACTTATTGATGAAAAAACAATATTAATTGATTTAAAAGGTAGATCTTTGCTTCCAGGGCTTATTGATAGCCATTACCATCCAATTTTAGCAGGTTTTTTTGGAAATGAACCAGGTTCTTCAATAATAAATATTAAATCTGATACTTGTAAAAGTATAGAAGATATTAAAGAAAAAATTGTACAAGCAGTAAAGATAAAAAAACCAGGTCAATGGATTTCAATGATGGGATATGACCCCCAAAATTTAGAGGAAGATCGCCATCCTACTATTGAAGATTTAGACTCAGTATCTCCTAATAATCCTGTTCAATGTATGCATATAGGAGGTCATGTTTGTGTATACAATACTTTAGCTCTTCAAGAATTAGGTGTTTACAAACCAGAAGATGCTTATAATTTTCCAAAGGATGAAGTAGAAGTAAAGAATAAGAAACTAACTGGTATGGTTAGGGATCATACACATTTTGCCTTATGGTCAAAAGTAGATTATTCCCCCGAAGAACAGGAAATAGCAGCTATGAAATCCTATAAACATTTGCTCAAAAATGGCATTACATCCATTCATGATTGCGGCGAGTGTGGGCCATCATCCTATCATATAATGCAAAAATTATGTTTAAGTAGGAAATTTAAGGTTAGATCCTATATGTTAATACACAGTATTTATGGGAAACCATTTTCCCTTAAGGAAAACGATAACCTTTTAAAATTAGGTTTTCAAACAGGATTGGGGAATGAATACTTTAGAATTGGAGCCAATAAGTTTATGATTGATGGAGGTTCTAGTGCTCCCTCATCTGCAATGAAGGAACCTTATAGTCATGATCCTGAACTTCCAGGCATACTCGGCTGGAAAGAAGATGAAGTTGCAGATTACATAAAATTAATTAATGATGCCGAATGTCAGGCCACAGCTCATGCTATTGGGGATTTAGCGGTAGAATATATGGTACGAGGATATGAAAAAACCTTGGCTAAAAATCCTAGAGAAAACCATAGACATAGAATAGAACACTGTACTTTCGTAGATGAAGATTTGTTACATAGAATGGCAGAATTAAATATTTGTCCTTCTGTAAATCCAGGAATGATCCAAGTAGGCGGTAAGGATTATGAAAAATTTTATGGCGATAGGATGAAATACTGTATAGCTTTACGTAGTATGCTAGATTTAGGAATGAAACCATCTATATCAAGTGATACTCCATCAGGGCCAGCTGGCCTTGCTACAATAGATGCTGCAGTTAATAGATATGATAGGGTGAAACAATATCAAACTGATGAAACTCAAAAAATTTCAGTATTAGAAGCTATTAGATGTGCAACTTACAATGGTGCTTATTTATCCTTTGAAGAAGATATAAAGGGAAGTATCGAAGTGGGAAAACTAGCAGATTTAATAGTTTTATCTGAAGATATATTGAGTTTTCCAGAAAGAAGGATTAATGAAATATCTGTTGATATGACTATGATAGATGGAATAGTAGAATATATTAGAAAATAAAATATAAAAATTTTTTGAGGTGAAGTATTTGAGGGAAAGTAAAAAATTATCAGCACTAACTATTTTATCATTAGGTGGGGCCTTGTTTTCTATGCACTTTGGTGCTGCAAGTATGATTTGGTCAATGACTTGGGGAAAAGAAAGCGGCAGCTCAGTATATATAGCTTTCTTAGGTATATATATAACGGCAGTTTTTATACCTTTACTGGGATACTTTGCTTTAGCAAAAGGAGGTTCTTTTCTAGAATTATCTAGAGGAATTTCTCCAAGATTTGCTGCAATATTTTGCAATTTAACGATTTTGGTATTAGGTCCCCTGTTTGTTATACCTAGAATGAGTGCAGCTGCCTGGGGAGCATTTTTGCAAATAACTGGATATAATCCTAAGACTATAATACCTATAATAGTATTTTCAATGCTATATTATGGTTTAGTATTTTGGTTTGTATCTAATAAGGATAATTTAATGGATAGAATAAGTAAGATATTATTTCCAGTTCTATTAATAATTGTGGCAGGAGTAGTGATTAAAGGAATTAAAAATCCTATTTCAATACAAGGAGCAAAATTATATACAGAGCCACCCTTTATATATGGACTTTTAGAAGGATATTCAACAATGGAATTACCGACAGCTCTTTTATTAGGTGGAGTATTAATCAATAATTTGAAATTTAAGGGGCTTGAAGAAGATGATTTAAGTAAGTATTTAATCATTATAGGAATTATCGGTACTACAATTTTAGCAATAACTCATTTTGCACATATGTATATAGGTTCTTCCACATACGGAATGTTCGAGGATTTAAAATATTCATCACTATATGCAGCAGTTGTGGTAGAATTATGGGGAACTTTTGGAGGTATTATATTTAATATTGGCTTAGTTTTTGCAGCTTTAAGTTGTGCTGTAGGTTTGACATCGGCTGCATCACAGTTCTATGAAGAATTAAGTGATGGAAGAATAGAGTATGGAAAAGTTAGTGTTTTAATTGTAATAATAAGTGCTTTAGTAGGTATATTAGGACTTGAAACAATAATTAAATTAACTTATCCATTATTAAAGATAATTTACCCCCCAGCTATTGTAATGACAATATCCTATGCCCTAATTTCAAATATTAGAATTAAGCAGGGTAAGCTTTTAGGTATGAGAATTGCAGTTTATATATCATTAACAATAGGTGTATTAGAAGGTTTAATTGAATATTTAAAACTAATAGGTGTTGAAAGTATATATATTAGTGGGTTTATTGCTAAATTACCATTGTCGGATTATGGCTTAAGCTGGGTTGCTATTTCCTTTGTAGGATTTTTGATAGGAAATATAGTAAAAAAATAAATGATTTGATAGGAGGAAAGTTTAGAAATGGATGATAAAAGTTTAGATTCTAATAATAAACGTAAATTTATCGAAGATCCAAGGTATAAACAATGCAATAAGGAGGCAATTTATGGAGTTATATTAGGATTAATCAATATGGCATGGTGGTATATTTTTGGATACGGATTAGGCTCTAAACCCGTAGAGGAATATAGCTATATATTAGGTTTTCCATCTTGGTTCTTTATAAGTTCTATATTAGGTGCAGTAGTGTTTACAATATTGACCTTTATTATGGTAAATAAGCTGTTTGTAGATATGCCTTTAGATAAGATGACTAAAGAAGAAGCAGAAGAATATATAATGGCCAATGAAAAAGGGGGAAAATAACAAATGGAAGCTGTTAATTGGGGAACACTAATACCGATAATAATATATTTTGCCTTAATGTACCTTATAGGCATTTATGCGGCAAAATTATTAAGTACAGCGAAATCTGCTGATGGTGAAGGTTATATGGATGAGTATATGACTGGAGGAAGAAGTACTGGTGGATTTGTATTAGCTATGACCTTAGTTGCTACCTATTTAAGCGCAGGGAGCTTTATTGGGGGTCCAGGTACAGCTTATACTCATGGATTAGCTTGGGTATTTTTAGCAATGGCTCAAATGCCTACAGGGTATTATACATTGGCAGTGCTAGGCAAAAAATTTGCCATAGTTTCTAGAAAAATAGAGGCAAATACCATAACAGACTTTTTACGTGAAAGATATAGAAGTGATGCAGTAGTTATAGTAGCCTCCCTTTCAATTATATTTTTCTTAATTGCCGCTATGTCTGCTCAATGGGTTGGTGCTGCAAGGTTACTGCAAGGTTCTACTGGAATAAGCTATAGAACAGGATTGTTATTCTTTGGTATAACTGTTGTAGTTCACACAGCAATTGGGGGATATAGAGGAGTAGTTTTAAATGATACATTGCAGGGTATTGTAATGAGTATATCTACATTAGTAATATTTATAGCCGTAGTAGTGAAAGGCGGAGGGGTGTCTAATATTATACAAAATATGAAGGCAATAGATCCTGGTATGATTACTCCCTATGGAGTTCAAGAGGGGTTTATGACAAAAACTTGGGTAACTTCTTTTTGGGTTTTAGTAGGCTTTGCCACCATAGGTTTACCAAGTGTTTCCCAAAGGGCTATGAGTTATAAAGATACTAAAAGTTTAAATCAGGGTATAAAGGTAGGAACAATAGTATCTATAGCAATATTACTTGGAATGCACCTAGTAGGAGCTTTTGGCAGCACATTAGTTTCAGGCATTGAATCAGGAGATTTGGTTTTACCTACATTAGTTAGTCAAATATTTCCAAGTGTAATTGCAGGAATAGTATTAGCTGGTCCTTTAGCAGCAGTTATGTCAACAGTAGACTCACAATTATTAGTAGTAATTGGTGCCATAGTAAATGATTTAATAATAAATTATTTAAAGCCAGAACTATCTAAGAATTCAAAGGCAGTGTCCAGAAGGACAACAGGTTGGGCAATAATATTAGGTATTATAATCTTTATACTATCTATGAATCCACCAGAATTAATGGTGTGGTTAAACTTATTTGCCACAGCGGGACAATTATCGACTTTCTTATGGCCAACTATATTAGGATTGTATTGGAAAAAGGCTAATAAACAAGGAGCATTGGCAAGTATGGTTGCAGGTATAGGGTCATATATTTATTTCGACTACTTTTTGCCAAGACCATTAGGGTTACATGCTATAGTTCCTGCATTGACATTATCGCTAATTGCATTTGTGATAGTTTCTAATATTACGGAAGAACCATCAGATGAAATAATAGAATTATTTTGGGGAGTTTAGTGGAATATAAAAAATAAGGGATGCGCTGCATTCCTTATTTTTTATATAAATCTCTAGATATTCCCTTCGTATATTTAGAAAGCAATTGAATATAATATTCAATATTTCTATTTTCATATCTAATTTTTGGAATAGATATACTTAAACTAGCCACTGCTTCATCATTACTATTTAATATTGGCATTCCTACACATATTAATCCTTCTACAAATTCTTCATTGTCAATAGCATATCCTTTTTCTCTAATATCTTCTAATTCTTTTTTAAAGTCTTCATCAGAAGAGATGGTGTTTTCCGTATATTTTATATAATTATTTTTAAAAGAAAATATATTGGAATTAAATGCAGCCATAGACTTACCAAGAGCACTACAATATATAGGAATATTCATACTAGAATCCACATCTACTCTTAAAGGTGATGTAGAAACAATTTTATTCAAATAGATTATATTATAACCATCTAAAATGCCGAGGTTAATAGTTTCATTTATTTCCTTGGACATTTCCTCTAAATGTTTTCTAGATATTTCTTTAATAATATTGTTAATTGTCAAATGCTCACTTAAAGCATAGACTTTCATAGTAGGGAAATATTCATATGTAGAACTATCTTGGTCTATATAATTTAAGTATTTAAGTGTATTTAAAATTCTTTGTGTAGTACTTTTAGTGTAGTTTGTAGTATTACTTATATCAGTTAATGAAATATTTTCTTCTTTAACGACCAATTCGAGGACATTAAATATTTTTATTGCAGATTTAATAATATTTTTATCATTTAAATCATTGGTCAAATTTATACCCCCTAAAAATTCATCTATGATAATTATATGTTAAATATGGAAAACTTACAATAAGCTATCTTATCCGATTTATATTAAGATTTTAGATTTTATTTACCTTTATAATATTTGAGGCATAGAGCTGTAGTTCTAAAGCTATATAATTTTATATAAAAAGTGGATTCAAGGTTATGGATTCTACCAGTTAATTATCAAGTACAAATATTTATATTGACAAATAAAGTTATTTTGATATACTGTGTTAGTAAGTACTTACATAAGGAGGGGGAAAATGAAGATGAAAGAGACTACGATGCGGATGACTAAGGAAGAAAGACGTTTACAAATATTAGAATCTGCTTTAAAGGTATTTATTGAAAAAGGATACAATGGAGCTACTACTCTGGAGATTGCCAAAGAGGCAGGGATATCTGAAGTTACTTTATTTAGATATTTTTCTTCTAAGAAGGAATTATTTATGGCCTGTATTGAACCAATATTGATTACTACTTTGGAGGACTCCATAGTGGCAGCTAAAGATTTAAAGCCAATGGAAAAGTTAAAGTATATCCTTAAGGATAGAATCAAGTTTATTTCAAATCATCATGAGGTTATAAAGTTGATATTAATGGAGAGTGAAATTAATCCAGAAATTGCAGATTTTAATTATATTGAAAAAATAACATCTTTATTGAAAAATTCTATTAAAGAAACAGGGATAGAGTTTAGGGATGAGGATATTTCCTTAAGACTATTAATGGGAAGCATTTTATCTTTTCTTTACCTACCAGAGATACATGAAGAAAAAATAGAAGACTACCTTGATAGCTTTATACGGAGCATTATGAATGAAATTAAATTTTAATAAGAGAGGGACTGATTGATTTGAACAGACTGTTTTCAAAAATAGGGGAAAGGATAGAAAAAACACCCTTTAAGGTTTTATTTTTATCCATATTGATTTTTGCAATTATGATTGCAGGAGCTATAAAAGTCAATATGGCTACAGGTAGTGAGACTTTAGTTAAGACTGATAATGATGCCTATATTTCCAACTATTCTATGGAGGAAAGTTTTGGCGGTGATGCCATTATGGTATTATTTGAAGGAGAAAAAGAAAACCTTCTTCAACATGATAATATGGAAAAAATGTGGAATGTTGAACAAAGGTTAAAATATAATGATAAAATATTTTCTTTTATGAGTCCTGCAAGTATCGTTCACCAGATAACAGATAAACAAAGTGAAAAAATCAAAAAACAAGTCCTTGCCATAAGTGATGGATTAGGAGAGATGTCAGATAAGCTTACTGAAATAGGGACTGAATTTGGGAGTAAGGATATTAAAGATCCAAAGTTAATTGAAGAAAAACTGAATAATCTTTTAGGTATAACCGATGTGTTTAATAAATTGATCATAGGTCAAAACAATTTAGGCGAAGGTGCTAATCAATTAAAGGGAGGATTATCCAATGTATCTGAAGGCTTGATGAATGTAACCCTCCAATTAACTGAAATGGGTAGTCAATTGGAGGGCAATCCTCAGCTACAAATGAAATTAAATATGATAGCTAAAAATTTAGGAGAAAGTTCACAAGGGCTAAAGACTATGTCAGAAAAGACAGCTATGATAAGTGAAGGAAGTCAAAATACTTCCAATGCCCTAAGCAATATTAGTTCCCAATTACAAAAAGAAACCAATGGGATGAAGGGAAATTTATCTGGAGGCATTTCACCAGATGAATTAAAAATAATGTCCAGTGGATTTATCACTATGGGAGAAAATCTAAAGAAACTAAGTGAAGGATTGAAAATTTTCTACGATAAATCAGGTATGATGACTGCAAACTTCCCACATAATCAAGGAGAATTGGATAATATTTTATATGAAAAAAATGGAGAACTAAGAACTATATTTGAAGACACCATATTAGATGATAATCACAGCATGATGATAATAAAATTGGTAGGAAATTTAGAAGATGATGCTAAAGATAAAGTTTATTCAGAAGTAAGTGATGCAATGGAAAAGGAAGGTTTTAAGGATATTGATTATATAGTATCTGGAAAACCTGTATTGGATTCCTCCCTAAGGACAGAGATGCAATCCAATATGAAGTATATGGTTGCCTTTGCNNATAATATTTGTTTCAGTTATTGCAACATTGGGATTAATGGGTCATCTTGGTGTTCCTATGACTATGGTATCCATGGCAGTATTTCCTATACTAATCGGTTTGGGCATAGACTACTCTATTCAATTTCAAAATAGATATGAAGAGGAAAAGTCTGTTAAGACAACACTTATTCAAATAGGTAAGGCTGTGGGAATTGCAGTCTTGGCTACGGTTCTAGGATTTATTTCCCTATATGCTTCACCGGTGCCTATGATACAGGATTTTGGAAAAATGTTGACCATAGGTGTAATAGTTAGCTTTATTGGAAGTATATTCTTACTAATGCCAGTTTTAAATGCTAGGGATACCTTTGATGGTAAATTAGCTAAGAATAATAGCAAAGATTTAAATAAAGATACTTTAATTGATAAGTTTTTAGGTGGAACTGTTAAACTTGTTACTAAATTTACTCCTATAGTTCTTATAATATCTATAGTATTGGCAGCCTTTGGAATGGTCGCAGATTCAAAGGTCGGTGTAGAAACTGATATTGAAACTTTTATGCCTCAGGATATGGATGCTTTACATGATATTCATTATGTAAGGGATGCAGTAGGATCTACAGACCAAATGGTTATATATATGGAAGGAGAGGAATTATTATCCCAAGATAATGTAACTTGGATGAAGGATACTATAGAAAATATTGAAACTAGATTTTCCAATAAAGTTATAGATATAAAATCCATAGATAATTTAGTAAAGAATTTTTCACAAGACAAAGATTTAAGTTATGTAGAATATATTGATTTAATAGATAAAATACCTGAGAACCAAAGAAAGATGTTTATAAACGAAAGTGAGGATAAGGGAGTAATCCTTATGAATATAAAACATATGTCTACGGAGGAGCTACAGAAGTTTGTTAAGGATATTCAAAAGGTATTAAAAGATGCTCCTATGGATGTATCTGTTACGGGGAAAAGCGTATTAGATGTGGAAATGGTTAAGGGTCTAACTGATGGTAGGATAAAAATGACTATTATCGGAATTGGTTTAGTATTTGTTGCTTTATTATTTATATATAGAAGTTTCTTTAAAGCCTTAATACCAATATTTCCTATAATTTTAATAGTTGGTATGTCTGGCGGGGTTATGAATCTATTGGGTTTAAAATATACTCCAATAACTGCTACTTTAGGAGCCTTGGTATTAGGTATGGGTACTGAGATGACTATAATGCTGCTTGAAAGATATTTAGAAGAAAGAAATTCAGGTAAAGAAAAAAATGAGGCTATGTCAATTACTGTTAAAAGAATAGGTAAGGCCACAGTGGCATCAGGACTTACAACTGTTGGTGGATTTAGTGTGTTGATGCTTTCGAAATTTGTTATATTAAAGGATTTTGGGTTGATGACAGTGATTAATATATCCTTGGCTTTAATGAGTACATTTGTAATATTACCTGCTTTAATTTGGATTTTAGATGGATTTATTGTAGATAAAAAGGTCAAGAAAAAAGCTTATAAAGAGGTATATCAAGAATAGGTTTAAAAAAAAAGAATGAAACTTGTGTAAATGTACTATGCTTGGAAGACGTGGGGACGTTTCACTTG
>DHER01000138.1:0-5345 GCA_002399975.1 Firmicutes bacterium UBA4845 | reverse complement strand
AGCTTGAGTGTGCAATTAAATTGTACGGACAACCATTGTTGCGATATTGCCATAATATTCTCTGTGACTACCACAAGGCACAAGATGCGGTACAGATGACATTTATAAAAGCCTATAATAAAAGAAGTAGTTTTAAAAAAGGTTATTCTTTGTCTGCATGGTTATATAGCATTGCCTACAATACTTGTATGGATATATTAAGAAAAAGAAAAATATTGTTTTTTATACCCGAATCAAATAACAATACAGTAGATGATTCAACTGATTTAATAAGTGAGGATTTAAAAGAAGCGCTTTTAAAATTAACAGGTGCAGAGCGTGCATTGATATTTAGTAGAGTTATCGATGAAAAAAGCTATAAAGAACTGGAAATGATTTATCAAGTTCCTGCTGCTACATTGAGAAAACGATATGAAAGGGCCAAAAATAAGCTTATAAAAGCTTTAGAAAATGAAAATTCCTATTATAAAAGATTGGAGGAATTTAAATGAAATATGACAACGATGAGCAAATAATTAAAGCTAAGCTAAGTACTATCAAAACCCCTGAATATGATATTGCCACAGAGGTGAATAAAAAATTGGAACAAAAAAGTTCAATTATAAACAAGAGAAAGCCTTTAAGAATAGCAATGCTAACTTGTGCTTGCTTAATGTTATCAGTTGGAGTATTAGCTGCTACTGTTTTAAGTTTTAATAAGATTGGATCAAAAGTGAGCCCAGAGATAGTCCCTATACTTCAACCAATTGAAATGGTAAGTGAAGATAATGGAATTAAAATGGAGGTAGTTGCAGCTTATAATGATGATGAAATGGCAGTGATTTACTTAACTATGCAAGATTTAACAGGGGATAGAATTGATGAATCCATTGATTTATATAATTATACATTATCTGAAGGGGCATTATTTAACTCTCAAGTAATTGATTATGATGAAGAAACTAAAACAGCTATATTACGAATACAAGCTAATGGTGGAGAAAAAATGGATGGTAAAAAATTAAGTTTTGTTGTTAAGTCTTTTTTAAGTGGTTCCTTAGTATTTGATGAAGTAGAAACAGGAATTAATTTAACAGATATAGAAGATGCTAATTCACAAACTATACCACTAAATATGGAGCATGTATCTGGTGGTAGTGGTACAATGTTTGACTTATGGGAGAAACAAGGCACAATACAGGTTTTAAAAGGAGATGAAATGAATATTTCACTTCCTCAGATTGACTTTATGTATATTTCTAATATAGGATATATTGATAATAAGCTTCATATTCAAACCAAATGGGTAGGAGATGGTATTGACGATCATGGATATTTTTACTTTACCGATGCAGAAAATAATGCATTAGAACTTTACCCATCTACCGTCCATTTTGGAATAGATGAATCAGGAAACACAATGGATAGGGGAGATTATATTGAATATGTATTTGATTTAAAAGGAATAGACCCTAAAGAAGTATTTCTTAAGGGGTACTTTGTATCTAGTGGGAAATATATAGAAGGTAACTGGGAAACTAAATTTAAACTTCAATCTGTAAATCCAGAAAAAGAAACAGAATGCAAATTGGATTTTGGAACTTGGGAGCTAGATCGTATTCAAGTTTCTCAAATAGGAGTTACCTTATTAGGTATTGGAAAATATGATGAGGAAAATAATCCACAAATTCAAGTTAATATGACTGATGGAACGGCACAAAAGATGGAATTATCTACTTCTTTTAGTCAAAATGAAAAAATAAATCTTAAATACCTTTCAAATGCACCATTAGATAGTACAATGATAGAATCAGTAAATGTAGATGGAAAACTTATTAATTTTAAACACTAAGGATTTGGAGTAATAGGGAATAAAAACCTGGCGATGGCTAGAAGTGGCTGTTGTCAGGTTTTTGCGTGTGGGAGAACATTTGTTTAAAACAAAGTCTAAAGTAAATATATATATAAGTTTGACAAATATCTAATTTATACATATAATTATAATAAAGAAAATATAAGTTGCGAGGGGGTGAGATAGTGAAATTAATTATTGAGAATAAACCCAACATTTATTGGGAAGCAAATGCTATTGTAGGTAAAATTTTAAATCGTGAAAAAGGGGATACCGTACACATCATTGAAAATAAGGATCGCTTTATTTTATCTAGAGATGAAATCAATCAAAAATACAGTGATTTAACCCAATTTTATATAGAAGTTTTTGATGAATCTTTAGATGTTTTAAAAGATTATCCAGAATGGAGGGAATTATTTACTATCCAAGTAGGCCAAAATGATATGGGATTTTTTGAAATGGTTACTCGATTTACTAATGCAAAGGAAGTGGATGAACTATCGAAAACAGAATTTTTTAATGCTTGCCATTATTATCTCCAAAACTTAGATGCAGAAACAGAACAATCAGATTTAGATGACATAGAAGAGGCCAGAAAAGTTCTTAAAGAAATGAAAGATAGGGCATTTGATGCGGATTATTATATAGAAAAAATCATGGCCACTGAGTTAGATAATGATGAAAAAATTAAAATCATAGACTTGTTTCAACATGCAGATGAAAGGTTTGATGCTTACGTTAAGCTTATTAAAAGAATCGAAAAAATATATTTAAAATATTATGGCAATGTAGAACATTATATTCAATCTAAAGTGGAGTTATTTTCTTCATCAGGAAAAGATGATGCTAAAAATACTCCAATTGTAAATTATATAGATACTGAACGATGGAGTTTTCGAAGTGAAGAACCTATTCATTTGTATTTTTCAATTATCAATAAAGGTACCTTTGGAATGTCTATTATTATGGATGAATCTATAAGACCAAATATGATTTTGGGCATTTTATTTGAGGAACTTGAAGCATTACTTAATAAAGGGAAACATGATGCAGGGCTTTTCATTGAACAAATGAAAGCTTTGGGAGAAGAAAATCGATTTAATATTATGAAGTTATTAAGTCAAAAACCATACTATCTAAAAGAAATTGCAAGCATTATAGGTCTTACTCCTGCTACGGTTTCCCATCATATGGAACAATTAAATAAGGCAGAGCTAGTTTATATGACTACTGAAGGGCGAAAAGTATATTATCATGTGAATGATAAAAAAATTAAAAAGTTGGCAGAGTTATTTGACCAATGGGCAAAAGGAGTGTGAAAAAATGAAGTATATTGAAACTGCATCTAAGAAAAAAACCATTCAACGGATGCTTGATCCAGTCACTAAAGAGATTTGGTTTAGTATGATTTTACATGGAATAGCAGGGGGCTTGATTCCTGTATTAACTGTTTTTTCTATGGAATGGATTATAAGGGGAATTTTAAAAAGCAATGTGGAAATTCAAGAAGTGATAAAAATTATTGCTTTTGTATCATTTATTGGTTTTGGATTAGAAACCATCAAAATACAAGCTGAAAAACGAAGCTATAATAAAATAAGCTATATCCGTATGGATTTTTTAAAGGAATTGATGCACAAAACAATGACCATGGATTTGAAGTATTATGAAAATCCGGAATTTTCAGATGAAATAGAATCTTGCATTATTGCTGTTCAAAGTAACAATAACGGAATTGAAGGTATTTATCATATGGTTTATCTATTAGGTGCAAAATTAATTGGGGCAATTTTACTTGCTATTATTTTAGCTCAAATTAATTTTTGGATTGTGGTAGTAATTGGTTTATCCGTATTGATTACATTTTGGACATTGGATAAAGTATCAGATGCACGTTACAAAAGGAAAGAAGAATTAAATCAAGCAGAAAGAAGAAATTATGGCTATGGGCATCAAACTACAGATTTTAGTTATGGAAAAGATATTAGAATTTATAATTTTCAAAATCGCTTTTTAGAAAGTTATGAAAATGAAATTAAGAAATTAGAAGGTATATATAGGGATTTATTTTTAGTCGAAAGAAGATTTTCATTATTATCCATTTTAGGATTGGTATTTGCCGATCTATTTGCCTATTATATATTAGCTTCCCAAGGGATCACAGTTCAAATTTCAAAATTTATCATGTATTTAACTGCAGCTAGTTTATTTTCATTAATGATGAATGAAATTACAGAAGATTTTGCAAACATACATAGGGAGTTTGCCTATTGCAAGGATACAATCGGTTTTTTGGATATGAATCTCATTACTGATGAATCAGATAAAAGCTATGCACCTAGTACATCAATATCAGTGGAATTTGAACATGTTTCCTTTAAATATCCAAGTTCTGAAAAATATGTTTTTGAAGACCTATCCTTTAAAATTGGACCTTCAGAAAAGCTTGCTTTGGTAGGCGTTAATGGGGCTGGAAAAACTACAATTGTTAAATTGCTTACAGGCCTTTATCGTCCAACTTCAGGCAGGATTCTTATAGATGGTATAGATTATACAAAGTTTAGTATTGAGGATTTACATCGATTATTTGGTGTAGTTTTTCAAGATATTGAACCATTGGCTGTAACGATTAAGGAAAATGTAGCTGCTAGCTCAAATGATATTGATGAAAAAAGGGTAGAAATGGCTTTAAGACAAGTTGAACTTTGGGATAAAATTAATCAATATGAAAAGGGAATTAATCAAATGTTACTAAAGATTATTGATGAAGATGGCGCAGTTTTATCAGGCGGGGAAAATCAAAAACTTATGATTGCAAGGGCAATTTATAGAAAAGGCACCCAAATGATGATTATGGATGAACCTACAGCAGCATTAGATGCACTTGCTGAAGAAAAGATTTATCGTGAATTTGACCAAATTATGCAAGGGAAAACTGCTTTATTTATTTCTCATAGATTAGCGAGTACTCTTTTCTGTGATCGAATACTATTATTAGATGGTGGAAAAGTGTCAGAAGAAGGAACTCATGATGAATTGCTGTCTAATGATGGACTCTATGCTCATATGTTTAAAACTCAAGGAAAGTATTATCAGGAGGTGGAGGAAAATGAAAAACAAACAAGTGCTGAAAATATTTAATAGAACTATTAGAGAGATAATGCCTTCCATATATTTATGGTTGTTTATTGGTGCTATTACAAGTACGCTAAATACTTTATTGACCATAATGATTCCTAAATTGCTTATCGATGCAGTTATGCAGAAAATCATTATTTCCCATCTCTTGAAATTGCTATTAGCCATAGGAGTATCAAAATATTTATTGTTAGAAACAAATAAATGGATTATGATTAAGCAAAACAATCAAAAAGAAATTTTAAATCAGAGGACTATGAAAAGATTTGCTCAAAAAATAACTGCTATTGATTATAGTTATTTAGAAGATCCAGATATATTGGATTTGAAGGAAAGAGCTACTTTTGCTGTTCAGTCTTATGGTGCATTATAT
>DHER01000044.1 GCA_002399975.1 Firmicutes bacterium UBA4845 | reverse complement strand
TATTGTCAATGTTCTTTGCTGTCCCTTAGACAGCTTGATTAGTGTATCATACTAGAAATATTATGTCAAGCTTTTTTTATTTTTTTTTGTTAGCTGTTTTACTTGATCTCTATATGACACTTTTTAAATTTTTGAGCTTCCAATCTTGAAGCGCTTTTATATTCTAGCTTACTTAATTACCTTTGTCAATCCTTTTTTTAAAATATTTATATTACCGCTAAATGGAAGCACAAAGAAACTTTTTAAGTTGTACTATGTCTTGAAATAAGACCACACTGACGTGATTTTTGTTCGTTGATCCAATGTTTTGCCTCATCAAAATCAGCGTTTCTTCCAAATTGAAGGAGTAAATGCTGCAAGTATGGGAATTATCTCCAGCCTTCCCAGTATCATGCATGTGGTTAAAACTATTTTGCTCAGGTTTGAAAAATCCGCAAAGCTCCCCATGGGTCCTACCAGTTCAAAACCTGGTCCTATGTTGCTTATGGTAGCTATAACCGCCGAAAAAGAAGACATAAAATCAAAATTATCCATTGAAACAATAATTACGGAAAAAATGATTATGACAACATAAGAGAAGAAAAATATCAATATGCTCCTCAATGTATCCGAATCCACGATTTTTCCGTCTATTTTTACGGTTTGAACTGAATTGGGATGTATTGTTCCCCTTATTTCATTGAACAGGGATTTAAACAACACTAAAATTCGTATTGATTTCACACCTCCGGCTGTGGAGCCGGCACATGAGCCAAAGAACATAAGAGTCAATAAGACTGACTTTGAAAACATTGGCCAAAGGTTGAAATCCGTGGTTGCAAAGCCTGTGGTTGAAACCAACGTTGAAACTGTGAACGCCGAATGTCTCAGCGCTTCGGACATGTCATAATTAAAATTAGGCAGTACATTTAAAAATATCAGTAGTATTCCCAATAATACATAGAAGGAAAAAAACCTCAGCTCTTCATTCTTAATGACACTTTTCCAGTCACCTTTTATCAGCAGCAAATAATACAGGGAGAAGTTTACTCCGAATATAAACATGCCTATGGTAATTATCCAGTCAATCCACGGATTATTGTAATATCCTACGCTAAGTGCATTCATTGAAAAACCGCCTGTTCCTGCAGTTCCAAATGAATATATAAATGAATCAAATACAGGCATTCCGGCAATAATTAACAGAACTATTAAAACCGCAGTCATTCCGGCATAAATTATATATAGTATTTTCGATGAATCAGAAAGTCTTGGAACCAGCTTACCAAATGTAGGTCCCGGGCTTTCTGCCCTCATTAAAAATACTGAACTGCCTCCTATGGAAGGAATAAGTGCCATTGTAAATACCAGAACTCCCATGCCGCCTATCCAGTGGGTAAAGCTTCTCCAGAATAAAAGACCTCTTGGCATAATTTCAATATTACGTACAATACTCGAACCTGTTGTCGTAAAACCTGATACTGTTTCAAACAAAGCATCAATGTAAGACGGTATCGACCCGCTTAAATAAAATGGAAGAGCTCCTGCCATGGACATAACCAGCCAGCATATTGCCACAGATGCATAGCCCTCTCTTTTTCGCATTTCATTTTTATTTATCTTAATCCTTTTTAATATTAACCCTGTTACAAAGCATAAAAGAATTGCCGTTATAAAGGCTTTTATTTCATAACTGCTATCATAAATTGATATAATTAATGAAGGAATCATCAATATTGATTCCCAAAACAGCACTATACCTAAAACTTTCAGTACAACCTTAATATTCATCTGCTACCCCCGTTAGATTTCCAGTATCTCGCTTAAATCGGTGATAAAGCCCTTTTTTGTTACCACAATCACCTTATCGCCTTCTTTTATGCAGTCATTGCCGTAAGGGATTATTATTTTTTTGTTGCGTACTAACGACGCAATTAAAATATCTTTTTTTATTTTTAAATCTTTAAGTTTTATATCTATTAAGTACGGAGAATCTTTAGCTGTAAATTCCGCAACTTCAGCTTCTTCGTCCGAAATTTTGTATAATTTTTCTACTGCAATTCCCTGGGAATTGTCCAGTGCCCTCACATACCGTAAAATACTGTTGGCGGTGGTCAGCTTGGGACTTATAATGCTGTCTAATCCAAGTTTTTTTATAATGGGAATATAATTGTGCCTGCTGATTTTCAAAACAACCTCATTCACGCCACATTGATGAGCATACAATGAAGAAATTAAATTTTCTTCATCCATGTTAGTCAAAGCTATAGTTGCATCGGCTGTCTGAATGTTTTCATTATCCAGCACTTCCTGATCTGTACCATCGCCGTGAATTATCAAAGCATTCGGAAGCAGCTCGCTTAAAAGAATACATCTTTCCTTGTTAAGCTCTATTATTTTTACATTCATATTGAGATCTTCCAACAGCCACGCCAAATATATTGCTATTCTGCTGCTGCCTATAATAGTAATATTTTTGACCTTGTGAGAGCTTCTGCCCAGGTGATTGAAAAATTTATTTATATCTTTTCTTTCTCCGATAACAGAAACAATGTCTCCGCCTTTCAATATGAAATTACCCTTTGGAATTTCAATTTCATCATTTCTTCGAATCGTACAAAACAAAACCTTCGCAGGAAGCTTTTTAGTTAAGTCCATAAGTTTGGTATTTACTACGGGGTCTGTTTCCTGTACCCGAAATTCAACTAATTCCAGCATGTTGTTTGCAAACGTCTCCACATTTGCGGCTGAGGGGAACTGAATCATTCTGGCTATTTCATTAGCTGCATCCATTTCCGGATTTATAACCATATCAAGTTCAAGTTCCTGCTTAAGCATTTTATATTCGTTGGAATAATCAGTATTCCTGATACGGGCAACAGTATGCTCAGCACCTAATTTTTTTGCTATTACACAGCAGATCATATTCAATTCATCACTGTCAGTTACAGCAATCAGTAAATCTGTTTCACTGATGTTTGCTTTATTTAAGACTTCCACACTGGCGCCATTTCCACGGATACACATTATATCCAGTGTTTCATCGGCGTGATTCAAAACATCTGCATCGTTGTCTATTAATATTATATCGTGCTCCTCGGTGGAAAGCTGCTGTGCTAAAGTATAGCCAACCTTACCTCCACCAACAATTATAATCTTCATTTTTCCTTTCCCCTCCGGGCCTCACTCTAAAATATACTTTTAAGAAAATGTAACGTATTATATCATAACACCTTAGAATATACAATATATTCAAATTAGATTTCTTTTTCATTAATTAATGTTAAATAATCGTACAAATATTATTCCTCATGAAAAAAATATTCTTTTATATTTTCCATGAAAGCATAGAATATCATTATCCTAATATTATTACTGCAATTATTCTATTTTTATTAACTTTTTTACATGTTATAATATCTTATATATATTATACATAATAATTCAATTTTTAACACAAAAAAACCTTGCAGTCTTACCGCAAAGCATCTTTTCTTTCTACTATTCTTAAATTGTTATGGAGACGAAGAGAATCGAACTCTCGACCTTGGGATGTTGATAAAACCACAGATTATTGTTCCTTAAAATTAAGTACGGTCATTCCTACGAATTTATAATAAATTTCCACCAGTTGGGTGATATTGCCCTCCACGTCCTTCTCCCGCTGATGCACGACAATCTTGTCGATCAGCTTGTTGAGAATACGCGCGTCCAGAAAATCAAGATCCGTGTATTCCTGAATCAGTTCCACGAACTGCTCTGCCTGTTCCTCGCCTTCACGGGC
>DHER01000094.1 GCA_002399975.1 Firmicutes bacterium UBA4845 | reverse complement strand
AGAATGAATCCTGCAATACAAGCTGTCAATATTGATATGCCAAGTACAATCCAAAATCCGAAGGGAGATGTTTCAAATGGAATATTCTTAAGGTTCATTCCAAAGAATCCGGAAAACATTGTTGGTATTGCCATTAGAATAGTAATTGACGTTAAAAGTTTCATGACTATATTAAGATTGTTGGATATAATTGAAGCATATGCATCCATCATACCGCTTAATATACCGCTGTATATATTAGCCATTTCTATAGCCTGTTTATTTTCAATTATTACATCCTCCAACAAATCTTCATCTTCGGAATATTTCTTAATAATATTGATGCGCATAATTTTTTCCAGAACAACTTGATTTGCGCTTAATGAAGTTGTTATATAAACCAATGATTTTTCCAAGTCCAGCAGCTGGAATAGTTCCTTGTTTTTCATAGACTGATGGAGCTGTGTTTCAACATGATTGCTCATTTTGTCAATTTGTCTTAAATAAAGTAGATACCTTTGAGCATTTTTATAGAGTATTTGATACAAAAACCTGTATTTTTTATAAGTGCAAAATGTACGAATATTATTTTTTTCAAATTGGCCCATTATTATGGAATTTTTCAGGCATACAGTAATTATATTTTTGTCCGTAATTATAATTCCCAAAGGCAATGTTTCATAAACTATATGATTATCGGCTTTTTCAACATATGGGGTATCAACCAATATTAATACCTGGTCGTCTTCTGTTTCTAAACGTGCGGTTTCTTCTTCGTCCAAAGCCGCTCCTAAGAAGTCTTTTTCCACAGAAAGTTTTTTCCCAATAAAATTAAGCTCTTCAGGCGCAGGGTTAACTAGGCTGATCCATGCCCCATCTTCTATTTCTTCCAGCGTCAAAAGAGTATCATCAACTGTTTTGTATATATTAAGCATTATCCACCTCAATTTAATAATAGATTTTCTCTATTACCAAATTGATAAAAAGTTCAGTAATAGAGAAGTATTTGGTTTTTTCAAATAATCAGACCGTTCGGCCGTAGGGACCTCGTCCATTACTTTCACTTCCTTTTTGATATGCCAATACTATAATACTATTCTTTTTTTTTATTCTTTGCAAGATAAAAATAAAGTAAATACAAGAAAAAACACATAATTTTTAAAATAATGGTAAACATATCAACAAATGAAGAATATTTACCTGCTTTTCATTTATTATAGTTTAGAAGGTGGTTTTTTGACAGTGGATTCTGTTATGAGAGTTAAGGAATTAGTTGAAGAATATATAGGGAAAAGAGTCAGTTTTAAGGTAAAAAAAGGAAAGAGAAGATCACAAATTAACGAGGGAATAATTGCCGATACCTATCCTTCGGTTTTTACGGTCCATGTTGAGAACAAAGGATTAAAAAGAGTTATGTCATTTAATTACATTGATATTCTGACAAATAATGTTGAGTTTTTCATGTGTAATGAAGAAAAAACAAGAATCATGTAAAAATAAGGCCATTTAAATAAAGCAAAACTTTAAATCCATTGAAAAATCAAGCAATATTTAATGAATGAAGTTTAGCTTTATTTTTTTTGCCAAATTTGATATACTACAATTTGAAACTTTTTTGGGGGAAGGGTATTGAGAAAATTTTTTGCTTTTTTATTAACAATTTTTTTAGCAGTTATATCTTTTTACATATATGCAAGATTTATAGAACCTGGTCTTTTGAAGGTGCATTATGAAAATATAAACAGCAGCCTCATAACCAAAGATAAGAAGGAATTAAGAATACTCCAATTTTCGGATATGCACATATCTGAAAATTTCAATGAGGCAGATATAAAAAAATCTGTAGAAAAAATTAATGAAGAAATCCCTGATATTGTGGTTTTTACTGGTGATTTGATAGATGAATACAATAAGTACGAAAACAAGGGAAATATAAATGAAATTTGGGAGATACTGAGCGAGATTAAGGCTCCCTTGGGCAAGTATGCTATTTATGGTAATCACGACTATGGAGGGGGAGCAGAACGTATATATAAAAAAATAATGAAAAATAGCGGCTTTAAACTGTTGAAAAATGAAAAAGTAAGCTTAGGTGAATATAATATAAACATTATAGGTATGGATGACTCCATATTCGGCAAATTTGACAAAAAAAAGCTGATTAAATTGCTTGATGATGACAGTTACAATATTGTGCTGAGCCACGAGCCGGATGTAGTAGATCCATTATTGCAGTATAACATAGATTTGTTCTTGTCCGGGCACAGCCATGGCGGACAGGTAAATCTTCCGGGAATAAAATTATTTTTTCCATCCATGGCTCAAAAATATACAGGGGGTATTTATAGTTTTAACAATTATAGGCAGACTGTGCTGTATGTAAACGTAGGCTTGGGTACATCACATATACCTCTAAGATTTATGGCGCCTCCGGAACTTTCCGTATTTATCTTGAAGGGAAGATAGAATAAATTTTATTTAAAAAGACAAACGTTCTTTAATCTTTTCTCATATTTTATAGTTTTTCCTAAAACTGTTACAGCTGATTGACAATTGTCCGGTTTCCAAATAAAATAGATATTATGAAAATGCTTTTAAGTTATATGACATTAAATAGGGGGCATTATGAAATACTATAGAATTGGAATTTGCGATGATGAAGAGGCTGCATTAGACAATTTATATAAAATAGCAAAAGAAGAATTTGGCAAAAAGGACTGTGATTTTGAAATTATAAAATTTAACAATGCAAAAAACCTTATAGAATATAATTGTGAAGAAAATTTTGACATAATTTTTTTAGACATAGAAATGCCGGAATTTAATGGTATTGATGCTGCCAAATCCATAAAAAACATAAACAAAAATACTGTTATTGTTTTTGTAACATGCAAGGATGAGCTGGTATATGAATCCTTAAAAGCACAGCCATTCAGGTTTATACGGAAATCCAGATTAAAAGAAGAAATTTCCGAAACAGTTTCTGAAGTATATAAATTGTTTGATGAAAGATCATATAAAATAAATATAAAAATTGAAAATAAATATTATGAAATAGATGTTAACAGTATTTTGTACATTGAAAGCAGCAGGAACTATATTATTGTTAATACAGTTAATCATAAAGAATTTAAATACAGAGACAGTATAAATAAAAAAGAGAAAGAATTGGAAAATTACGGCTTTATAAGAACTCATTTCGGATACCTGGTAAATCAAAAATACATTTATAGCATTAAAAATGATTTTGTAATATTGAAAGACAACATAAAGATACCTGTAAGCAGATCTCGCAGGCAATATGTCCGACAGAAACTTTTAGATTATCTGAGGTGAGTATATGGGGGAAGCATTGATATTATTATTTGAACTGGCAATAAATATTTTTGAATCATGTCTCTTAATAGAGTTTATAACTAAATTTAATGGTTGTAAATATGAAGGCATTAAGCAGAGAATTATGTTTTTGACGACAGTAGTATTGCTTTTTGCTGATGTATCCATGTCTAACTACGTGGACGTGCCCATTGAAATACCAAGTTATATAGCAATAGCTATCATGATAATATACAGTATGACTGCTCTCAAAGGGCATCCTTTGATTAAAATATACAGCTGTATTTTAATTAATGTCATATTAATTTTAACAAACGGATGTTACATATTTATATTTGGTATAATATTCAATGTTAGCGTTGATTCTATGATGGTTACATCTGAAGCTCACAGATTTGTACTATTGCTTTCATCTAAAATTACTTTATTTTATATATCAAGGATTATTTTAAAATTCAGGTCCGGTAATTATAAAAAAGTACCGGATTCATCATGGATATTAATTACTGTAATACCTATGTTAACAATTTTCATAATGGTGACAATTACAGAATCAGCTGTTTACAACAATGACAAAAGGAGAACATTTTACTTACTCCTGTCAATTTTCGGATTAATAGCTGCTAATGTGATATTTTACCGAATTTTTATGAAATCAGTAAAAGATTATGAAATTTCAACAGAGAACCGGCTGCTAAAACAAAACATCAAGCTACAAGAGAAGCACAGCGTTGAATTAAAAAATCTGTATACGGAAATACAGACAATAAGGCATAACATGAAAAACCAATTGCTTGGTATTCGAACTTTTATTGAAGATAAGAATAATGACAGAGCGTTAAATTATATAAACAGCTTGATAGAAAATATAGAACTTACAAAAAAATTTGTATTTACTAAAAATGACATGTTTAATGCCATTATTAACAATAAGTTTTCAGAAGCTAATTACAAAGGTATTAAAACAGGGTACAATATTAGCTATGAAGTAGTAGACCTAATAGAAGATGCCGATATAAACATATTGTTTGGGAATTTATTGGACAATGCTATAGAAGCATGTGAAAAATTAACGGATAATAAACAAATACATTTATCTATAATGAAAAAGCGAGGTTATATTTCTATACAGGTTAAGAATACAATAGCAAACTCCGTATTACAGGATAATCCCGAGTTATTGACCGATAAGCCCGATAAATTAAATCATGGAATGGGAATAAGAAGTATAAGAAAAACAGTTGAAAAATACGACGGAATAATAGACTTTACCGAAAATGGCAATACTTTTATATGCGATATTTTATTATTGGGGAAAAACAACAAAAATACATGCCAAGTATATTAGTATATTGCCAACTGTCCCATACCTCTTGAATTATAAAAGTAATTCGGTTAATATTTAGACAAGGTTAAATTAATTATTAGAGGCTTTCAATGATTAAATATTTATCAGAAAATATAACTAATTATTTTTATACAAATGAAATAATTAGTAAGGAAGAAAAAGAAATATATGTTTATGGTCTGCATTTAATATTTTCTTCCGTTATAGGCATTGCTATAATTTTAACTTTGGGAATTTTTTTAAATAATTTGGTAAATACGGTTTTGTTCTTATCTGCATTTATATCTGTCAGGATGTATTCGGGCGGATATCATGCTAATTCTTATATCAAATGTAACATGACATTAATTACAATTTATTTAATTACGATGGCAGCAGTGAATTTTATTCCGCGTGAAATTATTGGCACTTCGTCAGCAGCACTAATTGCCTTAACAGTTTATATTATTTTAAAATATGCTCCTGTTGATAATGAAAACAAAAAATTGACAAAAAAACAAAAGGTTAAGAATAAAAAAATAACTTTATTTTTATTGTCTGTATTTTATATACTAAGTTTAGTATTGTATAATTTTAATATAAGATTTTTTTATACAATTATAATTACCTTGTTTTTGATTGCTAGTTTAATTTTAATAAGAATCAAAGGAGGTGAAAACGATGAAAAACATAAAAAAAATGATGCTCAGATTTGCAGCTGATCAAATCAAAAAAACAGCATATTCTGCTGGAGGCACAACATCTTTTTGGGGAGCATATCAGCCAAAAGAACCCAAAATAATCAGTAAAGAGAGATAGTCAGCAGTAATTACAAAGTGGTCGATGTTATGAAGCATTAATTAAAAGAGGAATTTAGTGGAATATATTACATAGGGGACTATCAGGGATGGTATTTGTTTATAAACAACCATCCCTCGTTTTTTTTGGATATATGTCTCTCTAAAAGTAAAATATTTACAAATTTGACATAAAAAAATACAGATATAATAATAAAAAAATAACTACATAAAATATCAATTAGTTAAAAATGTGTTATATTATAGATAGAGAAGCAAAATTTTACCTGATTTTATACATTAAATCAGGAACGAAAGATATTATATTGGGAGGAATAAATGTTATTAATAAAAAAAGCAAGAATATATTCACCTGAAGATTTAGGCATAAATGATGTGCTTATTTCAGAAGGTAAAATAGTGAAAATTGAAAGAGATATTAATGAAAATAATTTTGATATAAATGTGGATGTTGTAAACGCTGATAATAAGATTATGGTTCCCGGATACATTGATCAGCACGTACACATTATAGGTGGTGGAGGAGAAGCCGGATTTTACAGCAGGACACCTGAAATATTCTTATCTGAAGTTATAGAGGCAGGTGTAACTACTTTAGTTGGAGTTTTAGGTACGGATGGAACTACAAGGCATCTTGAATCACTTTTGGCTAAAACAAGAGCTTTAGAGACAGAAGGAATTACAGCTTATATGCTTACCGGTTCATATGAAGTGCCTGTAAATAACATTACCGGCGACGTTAGAAGAGATGTAATACTAATTGATAAAATTATTGGGGTTGGAGAAATAGCACTATCAGATCACAGATCTTCTCAGCCTACAAAGGATGAAATAAAAAGAATTGTTACTCAAGCAAGAGTTGGCGGCATGTTAAGCGGGAAGTGCGGTATAGCTCAATTTCACATGGGTGTAGGGAATGATGGATTAAATATGATTTTTGATATAATAAAAGAGAGCGAAATTCCCGCACGAAATTTTGTGCCTACTCATGTAAACAGAACCCCCGACTTATTGGAGCAGGCTATGAAATTGGCCAAGATGGGAGCATACATTGATATAACATCAGGGATAAGGCCGGATGATGGATTTGACGAAGCTATAAAACCAAGCAAGGCAATAAAAATGTGTATTGAAAACAACGTACCTGCAGATCATATAACTATGAGTTCCGATGGAAATGGAAGCATGGCTGTTTATAATAAAAGTGGTAAGGTTGAAAGGCTGGTGGTTACAACTCTTGATTCTTTGCATGAAGAATTTAAAGATGCAGTATTGTGCGAAGGCTTAGATATTTCTACTGCTGTAAAAGTTATTACGGAAAATGTTGCAAAGACTCTTAACCTGTATCCGTTAAAGGGTAGTATAGGAATAGGCTCAGATGCTGATATTGTATTACTTAATAAACAGCTTGAAATAGAATATGTATTTGCTAAAGGGAAGAAGTTCATGGACGATAGAAAAGTAATAAAAAAAGGAACTTTTGAATAATAAAATGTACTTAGACAATAAGTTGAAATTCTCTGTTCAATAACTTTTTTCATCTTGAGGTTTAACGAAAGGAATAGAAATAAATATGAACGAAGATAACGAAGATAAAAAAACACCAAAGAAGAAAAACATGTTTAAACTACTTTCTATAGAACCTCCTCATACATTTTTGTTAATCTTTATCATTCTAATTATTTGTTCGGTGTTGACATATATTATACCGGCAGGTCAGTTTGATACAGTAGAAAATGAAGCAGGGCGTGAAATATTGGTTCCGGAAACATTTCATTCTGTAGAACAAAATCCGGTATCTTTATATCAATTTTTTGATGCGATTCCGAATGGCCTTGTAAGTATGGCATCTCTGATTTTTTTTGTAATGATTGCCGGAGGTTCCTTTGCGGTTATTAATGAAACTAAGACGCTGGATATTCTCATTAATAAGTTGGCAAAGGCTTTGCAAGGAAAGGAGTTTTGGATAATTTTTATTATCATGTTTTTGTTTTCGCTTCTTGGAGGACTGATTGGATTTGATGCGGAATGTGTAATATTTGTTCCACTTTGTACTGCTTTAGCCCGCAGAGTTGGGTACGACAGCATCACAGGCATTTCCATGGTAATGTGCGGTGCGTTTGTGGGAAGTTCTGTAGGGACATTCAATCCATACGCTACAGCAGTTGCACAGGGAATCGTCGGTCTGCCTATATTTTCAGGCGCCTGGTATCGTATTATAATGCATGTTGTAATTTTAATTGCAGCTGTGGCTTATACAAGTTGGTATGCTGAACGAGTGAAAAAAGATCCGACGAAAAGCTATTGCTATGAACTTGAAAAAACAATGTCCGATTTAAATGACAATGAAGATTTGACATATACTTCCTCGACAAAATTTAGCGTACGTAACATTTTTGTGTTAATTACCATGTTGATATGTTTTTTCACTATTATATATGGTGCATTAAAATTAGGATGGTTTGCCGGACAGATGTCGCCTATTTTTTTGGCAATGGGTATAATTTCAGGTATTGTAGGAGGACTTAGTGGAAATCAAATATGCAAAGCTTGGATTGAAGGTGCTCGTTCTATGATATTTGCATGTATTGCAATTGGCATGGGCCGCGGCATACTTTTGGTAATGGAGGAAGGGATGATATTTCATACGATTTTAAATGCATTTGCCGGCGTTTTGCAGGTGCTTCCGTCATCCCTTATTGCTGTAGGAATGTTTTTTATAAATATTATCATAAACTTTTTTGTACCTTCCGGCAGCGGCTTGGCAGCACTTGTTATGCCAATTATGGGTCCTCTGGCCCAGATGACAGGTGTTACTTTGCAAACTTCTGTTATTGCTTTTCAGTGTGCGGCAGGTTTTTCGGATTGTATTATACCTACGAGTTCCACAACCAATGCTTGTATTGGTGTTGCTAATGTCAGCTATGTACAATGGTTTAAATTTGCAATCAAGCTGGCTTTAATCGAATGGGGCCTGAGTATTATTTTTATAATAATTGCAACAATTATTCAGTTATAAGTAACTGAGAGATTAGAATTATCAAAAAATTTATTTGCGCTATTTTAACTTTTAAAAGGATGAATACATGAATTTAATTTTAATTATATTCAATATTTTTAAATAATTTGGATATAAAATGCACTTCAAAAAACTACAAATTATTAAAAATAGGACAGATTTAATTTATTTAATAAAATTTCAAAATAAATTTCTAAGTGGGATTACATATTTGTAATGTTTATAATTATTTTTAATTTCTTTGGTATATTTCAATCTTACAGGATACTTCATATCTGAAATGTGTGTTTCATAACTGTTATTTATGATTAATGAGATTTTTTAAAAATATAAATTAATAAGAGAACTTGAAGTAAAAACTTATTGACAAAAATAGAAATTTTATATAAGATAAATGGCAAATAAATAAATAAATGCAATGAAGAGGAGCATTATTCATGTACGGTCCAAAGAGAGAAGGTTATCGGTGGAAGTCCTTCGGCCCACTGTATGAAGAACCCGCCTCAGAGTATTCGGAATATAATCCGAAGGGAAGAATCCCTTATGTAGATGAGATGCTGTTGTATAACAGCAATTAGAGTGGTACCGCGGAAAACCGTCTCTTGCACAAGAGGCGGTTTATTTATTTTTATTTATATTTTGAGACAGGCGGCTGATACTAGATCTGCCGTATTCACATATACTTGGGACTTGAATTGAAAGGAGAAATTATGTCTAAAAAAGAAAAGAATTTTGTAAAAGAAATTACGCCCATGGAGGAGGACTTCAGCAGATGGTATACCGATGTGGTAATAAAGACCGAATTGGCTGATTATTCACCTGTAAAAGGTTTTATGGTTATCAGGCCTTATGGTTATGCGTTATGGGAAAAAATACAGCAATTTGCAGACGAAAGGTTCAAGGCGACAGGTCATAAAAATATGTATTTCCCCTTATTAATTCCTGAAAACTTATTAAATAAAGAAAAGGAGCATGTTGAAGGTTTTGCGCCTGAGGTGGCTTGGGTTACCAAGGGAGGTAACCAGGAACTGACAGAAAGGCTTGTTGTGAGACCCACTTCGGAAACTATAATCTGCCATATGTACAGTAAATGGCTGAATTCATACAGAGATCTGCCTTATTTATATAACCAATGGTGCAATGTGGTAAGATGGGAAAAAACAACAAGGCCTTTTTTAAGGACTTCTGAATTTTTATGGCAGGAAGGCCATACTCTGCATGAAACGGAAGAAGAAGCTCAGGCAGAAACATTACAGATGCTTGAAATATACAGACAAGTAGCTGAAGAACTTATGGCTATTCCGGTTGTTAGAGGTCAAAAAAGTGAAAAGGAAAAGTTCGCCGGAGCTAAAGCAACATACACCATGGAAGCATTGATGCACGACGGGCAGGCATTGCAGGCAGGAACATCTCATAACCTGGGGCAGCACTTTACAAAGGCGTTTGATATAAAATTCCAAGACAGGAATGGTCAGGAACAATATCCATACCATACATCCTGGGGTATTTCAACAAGGCTTATAGGAGGTCTGATCATGGTTCATTCTGATAACAGAGGCCTTGTGCTTCCTCCAAAAATGGCACCTGTGCAGGTAGTTATAATTCCCATAGCTCAGAACAAAGAAGGAGTTTTGGATAAAGCAAATGAATTACTTAGAAAACTCAAGGGCAAGGGAATCATAGCGGAACTTGACAGCAGTACAGAAAATTCACCTGGGTGGAAATTTAATCAGTATGAAATGAAAGGATATCCTATACGCATAGAAATAGGACCGAGAGATATAGAAAATAATCAAGCGGTTGTAGTAAGAAGAGATAAGCCGGGGAAAGAAACTATTCCTTTGGACAATATTGAGAACACTATTTCAGGTATGCTTGAAGCAATGCAGAATGAATTGTTTGAAAAAGCAAAAGCTCACAGGGAAGCTAACACATATGAAGTAGAAGACTATGAACAATATAAAAAAGATTTGCCGAACCGTCCGGGATTTGCAAAGATGATGTGGTGTGGCGATAAAGCATGCGAAGATAAATTGAAGGAAGAAACCAGAGCAACAATCAGGTGCATACCGTTTGAACAGGAAGACCTTGGTCATAAATGCCACATTTGCGGCAAAGAAGCAAAACATATGGTGTATGTAGCAAGGGCATATTGATGCAGCTGGTGGCTAATAAGGTGGTAAAATAACGATCTTCAGCTAGCTGGAAACAGTTTGTTTTACCGCTGCAAGCATGATTTAGACATTATAGGTTTGGAAGAAGAATCAAGATAAACCAGTATATTTGACTTGCTATTTTATAGTGTTAGTGTAAAATAAAAAGGGGAATGTATTGGCTTTTTAGCTTGTATTCAATACCTTAATGTACCAAATCCTAAATATTATGGAGGAAAATATGAAAAGGAAAATATTATTGTTACTTACTGTACTGCTTATGTTCGGTACATTGAACAATGTTGCTTTTGCAGAGGATTCATCGCCGGAAGATGAAGAATCAACTGATGCAGAATCAACCGAAGAATTGCCTGAAGAAAATTCAGTTGCCAATAAAGTAGACAAACTGTCAATTGAAAATGCTGTAAAACTGGCAACTGAAAGCGACAGGAAAATATTAGAATTAGAAGATGGCATCAATAAAGCTAAAGATGCAAGAAGGCAAGGTAAAAATGCTAGAGAACAGGCTGAAACCCTGATGGCATTGCCACTTCGAGAAGTTTCAGCAATGGGTGTCGACATAACTGATAATTATGTTGATAAATTGTTGGCTAAAAACGATTATTATACAAAATATGCTGATGCTCAAATATCACAGCTTGAAAAAGGCAAAGATCAGTTAGCCAAAGGCATCGAAATAGAAACGAAAGCATTGTACTACAATGTACTGGTTGCTGAAAAGACTGTTGAAATCAATCAGGCAAATCTTAATAAGGCAAATGAACAGCTGCGAGTTGAAAATTTAAAATTTGACAGCGGAACAGCTACAAAGGCTGAAGTATTAAATGCTCAGTTGGCTGTTCAGAAATCTAAAACTGATTTGGATTCTGCAAAGGATGACCTGAATATCTCAAGGCTTGACTTGTTTAACAGGTTGAATTTACCTTTGGATTCGGAAACGGTTTTGACAGATAAGGAACTTACTTATATACCAACAGTGAAAATTGATTTGAATGAAGCAATTGAAAAAGCAAAGGCCGACAGGCCGGAAATACTTACTGCTCAGAACAACCTGGAGCTTCAAAAAATAGAAACTCATGTTTATCAGGCATACTATACGGCTAATCTGTGGCAGCACAAATCAGCGGCCCAAAAACTTGAATCTGCGGAATTAGATGTACCTCAGGCATATAAAGATGTGGAGTTGGATGTAAGGAAAGCATACATGAACCTTGTTAAAGCCGAACGGGCTCTTGTCAATATGGATAAAACTGTAGAATTGTCAAAAGAGGCATCAAGAGTTAATCAGCTTCTTTATGAAAACGGAATGGTAACATCACTTGATGTTTTAAATGCCGATACTGATTTGGCAAATGCTGAAATAGGAAGGTATCAGCTGCTGGCGGCATATAATATAAGCAAGCTGGCATTTGACGGTTCAAATATTATAGGTACTGCTACTGTTGCACCTGCAGATGATATAGCTGAGGCGGAATAATGACGAATTAAGGTTGTTGCATTAATCATGCTGCAGCCTTATTATTTTTTCAGCATTACTCTACTTTCAACCTATATAAAATTCTATTGATTAATTGCATGTTTTAATGTAAAATATAAAAGACAAAGCAGAATCTATAGGAGGAATAAAGTAAATGAAAACGTATGGTACTGACAAAATTAGAAACGTTGCCTTGATTGGCCACAGCAGCTGTGGCAAAACAACATTGACTGAAGCATTTTTATACAAGGCTGGTATTACCACAAGAATTGGCAAAGTTGAAGACGGAAATACTATTTCTGATTTCGATAAAGAAGAAAAAGAACGACAAGTTTCTATCAGCACATCAGTTATACCTGTAGAGTATAATAATACTAAAATTAATTTTCTTGATACTCCGGGATATTTTGATTTCGTCGGCGAAGTTTTTGGAGCCCTGAGAGTTGCCGACGGAGCGGTTATCGTAGTAGATGCAAGTTCAGGTGTGGAAGTTGGAACGGAAAATGCATGGAAATATGCAGAACAAAATGACCTGCCAAGAATAATATTCCTTAATAAAATGGATAAAGAAAACGTTAAATTTGATAATTTAATGGAGCAGTTAAGAGAAAAACTGGGAAGGAAAGTAGTTCCGTTTGCCCTTCCTCTCGGCAAAGGAGATAATTATGACGGATATGTGGATATATTGGCAGAGCAATGCTACATAGGTTCCAAACCGGTTGAAATGTTGCCTGACACTAAGGAAAAATCTGATAAGTTAAAGAATCAGCTAATGGAATCGGTTGCTGAAACAGATGAAGAAATGCTGGAAAAATATTTTGACGGTAAAGAGTTTACCGACGAAGAAATCCGGACAGGATTAAAAAAGGCTGTTCTTGAAGGAGAGCTTGTTCCTGTAGTACTGGGTTCGGCTATCAAAGGTGTAGGAACGGAATTGCTTATGAAGGTTGTAACTGAGTACCTGCCCACTGCTCAAGATAAAACAGAAGTTAAAGGAACTAACGGCGATAAAGAGGAAACAAGAAAGATCAGCGTTTCCGAGCCGTTATCTGCAATTGTGTTTAAAACTATTGTGGATCCTTTTGTTGGGAAAATTACATTATTTAAAGTGTTGTCGGGAACTATGAAAAAAGATATGGACATTTATAATGCCGAAAGCCAGGAGAGCGAAAGAGTTGGAAATATATTTGTACTAAGAGGAAAAGAACAGGTAGAAATATCGGAAATTATTGCTGGTGATATAGGAGCCACTTCAAAATTACAGCGTTTTAAAACAGGAGAAACAATTTCTTTGAAAACTAACCCCATAGTTTACGAGGGCATAGATTTTCCGAAACCATGCTATTTCATGGCAGTTTCCGCCAAAACAAAAGATAATGAAGAAAAAGTCGGTATGGGTCTTCATAAACTGAATGAAGAAGATCCTACCTTTACAATAGAACGAAACTCAGAAACAAAAGAACAAGTTATAGGAGGCCAGGGAAATATTCAACTTGAGGTTATAGCCAGCAAGCTTAAGAATAATTTCAAGGTTGAAGTCAACCTTACTCCTCCAAAGGTTGCTTACAGAGAGACAATCAGGGGAAAGTCCGATGTTCAGGGAAAGCACAAGAAACAATCAGGAGGTGCCGGGCAATACGGTGATGTCCATATTAGATTTGAACCGTGTGAAGAAGATTTTGTGTTTAAAGAAGAAGTATTTGGCGGAGCGGTTCCCAAAAATTATATTCCTGCTGTGGAAAAAGGCTTGAGGGAGTGCCTGAATAAGGGTGTATTGGCAGGATGTAAGGTTGTTAATGTGAAAGCTACACTGTATGACGGCTCCTACCATGAAGTCGATTCAAATGAGATGTCATTTAAAATAGCCGCCTCATTAGCATTCAAAAAAGGGATGACGGAGGCAAATCCCATATTGCTTGAACCCATTGCCAAAGTTGAAATAAATATTCCGGACGAATATTTAGGTGACATTATGGGCGACATGAACAAAAGAAGAGGAAAGATTCTTGGAATGGATCAACAGCCGGACGGAAGCCAGCTTGTAATGGCAGAAGCGCCTATGGCTGAAATGTATACGTACGCTATTGATTTAAAATCTATGACTCAAGCAAGAGGAAGTTTTACAATGGAATTTTTAAGATACGACGAAATGCCTTCCAATATGGCAGAAAAGGTAGTCGCCAATTACAAGTCAAAAAATGAAAATTAATATAGGCTGCTTGTAGATTTAAAAAAGTTTGGCAAATTAAAATAAAGTTTGACTGAATTTAACCTCTCGATATTATACCGAGAGGTGTTTTTTAAACATATAAAAAGCTACTCTTTGTCAGAGAATCTAAAAAACCTATGTGAAAATTTTCAATCATTTCATTTTCAATTTGTTCCACCATGTCAAACACATTTTTATAATGCAGATAAAAGGTTGCGCGATTGATATCAACTAAATCTGATAATTCTCTGACGGTTATGTCCTGTATGCTTTTTACCTCAACATACAAATTCACAAACGTTTATTAATCAACATTTTGATAATAAATTGATTATTGTCAATTTCTATACTTTTATTATAATAGATTAGAGTCAATTAATCAATCGCAGGGGCGTTTTTATTATGAATGCGCCCTCAAGCCGGAGGACGTAGAAACGGGCTTTCGTTTAACTAAGATATTTAAGCCAATTGTGGATTTTTTGATGCAGGAGTAATTATTCTAAAATATTTGTTTCACCGTCTAGTGGTATCTGGCTTTCAGTATTATCTTGTGTCAATTCGCTGTAGTCCTTGAAGCACATATACCATTGAGAACATTGTATGTTAAGGCTCTCGGGGTCGTTCACTCTTTCAAGGAGACCTTCGTAGGTATATGGTATTGGTGCTATGACCGGCTGTCCGGGTACCCAGTTTGCAGGGGTTGAAACGGAATATTGGTCAGATACCTGCAAAGCATCAATTATTCTTAACAATTCATATATGTTTCTTCCTACTGTTGCCGGGTAAGTTAATATTGCACGTATTTTTCGCAGTGGATCTATTATAAAAACATCTCTTACACTTTGTTCATAAATTCTGTCAGGATTGACCATTCCGTACAGGTTTGAAATTTGAGCGTCTCTGTCGGAAATAAGTGGAAACGGTATTGTCACTCCCGAAAATTGATAAATATTGTACAGCCACTCCAAGTGAGAGGGGTTACTGTCTATACTTATACCTAAAAGCTGGACATTTCTTTCTTCAAATTCGGGTGCAAGCTCTGCAAGTGCAATGAATTCAGATGTACAGACAGGAGTAAAGTCTCCAGGGTGAGAGAAAAGTATTATCCATTTGCCTATGTATTGTGACAGGGTTATGGTCCCTTGAGTGGTAATTGCTGTAAAATCAGGTGCGATTCTTCCTATTGTAAAGCACTCATTGTTGTTGTTTGATATCATAATGAAACCTCCGAAATATTTGTAGCAGCATTATATTGTATATTATGAAGAATTTATCTATGTGTGAAATAAAAAAGGAATCATCCGAATTAAATTTGAATGAAAAATAATTTTTGGATTTTTAAAACCTTTCAGATGGTCATAAACGTCTATATGGTGTAACATGAGATGTACATCAGTGTTAGGAAAGGTGAAACAAGTGCGCATTAGTAAAAAAACACAAAATGAATTTGAAGAATATATTAAAAAAAACGAAGAGAAATTTTACAGGATTGGATACAGTTATACAAAAAATGCCGATGATGCTTTGGATATCGTGCAGGAGGCCGTTCTGAAGGCAATGTCCTCAATAGAAACTTTAAAGACTCCGGATTATTTTAATACCTGGTTTTATAGGATATTAGTAAATACTGCTTTAGATTTCCTCAGGAAGAAAAAAAGAGTATTTCCGGCGGAAGAAGAATTTTTTTCTGTCAATGTAGAAGGACGTACTGATGATTATTCAGATATGGATTTGCAAAAGGTTTTGGGTGACTTGCCTGAAAATTACAAAACTATTATAATATTGAGGTTTTTTGAAGATTTGAAGATACAGGAGATTGCCAAAATACTTAATTTAAATGAGAATACCGTTAAGACGAGGTTGTACAAATCCTTGAAAATCCTGAGGATAAAATTAGGTGATGAGGAGGATATCAATGAATTATAATGATCTAGAACGGATTAAGAATGAATATATGAATATACCTGTTCCTGAAGAATTGGACTTCGTTGTAAAAAAATCCCTGAAGGAAGGTAAGAGAATCATGAAAAAGAAAAGATATGTTAAATATGTAAAAGTGGCTGCAGCAGTGCTGATAATTTCGGTATCTACTTTGACTATAGGAATAAACAGCAGTGATGTTTTTGCAAAAACAATGGAAGATATTCCGGTGGTAGGTAAGATAATAAGAGTCCTGAATTTAAGAAATTACAGGATAAATGAAGACGGCTTTGATGCAAATATAGAAACCCCTGCAATAGACGGGCTTGAAAACAAGGAACTTCAGAACAGCCTTAATGATAAATATTATAATGAAAATAAGGATCTTTACGATCAATTTGTTAAGGACATAGAATCCTTAAAGAAAAACGGCAGTGGTGGTCATATGGGAGTCGACAGCGGTTATGTGGTTAAAACCGATACTGATCAGCTTCTGTCCATAGGAAGATATGTTGTTAACACTGTGGCATCTTCATCTACAACCTTTAAGTATGATACTATAGACAAGAAAAATGAAATTCTTATTACTCTAAAAAGTCTTTTCAAGGATGATAGCTACATTGAAGTAATAAGTGAAAATATTAAGCAGCAAATGTCGGAGCAGCTGGAAGCTGATGAGAATAAAATATACTGGCTTGATGACCAGGACGGTACTGTTGAGCCTTTTGAGAAAATTTCACCGGATCAGGATTTTTATATAACTGCAGGAAACAAGCTTGTTATTTCGTTTGATAAGTACGAAGTAGCTCCGGGATACATGGGAGTGGTCGAATTTGAGATACCAACGGAAATATTGCAGGATAAACTGGTAGGAAATGAATATATAAAGTAGAATGTATTAAGTCTAAAAAAACACTTCTAAATTTAAGAAGTGTTTTTTAATGTAAATATGTTATTAAAAACAGTTTTTGCAGTAGTTTTTTCGTTTATGATGAAAGCTCTTAAGAGTAATTATTTTTTTATATTTCCTATTTAATGGGTATTAAAAGAGATAATCAAAGAAAAACGGCGAAAAACGCGGAAAAATAAATGTAATTTTATTTTTTTGTGAATAATTAGTTGAATTTTTTAAAAAATAAATATTGAAATCCTTAAAACTAATGATATAATAATATTAAGGTCAAAGAAAGTCAAAGTTAAAGTCAAACAAAGGATGTGAGATAATGTCCAATAATTTAAGTGATATAATAGAAGGGTTTATAAAAGAGCTGCTTGAGGAAAATGACCAAAGTACTGTTGAAATTCAAAGAAATATCCTTGCGCAGCAGTTTGATTGTGCTCCCTCCCAGATTAATTATGTGCTTTCCACTCGTTTTGGCAATGATAGAGGCTATATTGTAGAAAGCAGAAGGGGAGGAGGGGGATATATCAGAATTTTTAAGGTGCGTTCATCAGAGGATGGTGAGTTGAATAAAATATTAAATGAAAGTATAGGTGACAGCATAACCTACAATAAATCTCATGGGTTATTGTGTACATTGGCGGACAGAGAGGTAATATCACCAAGAGAATTAATGATTATGAAAAGAGTATTAAGTGACAGGGCTCTCAGTAATGTTGGCTATGAATACAGAAATAAATTAAGGGCAGATTTATTGAAGGAAATGATTTTAGCCGCAATTGAAGATAATTAATGATAATAAGATAGGAGGGTATTTTTATGTTATGTGATGAATGTGGAAAAAATGAAGCCAGGGTTCATGTAACAAGCATTATAAACGGCAATAAAACAGAAAGGCATTTGTGTGAAGAATGTGCAAGAAAGAACCAGTCCTTTTTAAATTCAAGTTTTTCTATGGAAAATTTATTTTCGTCTATGCTGAATAATGCATTTAACACAGCCACTTATCTGCCGAGCAAAGGATGCTCCAAGTGTGGTATGACTTATGATGAGTTCAGAAATACGGGTAAATTCGGATGCAGCGACTGTATTGATACATTTAAACAGAGATTGATGCCTGTTGTCAGGAATATTCAGGGATATGATACTCATGCAGGTAAAATACCTAAAAGAGCCGGAGGAAGCTACAGAGTACAGAAGGATATTGAGAAGTTAAAACTTCAGCTTAAGCAGGCAGTTGAAAAAGAAGAATACGAAAAGGCAGCTCAGCTCAGAGATAAAATAAAGGAAATGGAAGAAAATAAATAAGGTGGTGTCTATATGGAAAATAAGGATATAGTTATAACGAGTCGTATAAGGCTTGCAAGAAACTTAAAGAATTATAAGTTTCCAATAAAGATGAACCAGGAAGAAGCACAAAATATAATTAAGGAAGTAAATAGTGCAATTAACAGGGTTAATTTAAATTATAAGCTGATATATATGCATGAATTATCAAATTTACAAAAAAGCGCCTTAATAGAAAATCACCTTATAAGTCCTGCATTGGCTGAGAAAAATCATACGGCAGCATTTTTACTAAGTCCTGACAAAAAAGTTTCCATAATGCTTAATGAAGAGGATCATGTAAGAATCCAAACTATTGATAAGGGAATGTCATTAAAAGAATGCTGGAATTTAAGCGATAAAATAGATGATGTAATAGAGGAAACTGTTGATTATGCATTTGATCACGAGTTAGGGTATGTTACATCTTGTCCTACAAATATAGGAACCGGTATGAGAGCTTCTGTGATGATTCATTTGCCTGCATTGTCAATAACAAATCAGGTTGAGAAATTATTATACGGTGTTTCACAGATAGGTGTGGCAGTAAGGGGGGTATACGGCGAAGGTACTAAGTCACTGGGACATTTATATCAAATTTCAAATCAAGGTACATTAGGTGCATCCGAAGAAACGTTAATTGAAAAAATAACGCAAGTAACGGATCAAATTGTTGAGAAGGAAGAAAAAACAAGGGAGTTTCTTAAAAAGAAGAATTACGACGAACTGGAAGATGAATTTTACAGGGCTTACGGTCTTCTTACAAATGCAAGAAGGATGACGACAGAGGAAGCAATGAGGTTGATTTCTCTGGTTAAACTTGGAAAGGATATGGAAATGATAAAAGCGGCAGATAATATAGATTTGTATAATTTAATGACTAAGATACAGCCTAGCAATTTATCTTCCTTAATGGGAAAAGAGCTGCTGCCAAATGAAATGGATAATGAAAGAGCAGAGATTATAAGAAGTGAATTTTTGAAATAAATACATGTCGTGTCTGTAACTTAGCATTTTATTATAAATGAATAAAACATAAGATAATTGATAAATATTAGCAGTTTATAACATTTCATGGAAAATATTTAAAATGATGAAATATAGAAAATAAGTAAAAAGATCAAAGGGAGATGAAAATATGATAAGCGGATTTAGCAATTCTGCAAGAAATGCCATAGAATTGGCACAGGAAGAAGTTAAAAATTTTAGGCAGAACGTGCTTGGAACAGAACATATTCTGATAGGCTTAATGCTTGAACAGGATGGTATTGCAGGAAAGATACTAAGAAACAAGTTAGACGTGAATGGAATAAGAGAAATAATAAAAAAGACAACCGGTGTAGGAGAGATTATGCCCCAGTTTATAGAAATAAGCCCAAGAAGTAAGTATATAATCGAGCTTGCACGTCATTATTCTGTCCAGATGGGACTGCCGTATGTAGGAACTGAACATATACTCCTTGGCCTGATAGATGAAGGCGAAGGCATAGGGGTTCAAATACTGAAATCTGCTGTGAGCCTGCAGGAGCTAAGAAATGAAGTTATTGAAGCAATAAGAAAAGAAACTGAGGGAGGGACAGGAGGAACTTCCCAGAACTTTGGCGGAGCAAGTGCAAAGACTAATGGTGGAAATACTAAAACAATAGACAAATACGGTACTGATTTAAATCAGAGGGCTCGTGAAGGAAAATTAGACCCTGTAATAGGCAGGGAAGATGTTATAGAAAGAGTAATACAAATACTGTCAAGGAGAACAAAAAATAACCCGTGTCTCATAGGGGAACCCGGAGTAGGCAAGACGGCAGTTGCAGAAGGATTAGCTCAGGAAATAATTAAAGGAAATGTTCCGGAGACATTGAAGGATAAAAGAGTTATTACCCTTGATATGGCAGGCATGGTTGCAGGTGCCAAGTACAGGGGAGAATTTGAGGAAAGGCTTAAGAATGCCATAGATGAAATTAAAACTGACGGAAATATAATATTGTTTATAGATGAACTTCATACTATAATAGGTGCAGGAGCGGCGGAAGGAGCCATAGATGCATCCAACATTTTGAAGCCTACATTGGCAAGAGGAGAGCTTCAGATAGTAGGTGCCACAACTTTGGATGAATACAAAAAACACATTGAAAAAGATGCTGCCCTTGAAAGAAGGTTCCAGCCTGTAATGGTGGATGAACCTACTGTGGAAGATACTATAAGGATTCTTAAGGGCTTAAGAGATAAGTATGAAGCATTCCATAAGGTGGCAATAACTGATGAAGCAATTGATGCAGCTGCAAGATTATCCCAAAGGTATATATCAGACAGATTCCTGCCGGATAAAGCAATTGACCTGATTGATGAAGCAGCATCGAGAACCAGGCTGAAATCATCTACTACACCTAAAGGATTAAAGGAAATTGAAGAAAAAATAAACGAAATAAAAACTGAAAAGAAAGCTGCAATAAATAATCAGGATTTTGAAAAGGCAGCCTCCTTTAGAGATAAAGAAAAGGCGCTTGAAGAAGATCTTGACAAGCAAAAAAAGCTGTGGGCCGCTAAAAATTCCAAAGATACAAAAATCGGATATGAGGAAATCGCCGATGTCGTTTCACAGTGGACAGGAATTCCTGTAAGAAAATTGCAGGGGGATGAATCTGAAAGGCTTCTCCATATGGAGGATATCCTTCATAAGAGAGTAGTAGGACAGGAACAGGCGGTAGAAGCCTTGTCAAAAGCAATAAGAAGATCAAGAGTAGGGCTCAAAGATCCTCAAAAACCTATTGGTTCATTTATTTTCTTAGGTCCTACAGGTGTAGGAAAGACTGAGTTGTCCAAAGCATTGGCGGAAGCAATGTTCGGTGACGAAAATGCAATGATAAGAGTCGATATGTCAGAATATATGGAAAAATACTCTGTATCAAAGCTTGTTGGTTCACCTCCCGGATATGTGGGATATGATGAAGGCGGACAATTAACCGAAAAAGTCAGAAGGAAACCATATTCGGTAATATTATTTGACGAAATAGAAAAAGCACATCCGGATGTTTTCAACATATTGCTTCAGATTCTTGATGACGGCAGGCTTACTGATGCAAAAGGCAGGACTGTTAACTTCAAAAATACGGTTATAATCATGACTTCAAATGTAGGGGCAAGTACAATAAAAAAGCAAAGGACTTTGGGATTTACATCAGACTCTACAGACGAAGAAAAAAGTCAATATGAGAAGATGAAAGAAAATGTTCTGGATGAACTTAAGAAAACATTCAGGCCGGAGTTCTTGAACCGTATTGATGAAATAATTGTATTCCACTCGCTTAATAAAGAACAGACAAGGCAAATAGTTTCATTGATGGTTAAAAATTTACAAAAACGCCTTGAGAAAATGGAAATAAAAATAGAAATGGATGACAAAGCCAAAGACTTACTGGCCAAAGAAGGATTTAACCCTGTCTACGGTGCGAGACCGCTTCAAAGAGAAATAAGGAGAAAGGTAGAAGATAGATTATCTGAAGAACTGCTGAAAGGTTCAATCAAGAAATCTGATACTGTTAAAATAACTGCCGATCAAAAGGACCTGATTTTTTCAAACAGGTAGTAGTATAAAAAATCCTGCAAACTTATTGTGATGCGGGATTTTTTTATGTGATTTTATTCTTTGTTCTTATTTTTGCTGTAATTGCTTTGCGACTCCAAAATTATATTATTTACAATTTCTATAATATCTTCTGTGTATGAGCGATAAGGTTCAGACAAAAGGGGTGTTTTTTCTTTAGAGCTGCCAGGCAATGTTTCTGAGGATAAATGACCAAATAGTAAGTAGTCGGCAGAAATATTAAAATTAATGCATAATTTATATAAGGTTGATACCGACATTCCTTTTTTTCCATTTTCTATTTCAGCCAAAAATTGAGGTGAGATGCCTGCCTCTTCTGCAAAATATTCTCGGCTCATATTTAATTTCTCACGTTGTCTGCGAAGACGCTTGCCAATTTGCATCATAATATTTTCTTTCATTACATCACCTCTTTTTATATATTATCTATTGCCATTAGTATATAAAATAAGCTATAATTACATTGATACGCTTACAGCGTATTAAATTTACTATCAGGAAAAGAGGTGTAAGACTTGAGGGGTTCTAACAGGCTGAAGACTTGTTGCTTTATTGGAGACTGCACTCAAAACAGTTTGTTTTTATTTAAAAAGAAGTCTTCATATTTTAATAATATAAAGTTAAAAATAGAAAGAGCTGTTGTTTCTCTGATTGAAAATTTATCCGTAACAAATTTCATGAGCGGAATGAATATAGGCTTTGAACTGTGCGGAGCGGAAATAGTCCTTGAAAAAAAAGAAAAATATCCGGGAATAATATTGGAGGGAGTTCTTCCTTATGAAGCACATTCCATAAATTGGACGGAAGATCAGCGAAACAAGTATTATTCAATCATGGAAAAGGCCGACAGAGAAATCTTGCTGCAATACCGCTATACTGATGACTGCATGAGAAAACGGGATATGTATATGATACACCATTCAAAATATATCATATATTTTCAGGAATATACAGGAAATATAAATAGTTTAATTATATTTGCAAAATCAATTGGCAGGAGTATAATAACCATTGATTCCGATATGATAAATAAAATAATTATATGACGTAAAGTAAACAATTGTTATAAATTACCATTTGATTTTTTAGAATAGTTGTATATAATAATTAGAAAAGTTATATATTCAGTAATGACAGGAAGAGTAATTTAAATTTTAAGTCACAGAGAGATAGCACCGGTGAGAGTCTATTACAGAGAATTTAAAGGAAGAACATCCTTGAGCTTTTGACCAAAATTGTTAAATAGCAAGAGTAGGCTCAAACGCATCCGGGCGTTAAAACGGCTAAGACATGCCAGTGTCTTTTGAGTGAGCTTATATGTGAATATATGCTAATCAGGGTGGTACCGCGAATGATATGCTCCTTCGTCCCTTCGGGATGGAGGAGCTGTTTTTTTTGAAAGATTTGAAAGGATTGAAAAAATATGATAACAGAAAATATTTATCGCACCCACACGTGCGGAGAAATAAGAGAGAGCGATATAGGCAGTAGAGTTAAGGTAGCCGGATGGTTTGAAAATGTAAGAGATCACGGTGGAATTAAATTCGTTGATTTGAGGGATCATTATGGTGTAGTTCAAGTGGTAGTTGAGGATGAAAATTTAATAGAAGGAATAACAAAAGAAAGTACTGTATCTATTTCGGGCTTAGTTGTTAAAAGAGATGAAGATACAATAAATGAAAAAATTGAAACTGGAACCGTTGAAATTGAAGCAGATACAATAAAAGTTCTGGGAAAGACAACAGCGCCTCTTCCTTTTGAAATTGAATCATCAAAAGAAATAAAGGAAGAGTTGCGGCTAAAGTACAGATTTTTGGATTTAAGAAATAAGAAAGTTCACAATAATATTGTTATACGTTCTAAAATAATTTCATTTTTGAGAAATAAAATGACTGAACTTGGATTTTTGGAAATTCAAACTCCCATACTGACGGCGTCCTCTCCGGAAGGAGCAAGAGATTACATCATACCCAGCAGAAAGCATCATGGCAAATTTTATGCTTTGCCTCAGGCTCCGCAAATGTTCAAGCAGCTTTTGATGATTTCAGGATTTGATAGATATTTCCAGATAGCTCCATGTTTCAGAGACGAAGATGCAAGGGCGGACCGCTCTCCCGGCGAATTTTATCAGCTTGATTTTGAAATGGCTTTTGCAACACAAGAAGATGTGCTGAAAGTTGCTGAAGAAGTTTTGTATGAAACTTTTACGAAGTTTTCAGACAAAAATATTTCAAAGCCGTCTTTTGTAAGAATACCCTACAGCCAGTCAATGTTAAAGTACGGAACCGACAAGCCCGACTTAAGAAACCCTCTTGAAATAATCGACATAAGTGATATGTTTATTAATACAGATTTTAAACCTTTCCACAAAAAGACTGTAAGAGCCATAAATGTTCAGGACTGCGGATCACAGCCCAAGAGTTTTTTTGAAAAAATGCTTAAATTTGCTATGGAAATAGGAATGAAAGGTTTGGGGTACATTAAGGTTGATGATGAAATGAAGTACCATGGACCTATTGATAAATTTCTTTCTGACGAGGACCGAATTTTACTTAAAGAAAAAGCCGGATTAAAACCCAGATCTGTACTTTTTTTTATAGCTGACGATAAGGAATATGCGCCTAAACTTGCCGGCCAGATAAGGACGGAGTTGGCCAACAGGCTTGGATTAATTGATGAAAACAGATTTGATATGTGCTTCATTGTTGATTTTCCTATGTATGAAATTGATGAAGAAACAGGTAAAATTGGGTTTACACACAATCCGTTTTCAATGCCACAGGGTGGGCTTGATGCTTTATTAAAGAAGGATCCTCTTGACATTATTGCCTATCAGTATGATATTGTATGTAACGGAGTGGAGCTTTCTTCCGGTGCCGTAAGAAATCACGATACGGAAATAATGGTAAAAGCTTTTGAAATAGCAGGATATACGGAAAATGACTTAGAGTTAAAATTTCCAGCACTGTTCAGCGCATTTAAGTATGGCGCTCCACCTCATGCAGGAATGGCACCTGGAATTGACAGAATAGTGATGATGCTGACCGGAGAAGAAAATATAAGAGAGGTTATTGCATTCCCAATGAACAGTAATGCTCAGGACCTGCTGACCAATGCTCCCTGTGAGGTAACCGAGCAGCAATTAAGAGAGGTTCATATAAAAATAAGATAGAAGAAATAGGAGGATGAAATGATAACCCATGAAGATATTTTAAAGATTGCCAAACTTGCAAAATTGTCAGTGAAAGAAACGGAAATTGAACAGCTTACAAAAGATATGTCTGAAATAATTAAATTCGCTGATACGATTAATACTGCTGTCGAAGATAAAGATGAGGAATTTGACGATATAAACAATATTGTCAACGCTTATCATGAGGATGAAGTTATTAAATCTTTTGACAAGGAGGAAATATTAAAAAATAGTGAATCCGTAGGGAACGGTTGTTTTGTTGTTAAAAAGCATGTGAACAGGAGGTGAAATTATTGAGTAGGATTAAATATATAAATAATTTATTGGAAACCGGAGAAGTATCTTGTGTGGAACTTACAAAAAAATATTTAGACAGCATTGAAAAAGAAAACAAGATATTGAATGCATATGTAAAAATTACACAAGAAACGGCATTAAAGACTGCAAAAAAGGTGGACGAAAAAATTTCAAAGGGCGAAAAATTATTGCCATTGGAGGGTATACCAATGTCACTGAAAGACAATATGTCCACAAAAGACATAGAAACAACATGCTGCTCGAATATATTAAAAGGTTATGTTCCTATTTATAATGCAACCGTATGGGACATAATAAAAAATCAAAATGCTGTCCTTCTCGGTAAAACTAACATGGATGAGTTTGCCATGGGCTCATCTTGTGAAACATCATGCTTCGGGGGAGCATTAAATCCTCATGATATAAAGCATGTGGCAGGAGGAAGTTCAGGCGGTGCGGCTTCATCTGTTGCAGGAAATCTTGCAGTATATGGCCTGGGGTCAGATACAGGCGGATCAATCAGGCAGCCGGCAAGCTTTTGCGGCCTTGTAGGATTTAAGCCTACATATGGTGCTGTTTCAAGGTATGGACTTATTGCCTATGCTTCAAGTCTTGACCAGATTGGTCCTATAGCTTCCTGTGTGGAGGATGCGGCAATAATCTATGATGCCATATCTGATTATGACAGCAAGGACTCCACATCACGAGGCAGTAGAACAAAAACGGCAAATAGCCTTAACAAGTGTATCAAAGGAATTAAAATAGGTATAGCCAAAGAATATTTTGAAGGAATAAGAGATGATATTAAAAGTTCAATTCAAGAGGCAGTAAAAGTTTACGAGGATTTGGGTGCTGAAATTGTGCATGTGGATTTACCTCAAATAAAATATGCCCTTCCTGTTTATTATATTATCGCCTGTGCTGAGGCTTCTTCAAATTTAGGCAGGTACGACGGCATACGATATGGTTATAGGACATCTTTTTACAGTGACGTAGATGACATGATATGCAAAACAAGAAGCGAAGGCTTCGGTAAAGAAGTTCAGAGAAGAATTATGCTGGGAACATATGTGCTGAGTGCCGGGTACTATGACGCTTATTATAAAAAAGCACAAAAGCTGAGAGGTTCAATTGTTAAAGCATTTAAGAATGTGTTTGATTCCTGTGATGTAATGTTGGCTCCTACGGTTCCTACAACTGCATTTGAACTGAACTTTACGTCAAAGGACCCAATTGAAACATATATGACGGATATATGTACAGTTCCTGTAAATATTGCAGGGCTTCCGGCCGTCTCAATACCATGTGGTTTTGATGATAAAGGTCTTCCTATAGGAATGCAGTTAATAGGGAACAGCTTTGAAGATGCGGTTATATTAAATGCCGCTTATCAATATGAACATCAGGTAAAAAATAAAATTTACAAGCAAACGGATATAGGGGTGAGAATATGAGCTGGGAATTGGTCGCAGGGCTTGAAACACATATAGAGCTTTCAACTAAAACTAAAATATTTTGTCAGTGTACTACTGAATTCGGAGGCGAGCCAAACACTCATTGCTGTCCTGTATGCATTGGTCTGCCGGGAACACTTCCAAAATTAAACAGAGCTGTTGTTGAATATGCTGTCAAGGCAGGGCTTGCTACGAACTGCAGAATCAGAAACATCTCAAAAATGGACCGTAAGAATTACGTATATCCTGATTTGCCAAAAGCTTATCAAATATCACAATATGACAAGCCGCTTTGTGAACATGGATTTATAACATTGTCCTCAGAGAAAAATATTAATATTACACGAATTCACATAGAGGAAGATGCCGGAAAGCTTATTCATGAAAGAGGAGATACTTATGTGGACTATAACAGAGGTGGGGTTCCTCTTGTTGAAATTGTATCAGAACCTGATATAAGAAGCATAGACGAAGCTATGGAATATATAGAAAAGTTAAGGCTTATAATGAAATACATAGGTGTTTCTGATGTTAAGATGCAGGAGGGTTCTTTGAGATGTGATGTTAACATTTCAGTGAGGAAAAATGGTGAAGATGCCTATGGTACAAGAACTGAAATAAAAAATGTAAACTCGCTTAATTTTATTGCAAAGGCCATGGAGTATGAATTTAACAGACAGGTTGATATTCTTGAAAGCGGTGAAAAAATTGAGCAGGAAACAAGGCGGTATAATTCAGAGCTGAATATAACCGAAATCATGCGAGGTAAAGAAGATGCGGACGACTACAGATATTTCAGAGACCCGGACTTGGTTACCATTTATTTATCAGATGAAGAAATAAAAAAATTCAAGGATGATCTGCCGGAGCTGCCAGGAAAAAAGTACAGCCGCTTTGTAAATGAATATGGATTGCCTGAAGCAGATGCGAGCCTTTTAATAAAATATAAGAATGTTGCAGAATATTTTGAAAAAGCGTGTAAAAATATAAAAAACAAAAAAACAGCTGCAAATTATATCTTGGTTCAGATATTCAGAAGGCTGGCTACTGATTCGGAAAAGGAAGAATTCAATATTTCTATTCCTCCGGAATATCTGAATGAACTTGTGGTTCTTGTGGAAGAGAAAAAAATAAATTCCAGCATGGCAAGAAATGTTCTTGAGAAAATGCTTGATACCGGAAAGCCGGTTAAAGAGTTTATTACAGATGAAGATATGAAGGGAATAGATGAGGAAACTTTGAGAAAGCTTTGTGGAAAGGCTGTGAAAGCAAATAAAAGTGCTGCAGCACAGTATTTGGCAGGAAAAGAAAAAGCCTTAGGAGCTATCATCGGTTATATTATGAGGGAAACAAAGGGAAAGGCAGACGCTGCATTAGCTACTGAAATAGTTAAGAAACTTATAAGGCAATAGACTAAAAAAGCACCGGAAGGTGTTTTTTTTAATAGTGGGAAACCGTAGAAAAATACCTGTGTAATGATTATTTAACAATCAAATTGCTACTGCATATACTGATGAAGAAAGGAGAGAATTATGATAATTCATGTAGTCCAGACAGGCGATACCATATATACTATTGCCGCAAAATACAATACCTCACCGCAGAAAATAATTGATGATAACGAACTGCAGGACCCTAATGTCCTTGTTCCTGGTCAGACATTGGTCATACTTGTTCCCGATCAGGTACATATTGTTCAGCCAGGAGATACCCTTGAAAATATTGCTCAAAGATATGGCACTACGGTTGTAGAATTATTGCAATATAATCCGCAGATTGGGTATGCTGATGCAATATTTCCAGGGGATCAGATAACTATAACTTTATCCCAGGAGAAAAGGGGGCCTATTCGCGTCTTAGGTTATGCCTATCCGAACATTGACAGGACAGTCCTCATGAAAACATTGCCTTACTTGACTTTTATAACTATATTTACTTATGGAATAACTCCTGAGGGTAATCTTATTGAAATAGATGATGAGGAACTTATAAGGATAGCCAGGGATTTCGGAGTTGCTCCTCTCATGCTTATTTCCACACTGACGGAAGAAGGTACATTCAGCAATGAGCTTGCGCATACGATACTTAACGATCAGGACATACAGAACAATTTGATTGAAAATGTGATAAGAAATTTGAGAGAAAAGCAATACTATGGATTGGACATAGATTTTGAATACGTGTTACCTGAAGACAGAGAAAACTTTGTTAATTTTGTTAGGAACATGACAGAAAGATTAAACCAGGAAGGATTTACTGTATTGACTGCGTTGGCTCCAAAGGTTTCTGCAGATCAGCCCGGCCTTTTGTACGAAGCTCATGACTATCCTGCTCTGGGAGAAGTTTCAAACAGAGTTTTGCTTATGACATATGAATGGGGATATACTTACGGTCCGGCAATGGCGGTAGCTCCGGTTAACAGAGTCAGAGAAGTGTTGGATTATGCAGTATCAGAGATTCCAAGAGATAAAATTTATATGGGTATTCCTAACTATGGATACAATTTTATTTTGCCCTATATTCAAGATGTTTCAAGAGCAGCTTCTGTTTCAAATGTAGAAGCCGTTCAGATTGCCGCAGACGTTGGATCACCTATTCAATATGACGAGGAGGCTCAGTCACCGTTTTTTATTTATTTTGACAATCAGGGCAGGGAGCACCAAGTTTGGTTTGAAGATGCCAGGAGCATAGAGGCAAAATTAGATTTGTTCACTGAATATGATTTTATTGGTGTCGGATATTGGAATATTATGAGATATTTTCCTCAAAACTGGCTTGTTTTAAGTTCCTTGTATGATATTGTTAAGCTATTGTAGTTGAGCCTGCCATAAAATTGTAATTTTACAAAAAAGTCGGCATATATTTTTGTAAAGGCAGTAGGAGGGATTTTTATGAATAATAAGAATTATAGAGTGATGAAATTTTTCGAACCGATAAATAAACAAAATAAATCAAGAGGATATGTACGCCTTGATATCAGAGGTATCAGAGGCAATATAATAGTATCGGTTGAAAATTTGGGAGATGCCAAGACAACAAGTGAAGTTTACTTATATAAAGATAGAGAAAATAAAATAAAATTAGGTGATATTAACAACAAAAAAGGTATGCTTAAGAAAATCTTAACATTCGGAAGCAATAACGCAATTGAAGATTACAATGTTTGTGCAGTGGTAAAAGATAAAAAAATAGCTATGTATTCTAATTTATTTAATGCATGCAGCCAGGATCAAATAAGAAAGCTTGAAGCCGATGATCCTTCCCTTGCTGAAGAAAATAGCAAAAGTATAAACGAACCGGAGCCTGCAGTGTTTAAGAAGAAAGGAAATCAAACGGTAGAACCGAAAAGTACAATCGGTGATAAAGCTGATCGACCTAAAGAAGCAAAGGAAGAAAAAAGGGCGGAAAGTAAGAAAGAAGAAACAGAATATAAAAAAGCAGAAATGAAAGATAAAAAGAGAGAAGTAAAAGAAGAAGTAAAGGAAGATAAAAAAGAAGATGAGGAAAAAGAAACAAAAGTTGGGGAAATCAAAAAAGGAACAACTAAAAATAAGAAAAGAGAAATAAAAGAAGGAAATAAATCCGAACAATATAATGTATTAAAGGAAGAAAAAAAGGAGTCTGTTCCCAAAAATGAAAGAATTAAAAATACAACTGTATCTTCAGCGATAAACATTAACGAAGATGCTGTAGAAGGACAGGAAAATAGTGATTCGGAAGAAACTGCTGATTACGAAGAGGTTAAGGCTCAAGCAAATAAATATAAAAATAAATTTGACGAAAGTCTCTATCGTGTTTTAAATGATTATAAACAGGTGGAACCTCTGTCAGTTAAAATAAAGAATTTTGGCTGGTGGTACATACCTTATGACAAGACAGGTGTAAAGAATGGTTTTCTGCCTTATTATAACCAGATAATAAGTTCTTATTATCCGTATCCAATGTCTAACCGTGTAACAACATGTAGCAGGCTTATGGAAAAATACGGCCATTATATTTTTGGCATTTATTCTGAAAATGAGGATATTACAAAGCTGGCATATGGGATACCCGGACAATTTACAAGAGAAGAACAGCCTTACAAAGGAATAACAGGATTTAAAAATTGGTCCTATGCCAACAAGGAATATAAAGGCAGATATGGTTACTGGCTTGCTTTTGTAAATCCTAAAACAGGGGAAACTACAGATCCTCCCCAAATAATATTATCATAGCCGGTATAAAACTCCTTTAAGGGAGTTTTTTTAAATAAAAAAATTGACTGTACAAATAAAATATAATATAGTGTAAGCATATATTTGAATTATGTTGTATAATCTTGGAATAAATCAGGCAAGGATGAATTATGGTAAAATATAAATACGTATTTTTTGATTTTGATGGTACGCTTGCAGATACAGAGGAAGTAAATTTTGCTATTTATCAAAAATTATCTGAAAAATATAACTTAAGAAATGTTACAATAGGTGAATTAGGGCATATTAAAAAAATGAGTGCCAGGGAATTAATGACATATGTAGAACTTAAAAAAAGATATCTGCCATTTTTACTTAAAAGGGGTAAGAAATTATTAAAACAGGATATTGTCAATGTAAATCCCTGCAAACCTGATATGTTCAGCATAGTTTCAGGTCTTAAAAACATGGGTATTAAGACTGCAATCATTACATCAAATTCAAAAATAAATGTTGAGATATTTTTGAAAGAGCACGACGCTGATATTTTTGATTTTATTGAAAGTTCCTCCATGTTTGGCAAGGAAACAAAAATGAAAAAAGTAATAAAAAAAGAAAAAATTAAGTTAGACGAATTACTTTATGTTGGAGATGAAATCAGAGATATTAATGCTGCAAAAAATACAGGCATTGATATCGCTTCAGTCGCCTGGGGCTACAATGCAGTTGAGAGCCTGAAAAAGCATAGACCTGATTATTTAATATATGAACCTTCTGAGCTTTTAGATATATGTAGTCTAAAGCACGAATGTTAGGAATATAATTATATAATTACTTCGTTATTTGGCATATATTTTTTGTTGCACTATAAAAATTCATGTGTTAAAATACTTGTAACTTAGGAGGGAACAATGAGTGATATGATTTATACAATTAAGCCGGAGTATCATGGTATTTCAGATTTGACAAGAATACTTGAGGAGCATACCGAAATACAATTTGTGTCTTTTATGGGTATTGATATCGGCGGCAATGGGACGGACGAAAAAATCCCTGTAAGGTTATTTATTAAAGATATGAAAGAAATGCTTAAACACGGAATACAAACTGACGGATCAAGCGTTGAACTTCAAGGGATTGCTGATTTAAACAATGCAAGGGTTGATATTTTACCTGATTTAGATTGCAACTGGTTTGTAGATTATAATTATGAATATTACAAAGAAGAAAACGGACTTCCTGTAGGAACTTTAAAAATCCCTTCTTTTATCATACACAGCGGGAAGCAGGTTTGCTCAAGGTCAACTCTTAAAAAAGCTGAATTATATTTTAAATCTCAAATTTTAGAAATATTAAAAAATAATCCGAATATTTCTGAATCCTTGGGTTTTTCGTATGAAGATGTAGAAGAAGTGCTGTTGACTTCAGCTACTGAACTTGAAATGTGGGTTAAAACACCTGAGCAAAGAGCTGATTTTGAGGAACTTCACACGTCACAGGTTTTAAAGGAACAGTACTGGAAAAGAACCATGGGTACAGTAAGAACCGTTCTTGAAAAAATTATGGAACTGCTTGAATGTTATGATTTAAAACCTGAAATGGCTCACAAAGAAGTTGGAGGCATAGCGAATAAAATAGATTCAACAGGCAGGATTACACATGTAATGGAGCAGCTTGAAATAGACTGGAGGTTTTCGGATTCACTTCAAACAGCTGACAACGAGATATTTGTAAGAGAGTTAATTGAAGATCAGTTCAGGCATTACGGATTAGAAGTTTTATTTAAAGCAAAGCCTATTGAAGGCGTTGCTGGAAATGGAGAGCATACTCATCTTGGCGCTGCAGTTAAACTCAAAAGCGGTAAAAAGGTAAATTTGTTTGCTCCAAAGGATCCAAGGAAATATTATTTAAGCGAATTGGGTTACGGTTCTTTAATGGGGCTGTTAAAAAATTATGAGGTTATAAATCCAATAGTTGCTGCAACAAATGATGCTTTTAACAGATTAAAACCGGGTTTTGAAGCACCTGTCTGCATTGTGACATCCTTGGGAGGCACAAAGGAAGCACCGTCAAGAAATCGTTCGGTACTGATTGGAGTAATAAGGGATATTGATAACCCTGATGCGGTAAGATTTGAATTAAGGTCACCAAATCCGTATTCAAACACGTACCTGGTTCTTGCTGCATCTTATCAGGCAATGCTTGACGGAATCAAAAATGTTATCGAAGCAATGTTAAGCTGTGACGACCTTGAAAAGGAAATATCAAAAAAATACGGAGAAGATGCTGTTTATCTTGAAAAATACAGAGAATACAGAAGTGAAGAAGATGTATTTGAAAAATACAGCCGGGAAGAGAGAAACAAGCTGTATGGCCGGGCGCCGGAAACAGTTTGGGAAAATCTGATTGAACTTTCTTCCAACAAATTAAAACAACAAGTATTGAAATCAGGGGATGTTTTTACAGATGAACTAATTAATTCATTTAGAGAGTCAACCTTGCAGAAGTGGGAAAATGAGCTTAGTGGCAGAATAATCCATGATAATATTAAGCTTTTAAAAACATTTGTAAGGCTTCATAATGAGCATGACCATTCTACGGATTTGGATGTTGTAAACTGGGAAAAAATTATTTATTTGAAAACAGAGCTTATGAAGGATAGTATGATAAAAAAATGCATTTTCACCAAAATTAAAACAGCTTTAAGTAAGGGTGATTATGCTGAAGCTTCCGATCTTCAAAAACAAATGAATGAAAAAATAACTGAAATCAGAAAGCTGTATATAGAATATAAAAATAATATTTTTTGATTTTACTAGATTCAAGATCCTTTAAGGATGTAATAAAAGTCGATAAAGCCGATAAAGCGATAAAGCCGATAAAAATTTGTATTGTATTAACATAAATTGTGTTATTGCAATTTAAATTAATAATTGTGATAAATATGTAAAGTATAATAAAGAAATGACTTTACATATTTTTTACATAAAAAATGTTTTTTCTTTACCGGCATGGTATATATTAAGACAAGTTGAAAATCATTCTAAAGGAGAATAAATCTTTATGAAAAAAAAGAAATTATTTTTAGTAATTATAGCTTTATTTATGGTTACTTCAGTTTTTACCGGATGTTCTGAAGACGCTGAGAAGTCAAAGGCGACTGATTTTAATTATGACAGGGATATAACAGTAGCTGCAAGAGATGCAGCTTCAGGTACAAGGGGAGCATTCCATGAAATAATGGGAATTATCCAAAAAGAAGGAGACACTGAAATTGATAAGCTTGTAACAGGTGCTCTTGAATTTGATACGACAGACAAAGTTGTAACCGCAGTTGAAGGAGATAAATACGGCATCGGATATATTTCTTTAGGTTCAGTAAGCAGCAGGATCAAAGCCGTATCGGTTGATGGAGTTGAACCGTCGGTTGAAAATGTTAAAAGCGGAGAGTATAAGGTTTCAAGGCCATTTATTTTAGTTACAAAAGGAACTGAAACTGATCTTGTCAAAGATTTTTTAAGCTTTGTTGAGTCAAAACAGGGACAGGATATAGCCGAAGAGATGAATTATATATCTAAAATTGATGAACCTGCGGAATACACTAGCTCAGGAAAATCCGGAACAATCAAAGTTGCAGGATCCACATCCGTAACACCTTTAATGGAAAAATGGCAGGAAGCATATTTTAAATTAAATCCAGATGTAGTATTTGAGATGCAGTCAAACGGTTCTTCTCAAGGAATTACAGCTGCTATTGACGGTTCCTATGACGTAGGAATGTCTTCCAGAGAGCTAAAAGATGACGAGGCTTCTCAATTAAACAGATACGTACTTGCAATTGATGGCATTGCAGTAGTTGTAAATAATGAAAATCCAATTGATGATTTATCATCAGATGTAGTAACAAGTATTTACACTGGTGAAATTACCAAGTGGCCAGAATCTAAATAGAAGTTAAATAATGGATAACATAAGTAAACATAACAATGCACATGAAAAATTAATGCAGGCAATATTCTTTTTGTCTGCATCAGTTTCAGTCATAGCCGTAATTGCCATCTGTCTCTTTCTTTTTTTAAGAGGTTTTCAGGCTATATCTGAAATAGGATTTTCGGAGTTTATCTTAAATGAAAAGTGGGGACCTACAAATGTGCCTCCTTCCTACGGAATTTTGTCCATGATTGTGGGAAGTATTTATGTAACGGGAGGAGCTATTATTTTAGGTGTACCCATAGGGCTCTTGTGTGCAATTTTCCTGGCAGAATTTTGCCCGCCGAACATTTATAGGATCGTTAAACCTGCTGTTAATTTGCTGGCAGGCATTCCGTCAATTATATACGGATTTTTCGGCATGCAGGTAGTTGTTCCCTTTGTGAGGGAGTATTTCGGAGGGAACGGTTTTAGTATAATGTCGTCTTCCATAATCTTGGGAATAATGATACTTCCAACAATAATAACCATAAGCGAATCATCCTTGAGATCTGTGCCTGAAAGCTATAAGGAGGCTTCTTTCGGACTTGGGGCAACCAAGGAAGAAACAGTTTTTCGTGTTGTCGTCCATGCAGCAGGGTCAGGAATACTGACATCAATTATTCTCGGAATAGGCAGAGCTGCAGGAGAAACAATGGCTGTTGTAATGGTAGCAGGGAATTCAGCAATGCCTTTGGATAAAATAGAATTATTAAGACCGATAAGGACGATGACTACAAATATAGTTACTGAAATGAGTTATGCTTCAGGGCTTCATCAATTATCGCTTATTGCAACCGGTGCAGTCTTGTTTGTATTTATAGTAATACTAAATACTGCTTTGAGCCTTATTAAATCAAAGTCGGCAAGGAACTAGGAGGCAAGATGAGAGAAGTTGACGATGAAAAAAACTTGAGAAAAAGAAAAACAGTATCTATTGCCTTGAAGGCGGCAGTGTGGTTCTGTGGTATATTGACTGTAGGAATATTAGTATATATACTGTCATTTATACTAATAAGGGGAATACCTAAAATAAATATGGAATTTTTGTTCGGCGAATATAACTCAGAGACTCTTTCGGCTTTTTCCTCTGTGGTTGCTACAGTTGAAATGATTGTTATTTCTCTGCTTATTGCTGTTCCAGTAGGTGTGTTTTGTGCAATTTATCTTTCGGAATACGCAAAAAGAGGAAACAAGGCGGTCAAGGTTATACGGCTTGCTGTTGATACTTTGGCCGGCATACCTTCAATAGTCTATGGACTGTTTGGCATGATTGTGTTTGTTTATGCTTTCGGATTTAAAGCTTCAATATTGTCTGGTATATGTACAATATCAATCATGATTTTGCCGGTCATAATAAGTTCATCAGAGGAAGCAATTAAAGCAGTACCTGATATGTACAGGGAAGGAAGCCTTGCCTTAGGGGCAACCAGATTAAGGACCGTATTTAAAGTAGTGCTTCCGTCTGCTATGCCGGGAATTCTTTCAGGAATAATATTGGCAATAGGACGTATAGTGGGAGAATCGGCCGCATTAATATTTACAAGCGGGACAAATGTTTTGAAAGATCCTACGTTAAATTTACTTGCTTCTCAAAGAACGCTTGCAATTCACATGTACATGCTGGCAAATGAAGGACTTCCTCATTCCAGGGACATGGCATTTGCTACAGGGTCAATATTGATATTGATTGTATTTTTAGTAAATTTTGCTGCAACGAAAATTGCAGGCATGTTTGGGAGGCTGAATAATGAGTGATAAAGATAAAATAAAAATAGAAAACATAAATTTATATTATGGTGACTTTCATGCACTTAAAAACATAAATATGAAAATAAAAACAAATGAAATAACCGCATTTATCGGGCCTTCAGGCTGTGGCAAATCATCTCTTTTGAAATCATTAAACAGAATGAACGATTTGATTGAGGGAGTTAAAATAACAGGAAGAGTGCTTTTGGATAATATTGATGTCTATAAGGAAATGGATCCTACGGTACTAAGGAAAAGAGTTGGGATGGTATTTCAAAAACCAAATCCATTTCCTATGAGCATTTATGATAATGTGGCATATGGACCCAGGACTCATGGCATTAAATCCAAGGCAAAGCTTGATGAAATTGTGGAACAAAGCCTAAACTCCGCAGCTATGTGGAATGAGGTAAAGGACAGACTGAAAAAAAATGCATTGGGATTGTCAGGAGGGCAGCAGCAAAGGCTTTGTATTGCAAGAGCTTTTTCGGTAAATCCTGAAGTAATATTGCTTGATGAGCCCACATCGGCTCTGGACCCTATTTCTACTATGAAAATAGAAGATTTGCTTACGGAAATTAAAAAAAATTATACAATAATAATAGTTACTCACAATATGCAGCAAGCTACAAGAATATCAGACAAAACCGGATTTTTCCTCCAAGGCGAGGTAGTGGAATTTGATAAGACGGAAAAATTGTTTTCAATGCCTAAAAATAAGAAAACAGAAGATTATATAACCGGAAGATTCGGATAATATATAATATGACCGGGAGGTAAAAATGAGAAATAAATTTGACGATGAATTGGAAAACTTAAATCTTGAATTGATTAAAATGGGAGGATTAATAGAGACTTCCATTGAATTAAGTGCAAAGGTTTTAATTAACCGTGATTTGGAGTTTATTAAAAAAGTTAATGATTTGGAAATTGAAATTGATGATATGGAAAAGATTATCGAAAGACATTGCCTAAAGCTGCTTTTGAGGCAGCAGCCTGTTGCGTCTGATTTGAGAGTTATAAGTACAGCTCTTAAAATGATAACCGATATGGAAAGAATAGGGGACAATGCATGTGACATAGCTGAAATTTCCAGGTTTCTGATTGATCAGGTATATATAAAAGACCTTGTTCATATACCGCAGATGGCTGATGCAGCTATAAGTATGGTTAAAAGGAGCATTGATGCCTTTGTAAATAAGGACAAAGAACTGGCAATGGAAGTGTGCAGTGATGATGATATAGTAGACGAATTGTTTACGGTTATTAAAAATGAATTAATTGAAAAAATTCAGGAAAAGGCAGAAAATGGTGAACAAGCAATCGACTTGATAATGATTGCAAAGTATTTGGAAAGGATCGGGGATCATGCTGAAAATATAGCCGAGTGGGTTATATTTTCAATAACAGGTGAACATAAAACAATTTAGGAGAATTAAAATGAAGCTAATTTATTGCATTGAAGATGATGCCGGAATAAGAGAATTGATTACGATGGCCTTAATAACAGCGGATTTTCATGTATTGGGTTTTGAGGATGCAGATAGTTTTTATGATCAACTGAAAAAAAATATACCTGATTTAATATTGCTTGATTTAATGTTGCCGAAAAAAGACGGAATGACAATATTGAATGAATTAAAAAGTAATTCGGACTACAGCTATATACCTGTTATTATACTTACAGCCAAATCAATGGAATTAGACAAGGTAAAAGGCTTGGAATCTGGAGCTGATGATTTTGTGACAAAACCCTTTGGCGTCTTGGAGCTTATGGCAAGAGTCAAAGCGGTTTTAAGGCGTTCAGGCAGGAAGGCTTCCAAAGAAGATGTATTGGAATACAATGGGCTTGTTTTGGATTATAACAAGAGGACGGCATACTACAATAATAATTTGATTACATTTACCTACAAAGAATTTGAACTTCTGTATTATTTAATGCTGAACAAGGGTATAGCCTTATCAAGAGATAAAATCCTGTTGGAAATATGGGGATATGATTATGAAGGTGAAACAAGGACCGTTGACATGCACATAAAAACTATAAGGCAGAAGTTAGATGCGGCAGGATGTTTCAATTATATTGCAACTGTAAGAAGTGTTGGATATAAATTAGAGGAACAGACATGAAAAAAAGGTTATTCTTAGTAATAATGATTATTTCTGTTACTGCATCTGCATTTGCCTTTATATTATCGGTGCTTGTTTATTATGACTTTTATGTGTTGGATGTAAAAAATCAGCTGAAAACAATAGTTGAATTATCATCAGAATCTGAAAACTGGAATGGCAAAGATAAGATAAGTTCTACAGTAAACAAAATATTAAATGCCGTAGATTATGATATGCGCTTAACAGTTATAAATGAAAGAGGAGATGTTGTTTACGACAATTGGGCTAACCGTGATATTTCAGAAAATCATAAAGACAGGCCGGAAATTACTCAAGCATTTGATGATGGCATCGGGGAAAATACAAGATATTCTCATACGATGCAGTCGGATATGTATTATTATGCTTTGAAAATAAACGATAGTGAAGTACTGAGAGCATCAAGGAAAGTTAATAGTATTAATTCAATGTTTGAACGTGTGACTCCGATGCTTTTGTTTTTATTTGCAGGTTTGCTGATATTGGTATACATTGCTGCAAATTCTTTTACGAGGAAAATAATGAAACCTGTAAACCAGATGGCTGAATCTCTTGATGAAATGTTGGAAGGAGAGAAAAACAAGCGCATTGAAATTTATGATGAATTTGAGCCGCTGTCTTTCAAAATACGTGAACAGAAAGTTAAAATCAACCGGTATATTGAAGAGCTAAAATATGAGAGAGATACTATAGGCATGATTACGGAGAATATGAGAGAAGGTTTTATTTTAATAAACAGCTGCAAACATATCCTTTCTATAAATGCCAGCGGCAAGTGCATGGCAGGCAACGAAAACTTCAATTTGGATAATAACAGAAATATAATGGAGCTTACAAGGAATTTCGAAATTTTAAAGAGAGTTGATGCATCCATAAAACAGAATAAACATATTGTTTATGATATGGCTGCAGGCCACAGGTGTTTCAGATATTACTTCAGTCCTGTAATAGAACAGCAAAAGCAGGATGTTACAGGGCTGTTAATTTTAATAGAAGATGTTACAATACAAAAAGATGCTGAAATCATGAGAAGCGAATTTTCTGCCAATGTATCTCATGAATTAAAAACGCCCCTGACAACAATGATAGGTTTTGCGGAAATGATTAAAGAAGGTCTGATTACTGATCCGGAGAGCATAAAAAAATACTGTGGTATGATTAATGACGAAGGTCTAAGGCTTATAGCTATGATTGAAGACATAATAAGGCTTTCAAAAATAGAAGGAGCTGATTCAAAGGATGACAGTCTGGTGAATTTAAATGAAACAGCCACCGAAGTTATATCGCTTCTTCAATTGAAGGCCGACAGCTTAAATGTGAAATTGAATCTGCAGGCGGGAAATGTACTTATGAAGGCCAACAAAAATTATATAAGTGAACTCTTGTACAATCTTGTGGACAATAGTATAAAATATAACAAAAATAACGGTTCAGTGAACATTTATATTAATAAAACAAATAAATTTATAACCATAAAAGTAAAAGATACAGGAGTGGGAATTGCTGAAGAGCATCAGGACAGAATTTTTGAACGTTTTTACAGAGTTGACAAAAGCCGATTTAAAGAAACAGGAGGAACAGGCCTGGGGCTTTCTATTGTTAAGCATATTACCGAGCTTTATGGGGGAACTGTTCAACTTAAAAGCAGAGAACATAAAGGAACTGAAATTACAATAAAGTTCCCGGTTTACGGCGAATACGATGAATAGCAAATCAAAAAAGCAATCTGCCTTTTTTGATTATTATAATGTAAAAGATTACCGTCAATTAATTTTTTATTGATAAAATAAAACAATGCTGATACAATTAGTATGGTTGTAACATATAGAAATGAGAGAAGCATGTTTGGATACGTAACAATAAACAAAATGGAATTAAAATTTAAGGAGTACTATAGCTATAAGGGATATTACTGTGGTTTGTGCAAATACCTTAAAAACGATTATGGCAGCAGATCAAGAATGACATTGAATTACGATATGGCGTTTCTTATATTATTTTTAAGTTCTTTATATGAGCTTGAAAATAAAGTGTATAATGAAAGATGTATAGTACATCCGGGTAAGAAACAGCTTGTTATACAAAATGAAATAACAGAGTATGCAGCCTCTGTAAATATAATTCTTTCATACTACAACATGCTTGATAATTGGAAGGATGATAAGGATCTAAAGTCGCTGGCAGCAATGAAATTGTTAACGGGAAAATTTAAAGCATCTGTGGATCGGATGCCGGAAAAGTCTATAATAGTCAGAGAAAGGCTTTATAACATATCTGAATTGGAAAAAAATGTTGTAGATGACATGGATGCTGTTTCAAATGAATTCGGACATTTAATGGAGGAAATATTTCTGTTCAGAAAGGATGAATGGGAAGAAAATTTAAGAAAGACAGGTTTTTATTTAGGTAAGCTGATTTATTTTTTGGATGCTTACGAGGATATGGAGAAAGACAGTAAACACAATTCCTACAATCCGTTCAACAACCTAAAAACAGAAAATAAGGAGAAATATGCAAAGGATCTGTTAATGCTTAATCTATCTTTTTTAAGCAATGAAATGGAAAAACTTCCTCTTGTGCAGGATAAGGGAATAATTGACAACATAATATATTCCGGGATCTTGAATAAAATGAACAAAAGGAGAAATACAAATGAAAGACCCATATGAAGTGCTGGGTTTACAAAGAGGTGCCTCTAAAGAAGAAGTAAAGAGTGCATACAGAAAGTTAGCAAAAAAATATCACCCTGACGTGAATCAAAATAACCCCCTTAAGGATTTAGCGGAAGAAAAATTTAAGGAAATCCAATGGGCATATGATGAAATAATGAACGGAAAAGCAGAAGGATATTATCAAGGTTCCTATAACAGCGGCTCAGGCAATTTGTACAGTATAAGACAGCAAATTCAGACCGGCAGGTATCGTGATGCAGTAAGAACATTGAACAGCATGTCTGTAAGAAATGCAGAGTGGAATTACTTAATGGGTGTGTGCTATGTTAACATGGGTTCTATAGGGCAGGGAGTGCAGTATATTCAAAATGCCGTCAGAATGGATCCGGGAAATTCTGAATATAATAATTTTTTAAATCAAATTTTAAATATGCAGAATACGTACAGGCAAAGAGCATATAATTACGGAGGCGGCAATTCAAGTGTAGACTGCTGTACTCAGCTTATTTGCGCGGATTGCTGCTGCGAATCCATGGGAGGAGATCTGATTTCATGCTGCTAAAAAGCAAGGATGTTGCATATTTAGGAGTTCTTCTTGGGCTAAATCAGATTTTTATAATACTTTCTTCCGTAATAGAAACCAATACAATTATATTATTTGCAGCTGCAGCCTTGGTTATAGGTGTTGTAATAGTCGAGTTTGGCGGCAAAAGCGGTATCGCATTTTATGCAGCATCATGTATTCTTGGCATTTTTTTGACATTTAATAAAATTGAATTCATTACATATATAATTTTTTTTGGGCTTTACAGCATAGTGAAACATATACTGGAATTAAAGATTAATAATAAAACAATGTTGTATTCCTTAAAACTTATATATTTTAACATAGCTTTAGCCGCAATGTATTTTACGGTAAAATTATTTATACCGCTTAAGCTTAAATGGTGGATGATACTTGCGGCTCAGGCTTTGTTCATTATTTATGACTATGCGTTCACTATATTTATAACTTTCTACGGAGAAAATATAAAGCCAAAGCTTAAATTAAATAAATAAACAGTCGCAGCATGTTGCTTTCTAATACTGATTTATTTATGAATATTTAATTTTTATTTTGGCTTTCATTATTAATTATTTATTATTCGTTCATTATAAGGTAATCTTCCCTTTCAGGACCTACAGATACATATTTTACGGTGCATCCGACTTTCTTTTCAATATATTTAATATAGTTATAAGCGGTTTTTGGAAGGTCAGACTCCTTTCTGCATTTTCCTATATCACATTTCCATCCTTCTATATATTCTATGACAGGTTTTGCTTTGTCAAGTTCCCCGCCTGTAGGGAAATCTCCGGTAATTTTGCCGTCAATATCATATGCTGTGACAACAGGGATTTTATCCATGTATGACAAAACATCAAGCTTCGTCAAAGCTAAAACATCTGCTCCCTGTATTCTTACGCCGTATTTTGACGCAACAATGTCAAAAGGTCCGACTCTTCTGGGGCGTCCTGTGGCAGCTCCGTATTCACCGCCGGCTTTCCTTAATGCCTCAGCTTTTTCTCCGAACATTTCGCATGTAAAAGGTCCTTCACCTACACATGTAGAATAAGCCTTCATAATTCCTATAGTATTGTCGAGCTTCTGTCCTGGAATCCCTGCGCCGATAGGAGCATAGGAAGCAATGGTCGATGATGAGGACGTATATGGATAAATTCCAAAATCTATATCTTTAAGCGCTCCCAGCTGTGCTTCAAACATAATTTTTTTCCCTGTATTCACGCAGCCGACAAGGTACAGGCTGACGTCGCATATATAGTCCTTAAGTTCTTCGCCATATTTCAATAACCAGTTGTACATATCTTCAGCATTAAATTTTATTGATTTATATCCTCCGGATATTGTTAGATTCTTCCATTCTACTACCTGTTTTACACGTTTTTTCAAGGCTTCCTTATTTAACAAGTCTCCCATCCTAATGCCCTTTTTGAGATATTTGTCACCATAAACAGGAGCGATCCCCCTTCTTGTGGAACCGAATTTCATGTCTTTCAAACGTTCTTCTTCCAATATATCTTGCTTAACGTGGTAAGGAAGGCATATAATTGCTTTATTACTGATTTTTAAATTATCAGGTGTAATTTTAATGCCGGAATTTCTTAAATTATTAATTTCCCTGTGGAGGTGTTCTAAATCGATAACCATACCGTTTCCCATTATATTTACTACTCCGGGTCTTAATATACCTGACGGAAGCAGGTTAAGTACAAATTTACCCGAATCATTGACAACTGTATGGCCTGCGTTGTTACCACCCTGGTAACGACACACAACATCATAATCAGCAGACAGCAAATCAACCATTCTGCCTTTGCCTTCATCTCCCCAATTGATTCCTACTATTGCAGTTAGCATAAAAACCTCCTTATACTTTACTACAAAAATTATATAATTTACGAATATTAAAGTCAAGTAAATAATTTTTTATTATGTATATAGCGAGACTGAATAATGTAAATAAAGACTTTATTTGTGTTTTGAATATGTGTTTTGTTAAATATTACAAGTTGTGAGGCATGAAAGTTTATGCATTGTTTATTGAATGTGAAATATAATTATGGTAGAATCATTATAAAATTAAAGTTATTTGACGAAATTAATTTAATTTTGCGCAATGTGGGGTAGGGCTTACATATTAACAATTACATTAGGAGGATTTAATGTTCAATAAGGCAAAAAAGGCAATAATATTACTGTTACTGGCAGCGATGCCGGCAGGTTGTACGGCTCAGGTCAATGCAAACATGCCCATACCCAATGACAAAGAAGGTGAATCTGCAGCGGAGATTATTCCTTCTCAGCCTTCAGATGAAGAAAAGGGAATTGATGAAATAGAAAATAAATTAGTAGAAAGAGAAAGCTTAGAAAAGAAACGTCGGGAAGAACTGGGTGAATTTTATGTTCCATTAGTGCCGGTGGGAGAAGAACAAGAAAGGAAAAGCCTTAAAGTCAGAGCATTGTATGCTACAGGATATACGGCAGGCAATTCCTTAAATAAAGAAAATATAGATGCCTATGGTGCATATGTTAAGGCATTAGCTGAAAATGACACCAATAAAGCAAAAGAACTTCTGCCGGAAGCGGAAAAGGCAAATGCGTTTGAAAAAATTGTGGGAATTGCAGTTGGAACAGAAATTAACGGAGTGGTTATTAATGTCAAGGATGATAACGGGTTTATAACTTATAACAGCAATGTGGAAGTTGTACAGAAGTTAAATAAGGACACCGCCGTTCCCATAAAAGACATTAAGAGTGTTCTTCAGGTTTTAAAGGATTATGATATTTACACTATAGGAAGGATAGTTACATTTAAAGATAAGAATTTTGCGATGCAAAGCCCTGAACATTCTATACAGCTTAAATCAGGTGGTACATGGCTTGATCCTAACAGCGGGAACATACCATGGATCAATCCTTTCGACAAATATGTATGGGACTACAATGTGGCAATTGCAAAAGAAGCTGCTTTATTAGGATTTGATGAAATTCAATTCGATTATGTGAGATTTCCCGACGGGGCGAAAAAATATAACCCTATTACCGAATTCCCGGGCAAAAACGGAAAAGACAAAGATGAAGCTATTGCAGAATTTCTTCAATACACAAGAAAAGAGTTGGAACCCTACAATGTGAATTTAGGCGCGGATGTGTTCGGCATTACTACGAGTACATGGGATGATTATCCTGATGATATAGGTCAAACATGGATTCTCATGGGGAAATATGTTGATAATTTGGCTCCTATGGTTTATCCCAGCCATTATTCTAAAGGATGGTACAATTTAGATAACCCAAACGCTTATCCGTACCTTGTTGTTAAGGGAGCCATGGAAGAAGCAGTCGAGAAAAATGCTTCAATGAAAATACCACCTGTAATAAGGCCATGGATTCAGGACTTTGATTGGGCAGGTATAGAATATGGGCCACAGAAGATAAGAGATCAGTTAATTGCTGCGAAAGAACTTGGAATTACGGAATATATGGTATGGAATCCGGCTAATAAGTATGATCCCTATTCTTTTATGCCTACAGAGACTGAAGTAGTGACGACATATCCATTAGATAAAGGTGAATTGGATTATAAGGAAAAATCTCCTGCAGATGCTGCGTATAAATATTTGTCAGGTATGCAGCAGGGCAGGTACAGTTATATGTATTTAATGTCACCTGTTGCCGACAGGTTGGAAGATTTTAACGAATATGCTCAGCTTCAGGCTGTTTCCAACGTTAAGCTGTTAAGCTACGAGATTTACGGTTATACCGTAGACCCGACTGACAGAAACTTGGCTTCAGTTGATTTATACTATAAGGTTGAAGTTGGGAACGGAGAAGCAAAACAGGTAGTTGAAAAAGACAATGTAAAGTGGGATGCTTTGAAAGAACATAATATATGGAAAATAAAACCGAAATTTGATGTTCCTGAAAGCAATCAATAAAAAATACCGTAAGGGTGTATAATAAAAAATTAATTCATATAATATTTTAAACTAATAATGTATAGGAGAAGGAGAGTTATGAAAAAGTACAATGTGGCAATATTAGGAGCAACAGGTGCTGTTGGTATGGAAATGCTTAAGGTTCTTGTAGAAAGAGATTTCCCTTTCAAGGAATTGAAACTTTTGGCCAGCAGCAGGAGCGCAGGCAAAGAAGTGGAATTTCAAGGGAAAAAATACATTATTGAGGAAGCGTCAGAAAATTCATTTAAAAATATGGATATTGTTTTGTGTGCAGCGGAAAATAATATTAGCGAAGCTTTATCTCCGGCTGCAGTTAAAGCAGGTGCTGTAGTTATTGATAACTCCTCGGCTTTTAGGCTTAAAGACGGTGTACCATTGGTAGTGCCTGAAGTAAATGGGCAAGATGTAAAAAAACACAAGGGTATAATTGCAAATCCTAATTGTTCAACGACTATTGCTCTTACGGCACTGAACGAACTGAATAAATATGCTAAAATTAACAGAATGATTGTTTCAACATTTCAGGCGGTGTCAGGAGCTGGAATCAACGGAATGAAGGAACTGGACCAACAGATAAAAAATATAAGTGAAGGAAGTCCCATAGATATAGAAACATTTCAATACCAGATTGCTTACAATGTGATACCTCAAATAGGAAGCTTTAATGAAATGGGATATTCTCAGGAAGAAATGAAATTACAGAATGAAGGAAGGAAAATATTCCACAATCCGGATTTAAAGGTAAACTGTACTTGTGTAAGAGTTCCTGTTTACAGGAGTCATTCTGAATCAATTACTATAGAAACAGAAAAAGAAATAACTCCTGAAAAAGCAAAACAACTTATTGCAAAAGCAGAAGGAGTAAAGCTAATTGATGATCTGGCAAATGAAAAATACCCTATGCCGCTGGATACATCAGACCAGGACTTAATATATGTGGGAAGAATCAGAAAAGATATAAGCAAAGAAAATTCACTTGTGCTGTGGTGCTGCGGAGACCAGATAAGAAAAGGTGCGGCTACAAATGCAGTTCAAATAGCAGAAATTCTTGTAAAAGAGACCCTTATCTAATTAGGTAAAAAAGAATGCCGCTTTACGGCGTTCTTTTTTGAAAATTTTAGTGGACAAGTATATTAAGTCTGTAATTTATTATGAAACAGGGAGGGCATCATATGGAAATCTTGATAATTGTTCTTTTAATAATTTTGATAGTCATAAATGTGATTTTATTGATTAAATCATCAAAAAAAGAAACAGAAAACCATGTAATTTCTGAAATGAAATTAAATTTGGGACAAAATAATTTGTACTTAATAGATTCAATTTCTAAAAAAATATCGGATTCAGAGCAAAAACAGCTCAAAGAAATACTTACCGACAAGCTTGAAACTGTTGAAAGACTTGAAAACAATACAAAAAAAATGACGGAAGCGTTTACAAGTTTCAGCGGGCAGACATCTAAAGTATTGAATGAAAATTTTTTTTCACTGAATGAAAAGGTAAGCACAAATTTAGATAAAATCAATATGCGCGTGGAGGAAAGGCTGGACGAAGGATTTGAAAAAACAAACAAGACATTTGCTAATATATTGGAAAGGCTCTCAAAGATAGATGAGGCACAGAAAAAAATAGATAGCCTGTCAACGGACATAGTGTCACTGCAGGATGTTTTGACAGACAAAAAAAGCAGGGGTACATTCGGGGAGGTACAGCTCAATCATATATTGGCGGCGGTCTTTGGCGAAAATAATAATAAAATTTATGAGCTGCAGAAAAAACTAGATAACGGTACTATAGTTGATGCTGCATTATATATTCCGGATCCTGTAGGAATGATATGCGTTGATTCGAAATTTCCACTGGAAAATTATCAGCGCATGATTGACAAGTCAATTCCTGAATCAGAAAGAAAAAAATGCGAACGAGAATTCAAAGTTAATGTAAAAAAACATATTAAGGATATTTCTTCAAAATACATAATCGAAGGTATAACATCTGAACAAGCAATAATGTTTCTTCCGGCGGAAGCTATTTTTGCGGAAATAAATGCATACCATCAGGATTTGATAGATTATGCCGCAACTAAAAAAACATGGATTGCCTCCCCAACTACGCTAATGTCCATTTTATCCACCGTGCAGGTTGTATTAAGAAACATGGAGAGAGAAAAATATGCAGGTATAATTCACGAAGAACTTAACAAGCTTGGAAAGGAATTCAGGCTTTACAAAGACAGGTGGGATTCACTTGCGAAAGATATTAAAAAGGTTTCTGACGATGTGGACAAAATTCATATTACATCCGGTAAAATAGAAAAAAAGTTTGATAGAATATCAAAGGTTGAAATTGATGGCCGTGATACTTTAAAATTAGAAGAAAGCTATGGAAATAATTGATATGCAATACCGAAAAATATTACAAATAAATAAGTGTTTCATTTTAACTTGCATTTAGCGTGGCAAATAAAAAATACCACGACAAACGCACGAGTTAAG
>DHER01000065.1 GCA_002399975.1 Firmicutes bacterium UBA4845 | reverse complement strand
AAAGAAGCAATAGAGGTATCAGGTAGTTTATTGCTAAGGAGTAAAAAGATAAGAAGAAAATATATTGATGATATGATTAAAGCTGTTATTGATATGGGCCCATATATGGTTCTAGCACTCGGGTTTGCGTTGGCTCATGCCAAGCCATCACCAGAGGTGCTGGAAAATGGGTTGTCCCTTATTACATTGGAGCCTCCGGTAAATTTCGGTTCAAAAAATGACCCTGTAAAAGTAATTTTGTGTATGGCATGTACTGACAATACTTTACATATAAGTGTTTTAAGGGCAGTAGCTGAGAAATTGATGACAGATGGAATGATCGATAGGATTGCATCCTGTAAAAGTGTGCAGGAAGTTTATTCACTAATAAATGAGTAGGGTTTTAGACATTTATTTAAAAGTAATATAGCAAATTAGAAAGCAATTTGGTAATATGCCAAGAACAAAATAAAAAGAAAATGAAATGTATGATTATACCCATTGTTGATGGATTAGGTGAAAATTCTGGAGATAATTATGAAATTGTTTTACATGATATCAGTAACTTTGAATCTTCTATAGTTGCAATTTAAAATGGACATATAATTGGACGAAATGTGGGTGTATCAGCAACAGATTTTTTGTTAGAGCTAATTAAAAAAACGACGACAATAAAAAATGTTTTAAACTATATTACTGGATTAACCCCCGAAGTTTGGACAAACTAAAAATCGCTTAATATCTTAATAATCTGAATTTATTTGATATAAAAGGGATTGCAAGTTATGTAGCAAAAAACTTAAATATTTCTAAGTATACTATCTACAACTATTTAGAAGAAATCAATTCTCAAAACCGATTTAAATAACAATCCAAAACGTTATTATTTTATAATACAATGCAATAACATTTTTAATTAACATCAAAATAAAAAAGTTAGGTAGCTATATGCTTTATCGTATTGATAAATTGTAAAAGCGCATTATATTATAATATCCTTTTTAGATATTTCAAAACATTTCAGCTAAGTTCAATATTATTCAAGGAGGTGAAAAGGCCAAAAATAGTCTACCTCAATTTATACAATAATATTAATATTTTATTGCGTTGTATAAATTTATTTTTATAAGACTTACTAATAAAATAAGCCAAAATTTATTGCTTAAGTAACAAGTAATAAAATTATTTAGAAAGGAAGAGAAAATATGTCTAGTACAAAAATGAATGATTTTGTTAAATTAATTAAAAATGAGATGGCTCCAGCTTTAGGTGTAACAGAGCCATCAGCTATAGCTTTAGCTACAGCCAAGGCATACCAAGCTATTGGAGGAAAAATCAAAAACATTAATGTGGTTACAGATGAGGGTGTATTTAAAAATGGCTTCTCTTGTGCTATTCCTGGTACCGATCAACAAGGGAATGAAATGTCTGCACTTTTAGGAGCAATTGCAGGGGATCCTGATTTAGGCATGAAGGTTTTAGAAAATATAAAAACTGAAGATATAGAAAAAGCAAAACAGTTAAATGAGAAAAAAGTTGCGAAAGTTAGTTTTAAGAAAGGGTTAGTAGATTTATATATAGAAGCGAAGGTTGAAACAGATAGAGGCGTTGGAAGAGCTGTAATAAAAAATACACATTCCAATATAGTATTAGTTGAATCTAATGGCAAGACTATTTTTCAAGCAGTAAAAAAAGATGAGAATGAAGAAGCAGAGAAATTTGATGTTAAAAATATAAAATTGGCAGATATTATAGACTTTGTTAACAATGTACCTATTGATGATATAAAATTTATTTCCGAAGCAGTTGAATTAAATAATGAACTCGCAGAAGCAGGCAAGAGCGGTCCTGCTATGGGATTGGGAAAAGCAATATATGAGATGGTACAAGAAAAAAGAATAGGTGATGATATTATAAGTTATGCTCAAATGTATACTGCATATGCAATTGATGCTCGTATGGGTGGAATTGCAAAGCCTGCTATGTCTATTTGTGGTAGTGGTGACCATGGGTTAATTGCAACCATGCCTTTAATTGCTATAGCTCAAAAAGAAAACATAGATCAAGAAAGATTAATTAGATCTATAGCATTAAGTTATTTAGTAACAATTTATATTAAAGCTTTTTCAGGCAGATTATCAGCATTTTGTGGATGTGCTGTTGCTGCAGGTACAGCTGTAAGTGCAGGTGTTGTTTATTTGCTTGGAGGGAATGCTACACAAATAGGTTATTCTATCAAAAATATGGCTTGTAATATAACTGGGGTAATTTGCGATGGTGGCAATTATGGATGTACACTGAAAGCTATCACAGCAGCAGCTGCTGCTGTTCAAGCAGCACTATTTTCTCTGAAAAATATTCGTATACCAGATGATAGTGGCATTGTTGGATATACTGTTGAAGAGACAATGCAAAACATAGGAAAGATAGCTTCGCCAGGCATGTTGGAAACAAATAATGTAATATTAGATATTATGCTTGAAAGGCAAAAAAAACAAAATAATTGATAGAAATAATATTATTTTGGACGGGTGAGTTATTATTACTTTAATAACTACAATGAAAAAATATAACATAATGACACATAACTATATTATGACAGAACCTTTGTAATTAATAATTAGGGAAGAGGTTTAATAATATGGAAAATGAAAATAAGCGATTAGAGTTTAAGGGTAACCAATTTATGGCTTTAATTCCATTTCTAATATTTATAGTTATAACAATTACTTTATCCTTTTTAAAAGCAGCAGATTTAAATATGATGATTGGATCAGCTATATTAGGATTAATGGTCGGAATGTTTTTTGCAAAAGATAAAGAAGAGTATTGGAATGTTATTATAAAGGGATTAGGCTCTAATGTCGGTATGACAGCAGTATTGATATGGCTAGTAGTAGGTATTTATGGAAGCATTTTAAAGAGTGGTCAAATAGTAGAGGGATTAGTATGGTTAAGTATTCAACTCGGAGTTAGAGGTGCAGGGTTTACTATTGTAGCTTTTATATTTTCAGCAATATTCGCTGTGGCTACAGGCACAGGTTTTGGTACTATAGCTACAATGGGATTTATTATATATCCTGCAGGGTTATTGTTAGGATGTAATCCTGCAGTTTTAGGTGGAGCTATTTTAAGTGGTGCTGCTTTTGGTGATAATCTTGCTCCTGTTTCTGATACTACAATAATATCAGCCACAAGCCAAGAATACACAAATAAAGATGGTAGTGCTGAAATAGGAGGAGTGGTTAAGAGCAGGTCTAAGTATGCGATAACAGCAGGTATTATTGCAATAGTATTGTTTGGTATTTTTGGAGGAGCTTCTTCTGTTCAAAGTACAGTTGCAGCAGAGGATATACTTACAAAATATACAAATCCAAAGGGTTTATTACTATTAATACCGACTGCTATTGTTATATATTTAGCAGTTAAAGGTAAAAGTATTTTTACTGCAATAACAGTTGGAATTATTGCTTCTATAATTATTGGTTTACCAGCAGGATTATTTACATTTTCAGATTTAATAGCAATTGAAAATGGTGCTGTTACTGGAGCTATTCCAGATGGAGTTGCAGGAATGACAACTGTTTGTATATTGTTGATGGTAGTAGTTGCAATGGGGAATCTATTAATTGAAAGTGGATGTATGGAAATAACCGTTGATTGGCTAAATGAAAAGGTTATAAAGACTCCAAGAGGTGCTGATCTTTCTATATTCATACTTTCAACTATTTTTGGTATATTAATAGCTGCTATAAACACAATAGCAAATATATGTGTTGCTCCATTTGTAAATGCTATAGGAAAGAAGAATAAACTTCATCCCTATAGGAGAGCTGATATTTTAAGTGCAGCTGTGTGCTCATTCCCCTTCTTTGTTCCATATGGGGGATGTGTATTATTGTTAGTTGGAACTATGAAGAGTGTATCTTCAACATATTCCTTTATAACTCCCCTTGACCCCTCATCTCTTTTCTTTACAACATTTTATTGTTGGGCATTATGGTTTATAATGTTAATTGCTTGTTTATCAGGTTGGGGAAGGGTTTTTGAAGGTAAAGGCGGGGAAATGGTAAAAGAGTTGCCATCCGAAGATAAGTTAGATATGAAAAATGCTAATTAAAGATAATAGCTAGAACAAGTTAATTTATTGTTGAATGTTGGGGCACAATATATAATATTAAAAGACTCAAGCTAGCATAAAGATATGGCTTGAGTCTTTTAATGCTTCAAAATTTTATTCATATTGATTTAACTGTGCCTATTTTACTTAGAAAGGATCAGTAATATGTAAGCGCCAAATAAAAAGATGGATTGTAACACCACATATCGGTGGAATAATCTCCAATATAACACAGGAATGCTAAAGTAACTTAAAGTTCTTAAGAGATTTTAGACATTTCTAATTCAAACATAAGAATCTGCATGAGACAGTAGCTTACTTGGCGAAAAAACTATACGGAAAAAGTTTGGAGACACCAAAAGTTCTTGGAATCAAGGGGCAAATGTTTCTTTTTGATGAGGCAGAAACAGGAACTGATCAGTAATAATGGGACCAATACTTGAGGATGTTATGAAGGTATGCCATAAGAAGTATCCTGGACAGCGAAAGGATAAACTGGATAACTACCTCATGATAAGATTACCTTCAAATTGAGATGTAGATGAGTATCAGCCATAGGTATACCTATTATTTTAAGTAAATTATTTTATCTATTCCCAATTGAATATATTAAACATAGTATCGCTATTAATGAATTATTCATAATTCATATAAACTACTGCCCACAGGTCAGAAATTATAGGCATGATATGATTTATACAGTATTAACTAGAATAGTATATTAAAAAGTAATTTATAAAAAAGCAGTTAAGATGGAAGTACACCAAAAACTTTGTAGGTGTGCTTTTTTTATTTCTCTAGCACGATTAGATGTAATATTTATTTGAAACTATTAAGAAATTTTAATAAATTGATAGAAAAATTAAAACTTCTTTAACAAATTAGCGGGAATTATTAGATTAGTGTTGAAAAGGATATATAGTATAAGAAATAAACTTTGAAGTACCCTAAGCAATTTGATAATATGTTAAGAAGAAAATGAAATAATTTTTCAAAAAAAAGGTAACCTTAATAAATATACAGTCAAAACGGACTGTATGTTTATATAGTCTATCCCTTAGGTCCCTTAAATAGTTTGGACAACTTACGAACTTTTAAGTAAAATAAAAATAAATAAGTTTATAGCAGTCATTTAACTGACTATAACCTTATAGGTAATTGCGAAATGAATTTTTAAATTGAGATAGAAAAGGCCAAAATTTAAAGGCAGACTTTTTTAAAGCATCAAAGAACTGTTTTAGAATGGATTACGATCTATTATTGAAAAAAGATATAACAAATAAACTAATTAAATTAGACATATTAAATACAACCTAAGCAATAAGTGGTTTTAAACTTCTGATATATTTGTGCTGATGGATCTTATCTGCAAGGATTACAGTGATTAACTGAGTGATTCCAGATAGCAACAAATCCGCATGGAGAGTTCTTTCATTCTGTGTTCTGCAGCCAGCAAGACAGAAGCTATCTTTAAAGTGATTAATAGATTTTTCTACTACAGCACGAATTTTGTAAGTGTTTTCCCATTCTTGAGTTCCACGGATAGTTCCGGGATATGCTCTAAGGTCTTTTTCAGGGTAAACATATACCATTCGCCCACAGGGCGAATCTGTACATGGTTCTTTACAGTAACATTGGCGTTTATGTTTAGCACCATTAACGGATACCCATTTCACTTTGGGACATACAAATTTATATCGAAGTACACCATTTCGTAATTTGGAGGTACTCTCTGGTTTTAATGGAAGCTTAGGATCATTTGGACAACAAGGTATGCCATCTTCATTAATAGTGTAATCTTGATTTTTAATTCCAGACCTTGTATTAAGAGGAATGTAGGCTTTGGCAAAATGACAATCATTAAGCAAAAAAGGATACGTGAGGATAGTATCGAATGCAGAATCACCTAAAAAGGTAGACGGCTGAATGAAAGGATGCTTTTCAAAAAAGTCCTTTAATACAGGGAATAATGCCTTTGAGTCTCCTAGTGATTTATCTTCATCAGGAGAATCAGACTTTTTTTTAACTACCAGGTCAGGGTGTGCATCGATGAATTTTTGATTGTAAAAGGTAATATCCCTGACAATACCAAGTCCATTGGTAAGCATACCAAACTTATATACGTAACAGAAATGTCCATTAATGTAGAGTTGCTTAATTGCAGGATTGGCAGCAGCATGAGAAGGCATAGAACTATAGGCAGTCTTATAAGGATCATAGGAATCATCTAGATTAAATGCTTTTTTATATGACTTAAGTTGCTTGATAATTGTGTTTGCATACTTTGGATTATTTTCAGTTACAAAGGCTTCAATACCAGAGGTATCAAAGGCAAGCATGGAAGCAAGGTTGTTGTCAATCTGATGGCATATAGGTTCTGTAATATCAACAAGTTTATCGAACATGGACTGCAAATCTGGTAAGAAGTCCTGTTTAAAACGAGTAAACTTTGAAGCATCAGGCACTTTAGAGAAACCACAAAACTCACGAAGTTCTCTGGAGTACTGAAGGAATATGATCAATAAGCGATCAGTAGGAATTGAGAAAATTCTTTGAATCAGCAAGGACCATATGAAGCCAATAAGGGGATACTTTCGGTGTCTACCAACCGATGAATAAAAATGAATTGGAAAATTGGCCGGTATCAATTCATCGAGATCAATGTTATTTTCCAGAAGTTCGAGGAAATGATATTTATCGTTATCAAATGAGTTGGTACAGTCGGAATAAATATCCGCAATAGATAATTGTTTCGATTTTAACATTAGCAAATAACTCCTTTCTATTATGCGATATTATTAATCTATACAATTTAATTTTACCACGTTTTGGTGAGGAGTTATATAGATAAAAGTATTCTAAAGCCCTGATTTTATGCGGGGTGAGGCGTTTTGCAAACGCCAACTATAACCTTATTATACGAGGAGGTATGAGGAAGGGATGGTTGTACCAAAAATTCAAACAGTTTGTGGATTTGGATGCGGGTCTTCGTTAATGCTAAGGATGAATATTGAGGGTATACTTAAAAAACACAACTTAGAAGCCGAAGTATTTTGTGGAGATGTTGATACTTGTTGCTCAAATCAATGTGATGTTATTTTTATTTCAAAAGAACTATCTGAAAGGATTTTAAACAGAGCAAAAGTTCCTGTAATTAGTATTGATGAATTTATGAATAATGTTGAAATTGAAGGGAAAGTTTTAGAGTACTTCAATAATCTAAAAAAATAAGAGGGGGAGTAATTAATAGCAGTGCTAAATTTTATAATTCGAGGCTGAATAAAAATTCG
>DHER01000107.1 GCA_002399975.1 Firmicutes bacterium UBA4845 | reverse complement strand
TTTGCATTTCAACCTGTCCTGTATTTCCAGGATCAAAAAAACCTTCTATAGGCACTTCTCCTGCATCCTTAAATCCACCTATAAACTCTTTATAACCCCCATCAGAATCTAATGTGGTAGTATCTACAGTATCTGCTTCAATCTCTATTCCACCAATAGAAGTTAGTCCTGCAATATCCATAGGCGCTTCTGTGCCTTTGGATAATTTTGTACCTAACGCTCTTGTTGCTTTACCCATATTATTTTACCTCCTCAAAATAAATTGTAAAATCTATAATCCCTCTGTTCACTTTAAGTTCATGTTCATACTGCTCGTCTATATTGTTTATATCTATATCCTCAATATATATCCCTTGTGCCCCTATAGCTCTCTGTGCCATTCCTTTTAATAAATCAGTTACTTGTTTTCTAATTCTTACCATATCAGAATACTTTACAGCCATAATAGAAAACATATAAGAAATTGATTCTTTATCTGTCAATCCTTCAAGGGTTTTTATTGTTTTTGTGCTAATCCTCGCGTATACTAAGTATGGACCAGTAGCACCTTCTGGTGCGTTTGTAGGGTATATTTGATTGCTCAGTTCTGGTATTGCTTTTACCAGTTCATATCTTAGCGCTGTTTCCATTACTTTAACCCCGCTTTCATTATTTCAATATCTATTCTCTTTTGCATTTCAGATACTATAGTTTTTTCTATTTTAGACGTGTTATCAATTAAGCTATCATGGATGAAACGATATCCTGGTATATATCTTCCATTCTTTGCAAAGAATCCATATTCTTGCGATATCGGATAGTAACCTGTAACTTTACCTTCTTTGTTAGGTTTTTGAAATACATCATTCATATTTCTATCAAAGACGATTCTATATACTTTCTTGCCCTTTGCTCTGGCTCGTTCGCCTTTCATTACGATACCTTTTTTCAACATTCCCGTATCGTATGGTGCATTTGCTTTTGAATCTTTTAAAGCTATATTCATTCCTNNAGCTTATCCATACCTTCTACTTTAAAATTAAATGGCATTTTATTTCACCAACCTACAATAACATAATAATTCTCTATTTAATCCCTTTACGTTTATAGGTTCTCCGATAATCTCATATACTTCATTGCCATGTTTAATTCTCATTTCAGAAGTTATTCCAGGAATATACCTCATGTTAAATTTAACTTCTACTTTATTATCTACCGTCATAGCTGCAAAGAATTCATTACCAAGTAAAGGATCCTTACTTGCCCATATTCCAGTTTTAAAAGGTACCCAATCATCCACAGGTTCTCCGTATTCATCTCTTCCTTCTACTCTTTTCAGGAAGTCTATTTTGTGTCTATAATCAGCCACTTATATCACCTTCTGTTGTATATTCTGCGGATAACGTTAGATGATGCTTAAGACTTGTATAAGACTGTTCAAATCTTTCTGCTATTTTAGGATCATCATATCCAAAATGAGCCTTGCAATATACTGTTATTGCCCTTTTGATTAAAGGGTCTTCATCAGTAATCTTAGATTTTTGCACTCCACTTAATGCGAGATCAGCTTTAGCTGCATCTATTAAGTCTTGAATTTCTGTATCTAAATCATCACCGCTCACTCTTAAAGCATCTTTTATATCTTGTATCATCTAATCACCGCCTTTAAGCAGCTTTATTAATTCAGTCTTTGTCTGTCTTGTGTTGTACTCGATACCCTTATCTTCAAGTATGGCTTGCAATTCTTTTTTAGTGCAACTTGACAGGTATTCTATCGTTGCGGGGTACTTTTGAAGATAATCTTTCCAGCCCCCGTCTTCTGCCTCAGTCTCAGTCTTTTTGATTAGCCCCCTATTAATTAAATCTTTTATCCGCTCATTTTCATCGCATATAAATGAACTACCGGGGAGGATTATCTCCCCGGTGTACTTGTCTTTAAAAAGCTTAACAACTGTATACATTAGCCCACAGCTACTTTCTTAGTGATGGTTACAAGCGAGTTCTTATCCACAACCTTACCATCCACAAGCATGATAGCTTTTGTCACTTGGCCATCAGTGTCGTTGTCTTCATACCTCTTCACCGTGATGTTGTAATTTGTATTCATAACATAATCGGCAAAGTTAAACAAGAAAGCAACGACTGTATCTTCCGTAATAGTAGCACCAAGGCTTGCCATGTAATCGTTCAGGACAACCGTTCTGCCTAACAAGCTTCTTTCAGGTCTGCCGGCTATGCCGTAGTTCACTCTTGCGATAGGCTGCCCCTGCTGGTCTACCATGCCCACAAACTTCATAAATGTTTTTTTCGTCATGCACCATACGGCTCCATTTTCGTAAGCTAACGGTAAAGCCGCCTCTGCGTTAATCAAAGTATCATAATCCGGCTCGTCTGCCGCTGCTATGTCTACATTCTGCCCGGTTACAACAGTTTCTGTTAATACGCCTTTAGGCTGCCCTTCTCCGGAACCGGAAACAATAGCCTGTTCAAGTGCTTTCGTCATTGCTTCGGCAATATTGTTTATTATTGTTGTCTCGAACACGCCGAGAGTAACCACAGATACCTCGAAAGACACTGATACCGCGCATCTAAGTTTGTGGTATGCAAATACTATGCTGCCGGTTGCCTTTTTCTGCTTGTCTGATCCGCTTCCTTCTGGTGTCCAAGTTGCCACAGGTTTAACCGTTGAAGTGGGAATAGAGAGCCCGCCCTGATATGCCGTCTTGGTTACCAAAGGAAGTATCATTCCGGTTGAATCCATTTTTTCAATTATTTTTTCAAGTATTGTTGTAGGAATTACGGAGCCTACGTCGGAAGTCTTCGTATTTGCGTCTGCATTTGTGAATTTGTCCGGAATAGGAGTTCCTTTCAGGACGTTATTCATAAACGCTCTTCTGTATTCAAGAGAATTGTATATATCCGCCTTGTCTGTGTTTTCTTTTACCATCGTGTCTATCACCTGCCCGTCTATATTCTTGCTTTTGTTTTCCAAATTTGTAATCTTAACATTGTCTTTCAATGCATTTAAATTCGCCTCTGCTTTTGCGGCCACTTCATACTCATTGTCTAACGTTTCAATTTCTTTCATCTTTGCGTTTGCATCTTCGGTTTTTCCGGCATCTAAAAATTTTTGTGCCTGAGCTAAAAGCTCTTTTCTTTTTGCCAAATATTGTTCTTTATTCACTCTTAACATCTCCTTTTAATCTTAATAGGTTTAATTTTGCCTGCAATAAAAAAGCCGAATTATCGTCGCTTTCGATATCCGGTTTTTTTATCTTACTTTTTATTTTTTCTATAGCCTCATGCGGAACGCCGCCAAAGCTATTATAGAATCCTTTGGTCGCCTGAGGTTGGTTGAACATTACTTCATCCACAAACTTATTTTTTACCGCTTCCTCTGCGCTCATCCATGTTTCTTTATCCATTAGGCCGAACAATTCCTCGTCTTTCAACCCGGTTTTTTCTTTATATGCGTTGGCAATGGATTGATTGGCCGTTTTTAAGACTTCGGAACTGTGATCCATGTCCCTATAATCGCCCGAGGCCCCACCGTGAACATTGTGTATCATAAATAACCCCGTTGGCGTTATTCTGCTTTTCCCGGCCATGGCAATTACAGACGCGGCGCTTGCGGCTAAACCTACTATATTAATTTGTATATTGCCTTTGTAATTCCTTAGAGCCGTGTATATTTCGCTCCCTGCAAATATGTCACCGCCGCCAGAGTTTATATCTACTTCCACATCTTCGCCGTTAGCTTCATTTAGGACCTTATTTACATCTTGCGGGCTTGTTGCCTCAATGCCAAGCCAACCATATATCCATTTGTCACTACTTTGGACTATATCGCCTTTTATGTTTATTTTCTTC
>DHER01000130.1 GCA_002399975.1 Firmicutes bacterium UBA4845 | reverse complement strand
TTTAGTGGTGTTGTTTCAGATGGCGATAGAAGTCAAGCCGCTGTTTGCGATATTGCTCGTAGATTTATAATATTACATGACCTTCATTTTATAGCAGATTATTTTTCGTATTGTTAAGTTAAATTATGGTCTGTAGATTCATATCTATTGCATCTTTATGGAGATTTTTATTTTTACAATTAGAAAAAATAAATTGCATTAGTTGTGAATCTGTATTATCATATAACAAAACAATGATGGAAGGGTGAAAGTATTTATGAAACAAAAAAGATTTAAGATGCTAACTGCACTTCTAATGTCGATATTTTTGATATTTACAACGGTGGGTTGCACAAAGACAGAAAATGAGGAGTCTAAAGATGGCGGCCAGGAAAACGATTCAATATCTTTTAATCCTGGAACATATACAGGTAAAAGTAACGGATTTGGCGGGGAAGTTGTTTTAGAAGTAACATTTTCTGAAGATTCTATAAGCGATATAAAGCTTATTTCATCAAAAGAAACAGATCATGTGGGTACTCCGGCTTTTGATATTATGTTTGATGAAATAAAAAATTTCACGTCAACCGATGTCGATATTGTTTCAGGGGCAACGTATACAAGTGCTGCTGTAATAAGTGCTGTAGAAGATGCTGCAACTCAGGCGGGATGTGATAAAAACGCTCTCAGAATTGGTAAAATTCCATATGAAACAGCTGCAGGAGAAAAAATAACAGAAACATATGATGTTGTTATAGTAGGTGCAGGGGGAGCAGGTGTGTCAGCAGGAGCTGCTGCTGCACAAAATAGCGCTACTGTTTGTTTAGTTGAAAAGGAGGCTGAGGCAGGTGGTAATACATTGGTCTCCGGATGCTCATTTCAATCTGTAATGGACTGCCTTGTATGGGATGAGAATGATCCGGACGCAACTACCGGATATTATGAGCCTACAGAAGAAACATTTGAAAAAGCAAAATCGGACCAGGGCCGTCTTGATACATTGCGTACAATTTTAAATTGGAGTGAAAAACCGTTTGATGAGACAATATCAGATAAAGAAGCTGTTAAAAGTGTGGAAGATTACGATCTTCCAAGCAGAGGAGTTCATGAAGAATATTTAGATACACTTAAAGTATTGAAAAAACAGATAAAATCATATTTGGATTGGGCAGATGCGAAGATTGCAGCAGGAGCAGATGAAAAAGATCTTACTTTATTCAGTACTGTGGAACTTCATATTTTCCAGACGTACTATGGCGGTCTGAGATTAAACAATGATAAAACAGAGTGGATTTATGGGAACTATGATCTTGTAAAACAGATTTGTTCTGAAATACCTGCTACTAAAGAATGGCTTATGGATCAAGGAGCATTATTCAAAAATGCGACTTCGACAGGAACTCTTATAGGATGTTTGTGGCAGAGAATTAATGCATTTGACGGTGGTATTGTAGATGGTAAAAAGGTTGAAGGAAAATGGGGAACATATTTTGCAGTACCAATAAATACAATTCTAAAAGCAAATGATAAAAACACGATTATGTATCGTACAAAAGCTAAAGAACTTATTACCGATTCAACAGGAAAAGTTACAGGCGTCAAAGCGGAAAAATATGACGGCACAGAGGTTGAAATTACAGCTAATTTAGGTGTAATACTGGCTACAGGCGGATATGCAGACAATATAGACATGGTTATAGATACAAATAATTACTGGGACAGTGATGACCTTACATCTAAAATTAAAACAACAAACCGTTCTCTTGCACAAGGTGAAGGATTGGCAATGGCAGAATCTGTAGGTGCAGATACTATCGGAATGGGATTTACGCAGCTTATGCCTATTGGATGGGCAGATTCCGGAATTCTTGCAGGAGGCAAAGGAGAAAATGTTATATTCATAAGCCCTTCCGGAACGCCTAACGAAGGTAAGAGGTATGTAGATGAAAGTGCCGAAAGGGACGTTCTTGCACAGGGAGCATATGATTTTGGCGGAGAAAACGGATTATTTATACAAATATCAAATGCAGGAGAAAATACTAAAGAAAATAATATTGAAAACAGAGAATATTTTTGCACTCTCTCTGAAGCTGCCGATATGCTTGAAATATCTGCTGATATTCTAAGGAATACAATTATAGAGTATGATAGTGCAGTTAAAACTGATACAATAAATCAGCTGGATGTTCCTAAATCAGCAGCTGAAGGATTAATTGGAAATTACAGCGAGGACGGATCATTTAAAGATGACGGCCTCCTCTCAGTCAGATATCTTGCTCCGTCTACCCACCATACTATGGGAGGATTGGTTGTTAATACTTCACGTCAAGTGTTAGATAAAAATGGAGATGTTATACCTGGACTGTATGCTGCCGGTGAAGTTACAGGTGGTATTTTTGCAGGAAATAGATTAGGAGGCAATGCTATAGCTGAAATTCTGGTTTCTGGTAAAATTGCTGGCGAAGGTATTACAAGAAGCAGGTAAATTTAAGTTCATAAATTAAAGGAAAGGCATTATGAAGCCTTTCCTTTTATACGTTTTTTTTAGTCTTTACTATGGTTACTATAAGCACTCCTGCTAAAATAAAAACGCATGATAACACGTTCTTTAGGGTTACCGGTTCTTTTAGGATCAGTATTCCAAGCACTACACTTGTTATGGGTTCAAACATTCCAACAATTGATGTAACTGTAGGACCGGCGTATTTTACTACAATAGGAATTAAAGTATTTGCCAAAAATGATACTAAGAATGCAACCAGTGCTGTAAACAGCCATCCTTTTGCAGTCATTATAAACTTTAAGTTACCCCATATCATGCCAATTATAAATAAATATATGGAAGAAAATACTGCACAGTAGAAGGTTATTTTAAAAGGATACATTGAATTCAAACCGCTTTTGTCTATGTATAGAATATGCGCGGCATATGCTATTCCTGATATTAAAGCTAAGGATACACCGATTATGCTGAAGCTTCCTTCAAAAAACATCATCACTCCTAATGTTGATAAAAAAAGGGCAATAATTTGTTCCTTACCAACTTTTTCTTTAAATATAAATATGCAGGCAGCAGTAACTAGCACAGGATAAATGTAATGAATAGTTGTAGTCATTCCTACAGATATATAGTCATATGCCCAGTACAGAGTAAGGGCTGTGATTGTTGAGCCTAACGAGCTTAATATGGCAAGTTTTTTGCTTTCGATTTTATTAATTTTAATATTAATTTTTTTATACTTAAGCATTAAAAAAAGGAATGGTACAGAAAGGAAATTCCTGTAAAAGGCAAGAGACATAAAATTGCTTCCTTCCAGGTACGTCATTTTTCCTAATATAGGAGTAAAACCATATATAAAGGCAGCTAAGACACCAAAAGTCACACCTCTGGTTTTATTCATAGTATCCTCCTGCTATAGGTCTTTACCGCAGCATTTTTTGTATTTTTTGCCTGAACCGCACGGACATGGGTCGTTTCTTCCTATTTTTTTACCTACGACGATCATCTTAGAACGATTAAAGTCTTTTTTAATTTGCTTTCTTTTTTTTTCGTCAAATATGTTGCTCCATTCGTTCATTCCGTAGAGCCATTCAGCCTTAGCATCATGCATGTTCCACAGTAGTTTTTCAAAATCAAATTCTGCTTTTATTTCGGAAGATTCTGTTAATGTATCTAGATCCAAAGGTTCCTTTAAGCTTGTGTTTGCTCCGTCAAGGAAGCCCACAAACTGTAAGTTTGTCATATTGTTTTTTTCTGCTAAGCTTTCTGTTGTTCCTTCTATTACTGGGTTTTTTGATTCAATAATTTTTCTATAGCATTCAGTTTCTTTCCCCATATAACTTTTAAAAAATTTTTGATATTCTTCCTGGGTTTTGATGCTTTTTAAATTTTCAGTCCATTCTGTATATAAACTCATTTCGTCCTCCCATTGACTTATTATGAATAAATTTTACCATGAAAAAATAAAATTTCAAGAGGAATGATTGACATTATATCTTTATTATTTCAATAAAAAACGCCGCATGTGCGACGCTAATTATTTTCTTTAAGCAAATCCCTGATTTCTGTAAGAAGTTCCTCCTGGGTTGGTTTTTTCGGTTCATCGGGAACTGTTTTGACTTCTTTTTGTTTTACAAGTTTTTCTCTTGATTTATTAATCAGTTTAATAAATGCAAAAATTGAGAGTGCAACTATCAGGAAATCAACAACATTTTGTATGAAATTGCCATACATTATTGCTGCTTCGGGTTTTACTACCTGACCACTTTCTATGACGGCCTCGCTCATGACATATTTCAATGTCTTAAAGTCTATGCCCGCCATAAAGTAACCTAATATGGGCATTATTAGGTCATCAACTATGGATGATACTATTTTACCGAAGGCACCACCCATGATAACACCTACTGCCATATCCAGAACATTGCCCCTAAAAGCAAATTCTTTAAATTCTTTCCACATAAATCCTCCTTGACGTATGAATTAATTATAATGACTTAGTAATGTATACCCCGGTTTATATTTATTTAAAACATATTCAAGGAATAATGTTAATTTTTATATCTTACACCGTTGCCGGTTATACCAAGTTCAAAGCTGTCATCGTAAGTAATGTATCTTATTCCGTTTTCGATATGTGTATTTTCTGAATCTCCTTTATGAACAACGAACACTTGGTTATTTTCCGAAGCTTTTTCGAGAATTTCTTTTAATATTTTAATTTCTCTTTCGTCATTTATGTTGTACAAATCATCATTCATGGTAAGAACAAGAACCTTATCTTTGAAAGAAGGCAAACTTTTAATATTATCCCACATTGTTGTGTTGCTTGCGCTCATTGTTCCGTTGGATATTATGCCGTCAAAATAAGCAATTTTGTCTTTTCCTGATAAAATTTCTTTATTGTTACCTGATACTACAAGTTTTTCAGAATAATTTGTTACGCTTGATGCTTTCATGTAGTCTGCAAATTCCGTTTCGGGTTTTAATCCGAGATCTCTGTCGTCAGGCTCGTACATGATTCTTAAATTATCAACGTATATGGTTCCGGAATCTTTTCTGGCTTCATTTATTTCTGCAAGATAAATGTTGTTCAATGTTATAGGATATGCAGTTCCTGCAGGAATCTGTGCTTCAACCCATTTCCATCCGTTCCAGTCAACTTCATCGGCAAAGGTAAGTTTTGACTGATTGCCGTTAGCATCAGTAATTCTTGTTCTAAGCCAGTGATTTTTTCCGTCGCCATAAATCCACATTCCTATTTCTTTCGGCTGACCTTCAAGGACAATTCCCTGACCGTCTTTGCCGAATTCTACAAATGCAATGCTTTGATCGGTCATTTTAGTAAAGTCGTAATCTAATTTAAGAGCGTTGGATCCTTCTTTAACAATGCCTTGAGTAAGCGATATATTTCCGAACGAATCTTCAGGATATAAGTTTAGTTTAAGATTTGCAAGGTCTTCAAAACGATTCAGTGTCTTATATTTGTATCCTACCTTAACTTGAATATTTGTAACAGCTTCGCCGAATGTGGCTGTTATAGCCCCTGTATTGCTTATATCCCCTGCTGTGAAAATTCCATCCTCAACGATTCCGACTCCATTTCTATAAGAATAAGAAATGTATTTTGCCGGTATGTATGCAGAATTTCCTTCTTTATCAATACCGAGGATTTCTCCTATTTCATATGTTTCACCAATTCCGACATTTATAGAATTAGTACCGTATTTTAATGCCACAGGATTCCCAAGTACATTAATTTCAACTTCTCCTTCTGCATTGCCGGATTTTGCGGCAATAACTGCTTTTCCTACCTTGGCAGGCATGAACACATTGTTTACTACTTTTCCCGCTTCAGCAGGAGATACGGTGTATTCAACATTACTGGGAGCAACATCCAGGAGAGTATAATGTTCATTGTAGAATTTGAGATCCAGATTTACTTCTGTGTTATTAAATACTGCATCGTTATTAGGAATAATTTCTATCATTTTTGCTTCGTTGTCTTGAGGGGATGTGTTAAATACCCCTACTCCTGATGCTATTTTTCTTTCACCTCCGTCAGAAGGTATATTTACTACGGTAACATTGGAATTTCTTAAAAGGTCAACGCCCATGGTTGTTGAGCCGCCTCCATCCATGTTTACGGCATTGTAAGCACCAAGGCTAAGCATTATTTCTGCCAATTCTGTTTGCTTAACGCCTACATAATTTTTATTTCTTCCGTCTATTGTAACCATTATCATTTCAGTGTTATCTTTATTGAATCCTATGCATGTCCTAGGATTTGTACCAAGTGCCTCATCGCTTACTTGATTTAGCTGTCCGTCTTTAACTAAGTAATTTAGTGCGCCAAAAGCCCATTCAACATTTTCAGGACTGAAATCAAGCTGGATATTCAATGTAGCAGGCTGACCGGGTATAAACGAGTTCATCATTTTTTCCATTGTTTCCGGGTTGCAGCTGGCAATTACATAACCTTCTTTTGGTATAACGGTTGAAGGTTCGTTCTTTCTTACTTCAGAAACTGTGTTGTTGGACACAACAACTTCAACAATATCTTTTGTCCCGTCATATCCGGGAGAATTTTTGCTCCAGTCTGATGTAAGTATTGTAGGGCCCCAGTCAATAGAAGAGGTCTTATTTAGGACAACAACATTATATTCGGCGTTGTCCGATCCATATAGTGTTATTATAGGATTCCAAACAGATATGTTTAATGAACCGTCCATCAACCTTGAAACAGTAGGGTAGCCATAGTCATAAGGAAGAGGAGATGTAATTAAATCTCCGTCTTTAATTAACGGACCATATGTATATGTGGGAGTACCCATGTAGAAAAAGTCACCGTTTACTGCTGCTTCAGCTCCAGATGCTTTGATCATGGAGCTAAGGGGTGCCCTGTCTGATACACCGTTTTCGCTTGTTATAGGGCCGACTTTAGTATATTTATCTGTCAAGTCTGCCCGGACGACATTGATGTTCATCCATCCGGCGGAAGTGTATCTTTCTATTTTTTCATATGTAATGCCTGTTGATAACTTTGTTTCCTCCGACAGATCATATACCGTGTATAAACTGTCACCATAGGCATATGAACCCAATAAAATTGCAAAGGCCGCAGAAAACGCCGCAAATTTCTTAATAAACAAACAAATCATTCCCTTCCGTTTTAAATTTCGACACTAATTATAGCATAAAAAGTTCACCATAATATTAATTTCTTGTTACGAAGGCGGTTAATTTAAATAAATAAATTTCGGTATATTGACAATAGATATGGTATATGTTATTATTTACGAAAATACTCCTTATCAAGAGTGGTGGAGGGACGAGGCCCAATGAAACCCGGCAGCCTGATTTTTTTCAAGGTGCTAATTCCTGCGGATTTCCGAAAGATGAGGTTAAATAGTTAACTTACCTCTTCTGCGGAAGAGTTTTTTATTTTTATACAGATTTCTAAGAAAGGAATAATCTATGAGAAAATGTTTATTTACATCTGAATCGGTTACTGAAGGTCATCCGGATAAAATGTGTGATCAAATTTCAGATGGTATTTTGGATGCAATTTTAGAGCAAGACCCATATGGGAGGGTTGCCTGTGAAACAATTACTAAGACGGGATTTGTGCTTGTAGCAGGTGAAATCAGTACAAGCTGCTACATTGACATACCTAAAATAGTGAGGAACACTATTCGTAATATAGGTTATGACAATGCTGAGTATGGTTTTGACTATAAGACATGTGCCGTGTTTACTTCAATTGAAGAACAATCTCAGGATATAGCAATGGGTGTCAACGAGGCCGACGAATACAAAAATGGAGGCAAGGATACAAAGGACATGATTGGTGCCGGAGACCAGGGAATGATGTTCGGCTTTGCCTGCAATGAAACACCTGAGCTGATGCCAATGCCTATATCTTTGGCACATAAACTTTCTCGTAAATTGGCAGAGGTCAGAAAAAATAAAACAGTGGATTATTTAAGACCTGACGGCAAAACCCAGGTTACTGTTGAATATCATGACAATAAACCTGCAAGGATTGATACAATTGTTATATCAGCTCAGCATGATCCTCAGGTTGACAGGGCGACAATTAAAAAAGACCTATTGGAATATGTCATCAAAACGACGGTTCCTCAAGATTTATTGGATGAGAATACCAAGTATTATATTAATCCAACAGGAAGATTTGTTATTGGCGGACCTCAAGGAGATTCAGGATTGACGGGAAGAAAAATAATAGTTGATACTTACGGTGGGTATGCAAGGCATGGAGGCGGAGCATTTTCCGGGAAAGATCCCACAAAAGTAGACCGTTCTGCAGCATATGCGGCAAGGTATATTGCAAAAAATGTAGTCGCCGCAGGGCTGGCAGACAAATGTGAGGTTGAGCTTGCGTATGCCATAGGTGTTGCTAAGCCTGTTTCAATAATGGTTGATGCTTTTGGTACCGGTAAAATTTCCGAAGAAAAAATTCAGCAGGCTATTTCGGAAAACTTTGATTTAAGGCCTGCCGCCATTATTGAAGGATTTAATTTAAGAAGGCCAATATATCAACAGATTGCGGCATACGGTCATTTCGGAAGAGATGATCTGGATCTTCCCTGGGAAAAAACAGACAAGGCGGAAACATTAAAAAAATATCTGTAATATAATAGGGTAAATAATTAATGATTGTTATTTACCCTAAAAACGGAACCTTTATGAACATGCTTGCGTTTATTTTGGTTCCTATTTAATTTATACTACATTCTTCCATTAGAATTTAAAAACATGTTCGATGTTTTTAATGCAAACAATGTTAATATTATAAATATGCCTATTAGTACACTTATAATGATTTTTCACTTTCTATTCATTTAATATCCTCATCTTATATTCTTATCTACTGTCAGCTGGATTCAGGTTCCATATTTTATGGGAATATTCTTTGATTGTTCTGTCTGAGGAAAATATTCCTGAACAGGCAATATTAATTAAAGACATTTGGTTCCACTTTTTTTGGTTTTCAAAATATAAATGTGATGCTTTGCTATGAACGCTCATATAGCTGTCAAAATCGGCAAAGCACATGTACGGGTCTCCAACCTGAGAGCCGCCTATAAGGTACTTGGTTATGGATTCAAAAGATTTTCCGTTTATGCCTTTGTTTAAAAAATCGATTATTTTGCGCAGCTTTATGTTTTTCTGGCAATATTGAATTGAAGAGTAACCGTGTTTCCACAAATTTTCAACTTCATAATCTTTCATACCGAACAAAAAGAAATTTTCTTCTCCAACTTGGTTTACAATTTCTACATTGGCACCGTCATATGTACCTATTGTCAAAGCACCGTTAAGCATGAATTTCATGTTTCCCGTTCCACTTGCCTCCTTGCCCGCAAGAGAAATCTGCTCGCTTAATTCACCTGCTGGTATAATCAATTCAGCCAAGGATACAGAATAATTCTCCAAAAATATTATATTAATATATTTTTTTATATGGTTGTTTTTATTAACGTAATCTCCAAGGGCCCATATAAGCTGTATGATTTCTTTAGCCCTGTCATAGCCGGGAGCTGCTTTAGCTGCAAAGATAAATGTTTCGGGCACTATGTTTGCTGTGTTCCCTTCATTTATATCAATAATCAGGCTTATTATCCGCAATGCATTTAAAAGCTGTCTTTTGTATTCATGAAGTCTTTTGGCCTGTATGTCAAATATGGAGTCTAAATTTAAAATACTCCGATAATTTTTCAGCACATAGTCTGCAAGTCTTTTTTTATTGTCATATTTAATGCTGTCTAATTGGGATAGGACTGAACAGTCATTTGAATACTTCTTTAGCAGGATTAATTTTTCCGGATGTATATTGTAGTCATGCCCCAATAAGTCATCCAGCAGATTTTTCAGCCCGGGGTTTGCCTGGTTCAGCCATCGTCTGTGGGTAATTCCGTTTGTAATGTTTATGAATTTGTCCGGACTGTATTCATAGAAATTTTTGAACACAGTCCTTTTAAGTATTTCAGTGTGCAGCTTTGCGACTCCGTTTACTTTATGGCTTCCTATTATGCAGAGATTTGCCATATTTACCTTGCCGTATCCAGATATAGATAATTGAATCGACTTGTTCCAATTTCCGTTATATTTTGCTTTCGCTTCTTCCAAAAAATGACGATTTATTTCATTTATAATCATGTATATCCTTGGAAGTTTTGTTTTTATAATATTTGCATCGAATGTTTCCAAAGCTTCTTCTAGTACCGTATGATTTGTGTAAGATAATGTATTTGTTACCGTCTTCCATGACTGCTCCCAGGAGAGATAGTATTCATCCATGAATATGCGCATAAGTTCGGGTATTATCAGAGCAGGGTGAGTATCATTAATGTGTATTGCGTTTTTTTTACTGAAATTGTCCAGGGTGCCGTATTTTCTAAAATGTTTTTTAACTATGTCCTGAGCTGAGGCGGAAGCAAGGAAATATTGCTGTTTTAATCTTAATATTTTTCCTTCATTATGATTGTCTGCAGGATAAAGGACCTTGGATATTGCTTCGGCCATCGAATCTTCAGATAAGGCTCTTATGTAATCTCCCTGGGAAAAAAGACTCATGTCAATAGAATTAAGACTTTTTGATTCCCACAGTCTTAACGTGCTTACTCCTTTGCTGTTGTATCCTGATATAAACATGTCGTAAGGAATGGCTTCGATTTCTGTAGGATAGTCATAATGAATCTTTAATCCTTCATTGGTCCATTCTTCTCTAATTTTTCCATCGAACCTTACAATAACACGTTCCTCTGTTTTTGAAACAAGCCATACGTCTGAGGTGGTCAGCCAATCATCCGGGAGCTCTGTCTGCCAGCCGTCTATAATTTTTTGTTTAAAAAGGCCGAATTCATACTTTATTGAATAGCCTGCGGACGGATAATTTTGTGTTGCAAGTGAATCCATAAAACATGCGGCAAGTCTTCCCAGTCCGCCATTGCCTAAACCCGGGTCTTTTTCGATTTCACAGAGCTCTTCTAATGTAACATTGTATTTTTTCAGCGCTTCCACAGTTTCGCTTTCTATTTGTAAATTGTATAGATTATTTCTGAGTGATTTTCCCACAAGAAATTCCATGCATATGTAATGTACCTGCTTTTGCTCTTTTTGCCTTACCTTGCTCATGAATTTATTTCTTTTCTCAAGAAGAATATCTCGTATAACTGTAGAAAGAGCTCTGTACACCTGGTTTGGATCTGCGTTTTTTGGCTCAATGTTCCAATAGCGGTAAATTTCCTCATCAATTAGAGTATTTATGAGCTTTGAATCTATACTTGATTCTGCCATTGTTTAGCTCCTGTTTAATAAATTTTTATACATATCATAATATTTTTCGGCGGATTTTCTCCAGCTGAAATCTACGGACATGACTGTTTTCACTAACTCTTTGAAGTTATCTTTGTTATTATAAACGCTAATGGCCCTTTTAACAGCGTCGGTCAATGCTTCCGGAGTCTGATCATAGAATGTGAATCCATTTCCGGATTCTAAGCTGCAGTCCTTTATTGAGTCTTTGAGTCCTCCGATTTCTCTGACAATGGGTACAGTACCGTAACTTGATGCAATCATTTGAGCAATTCCACATGGTTCACTTATGGAGGGCATCAATAGGAAGTCGGCTCCTGCATATATTTTTTTTGCAAGATCAGGGTTAAAATCTATTCTTACCGATATCTTGTCATGATATTTATTCTGAAGTGACTTAAATTGGAGTTCATAAGTTCTGTCTCCCTTCCCAAGAACTATAAATTGTACCTTTTCCTTTAATATTTCTTCAATGCCGTTTATTATCAAGTCAATTCCTTTATGTTTTACGAGCCTTGAAATGATTGCAATAACAGGTATAGTTTCATCTGCAGGGAGATTTGACAATAATTGAAGGCTTCTTTTATTTGCGGATTTTTTTTGAATACTGATTATTCCGTAATTTTCAAATAACGAACTATCTTTTTCCGGATTATAAAGTTCCGTATCTATGCCGTTTAAAATTCCTTTGATTTTTGAAGTGTTTCTGCGCACTACAGAGGCAAGACCGCAGGCATAGTAATCGTCAAGTATTTCTTCTGCATAACTTTTACTTACAGTGTTGATAATATCAGAAGTTTCCATGGCACCTTTCAATAGGTTTATATTGCCGTTAAATTCAACTATTGATTTTTCACGGCCGTAGAGTCCAAAAACATCTTCTGCAATGCTTATGTCATATATTCCCTGATATTCTATATTGTGAATTGTCAATATTGTTTTTATTTGGTTGTAATCTCGGGAGGTGGAATAGATAGTCTTTAAATAAATAGGAATTAGTGATGTCTGCCAGTCATTCGAATGAATTATGTCAGGGAAAAAATTAAGCATGGGCAATATAAATAATATCGCCTTTGAGAAAAATGCGAATCTTTCTCCGTCATCAAAATGTCCGTAGCATTCACTTCTTTTGAAATAGTATTCATTGTCTATAAAATAATATGTTATATTATTGACTTCTTTTTTAAATATTCCGCAGTATTGTTGTCTCCATGATAGAGGTACCGTGGTTTTTCCTATAAATTCAAATCCGCTCCTATCCCGTATAGCTTGGTAGAGAGGCAGAATTATTCGTATGTCTATGTCATTTCCGTACTTCTCTTTTAAAGCTTTTGCCAGTGAACCTGCAACTTCCCCCAGGCCTCCGGTTGTAATAAAGGGTGCGGCTTCTGATGCCGCATAAAGCACTTTTATTGTACTCATTTATATCACTCCTATACAACTGAATATTTTTTAATAAAAAAAGGGCAGTTAGAATATCCTAAAAGTATACGACTATTTGTAACCTGAACATATGTGTCTGTTATTATTGAATCAAGTTTTGCATTTTCACCTATAGCGCTGTGCTGCATAATAATTGAATTTTTTACGGAGGCATTTTTGTCGATTTTTACTCCTCTGAAAATTATGCTGTTTTCAACGTTGCCTTCTATTACGCACCCGCTTGCTATGAGAGAATTTTTTACATTTGCATCTGTACAGTACCTGGTTGGAGTGGAATCCTTGGTTTTTGTGTAAATAGGACCTGTTTTTGAATAAAATAATCTTTGAAGATTATTCGCGTTTAAGAGTCCAAGGCTATTTTCATAATAACTTTGCAGAGAATCTATGTGGGCAAAGTAGCCTGTGTATTCATATCCGTAAATTCTCAGGGAATGTACCTTCCTGGCAAGTACATCATAGCTGAAGTCCTTGTAGTTCCTTGCTATTGCATCGTAAATGAGGGATTCTATAAAATCTTTGTCCATTACCCAAGTATTTAATCCCACATTGTAAGTTCCTTTTGTAATAGGATAAACTAATATATCGTCAGCTCTTCCATCATCATCCAATTCGTATAGTATTTTATGTATTGAACTGTCTTTTTCGATGTTTGTCCTTGTATAAACGGCAGTTATATCTGAATTCTTTTTTTCATGATAGTCAATAACATCTCTGTAATTTATGTTGTAAATCATGTCACAGTCAGACAGTACCACATATTTTTCTTTAGAAGAAACTATGTAATCCAGTACTCTTTTTAAAGCATCCAGCCTTCCTTGAAACAGACCGTGGTTTTCTCCCAAAGCATATGGAGGAAATATTAGTATGCCTCCCTTTTTCCTTGACAAGTCCCAGTCTTTGCCGGAACCCACATGTTCCATTAAGGAACGGTAATTGCTTTTTGTAATAATGCATACTTTGTTTATATCTGAGTTAACTATATTTGACAGAGGAAAATCAATGAGCCTGTATCTTCCTCCAAAAGGTATTGCCGCTACGGAACGGTGAGAGGCAAGTTCGGTAATGTTCCAATCCTGCATGTCTGAGAATATAATTCCTAAACAGTTCATTTTACACCTCCTGTGCGTTGTATATTATGCTTTCTCGTGGTATCAGAGTAATATCCGAGTCTTTTTCTTTTGGGGTTCCTATTTTTAGGTTAGGTCCTACTACTACATCTTCATCAATTATGGAATAGTTTATAATTGAATTTTTCTTAATCTGTACATCAGCCATGATGACGGAGTCTCTTATTTCAGCGTTTTCTCCTATCATTACTCCGGAAAATATCACGGAGTTTTCAACAGAGCCCAGGATAACTGCTCCTTCGGAAACAATGGAGTTTTTAACTATGGAATTTTTGCTTATGTAGTGAGGTGGTCTTTCCGCATGTCTTGAATATATCACCCAGTCTCCGGACAGATCAAGGCCGCTGTTTCCTATCAAATCCATATTTGCCTGCCACAGCGAATTAATTGTTCCAACATCTTTCCAATATCCCTTAAACTCATAGGAGTATACTTTTTCCCCTGATTTAAGCATCAAAGGTATAATGTCTTTACCGAAATCATTTGAGGAATCAGAATTTTTATTGTCGATTTTCAAATATTTTTTAAGCTTATTCCAGCTGAATACATAAATGCCCATGGATGCCTTTGTACTTTTAGGTGTTTTAGGTTTTTCCTCAAAGTCTAAAATCCTTCCGTTGCGATTGGAGTTTAATATGCCAAATCTTGATGCTTCTATGAAAGGAACATCAATTACGGAAATTGTGCAGTCGGCATTTTTTTCTTTGTGATATTCTATCATTAGAGAATAATCCATTTTATAAATATGATCGCCGGAAAGTATCAGCACATATTTCGGGTCGTATTGGTCTATAAAATCTATGTTCTGATAAATGGCATTTGCTGTCCCCAGATACCATTGGGAATCACCGGATCTTTGATAAGGAGGAAGTATCTGGATACCACCGTTCATCCTATCAAGATCCCAAGATTTTCCATCACCTATATATGAATTTAATATATGGGGCTGGTACTGTGTTAACACACCTATTGTATCAAGCCCTGAATTAACACAATTCGAAAGAGGAAAATCAATTATTCTATACTTGCCCCCGAAAGGTATAGACGGTTTTGCTATTTTTTTTGTGAGTTCCCCCAGTCTGGTTCCTTGTCCGCCTGCAAGGAGCATGACAACACATTCTTTTTTAGCTAATTTCATATATTCTACCTCCCATTTTGTTCATGTTATATCTTTTATCTTTTTTTCTCAGGAAAATAACTGACAAAGGAGGTATTGTCAATGAAATATGGCAGTTAAAACCATGCATGCTCCCCTTTGATGAAAAAATTATTCCATCGTTTTTAGATCCTGTACCTCCGTATTCCAAGGCATTGGAGTTAAATACCTCCATGTAAGTTCCTTCGTCTGCGCCGATCATATAGTCATGTCTTTCAACAGGAGAAAAATTAACAACAACAATCAATTCATTCTTTTTTTTGTTTATTCTTTTAAATGCAATGATATTCTGTTCGTAATCGTTGTTAGAAATCCATTTGAAACCGTCCCATGAATAATCTATTTCCCAAAGCTCAGAATTATTAAGATAAAATTCATTCAAACTTTTAATGTATATGTTCAATTTTTTATGATATTCATAATTTATCATAAACCATTCAATTTCTTTGTTAAAATCCCATTCTGTAAATTGTCCGATTTCATATCCCATAAAGTTTAGTTTTTTGCCGGGGTGGGCTGTCATAAAACCTAACAACACCCTGACATTTGCAAATTTTTCTTCGTAAGGGCCGGGCATTTTGTCAAGGATTGATTTTTTACCATGAACAACCTCATCATGAGACAGGGGGAGTATAAAATTTTCGCTGAAAGCATAGTGCAGCGAGAATGTAATATTTTTATGTTTGTATTTTCTGAAAAACGGATCTGTTCCCATATATTCAAGAATATCGTTCATCCATCCCATATTCCATTTAAAATTAAATCCCAGGCCTCCTAGATATACAGGCTTTGTGACCATAGGCCATGCTGTGGATTCTTCGGCAATCATCATTGTATTAGGGTGAAGTTTGAATACTGTTTCATTTAGCTTTTTAAAGAAAGATATTGCTTCAAGATTTTCGTTTCCTCCGTAAATGTTCGGAATCCATTCACCATTTTTTTTATCATAATTCAGGTATAACATTGAACTTACCGCATCAACTCTCAAGCCGTCAAAGTGATATTCTTCTATCCAAAATATTGCATTTGAAATTAAGAAGGACTGAACCTCCGGTTTTCCATAATTAAATCTGCAGGTGCCCCATCCTTTGTTTTCTCTGAGCCAGGTTTCTTCATATTCATATTGGAAGCTTCCATCAAACATATACAATCCGTGCGAATCCTTGGGAAAATGTGCAGGAACCCAGTCAAGAATAACTCCGATGCCATTTTGGTGGCATTGGTCGATTAAATATTTTAAGCCGTCCGGTTCTCCAAAGCGCCTTGTAGGTGCATAGTATCCGGAAATCTGGTAACCCCAGGAACCGTCAAAAGGATGTTCCATTACAGGCATCAGCTCTATATGAGTAAAATTGTGTTCCTTAACGTGGGCTATAAGTTTATGTGAAATTTCATTGTAAGTATATAGATTTCCGTTTTCCTTTCGTTTCCATGAGGAAAGGTTAAGTTCATAAATATTTATCGGAAGTTCATATAAATTGATTGACTTTTTGTAGTTCTGCCAATTTTCATCCTTCCATGTGTAATTATTAATGTTATAAACAATGGATGCGGTTTCTGTCTTGGTCTGACAAGAAAAGGCAAATGGGTCAGACTTATACACTTCTTTGCCATCCTGTGTTGTAACAAGATATTTGTACATCTCACCCTGCCGTATGGACGGTGTGAGAAGCTTCCATATTCCGCTGTTTTTGATTTTTTCCATTTTATATAGGTCGTTTTTTTCCCATTTGTTGAAATTACCTACAACATGTATACTTTTTGCCATGGGAGCCCAAACTCTGAAAACAGTTCCCTGGTTATCGTCTGTAATATGCGCGCCCATTAATTTATATAAATAGTAATTATTACCTTGGTGAAATAGATAAATTGGCAGTTCATCATTTTTTTTCATGCTGTGCTCCATAAGAATTAATTAAAGAGAAATGTATTTGCGTTAATAATAAATAAATAATAATAATCTTTATTCTTATTAATTTATTATACCATCAAATCATTAAAACAAAACGAAAAAAATGTAAAAAAAGATGCCGATCGGCATCTTTGAATTATTTAAAATGTGGTTTATTATAAATTAATCTTTTTTTCTAGGAGATAACCGGAACATAAGGTTAATAAAATAATTTGAACTATTGACAAAATGTTCATAGGTAGAAATGTATGAGCTAATTCAGAAGCTGTTACTTGGGATGAAAAATCAAAAGTGTAATAGTAAGGATCTAAAACATTGAAAAGCTTTGAAGATACAAATGAAATACCCCAGTTCAACAATAAAAATATTACAAAGCTTAATACGCCCCCAAATTTTGTTTCTGAAAATATACTCTTCCTTATAGTCATTGCAGTATATATCGTAGTCAGAAAGCTGATCAGAAAAAGCAATACTGTTAACATAAACACGAATATGTGAGCCAAATTAAAACCAAAACTTCCTGATATAATATTATTTACAATATAAATAATGTCGTTGAAGTTAACTTCAACCCCTGATTGAAAGGTCATATAGGCACCGTTTATTATAATGAAGATAAAATACAAAAGCAGTATTGCTAATCCTTCAATAACAGCAGTAATCATCTTTGAGACTATAATTTTATAACCGCTGTTTGGTGTCATAAACAACATGTATCCGGACTTCTTGTTCAAATCATCACTGTACATTTTAATTATATCAACAATAAATAAAACACCCATGATCATGGGAAATAAAGACAAAAAGGCTATACCTCCAGAAGCACTTCTTGTAATCAAGTATATATTTAGTGTGATAGATGCAATTATTGTAATTGCAATTAGTCTGTATTTTTTAATAAATTCATATTTAATTAGTTTAATCATTTCCGAATACCTCCTTGTATATTCCTTCAACAGATGTGCATCTGGACATTCGAAGTTCTTCTGCATCACCTGCAAGTGCAATAGTTCCATCTTTCAAAAATATGAGAGAGTCAAGGATTTTTTCTATTTCACTCACTAAATGTGTAGATACTACAATAACTTTATTTTCCCCACAGGAACGGGTTATTAAGTCTATAATTACATCTCTGGATAGTACATCAACTCCATTTAAAGGTTCATCCAACATATACAGTTCAACATTTCTGGATAGTGCAAGTGCCACTTTCAGTTTTCCCACCAATCCGGAAGAAAGTTTAGATATACTGAATTCAGGGTCCACTTTAATTTTTTCCAGTGTATTAAAAGCACTTTCTACCTGAAAATCTTCATACATATCACTATAAAATTTAACTATATCCTTAACTTTAAAAGAATCATAGAAAAAGTTTTCCGTAGGCATATATGATATATTTGCTTTAGTCTTGTACGACAAAGGCCTATTATTTAAAAGAACTTCTCCTGATGTTTGTTTGTGAAGACCTGCGATAATTTTCATCAATGTAGTTTTTCCGCTTCCGTTAGGACCGAGAAGCCCATATATTTTACCTTTTTCTAAAGATAAATTTACATCGTTCAGAGCGTTTTTATTATAGTAATATTTACTTAAGTGCTGAATTTTTAATAGCTCGTTCATCTTATTCATTCCTTTCTTGATTATTGAATTCCATTTCTATAAATTTTATCATATCTTTTTTTGTAAATCCTATTTTTTGCATTCCGTTTATGAAAGCATTAATTTGTTTTTTTGCCATTTCGTGCCTTAAACGGTTAATTCGTTCTGGTGATTTGGTAACGAATGTTCCTAAACCTCTTTTTGTAAATAATATTTCCTCCAGTTCCATTTCTTTATAAACCCTTGCAACCGTATTGAAATTAATCCCCAATTGTGCAGAATAATCTCTTGAAGAAGGCATCTTGACGCCTAATTTTAATTTTCCTGACACAATATTTTGTTTGATTTTTTCCATAACCTGTATATATATGGGTATATTATTGTTGAATTCCATGTCCACCTCCTAAATTACGATGCTGCAATAGAGTATTAGTATCATAGTTATATGATACACTAATATTAATTTGCTGTCAACATTTAATTTGTTTAATTTATTAATAAATTAAACAAACAGCAATATTATCAAATGACCTGCGGCAATTATTCTTGACACTTAATTTATTAGGGTATATACTTCATACAAATATTTTTGAAAGCGTGGAGGATTATATGCACACAAAATTATTCATTCCGGGTCCTATTGAAGTAAGAGAAGATGTTTTAAATAAAATGGCTTCTCCCATGATAGGGCACAGAAGCGTGGAAGCATCACAGCTTCAAAGAAATATATCCGATAAGTTAAGGAAGCTTTTTTATACCGAAAATGAAATTTTGCTTTCAACATCCTCTGGAAGCGGGTTGATGGAGGCGGCGGTACGCTGCTGCACAAAACATAAGGCCGCAATTTTTTCAATAGGGGCATTTGGTGATAGATGGCATGAAATGGCCATTTCAAACTGTGTGCCGGCAGATTTGTTCAAGTCGGAGCCGGGAAGCATAACGACACCTAAGATGGTGGATGAAGTATTGTCCACTGGCAACTACGATTTAGTAACAATAACTCACAATGAAACTTCAACAGGTGTTATGAATTCCATAGAGGAAATAAGCAAGGTTGTTAGAAAGTACCCGAATATTATTTATTGCGTAGATGCTGTAAGTTCTGCAGGAGGAGTTAAAATAGAAGTAGATAAACTTGGTATAGATATCTGTATAACTTCTTCTCAAAAAGCTTTGGGACTGCCTCCGGGACTGGCAATTTGCACAATATCCGACAAAGCTGTAGAAAGAGCAAGGACAGTTAAAAACAGAGGATATTATTTGGATCTGGTAAAACTTTACGATACAATCAAGAAAAAAGACTATCAATATCCTTCAACTCCTAACCTGTCGCTTATGTTTGCTTTGGATTATCAGCTTGACCGTATTATAGAGGAAGGGCTTGAAAACCGGTTTAAGAGACATCTTGAAATGGCAGAATATACAAGAAAATGGGCCAAAAGGAATTTTGAACTGTTTCCCGATGAAAAAAATGCTTCAGTAACCTTAACTACAGTGAAAAATACAAAAGGTATAAACGTCAAATCATTAAATACAGAATTGAGTAAACGAGGCTTTGTCATATCAAACGGGTATGGCCGCTTAAAAGAAAAAACATTCAGGATTGCCCATATGGCAGATTTGACCGTTGATAATGTCAAAGATTTGTTGATGACAATAGATGACATACTGTCCATCTCTTAATCAGGCATATTTATTAGGTGATATAATGTATGATTTAAACAGGATAAATGATTGTTTGAATACTAAAATAGTCGGACGCACAATAATACAATATGAGTCATTGGATTCAACATATTCAAAATCAAGAAGCATATTTAACACATGTCCTGAAGGTACTGTGGTTTTGTCGGAAAATCAACTAAAATGGGATGTAAGAACAGGCAGCCGATGGATTTGTTATCCGAATAAAAATATATATTTAAGCATAATTTTTAAGCCTGCCACTAGTAATCTTTCAATATCAAAATTTGATTTTATTGGCTGTACATCATTGTTTGAAGCTTTAAACAGTCTTTATGATATTGACTTAAAAATAAAATGGCCCAATGATATTTTAATAAGAGGCGAAAAAGTTTCTTCAATAAGCAGCCAGTTTGTGGTTAAAAATACCGGCGGTGTTATTATATCGTTGGGAATTAACGCAAATATGAACAAAGAAGAATTGGAGTTAAACGGGAAAACGCCACATACAGCTACTTCTTTAATGGTTGAAACTGGTGTACAAATTGACAGGGAAGTGCTTATCGGAGAAGTGCTAAATAAATTTGAAAAATATTATATTCAGTTAATATATGATAATTCGGTTGAAAGTGCCATAGACATATACAATAGAAATTTAATTATTTTTGGTAAAACAATTGAAGTAACAAATAAGGGGAAAAAATCCAGAAGGAAAGTTTATGCAAAAGGTATTGACTCTGAAGGCCGCCTTATTGTAAAAAATGAAAAAGGAAATGACGAGATATTAATTCCGGGAGAAACAATCATCAAATATGAAAAAAATGCTTAAGATTGGTAATGTTGAATTAAAATCAAAGGTAATCCTGGCACCTATGGCCGGAGTTACGGATGTTACATACAGGACAATATGCAAGGAGATGGGTGCAGGACTTGTATATACTGAAATGGTAAGTGCAAAGGGGCTATATTATAAAGATGTTAAAACAAAAAAACTCATGAAAATCAATAAGAAAAACAGGCCTGTAGCTATTCAGATATTCGGCAGTGATCCTGAAATTATGTCTTATGTAACAGAAAATTATATAAATGAAAGAAAAGATATTGATATAGTAGACGTCAATATGGGATGTCCAACTCCTAAAATAGTTAAAAATGGGGACGGAAGCGCTTTGATGAAATCTCCGGAACTGGCGGGGAAAATTATCAATAAAATTAAAAAAATTTCTACAAAACCTGTTTCAGTTAAAATCAGATCCGGATGGGATTCAGGCAGCATCAATGCCGTAGAATTTGCAAAGGTATTAGAATACAACGGTGCCGACATGGTTGCAGTTCACGGCAGGACAAGAGAACAATTTTATTCAGGAAAGGCAGATTATAATATAATTAGAAAAGTAAAAGAAAATGTAAATATACCTGTAGTTGGAAATGGTGATATTTTTACACCTCAAGATGCTGTTAAAATGCTGAAAACTACAGGTTGTGACAGTGTGATGATCGCCAGAGGGGCTTTGGGCAATCCATGGCTTATTATGAATATTGTTAAGATATTAAATGATGATTATGATTTTTATGAGCCTTCTCCCAGCGATAAAATAGAAATGATCAAAAGACATGCTTTGATGCTCACCGGCGAAATAGACGAAAAAATTGCAGTATTGGAAATGCGTAAATTTACTTCATGGTACATGAAAGGAATGAAAAATTCTTCTAAAACAAAAACTAAGATTAATAAAATTACCAAATTAAATGAATTATGTGGTGTTTTAGACGAATATGTAAAAATTAGTGAAAACTTATAATTAGAATAATTAGGAAGAAAAGAATAACAGAATAATTGGAAAAACTATACAAATTATAACAGACAGGAATAGGCAAAACTTCTTGACATTTTTAATTTACTTGATTATAATATTTTAATTAATTAGAAGATTTGTTATCAAATTATCATATTATATTAAATTTATAATACAATAAATTAAACATTACAAGCTTTACATAATAATATGTACGGTAAAAGGCATTAATTTTGTAACAAGCAACATTATTATAAGGAGTAATAGGTATGAAAAATAATGAAACTTTGATTACGGCAGAGGGTTTGGAAGAATTAGAAAAGGAACTGGAATATTTAAAAATTGTAAGGCGTAAAGAAGTATCAGCAAAAATTAAAGCAGCTTTGGCTTTTGGAGACATTAGCGAAAACGCTGAATATGATGAAGCAAAAAATGAGCAGGCAAACGTTGAGGGACGTATTGCAAAGATTGAACAGATGATTAAAAATGCTATAGTTATAAAGGCCGGTACTAAAAAGGGGGTTGTTGATGTAGGATCCAAGGTCACTATAAAGGATTTGGAATTTGATGAAACTATGGAATATACGATTGTGGGTTCCGCTGAGGCAGACCCGTTCAAAGGGAAGATATCTAATGTGTCACCTCTCGGTAAGGCTCTGCTAGGAAAAAAAACAGGCGAAATAATTGAGGTTGCATCTCCGGCAGGTGATATGATAAAATATGAAATACTTACGATATAAGTGAATTAAATTTGTAACATATGATAAGGTGGTGTAGAGGTGAGTGAACAACAAAATTCCGGAGATTTGAGACAGGTGAGGATTGATAAATTAAAAGACCTGGTAAATGCAGGCAGGGATCCTTATAAAGTATCCAAGTATGAAGTTACTTCAAATTCTCAATATATAAAAGATAATTATGATGAGTTGGAAAGTAAATTTGTTTCTATAGCCGGAAGAATTATGTCAAGGCGAGGCCAGGGCAAGGCAGGATTTTATGATATACAGGATCATTTAGGAAAAATTCAAATGTTCGCTAAGCAAGATGCAATAGGCGAAGAAGAATATAAATGGCTGAAGACATATGACATAGGAGATATTATAGGAGTAAAAGGGAAAATATTCAAAACGAGGACAGGTGAAATTTCCATAAGGGCAGAAGAGGTTAAACTTCTTTCTAAGTCACTGCAGACATTGCCGGAAAAGTTTCACGGTCTTAAGGATCCAGATTTAAGGTATAGGCAAAGATATGTTGACCTGATAGTGAACCCTGAAATAAAAGATATATTTATAATGCGCAATAAAATAATAAAAGGCATTAGAGAATACCTGGATGGTGAAGGTTATCTGGAAGTAGAAACTCCAATACTTAGTCCTATAGCAGGCGGTGCTAATGCCAGGCCGTTTGTAACACATCACAATACACTTGATATAGACATGTATATGCGTATTGCGAATGAACTGTTTTTAAAAAGGCTTGTAGTAGGCGGATTAGGTAACGGCGTTTATGAAATGGGTAAAATGTTCAGGAATGAAGGAATGGACAGTAATCATAATCCGGAATATACGGCTATGGAAGTTTACAAACCATATGCTGATTTCCACGATATGATGACGCTGACAGAAAATATAGTATTCTATGTGGCAAAAAAGGTTAGAGGTACAGCAAAAATAGAGTTCCAAGGAAAGATTATTGATTTTACACCTCCTTGGAGAAGAGTAAAGATGCAGGATATGGTAAAAGAATATACGGGTGTTGATTTTGATCTTATTAATACAGATGAAGAAGCTATAGAAGTAGCCAAGCGAAAAGGCTTAGAAATTAAACCTCTTATGACAAGAGGCCATGTGATCAGCCAACTGTTTGAAGAATTCTGTGAAGAGCATTTAGAGCAGCCTACATTTGTTACTCATCATCCTGTTGAAATATCGCCACTTGCCAAAAGAAACGTACAGGACCCCAGGCTTACTGACAGATTTGAAGCTTATGCAAATACATGGGAAATTGCCAATGCGTTTTCAGAGTTAAATGACCCCCTAGATCAAAGGAAAAGATTTGAGGAACAGTTGAGACAAAAGGAAGCAGGGGATGATGAAGCGCACATGATGGATAACGACTTTATAAATGCGGTGGAAGTAGGGCTCCCCCCAACAGGCGGCCTTGGTATCGGTGTTGATAGAGTAATAATGCTAATAACTAATCAACCAACAATTCGTGATATAATATTATTCCCCACGATGAAGCCATTAGATTAATTTAGCGGTATAAGTATTATAAGGACACTTTCAAGAAGTTGGAAGTGTCCTTATAATATAATATAGAATATTGTTTTGTTTCCTGTTATATTTTTTGTACAAGCATGCCAACTAGAAAAAAATACCAATTGACAATATTAATGAGGTATGGTAGACTAATCAAGCTGTTCCAAAGGGGCAGCAGTATACAGTGAGCCATAATATTATTGCTAAACTGTACATTAAAAAAATAAGTAAAAAATTAGTTGACAATCTCACTTGATTGTGATAATCTAATAAAGCTGTCAAAACTGAAGAGCAGAGACAGAAAACATTCTAAAAAATACCAATTGACAACATTTAAGAAATGTGTTAAACTGGTCAAGCTGTCTAAGAGACAGCAAAGAACATTGACAATA
>DHER01000132.1 GCA_002399975.1 Firmicutes bacterium UBA4845 | reverse complement strand
TTATCTTTATCTTTATCTTTATCATCCTTAATTTTTTCCTGTGTTATATTGAGTACATGAACATTTACCCCGGCTACATTCATATCTGTCATAGTTTCAACTTCTTTTTTAACGGCAGCTTGAACTTCTTTTGCCACTTCGCTTATTTTATATCCGTACTCAACATTTATAAAGATGTCTAAAACAACAGTATTTTCATTTATTTCAACTTTTATTCCTTTTGAATAATTGTTCTTGGAAAATAGATTAGAAATACCTTCGGCCATACCTGTGCGTGCTGTACTTACACCTTTAACACTGCCGGCTGCTATTCCTGCTATTATAATAATTACATCGTCAGATATTTTCACCTGGCCCAACTCTAAGTTTTCGTTATCCATTTTTAGCACCTCCCTCAGATGATTATATCAGAAATTGTTATTTATTACAAATCAATATTATCAAATTTAACAATTTTTATTTGGGCCGGTTCATAGCTTGTTTCTGATACAATTACATCTAATATCTTGGTAGCATCAGCTTGTTCTATGCTATCGTTGGTAACAACTTTTATCACATCTTTGTCAACTATTGCCACGGTTTCATTATATCCCTTGGATTTAAGCATAGTTTCAATGCCTTTTTCTTTTTCTAAGGATTCATTTTTGTTTAAAAGGAGCGCTTCAAACTGATCCTTTGTTTCAGTGGAAATTGATTCGTTGCTTATACTTTCTTCAAGATGGTCTATAATATCCGAGTTGTCTTTTTCTTTATTGAGTTTGAAGTTTGCAAAACTTGAATTTAATTTATCAATTATCCCGGCTGAATCTGAAGATGCTGTGACAGATTCATCTTTATTTTCAGTTTTATTGCCTGATTCATCTTCTTCAGGTTTTTTATCAAGTATATCAGTGATGTCACCAAGTATTACATAATCTTCATCATCCTGAGTTTCTGCGTCCGCTGTTTCAGTTTCATCTTCTGTTGCAGAAACATCAGATGTTGAATTATCTGACTTTATATCAGTTTTGTCCGTTTGTTCTACAAATTCATCTGTATCTGCATTGCCAGTATTCTTAGAGTCATTTTCGACAATTTGTGCCATGTCTTCTTTTTCAGCATCATTTCCTAATTCTTCTTCAAATTCTGCATAGTCTTCTTCATCAAATGTATTCTTCGGCGCCATGGTCATATTTACATAACCAATTATAAATATTATTGCCAAAGAAGTTAAAAATACCAATGTTTCTTTTCTCATAATCATAATTACCCCCTGAGTTAAATTAAATTATCTGTTGGACAATACTATTTCGATATCGTTTAAATTGATATCCAATAAAGTTTTTACACAATTCATAAGAACCGCATAAATATCTTTATCCCCTGTATAATTTGCTACTATCAGGACACCTGATATTTCAGGATACCGGTAATACTTTTCCGCTACCTGATTATCATTGTTCATTATAACCTGGCTATCATTAGTTTCTCTTTTCACCTCTCTTTTCGTGCCGTCACCGCCGGTTTCCACGTTTGTCTCATTGCTTCTGTTTTCATTGTAAACAGGTTCCATTTCTGGAGAGTTTTTTGTGTATACCATTACATCCACACTCTCCATGTTTTCAATTTTGCCAAGTATGCTTTCCAGCCGTTTTTCTAATGAAAATGCATAACTTTCTGCTGCCATTTTCTGCTCTTTACTACTGTTTGGAATAATTTCGGTTTCCAGTCCATCATCTGGATCTTTAAAGGTATCAAATTTAAGTATCAGCGAAATAATAACCAGTAATATAAATATGTTAACCGCGTATTTTAAATTTTTGTTATCCTTGAACATACTAAAAAAATTATTCATCTGTGCCCCCGTTATTCTACATATACGTTATCTGAATTTACCTTAAGAATTTCAGCCATATTCGTTTTCAACTTGTTCAGTTCATCTGCGCCCAGTAATTTATTTAAAGATACCTTAGCTTTTACGTCCATATTCTCGGTAAATTTCAAAGTGACATTTTTTACAACATCATCCCCTTCAAACATATCTTCGTTTATTGAATCAATAAATTCTTTATCCATACTGCTGATGTTCACTTCTCTTTCATATTCATAATTAGGGCCTGTGAACAGCGAATCATTTAACAAGTTTAAATCTACCCTTCCATTTAAAAATATATTATCCATGATATAAATCATGATAAAAATTTTAATGGCGACCCGGCAAAACTTTTGTGTCTTGCCTTCCGGAAATATTATCATTACAATATTAAACATTAATATTAAAATCAGTATATTTACTATTATATTTTTCATAAGCTACCCAAAGATATTGTTCATGTACTTCAGCAAAATAGAATAATAGACTGTTACGATTATTATAGGTGTTATCATGCAAATCAGGTATATATAAAATATATCCGCCATTTCGTAAATAAGCTTTGATATATTTTCGTTAAATGGCTCTGCAAGGACACCTACAGCTTTGTATATTACCAGAGCTGCAGCAATTTTTATAAGCGAACCTCCAAATGCTGAAAAGATAAAAACTATTACAACAATTCCCAATACATCCTTTATCATAAGGATGCTCTTAAAAAAAACTCCAAAGAAACTGTTTACCGCATTGCCTATAACAGGTGCTGCCGACGGTGATAATGCTTTTATTGAGCTTACAAAAATATTATCAGTTTTATATAATATATATCCTTGTACAGAAAAATTTATGACTACAATAATCATATATGCAGATAAAATTAATAAAGTTGCTTTTTTTAACAGCTTATACAAAAGCTCGGCCTTAATTAACTTGCCCATGTTGTTAATTAAAATAACCGCAATCAATATTATGGTCATTATATCTGTAAATCTATAAACAAACTGTGTTGTAACTCCAACGGCATAATTAAGAGATGTGTAAAAAAACTGCAGTACGCTGAGTTTTCCGAATGTGAGCATTGACGCCATAAAAACCGCATTAATTTCTTCGGTAATAGTTTTAAATTTGGAAAAGTCAGCACTCATCATATTCTTAATGCTCAAAACATCTTTCAAAATAATAGTAAAAATTATTATCGCCGAAAATATCACAACTATATCGGACACACTTTGTCCCATAAGTTCATCTGAAAAATATTTTATTATTATTAAAAGCATAGATACTACCAAAATATTTATGCCTGTTTTTAAAATATCTTTGAAGAACCCCTGTTCATTTTTCATCTCATACAGCAAATAATCTCTTAAACTGATATGAAGCTCCCCTTTAAACACGTTTTTAATAAGATCTTTCACGTTAATATTATTATCTTTGAAATAAGGGTTGTTATTGTTAATATATTTCTCAAAATCTTCAACCGGAATTTCTCCAATTGCATCATCCACAGTTTCTGCAAAGGCATTCACGTTAAAAAATAAAATAACCGTTAAAAATATTAGTACCTTTTTCATCTTATCACCCGTTAACCAACAGCAAGACCTGATCAAGGAATAATCTTATTACGTCGATTGAATAAATCAATATTATAAGTTTGCCTGCCATCTCAACCTTTTTCCCCACAGATTCATAGCTTAAATCCTTGCAAAGAAGTGAAATAAAATCACAAATGTATGCTATACCTACAATTTTCAAAATAGTTGTAAAATATTCTGTTTTAATATTGTACTTTGTGAATATATTTACGAATTCCTGAATATATTCTTTAAGCTCTGTGAAGAGCATGTACATTACCAATATACCAAAAATAATTGTAATGTATACCTTAAACTCTTTGTTGAAATTTGAAATTGTAATGCCCAGAATAACTGTGATCACAGCGATGAATATAATTTTTGCAAGCACTATATCATTCCTTTCATCAATATAGTTTGAATACTGATTTAACCTCCATGAACAAGTCATTCATCATGCTGATGATGAGAGCCATCACAACTATTACTCCTGCAAGTGTTACGAACATCGCCTGTTCATCTCTCCCTGTTTTAGCTAAAATCTGATTAAATACTGCTACAACTATTCCTATTGCACCAACCTTAAAAATCAAATCAACATCCATCGTTACCCCCTTAAATTAAAATAACAGCGACTAGACATCCTACTAATATGGAAATTCTATTGTTCAGGTTCTTTTTTTCCCTGTGAACCGCTTCATACTGCTTCATAGAATTTTCCATTTCATTGATGGTAAAAAGAAGTTTTTTATCTAATACATCTGAATAAGTGCTGCCGTAATAGTCGACTATATCTGAAAAATATTTGTTAAACTCATCAGGTGTATTTAACAGCTCCTTCATGAAACATTCAAACTCGTATTTATTTTTTTTATTTTCATCTAATTCTTCATTCAGCCTGACGCTAAGCATTTTAATTTCATCATTTTTATATCCGTATTTTAAATATATTTCTTCAAAGGACATTTTCATGGAGCAGGAATATATTCTTAAATAATCGGTAAAATCTATCAGTTCTTTCATATTGCTCACACACTTGTCTCCCCAGTCATTTATAAATTTAAAAATAAACTTAACTGTGACAATAGTAAGAACAAATAACGATGACTTAAACCAAATCATTAAATATCACCTTATTTCTTTCAAAATCATAAACCTCTTTTACAATGCCGGGATTTTTACTGCTTTTTAAAATTATTGCTCTGTCAAAAAAATTGTTTTCTATAATTGTTTTCATATATATATTTTTTTTAACATCTTCCAGGCCAAATCCATGAGCCGTGGCAATTATTTTGACTCCGCTTTTCAGAGCATACTGCACTATTTCAAAATCATCCTTGGAACCAAGCTCGTCAGAAATGATTACCTTCGGTGAAAGAGCTCTTATACTCATATAAAATCCTTCTTTTTTCATGCAGTATGACAGCACATCCGTACGCCGCCCAACGTACATTTGAGGTATACCATTGTATACAGCGGAAATTTCTCCCCTTTCATCTATAAGAGTGATATCACATCCCTCAAAATAAGGATCCGATAGGCCATCACTTAATTTTGCACACAAATCTCTGATAAATGTTGTTTTACCGGAAAGCGGAGGACCGATTAACAACGTACTGTAAATGTTCTTGCCAGGACTTATAAAATATTTAACATAATTTTCTGAACACTCGGGATATTCCCTGGCAATTCTAATATTTAAGGAAGTAATGTTTTTAAAGCCTTTAAGATTTTCTCCTTCATATATACAGTCCCCTCCTAGGCCAACTCTGTGCCCACCTTCTATCGTTATATATCCGCTTCTGATTTCTTTTTCAAAAGCATGAATTGAATTTTTAGTCAAGTTTGCGACTGTGTCGTCAATATCCTTTTTGCTGATTTTATAATCTCCAAGAAAAAAATCAAATTTTAATTTTTTAATCAATATAGGGCTGTTAATCCTAAGCCTTATTTCTGTTGTATCATTTCCCAATAAAAAGGACTGCTTGGACACAATCTCCCTCAAATTGCTGCTTAAAAGCATTATAATATTGTTCATTGATTCCTCCGCCAAATAAATCACTACCTTGTCCCCTTAATCTATAATATTATGTATATATAAAAATATGATTATTTTTTCCAAGCGTTTATTCATTATAAATAATCAGACTGAAAATTTATTCTCGTTAAAAACCAGCTTTCAAAAAAGTATTTACAAATACAGAATTCATGGTATAATGATATTGTATATATCTTCAGGGCAGGGTGAAATTCCCGACCGGCGGTAAAGTCCGCGAACCGAAAGGTTGAATTGGTGAAATTCCAATACCGACAGTAAAGTCTGGATGGTAGAAGAGATACTTGCAAATGTGAGCAAAAATTTTTCTACGATTATTAGGCCTCTGAAGATTCCGGAGGTTTTTTTATTTTGCTTACAGCCTCTGAATCTTTATTTAGTGCATGGCACATGGAGGAAAGAAAATATGAAAAGTGAATTATCAGTAAAACAAAGAAATAACACAAAAATAATAGCAAAGGTTGGAGTCTTATCTGCAGTGGCGGCTGTATTAATGCTGCTTGAATTTCCCTTGTGGTTCGCTCCGGGTTTTTATGAACTGGACTTCAGTGAGGTACCGGTTCTTCTCGGAACATTTGCTTTGGGTCCTGCTGCGGGAGTTTCAATTGAATTTGTAAAAATATTGATTAATTTCGTAATAAACGGCACAGACACAGGTGGAATAGGTGAATTAGCAAATTTCATTGTAGGATGCTCTTTTGTAATTCCTGCAGGATTTATCTACAAACATAAAAAGACCTTTTTTACGGCAATAATGGGCTTAGTAGCCGGAACGCTTGGTTTAACTATAGTGGGTTCCATTATAAACTACTATTTATTGCTTCCGGTATATTCAAAAATATACGGATGGCCTATTCAGGCATTCATAGATATGGGGAATGCCATAAACCCTTCCATTATAAACTTAAAAACTTTTGTAATGTATGCGGTGGTTCCGTTTAACCTGCTAAAAGGATTAGCAGTTTCATCGATTACATTACTCATATACAAAAAAATATCACCTGTACTGCACAGGTGAAAATTAAAATTATAAGTTTCATACCTTATAGTACTTATTTATCAACGAAAAATAAATATTTAATAAAAAAATTACCATTAAAAACTAAAAACGGTAATTTTTTTATTATGTATGCAAAGTGTTGGCAAGCAAACTTAATATATTAATTTTTCATTTCAATTTCAATAGAAGAGTAAATACATAAGCCGAGTTTTGTATTAAACAGTCATCTGTCTACGCCTGTCGTTGCCGACAGACTCAGGCGGCCTACCATTTGGACTGTGACGAGCAGCCACTCTACGGTCCGTTTTTGGCCTTGCTCCAGGTGGGGTTTACATAGCCGGCTAGTCGCCTAACCGCTGGTGAGCTCTTACCTCGCCTTTCCATCCTTACCGCATAAGCGGCGGTCTATTTCTGTTGCACTATCCTTAAGGTCACCCTCACCGGGTATTACCCGGCACCCTGCTCTGCGGAGCTCGGACTTTCCTCATGCTTTCACATGCGACTGTACAATTTACTCACTATCATATAGTACATTAAGCCTACAATAAAGTCAAATGAAATTTTTTCGGTACATGCCATAACTTGCTATTTAAAAAGCTCCGGATGAAATGTTTTAGACAATGTTTCTACCGTATAAGCCATTCTATCACCTGGCAATACACTTTCCAATGCAATTGCGCCAAATTTCTCGTTTTTCACACAGTCAAGCTGTGAAAGCACAGGATCGTTTTTAATAGCATTAATTTTTTCTTCTAAAGAAGGCGAATCATAATCATGTATTATTATAATATCAGGATTTCGTTTTAATACTTCTTCATAGCTCACCGTAACCCACTGTTTATCTGTAATGTCGTCAAAAACATTCCTTCCTCCTGCTTTTTCTACGAGCATGGTTTCAAAATTTGTCCCACCGCAGGTAAACACTCCTTCCCCTCCGCTGTCATATACAAGCACGCTAACAGGTTCCTGATCTTTTAATTTTTCTTCCACGGCAGAGATTCTCTCTTTTTGTTCTCCAATAAAAGCCTGTGCTTTATCTTCAATTTTGAATATTTTGCCTAAGTCAGTAATTTCTCCATAAATTTGATCCAGTGTTGTAGCACTGTTCATATACGTGGTAATACCCATTTCATTTAATTCTTCCAAATCCAATCCTTCTTCTCCAAATTCCCAATCTATGCCATAAATAAAATCAGCGCCGCTGCTGATTACGGATTCCCTGGTTGCAGAACCGTAATTTAATTCCGGTATTTTATCGTAGAATTCTGCATATTCGGGAAGCGGACCTCTGCTGTGATTATCCAAAGTATTCCCGACTATGCGATCGCTCAGCCCTAATGCCACAAAAAGCTCACTGCAGTTCGGCCCTAAAGTAAGAACATTCTGGGGCATGGTTTCAACCACAGCCTCTCTTCCGTAATTATCTAATGTAAGTGGTTTATAATCTCCTTCAGAACTACTGTCACCATCAGGAATTTCGCTGCCGCCGCCTCCGCCGCTGCATGCAGTCAGCAACATTGCTGCAGTAAAAATTAAAGCTAATGATTTTTTAATACCTCTTTTTTTCATCATTTCCTCCTGTTTTTCTATTTGAGAATTTATGCTCTGCACAAACTCTTAGGTAAAAATGTAATTGATAGTTTTTCTGTTTTAGGATGTACTCTGACATCAGCATTAATGCCGTATACCTCATAAATTAACTGCGGTGTTAATATTTCCTCAGGGGTTCCGGTTTTATATATACGTCCGTCTTTTAACACATAAAGTTTATTGCAGTACATGGCGGCAATATTAAGATCATGTATAGCCGACAGCACTGTAACATTCAGCCTCTTAACAAGATCAAAAATCTGGAACTGATAGTATATATCAAGGTGATTTGTAGGTTCGTCCAATATCAGGAAGTCTGTCTGCTGGGCAAGCGCTCTGGCAAGAAGCACCCTTTGCTTTTCTCCTCCTGATAAATGTGAATAGTTACGTTTTGCCATATCTTCCATACCTATTAGCTCAAGTGATTTTTTTACAATTTTCGTGTCGTCAATTGTATCCCCATCAAAAAATTTCTTATGAGGACTTCTGCCCATTGCAACAATTTCTTCTACTTTAAAATCAAAAGGTACAAAATTTTCCTGGCCTACTACCCCTAATTTTACAGCTGATTTTTTATAGCTCATTTTGTATAAATCTTCTCCATCCAATGTTGCTTTACCTTTGTCCGGTTTCAACGCACGATACAGATTCTTTAAAACAGTTGATTTTCCACTTCCGTTAGGTCCGATAATTCCTACAAAGTCACCATTTTTTACATTGAGACAAATATCTTCAATTATATTTTTATCATCATAGGCAAAACTTAAATGATCAACCGCCAAACTCATAATATACCTCCATTCTTATTCTTTGTTTTTTTTCTTCATCAACCATATAAAAAACGGACCGCCAAAAAGTGCTGTAAGAATTCCAACAGGAAGTTCCTCAGGAGCAATCAGCATCCTGGCAGCAACATCAACCCACACTACCAAAATTCCTCCTATCAATGAACAAACGGGCAAAACCCTTTTATGGTTCGATCCGACCAATAAACGTGTTATATGAGGTACCATCAATCCTACAAATCCGATGGTTCCGCTAACTGCAATAGTCGTCCCTGCCAAAAGCGATGACACAACAACAAGCATTTTTTGTATTTTTTTTACGTTGAAACCCAAGGTTCCGGCAGTTTCATCTCCTAAAACCAACGCATTCAATCCCCTGTAATTAATTAACAATATGGCCATACAAATAATGATAGTTACTAAAGGAAGTGTTAAGTATGCCCACTTGGCTCCCGCAAGGCTGCCGGACATCCAAAATTCCGCATTATGTAATCCAAGGGCATTAGGAGCACTTAAGGTAATTATTTTTGTAACAGCATCCATAATCATTGAAACAGCAACGCCGGATAACAAAAGCTGAGTAATATTGATTCTACCCTTTACTCTGGAAAGAGTATAGACTATCATAATTGTAATCCCTGCTCCGATAAATGCGCTAAGCGACAGAGCATATTTGCCAAGGAAAGAAAAAACACCGAAAATCATACCTAAAGTTGCAGTTGCAGCCGCTCCTGAAGACACACCCAATATAAACGGATCAGCAAGGTTATTCCTGACAAGCGCCTGCATAGCTGTTCCTGTCATGGCCAACGAAGCACCTACAATCATACCTAACAGCACACGTGGAAGCCTGAGGCTCCAAACTATATTTTCATCAAGCTGTGTCCATGAATGAGATATATGTTCTTCTAGGAAAGGCACCTTGCTTAAAATTATCTTTATGACATTGGCAGGTACAACCTTGACAGGCCCAAGACCAATTGCAAATATTACGGAAAAAAATGCCACAATTGACAAAGTCAAAATAATTGCAGTCATGCCTGTCTCCTGTTTATTAAATACTCTTTTAATTCTCCAAAACTTTTTCATAAATCTCCCCATTAACTTTATTAACCTTATTTCCAATTATAGCCGAGTGTGAATTTTATCACAAGCCTGTGGGGGGGATATAGTTAAAAAAAAAAACAAATCTTTAATTATATAAAGACTTGTTTCTTTAAATCTCAATTAATTTTTATTCAATATTCTCTAACTGCTCGAGCCACAATTTGCAGGATACGTCGCTGGGCATCTTCCAATCACCCCTTGGAGACAATGATACAGAGCCTACCTTTACACCGTCAGGCAAGCATGATCGCTTAAACTGTTGCGAGAAAAACCTCTTATAGAATTTTTTAAGGATTTCTAATATTGTTTCATCGGAAAATTCACCCTTAAATGCTTTTTTAGCCAAAAAATATATCTTGGCCGGTTCATAGCCGTTCCTCAGCATGTTGTAAAGGAAAAAGTCATTCAGGTCATATGAACCTACCGTCTTTTCGGTAAATTGAGCAATATTACCTTTATTGTCGGGAGGTAAAAGCTCAGGGCTTACAGGAGTGCTGCATACGTCCAGCAAAGCTTTTTGAATCTCTCCTTCTGTTTCTTCCTCCGCATACCATCTGACCAGGTACCTAACTAATGTTTTCGGGATACTTGAGTTTACTCCATACATTGACATGTGATCGCCGTTATAGGTACACCATCCCAGTGCCAGTTCGGATAAATCTCCTGTCCCCACAACTATCCCGTTTTCCTTATTGGCAATATCCATCAGTATTTGTGTCCTTTCCCTTGCCTGGGAGTTTTCGTATGTAACGTCATGAATGTCAATATTGTGTCCAATATCTTTAAAATGCTGAACACATGAATCCTTTATGGATATCTCTCTGGTTGTTACCCCAAGTTCACTCATTAATATCAAGGCATTGTTGTATGTTCTTGAAGTTGTTCCAAAGCCCGGCATTGTTACAGCAACTATATTACTCATGGGCATTTTCAATTTCTTAAAAGCCTCAACAGTTGCCAAAAGTGCCAAGGTGCTGTCAAGACCTCCGGAAATTCCAATTATTGCTTTTTTAGCTCCAATCTTGACTAATCTTTGATATAATCCTGTAGATTGAATATTTAAGATTTCTCTGCACCTTCTGTTTCTTTCCTCTAAGTCTGAAGGAACAAAGGGTCTTGGATCCACTTCTTTCTCCAAGTCATCATTTTCGGAAAACCCAAGCCGGAAATTTATATAGCTGTAGTTTAATTTTTCACGCCTGCCCATAAATGTATTCAGTTTTATCCTGTCATTCATCAATTTTTCCAAATCCACGTCTCCATAGATAATGCTTGATTTTTCAGAAAACCTGTCTTCACTAATAATGGACCCGTTTTCCGCAATTAAGGCATGACCTGAAAAAACCACATCTGTTGTACTTTCGGTCTGCCCTGATGATGAATAAGCATATGCTGCAATGCACTTTGCCGATTGGACCTTGACTATTTCTCTTCTGTACTCCGGTTTTCCTATTGTTTCATTGCTGGCAGAAAGATTTAATATTAAATTTGCTCCGTACAATGCATGATATGAACTTGGCGGAATGCTGACCCATAGATCTTCACATACATCGATTCCTATGCACATGGAGGAAATAGAATCTTTAAACAGCAGGTTCTCATTAAAAGCCACTTCCTGACCGCACAGCGTAATCTTATCGCTTATCCTTGAAGATGAAGAAGCAAACCAGCGCTTTTCATAAAATTCATTGTAGTTTGGAACAAAAGTCTTGGGAACAACGCCTAATATTTCCCCGCCCTTTAATATAACTGCACAATTAAACAACTGATTATCAGCCTTAACAGGCATTCCTACAGCAATTAAACTATTTAAGTTTTTTGTTTCATTCAGAATTACCTCAAGTGCATTTTCTGCTCCGTTGATTAATACTCTTTGATTAAATAAATCACTGCAGGTATATCCGGTTATACAAAGTTCCGGAAATAATATTACACCTGCTTTTTTTCTTTTAAAAGCCTTCTTTGCCATTGATACAATTTCCCGCGCGTTAAACATAGGATCTGCAACTTTGATTGCAGGAACAGCAACGGCAACTCTGATATATTCAAAGTTTTTCATTTTGCACCTTCTATATAACAAGCTCTTTTACATTATTATGTTCAAACAGCGTTACTTTTATTTCCTTAACTTTTTTTAACACTTCTTCAATATTTTCCAGTGAATGATATTCGGTATAATAATGTCCTGCATCAATAATGCATAAATTGTTTTGAATAGCTTTCTGGGCATTATGATATTTTATATCTCCGGTTATGTAAACGTCGGCTCCTTTGTTTATTGCATCTTCAATAAATTCGCTTCCGCTTCCTCCGCAAAAAGCAACTCTGCTGATTATTCTGCCTTGGTCTTCACAATATAATTTTACATGCTCTGTGTTCAGCATATCTTTAACATTCTTTGCATATTCAATTATATTTTTCTGCTTAATATATCCTATTCCGCCGTATCCGCTGTTGTCTTCGTTGACATCATGAAGCACATCGTACTTTTCTATCCCTAATTTTTCCGCTAATTTACTGCCCACACCCAGCTCTGCCATATCAAAACTTGTATGCATGCTGTAAAGATTAATATCGTGTGTTATAAGCTTACGTATAATCTTACCTTCATATGTACCATAGTCAATTGATTTTATAGGGTGAAACAGCAAAGGATGATGGGTAATAATCAAATCTATATTATTGTTGGCAGCATATTCAGCACTTTCATAGCTAAGATCCAACGTTAACATAATGTTTTTTATATCATTATTCAGGCTGCCAACCTGCAGACCGCTGTTGTCCCATGATTCCTGAGGCTTTATTTTCAACTCTCGTTCTAATAATTTTACAACTGAATCAAGTTTAATTTTGCATCAACTCCACTATTTTATTATTTTTCTTCTTTAATACTCTTATTTTTTCATTATAACTGCTATTGCCTGTTTTTTCAATACTTGCGATTATATTATCATTTGTTTTTAATGATTTTTTCAAATATTCATACATTAAAGGATCTTTTTTATCAAGAAGTATTTTACTTATTTCATAATATATTTCATCATTGAGTACCATGTTATCCTGCATCGGTATTACCTTTATAACAAAGTAATAATGATAAAATTCCTTTACTATATTTTCATCAATTATCTTAAATCCATTTCCGTATAAATAACGCCGAAGTCTGTCTGCAGTTGTCATGGGCTGTAAAATAAGCTGCGATGCTTTTAATGCAATATTCTTGGACATTTCTATTATATCAGCAATCAACTCTCCGCCCATTCCTGCAATTATAATCACATCTGCTTCACCTTCATTTAATACAGTCAATCCATTTCCCAGGCGAAAATCACATCTGTCTTGTAAACCCTCATATGTTAAATGTTTAAGTGCCCTGTTTAAAGGACCTTCATTTAAATCAGTGGCTATTATTTTTTCACACAGGTTATCTTTCAATAACATTTCTGCAACATATCCGTGGTCCGTACCAATATCCGCAGCAGTAGAACACTTGGACACCATTGTTTTTATACATTCTAACCGGTTCATAAATACTCCTTGATTTGTTGATATACAACTAAAAAAATAGAGAGATTTTTTCTCTCATATTGGTGAACAATCGGTTAAACAATCTATAGGAATCGAACGGCAATTGTAAAAACCAATTGCCGAATAATACTTTGCCTATTGATGTTCCGATGCTAATATATTTTATTCCAGGTAATCTTTCAATTTTTTGCTTCTGCTGGGATGTCTAAGCTTCCTTAATGCTTTTGCTTCTATTTGCCTTATTCTTTCTCTTGTAACATCGAATTCTTTTCCTACTTCTTCCAGGGTTCTGGCTCTACCGTCGTCTAATCCGAATCTTAGCCTAAGGACTTTTTGCTCCCTTTCGGTCAAGGTATGCAGCACTGATGAAAGCTGTTCCTTCAGCAGCATGAATGTGGCTACATCCGAAGGAGCTTGAACCTCGTCATCAGGAATAAAATCTCCAAGGTGACTGTCTTCTTCTTCACCTATAGGTGTTTCCAATGAAACAGGCTCCTGGGCAATCTTAAGGATTTCTCTTACCTTATCCGGTTCCATTTCCATTTCTATAGCAATTTCTTCGGGAGTTGGATCCCGTCCTAATTCTTGCAAAAGATGCCTTTTTATCCTTATAAGCTTATTGATAGTTTCAACCATGTGAACAGGTATCCTTATGGTTCTCGCCTGATCGGCAATTGCTCTTGTAATTGCCTGGCGTATCCACCATGTTGCATATGTGCTGAATTTAAATCCTTTAGTATAATCAAATTTCTCAACAGCTTTAATCAGACCTAAGTTTCCTTCCTGTATAAGGTCTAAAAACAACATGCCCCTTCCAACATAACGTTTTGCAATACTTACAACAAGCCTCAAGTTGGCTTCAGCCAAACTTTTTTTTGCCTCTTCATCCCCTTCGCCCATTCTTTTAGCCAATTCAACTTCTTCTTCAGCCGTCAAAAGAGGAACTCTGCCTATTTCTTTTAAGTACATTCTTACAGGGTCATCAATATTTACACCTTTTAATATATCATCATCTGTTTGGCTTACAAAAAAATCAGTATCACCATCCTTTATTTCCGATTCATCTGCATCATCATCTACTTTTTCAGGAATCATATCATCTTGAAAGCCGAGAATTTCCAGATCGTTATCTTCTGCCTGCTTATAGAAATCATCTATAAATTCAGGGTTTATATCTAACTTCTCAAAAGCTCTTAATACTTCTTTATAAGTTATAAATCCGTTTTTTTTGCCCTTTTCAATCAATTTATTTTTTATGGAATCAATTTTTTTCATTACTTCAGCATTTTTTTCAGATTCATCTTTAGAATTAACTTTTTTAGAATTAGCTTTGTTTTCTACCACGGGTTAGCTAACCTCCTCCTTAGTTGATCTAATCTTTTTAGCGAGGCTGAAAATTTCATTCGTGATTTTCTTGCTTTCTGCTGAATTTTCAGATTGTATCAAACTTTTTGCAAGTATATTTTTTTCCTTTTCATAATATTTAATTTTAAGACGTTTAACACAATCCTTGAATAAAGCCTCTAAATTATCATAATCAACATCGTCATACCGTAATAAAACATCAACATCTATTTTATCTTTTACAATATCTTTCAAGCTGTCTTTATCTATACTCATATCATTGATTTTGTATTCATACATTTTTTTAAATATATTATAGTATTCCAAGTCCTTAAAGGTATCTTCATAAACTATCTCTTTTAACTGAAATGCAAAATCATTGTTCAGAAGTATAAGTCTGATCAGCTCTTCCTCATGTGATGTTGTAATTTTTCGTACCTGCAGAGAAATTTTTGCAGGCCGTACGGCTTTAACAAAAGTTCTTTGCTTTCTGCTTTTCTTATTGTATTCTTTTATTATAGATTCTTTAGAAACACCAACTTTTTCTGATAATTTTTCAAATATTAATTCTCTTTCGATTTCATTAGTCACATTCTCTATATTCTCAAAAAGTTTATTTATATATTCAACTTTGTCAGAATTTTCATAAATTTCTTTAAAATGAAATTCTAAAAAGCTATAATAATCCAAAGAATTATCAATTAACTTGTCGAATTTTATCTTTCCGAAGGTATTTAAATATTCGTCAGGATCCTTTGCATCAGGTATTATTACAACTTTAGCATCCAAATTATTCCGCTTAAACATATTCATTGCCTTCAAGGCAGCTTTTTGCCCGGCTTTGTCAGAGTCCAATGCAACATAAAAACTCTTAGAATATCTTTTCATTAATTTTATCTGATTATCTGTCAATGAAGTACCTAATGCCGCAACCGTGGTATTGTAACCATAGGTGTGCATTTTAATTACATCCATGTATCCTTCTACCAGTATAAAACTCTTGTTACTGACAGCTTCCTTAGCTGTATTTAATCCGTACAAATTATAGCCCTTGTTGAAAATCAATGTTTCAGGCGAATTTAGATACTTAGGCAGAGAATCATCCAATACCCTGCCTCCAAATCCTATTATTCTTCCTTTAATATCAAAAATCGGAAACATTACCCTGTTCCTAAAGCGGTCATAATATGAACCTTTTTTTTGATTTTTAATAATAAGTCCTGTTTTTAAAATATCTTCTTCTGTGTAACCCCTGGCAGTTAAATATTTTAGCAAATTATCCCATTGATTTATAGCATATCCAATTCCAAATTTTTTTATTACATTAATATCAAGTTTTCTGGAATTTAAATAGTTAATTACCTCCGGGAATTTTCTTAGATTTTTGTAATAATATAAAGCGGCCTCTCTGTTTATTTTATACAGCCTGTCCGCAATCCGCTTGTTTTCATTATACTTTTTCGTTGAAATTCGTTCTTCTAAAACAATTCCAGCCTTTTTTGCTAAATATTCAGATGCTTCAACAAATGTATAATTTTTATATTTCATAAGAAAACTTATGCTGTCTCCGCTCTCGCCGCAGCCAAAACAATGAAATATTTGTTTATCTGGGGAAACCATGAATGATGGAGTTTTTTCTTTATGAAAGGGGCATCTGGTACTGTAATTATTTCCTGCTTTCTTTAAAGGCAAGAATTCCTCTATTACGTCCACAATATTATTTCCATCCAGGATTCTTTTAATAACATCTGAATCTAATCTATAAGGCATAATATCACCATTATCTTTACGTTGAACTAAAATTATAGCACGACAAAATAAGCTTGTCAACAAAAAAAATTTAATTAAAATCTTTCTGAATGTCATGCGTCATTATAAAGAACAGCAAACCTGCATAATATATTGGATTCATTATAAACTGATTCACTTAATTTAGCAACTAATTATTTCTTTATTATGTCCAGTTACTGTTCTGTTTGTATATTTTTTTGAATAATAAAAATTTTTCTGTGTTTTAAATGATTGATGATTATAATTATAACTTAAAAGATTTCGCCGTCAATGCAAAGTATTCCTTGACAATGAAAAACTATTTTGGTAAAATACTGAACACTAAGAGGGAGTAGTTTTAAATTTTCAGTCAACAACCGAATCTTCGATTCTGGCTGAAAGTCTGCAAAGCAAAACTCATAGGTAACGAGACTTTTAGTATATCTTTTAAAGATATGCCAAAAGTCTTTTTTATTTTTAAACCATAATAATTAAAAGGAGACCAACTATGTATTATCAAAAAAGCGCTGAAAGCGTCTGTTTGCAGCTTAATGTTAAAAGCAGCGGCCTCAGTGAGGAAGAAGCCAAAAAACGTTTGAAGCAAGACGGCCCTAATGTTCTGTCAGAAAAAAAGCGAAAAACAACTTTGCAAATGTTTTTGTCCCAACTGAAAGACACAATGATTTATATTTTGTTTGCAGCGGCAGCAATATCTGTTGCTTTAGGCGAGGTGACAGATGCAGTCATAATTTTACTGGTGGTACTGATCAATGCTATAATAGGCGTTGTGCAGGAATCCAAGGCAGAAGCAGCTCTGGAAGCTTTAAAAAACCTTTCAAGTCCTACGGCTATGGTAAGACGAAACGGCAAAACCATGGAAATACCGGCAGCCGATTTGGTTCCGGGTGATATGGTAATTCTGGAAGCAGGGCGTATAATTCCTGCCGATTTAAGGTTAACTAAGGCAGTCAACTTAAAAATAGAAGAGTCCGCATTAACCGGTGAATCCGTTCCTGTAGACAAAGATGCTGAATTTGTCGGAACTGATGAAATGGGCATAGGTGACAGAATAAATATGGCTTATTCGTCAACCAGCGTAGCCTATGGACGAGGCGAAGGCGTTGTTGTTTACACTGGCATGAACACCGAAATAGGAAAAATAGCCTCCATGTTGAATGAAAGCGAAGAAGAACTGACACCTCTGCAGAAAAGGCTGAACGACTTGGGAAAAGTTCTGGGAATCGTAGCTATTGTAATAGTGGTTGCAATGTTTGGAATTGCAGTATTTCAGGGAAGAGACATAATTGAAATGTTTATTACGGCCATTGCTTTGGCAGTCGCCGCAATACCGGAAGGTCTTACAGCCGTTGTAACAATAGTCCTGGCATTAGGCGTTCAAAGGATGGTAAAGGTAAACACCATTGTTCGCAAGCTCCCGGCTGTTGAAACATTAGGTTCAGTAAGCACTGTCTGCTCAGATAAAACAGGAACTTTAACACAGAACAAAATGACTGTTACAAAAGTATATTTGAACGGCCATATGAAGGATGTTAATGAACTTTCCTATGATAAAGATACCATCTTTATAAAGGGCTTTGTGCTTTGTAATGATGCTTCAACAGCAAACAACGAAAGAATCGGTGACCCTACGGAATTAGCACTGCTTGATATGGGAGCACTAACTGATGTGACACGTGAGAACCTGGAAAAAATTGATCCCAGGATCAACGAACAATCATTCGATTCGTCCCGAAAGCTTATGACAACAGTTCATAAGGATAATGAAGGCAAAGTGACAAGCTATACAAAAGGGGCTATGGACATACTATTAGACCGCTGCAAGAAAATTTATTTGAACAGCCAGGTCATGGACATAACAAACAAGCATATTGAGGATATCAATGAAGCAGCCCATAAAATGGCTAAAGGTGCATTAAGGGTGCTTGCCCTGGCAATCAAGGAAAGCGATGACTCAGCCAGTGAAGAAGATCTTACATTTATAGGCTTGGTGGGTATGATAGATCCTCCACGTCCGGAGGTTAAAAACTCCGTAAAAGTTTTAAAAAAAGCCGGCATTACAACGATTATGATTACCGGGGATCACATAGACACAGCCTTTGCAATTGCAAAAGACCTGGAAATTGCAGAAGACGAAGGTCAGTGTATAACAGGCAGTGAATTAAATGAAATGACCCAGGAACAGTTAAACGACAGAATAGGCAAATTAAGAGTTTTTGCACGTGTTTCCCCCCAGCACAAGGTAATGATAGTCAAGGCTTTTAAGTCTAACGGAAGCATAGTTTCCATGACCGGAGACGGAGTAAACGATGCACCATCATTAAAAGCGGCAGATATAGGAGTTGCCATGGGTATAACAGGTACAGATGTTGCTAAGGGTGCAGCAGACATGATCCTTACAGACGATAATTTTGCTACGATTGAAAAAGCCGTTTCCGAAGGAAGAGGGATTTACCAAAACATTAAGAAAACAGTATTGTTTCTTCTTTCGTCAAATTTCGGTGAAGTAATTTCCATGTTTTCCGCCATTGCCGCAGGGCTATCTTCTCCACTGCAATCCATACACATTCTTTGGATTAACCTGATCACCGATTCCCTTCCTGCGCTGGCACTGGGTGTGGACCCAAAAGATCAAGATATAATGAAAAACAAACCAAGAGATTCGAAAGAAAGCCTATTTGCTCACGGTGGCCTGGCGTTTACAATTTATAACGGAACCATGATTGCAGCACTTACTTTGGGTGCATTCCTCTGGCCTCCGATCAAAAGCCTAAATCAAGCAGGGCTACCCATTTCCCTGGACAATATTAAGCTTATGCTTCAAGAGACGGACATTATAATGCATGCCCAGACATATGCATTTACAACTCTTGGTATTTCACAGTTGTTTCATGCTATAGGCATGAGAAACTACGACAAATCACTGTTTAAAATGAATCTGTTGGAAAATAAAGCTATGATAGGAGCATTTGCATTAGGACTGCTTCTTCAGATAGCAGTTACTGAAATTCCCATCTTGACAGAAGCATTTGAAACAAGGCAATTATCATTGAAAGAATGGTTCGGGCTAATACTCCTGACAATGATTCCACTGCTGTCTCATGAAATAATTGTAGCGGTCAAAAAAATATTTAAAATGCATAACAGACAAATTTGAATAAAAACATGTAAGTAAAAACAAAAAGGAGCCTGTGCTCCTTTTAATTTTATTATTTATATTTTTTATTTTTGATTCTTTTGATTATCTTGTTTCTCTTGTTTCTCTTGTTTTTCTTGTTTCTTTTTATCCTCTTTATCATTTTTATCATCTGCCTGTGCCGGCTTTTCCGAAGTAGTAGTATCTTCAGTTATTTTAGCACTTTCATGTTTAACCTCGGGTTTTTCCTTTGCTTCCTTAGTCACACTTCCAACAGCCCATTTTGAAAATTCAATCCTTTGTTTTGCATGGGGCAGCTCAAGTGTTACTAATTCATCATTTACCTTTACGACTTTCCCGTGAATTCCGCCAATAGTAATAATTTCATCACCGGCTGCAAGTTTGTCTCTCATTTCCTTTATTTCTTTATCTCTCTTTTTCTGTGGCCTTATCATCATGAAATACATTAATGCAAATAAAATAATCATCATGATAAGTCCGCTGTATTGTTGTGGCATAACTCCTCCTAAATATTTTAATATCCATAATTTTCATAAAATTCTTCTTTGAAGTCTATGAAATTATCCTCCATTATACTTATTCTAATACGTTTCATCAAATTAATCAAGAAAAATAAATTGTGAATTGAAGCAAGCCTTGCCCCTAATATTTCATTTTCATTAAATAAATGTCTTATATATGCCCTTGAATAATTTTTGCAGGTATAGCATTCACATTCTTCATCTATAGGGTCAAAATCCCGCCTGTACTTTGAATTTTTAATTGTAATCTGTCCTTTGCTCGTAAGAAAAGCCCCATGTCGTGCCATCCTGGTGGGAAGTACACAGTCAGCCATATCTATGCCTCTTTCAACTGCTTCAAAAAGGTAATCCGGACTTCCTACTCCCATCAGATACCTTGGTTTATCCCTGGGAAGCAGATCTACTGTATAATCCATTACATGGCACATTAACTCTTTCGGTTCTCCGACGCTTAAACCTCCAACGGAGTACCCTGGAAAATCAAGAGCTGTAATCTGCCTTACACTTTCTTTTCTTAAATCTTCGTACATGCCTCCCTGTATAATACCGAACAATGCTTGGTTCTCCGTGTTTTTATGATGCTCTTTGCACCGTTTTGCCCATCTGGCCGTTCTTTGCATGGATTTTTCTATATATTCACGGCTGGCCGGATATGGAGCACACTCATCAAAAGACATCATAATATCAGAACCCAGGCAATTTTGAATTTCTACTGATTTTTCGGGGCTCAGAAAATGTGTTGAACCATCAATGTGCGAACGGAATTCTACGCCTTCCTCCATTATTTTTCTTAATTTTCCAAGGCTGAAAACCTGAAATCCGCCGCTGTCGGTAAGAATGGGACCATTCCAATTCATAAACTTATGGAGACCACCTGCTTCTTTTATTAACTCATGTCCCGGACGTAAATATAAATGATATGTATTCCCCAGAATAATTTGGGCACCAAGATAATTTAATTCTTCAGGGGTCATCGCCTTTACGGTAGCTTTAGTACCCACCGGCATAAATACAGGAGTTTTAATATCTCCATGACCAGTATGTATTATACCGGTTCTTGCCTTGCATTCTTTTGATTCTTTTAATAATTTAAAATTAAACATATTCCTCCGCACCTATTTAATCAGCATAGCATCGCCAAAACTGAAAAATCTGTATTTTTTCTCAACAGCAATTTTATATGCATTCATTATATTCTCTCTGCCGGCCAATGCACTTACCAACATTATAAGAGTAGATTCCGGTAAATGAAAGTTCGTTATGAGGCAGTCCACTATCTTGTATTTATATCCCGGAAAAATAAAAATATCCGTCCATCCCCTCTGTGCTTTTACAAATCCTTTTTCGTCTCCAATAGTTTCAAGGGTTCTGGTACTAGTTGTTCCAACTGAAATTATTCTGCCTCCGCCTCTTCTGGCAGAGTTTATTTTTTCTGCCTCACTTTCTGTAAGTTCATAATACTCAGAATGCATTTTATGCTGGTCTATGTATTCCGCTTTAACAGGTCTGAAGGTGCCCAGGCCTACATGCAGGGTAAGCCTTGCAATGCTTACTCCCTTTTCTTCGATTTCCTTAAGAAGCTTTTTGTTGAAATGAAACCCTGCTGTTGGAGCTGCCGCTGAACCTGGATGTTTTGCATAAATTGTCTGATACCTGTCTTTATCCTTAAGTTTTTCATGTATATAAGGAGGAAGCGGCATTTCCCCAAGGCGGTCCAATATTTCTTCAAATATACCCTTATATTTAAACTCAATAATTCTGTTTCCGTCTTCATCAACATGGATTATTTTGCCTGTCAGCAAATCATCCTTAAATATTATTTCAATTCCTTCTCTTGCCTTTTTCCCGGGCTTAACCAAGATCTCCCACTTGCTGTCATCAATTCTTTTCAGTAAAAGTATCTCTATTGCAGCACCGGTGTCCTTCCTTGTTCCGTAAAGCCTTGCAGGAAGTACCTTTGTGTCATTAATAACTAAACAATCGCCTTTATTTAAATATTGCGGCACATCATAAAAATACTTATGTTCAATGCTGCCCGATTTTTTATCAAGAACAAGAAGCCTTGAATGGTCTCTTTCTTTTATAGGAGTTTGTGCAATAAGTCCTTTAGGTAAATCGTAATTAAAATCGCTTGTTTTTAATTTGTCATTTTTGTCATTTTTGTAATTCATTTAATTGTCACTCCGGTATAATAATGTTCTAATATTTCTTCATATGTAAAGCCTTCAATAGCCATTTGTTTGGCACCATACTGGCTCATTCCCACACCATGGCCCCATCCTCTGCCTTTGAAATTATAACGCGAAGCACCTGTACCCGTGTCACGTGCGCCAAGTATTGATACTCCACCGGAACTGATAGCTGAAATCTCCTCCTGGCTAATTTCATTTATGCCCTTATCTGTAATTCCATATTTACCGTTTATTTCACCGGCATTCAATTTGTTTTTTTCAGTTTTTTCATTATTAACTTCATTTTCAAATGTATTTTCATTGGTAAAATAGAACCTGCTTCCACTGACAACACCACCGCTGCTGTTTTCTAATGTGAACCAGGAGCTCATAAGACCCAGCATAAGGCGGGCATTTTCTTTATAATAAGGAATTTCCCCAATATCTGTTAGAAATATGCATTTTATAACTCTATTATTTTTCGAAACTTCAGCTATTTCGATGCCGTAAAGCTGACTGACAGGGTTTCCGCCATCATTAAGTTTTTTAATTATTTCTTCTTTTGTATAAGATTTCTGCCACTCACTGTAAGGTGAATCAGACCTGTTGGAATATTCGTCATCGACGCCCATAGCATAGGGAAGTTTTTCCGACCAGACATTCTCTGAATTTTCCGTGCTGCCCCCGCTTGTTGAATGGTAAATGGCCTGAATCGGATTTCCGTTATAATAAATCATTTCTCCCCTTGTTTCATCTACAGCATTGTTTGTCGATCCTTTTTCCGAAGCAACTCCCATATAAACCTGGCTGTTTTGATTATCTTCTAAGTCATAACCTGAAGAAGAACCAGGTCTTAAGGAATACACAGCATAGGTCCTGGCTGCAACAGCTTGGGCCTTTAATGCTTCCACTCCCCATGAAGCGGAAATTTCATTAGGGACAACACCATAAAGATAGCTTTCCAGTCCCACATAGTTGATAGAAATAAGCTTAGAATCCTGGCTGATTTTAAATCCAATCGTCCCTCTGTAAGGTTTTCCGTCAATTTTTATCATTTCATCAGATTCTCCGCCATTATATGATGAAAAATATATGCTCATGTCGTTACTGTACATAAAAACAGCATTGTCACTTTCATTGTAAACAATTATATTTTCCATATTTGTTTTTACCGTTTTGCCGGAGTATCCCGAAGAATCAAGTTCACTTAGAAGTTCCTCCGCAGCATTATCATCAGCGCAGCATCCGCCATACACTTTAAATCCTGAGCCGCTTAGGCATGGATAAAAATCTTCGTCAAAATTATTTTCCAATTTCCTTGCCTCATTATATGCATCATCATATGACGAATAAACATCATCCAAAGATACATGGAACGGGCTGTATGAATCAAGGAATATACTTACTTTACTTTCATCTAGTGTAAACATTTCATTTAGGTTTCCGTTCATTTGGTAGACCGTTATTCTTTCATATCCCTCTAAAGATGCTTTCTCGTTATAAAGCCTCGGGGCTCTAATTCTTACTCTTACATTTTCTTCTCCCGCTGCTGCATAGCAGACAGAAACGGTAAACAATAATATCAATAATGATATAATCCCTATCTTATGTATGAATTTCATCATATTATTACCCTTCCAAATCAATTTTTATCTGATTCATCTTATTTGCCTTTTTTGCTGTTCTATTAACATGCCTATAGCCAAGTTCTGTAACAACCCTTCCTCTGGGTGTTCTATTTAAAAATCCTACTTGAAGCAGGTACGGCTCATAAACATCCTCAATTGTACCCTTTTCCTCTCCTATAGAAGCCGCCAAGGTATCCAGCCCTACCGGGCCTCCCTTATAAAAATCAATTATTGTGTTTAAAATTCTTCTGTCAAGCTTATCTAACCCTTTGTCATCTATTTCCAGCATCTTTAAAGCATGGTCAGCTGTTTTGGTATCTATTGCACCGCTGCTTTTAACTATGGCATAATCCCTCACACGCTTTAAAAGCCTGTTTGCAATCCTTGGCGTTCCTCTTGAACGTCTTGCGATTTCTTCTGCTCCTTTTTCATTAATTTCAATATTTATTATGCCGGCGGACCTGAGGACAATTTCCTTTAGATCTTCAACATTGTAAAAATCTAAACTGCACATTACTCCAAACCTGTCTCTTAAAGGTGAAGCCAGCATTCCCGACCTGGTCGTAGCGCCGATAAGTGTAAACTTTGGCAGATCAAGCCTTATGGACCTGGCTGAAGGTCCTTTGCCTATTATAATATCAAGAGCAAAATCCTCTAATGCAGGATATAATATTTCCTCCACGTTCTTGTTGAGCCTGTGTATTTCATCTATAAAAAGAACATCATTTTCATTTAGATTTGTCAATATGGCTGCCAAATCTCCCGGTCTTTCGATTGCAGGGCCTGATGTTACCCTTATGTTAACTCCCATTTCATTTGAAATTATATTGGCAAGTGTAGTTTTGCCAAGACCTGGAGGCCCTGAAAGAAGTACATGATCCAAGGGCTGGTTCCTCATTTTTGCAGACTCTATAAAAATATTAAGGACTTCCTTTACCTTGCTCTGGCCAATGTACTGAGAGAGTCTCTGTGGCCGCAGGCTAAGCTCTAAACTTTCTTCGCCGTCATTTACGGTACCGGAAACTATTTCATTTTCTCTTTCAAACATCATTATCACTACCTGTTAATTTTTTTTAATGCCTCTTTTATAATTTCATTATCCGTCTTGCCTGTAATATCAATTCTGTCAATAGCCTTCTTTGCTTCGTTAGGATTAAAACCTAATGCAATCAAGGCATTTATTATATCAGAAACTTCGCTGCTGTATTGTGAAACATTTATTTCATTTTCTGCAGATAATCCATCCAAAGTGCCAACCTTGTCCTTCAATTCGAGTATAATTTTGCCGGCTGTTTTTTTTCCTATACCCGAGACCTTTGACATTCGTAAAACATCATCCTTCAAAATAATTTCTTTAACCGTACTTGCTTCATAAGTTGACAAAACCGAAAGTCCAACCCTGGGACCTACTCCGCTGACAGAAATAAGTTTTTTAAATATTTCGATTTCTTCAGACGTCAAAAATCCAAAAAGGGCAATAACGTCCTCCCTTATATGCATATAAGTCCATATTAAAACATTTTCTCCCTCTCTTAACCTGTTCAGAGTAGAAAGAGATGTACTGATAAAATAGCCCATACCGCCATTGTCTAAAATTATGTAATCCGGACCTTTTTTTACTACTTTGCCCTTAATATAGCTAATCATTTTCCCTCCGATGATTAATACTTCAATATTTTAAATTGGTCTGCAAACTTTAAAGAGTGTGCATGACAAATGGCGGCTGCCAGTCCGTCAGCTACATCATCAGGTTTCGGAATACTTTCTAAATGCAATATTACTTTCACCATTTCCTGAACTTGCTTTTTTTCAGCCCTTCCGTAACCTACTATCCCCTGTTTTATCTGAAGAGGTGTATATTCGTATAGCGGTATATTCAGATTTTCTGCAGCAAGCAGATGTACTCCTCTTGCTTCTGCAACTGCAATAGCTGTCTTAACGTTTTTGTTGTAAAACAATTCCTCTATGGCAACAGCCTCAGGCTTGTACAATTTAAACAGTTCAGTGTAACTGTCATATATTTTTTTAAGCCTGCTTGGAAACACCTCAGAGCTGCCAGTAATAACAGCTCCGTAATCAACAACCTCAAATTTATTTCCCACATAATTTAAAACACCGTAGCCTGAAATTGCAAGGCCCGGGTCTATACCTAATATAATCATTCATTTTATCCTTTTAATTGTTCCAACATACAGGAAAGCAATTCATCTCAATTTTACCCTCCTAAATATGCTGCCGCCTTTTGTAGATTATAACATAGATTTCCTGTCATGTTAAGAACTTTTTATCTGCTTATCTGTAAAACCAATGACGTGCAAAATTTTATTTTGCAATCCGTTAAAATATGATATAATAAATACGCTAATGAACAAAGACAGCTTTCTTCGCCTGATATGATATATTTATTGTACCGGTGTGGGGCAAGCCGCAACTACTTACACTTATGATAAAATATCTTAAACTTTAAATTGGAGTTCTTATATGTTTAAAAAAAGCAGACTTAAAAGATTTGATTTTGTTTTGTTATTTACCACAGTAATATTGTGCATTTTTGGATTTGTAATGATTAACAGTGCCACCATGAGCAAACCATCAGGAAGTGAGCCTTATTTAAAAACCCAGATTGTATCGTTTGCAATTGGATTAGTGATATTATTTACTCTTACAGCAGTCGATTACGACATATATGGCAACTTTTACATTCCTGTTTACGCAGCAACAATATTGTTATTGATTTATACATTAATAAATCCGGTTAATGCGGAGCAATGGGGAGGCGTAAGGAGCTGGATAGCAATAGGTCCCATTGTTTTTCAGCCTTCTGAATTGGCCAAGTTCGGAGTGATAATATCCGTATCTAAATATATTGACATTAACAAGGACAATTTAAATAGCACTGCGGTATTGATGAAGATTTTAATATTTGCATTTATACCCGTAGCATTAATTTTAATGCAGCCTGATTTAGGTACTGCATTGGTTTTTATTTTCTTTATAGGAGTCATGTTATTCGTAGCAGGTATAGACAAAAAATATATTATAGCGGTATTCCTGATTGCATTAATATTTTTGATCATTTGTCTTGTATCACTTCACTATATAATGGAGGATTATGTACCAAAAGAAAATTATATGGTGGACAGAATTGTTGCCTTCTTTTATCCTGAACTTGATCCTGAAAATACAGGCTACCAGGTAATTCAGTCAAAAACCGCCATAGGTTCCGGAATGCTTTACGGCAGGGGATTGTATAAGGGCGTTCAAAATCAGTTAGGGTACCTTCCCACAAAGGAAACAGACTTTATATTTGCCGTAATAGGTGAAGAATTAGGGCTGGCAGGAGGGCTGTCACTGCTATGCCTCTATGGAGTATTGATCTACAGGCTTATAAAAATTGCCAAGAGTTCCGCCAATCTATTTGGATCACTTATTGTTTCCGGCACAACCGCAATGCTTTTCTTTCACATTTTCGAAAATATCAGCATGACAATGGGTCTTATGCCGGTTACAGGAATCCCTCTTCCATTTATAAGCTACGGAGGAACCTTCATGCTGATGAATATGATAAGCATCGGCTTATCATTGGAAATAGGCATGAAAAGAGATAAAATAGATATATTTGATCTGTAAAATTATATTTTTTACGCTTTACCCTTTTCTAACCTGATTCTCACATTGAGAGTCAGGTTATTTTTATTTTTTATTTTCATTATTCAAAACAGCTTCCGCCAATAAATTCTCTCAAAATTGAAGTGCTGGGAATTGCACTTTCATCTTTAATAGATTTGAAATAGCTTAAAAATTTTAAAAGTCTCTGCCTCTCAGGATAAAATCTGCTGTCTGTACCTATTTCTTCTATTAAGGGCTCTGCATATTTCTTAAGTACACACAGTTCATAAACTAATGCAGAATTAAATATTGCATCTGCGTTTTCCTGATATGGAAAAATAAACTTTTCTGTTCCTTTAACTACATTATCCCACATCTCCATAGTTTCTACAGCATTGTTACCTCTGTGAGTACTGTCTCTTACAATTCTCCTTATAAGTCTCAAATCTGATGTGGAAATACAATTATGATTGTCTATGTTTAACTGGGTAAGAGCACTTATATATATTTTAAATTTATTAATTTGAGGTATTTCTTTTGTAAGCTCGTCATTAAGACCGTGAATTCCTTCAATAATTATTATATGGTCTTTTGTTAGAGTTACCGGCTCCCTTATGTACTCTCTCCTGCCAGTTTTAAAGTTATAAACAGGAATATTGATCGTATCACAGGATATTAAGCTTAGAAGCTGCTCGTTAAACAGATCCAAATCCAATGCATCAAGTGTCTCAAAATCATAATTACCATTATTATCCTTTGGAGATAAATGTCTGTCGACAAAATAATCATCCATTGAAATGGCAAAAGTTTTTTTGCCGTTAACTCTCAGTTGAATTGACAAACGCTGGGCAAAAGTGGTCTTTCCGGAAGAAGACGGCCCTGCTATCAATACAATTTTTATATTTTTATCTCTTGAAATTTCATCGGCAATATAAGCAATTTTTTTCTCATGTAAAGCTTCGTTGATTCGTATCATATCATAAATTGTATTGTTATCTATTTTCCTATTCAAGGAACCTACATAGCCTACATCCATTATTTTTCCCCACTCCTCGGCTTCCTTGAACACCTTATAAATCTCTTTTTGTTCAATATACTCAGGAATTTCAAAATTGCTCTCTCTTGTAGGATAATTTAATACAATACCGGGATAAAACATCCTCAGCTCAAACTTATCTATAAATTCGGTATTTGGAGCCAAATAGCCATAAAATGTATCATAATAACCATCCAGCTCATACACGCGTATTTTATCTTTAGTCCAGTATTTAAGCAAATTTGCCTTGTCTTCCATGCCCTGCCTCAGAAATATCTTTTCCGCTTCTTTTATACTTAGAAACATTGTGTTTATAGGCCTTTTCCTATCAATTATTTCACACATTCTATTTTTAATATTTTTGATCTGGTGTTTGTTCACAAGGCTCTGGAATTCCAATTCGGTATATAATCCTTTATTTAAAGAATGCTTAATTGAAACGTCAATGTTCTTAAATATATCCTTGCATGCTTTTATGTATATCAGCGTCAAAGTCCTTACATAAATCCTATGACCGTCATTATCTTTAATATCTAAAAATTTAAATTTGTCATTTTCTTTAAATTCCGCATTGATTAAATCCTGAAGCTTATTATTGACCTTAATTCCGAGAAATTTTCTGCAATCATCCTTATAGACTCTTTTCAGAAAACTAATCAAAGATTCATTTTCTCCGATATCAAATGTTTTATTTTCATTTAACAGAAATATATTCATTTTTTCCTCCATAACACTAACTACTTTAACAATATTCTGTCTCTTATCTCGGATTTAACTTCCATACCGTTCAAATAATCCAGCTCTCCTTCATATCCGCTTAAAAGAAGCTTCCAGGCGTGAAGTACCTGGTATCTTTCTCCGTCTTTTATGCCATATTTCTTGTCACCGACAATAGGATAACCGATTGATGACAAATGCGCCCTGATTTGATGAGCTCTTCCGGTTCCTATTTCAACTTCAAGCCATGTGTAGTTTCCCCTTGTTTCTATAGGATGAGCATAAGTAACAACACTCTTTGCATTTTCCCTATTTTCCCTGATTATTTTAACCATATTTTTATTTTCGTTCTTAACTAGATAATCTTTAAGCTCCAGGTCTTCCCTTATAATACCATGTACCTTTGCTATATAGAATTTTTTAATGTTTCTTTCTCTTATAGCCCTGTTTGTCTGTTTCAGCGCATCATAGTTTTTTGCCGCAATAACAAGACCTGAAGTATTTTTGTCTAATCTGTTGCATACTGCAGGCTTGAAAGTAAAACTTATGTTTTTTTCCTTAGCATCAAGATACATTTTAATTTCATCCACAAGATTTATCGGCCCTGTTTTATCAGGCTGTGTACTTAAGCCTGCAGGCTTATTAACCACAAGAATATTTTCATCTTCATAAACAATTTTAAAATGTATATATGTCTGCTCTATGCTCTTTTTCTCCCTGAATTTATCTATGGTGCTGTCGGATAAATAAAGCTGCACCAAGTCATCTCTCTTTAGCAGGGTTTCAGGTTCCGCCCTTGAATTATTCAGTTTTATATTTTTCTTCCTTATCATTTTATATATAAAAGACCGATTTGCTTTATTGAAATATTTTCTTAAAAATCTGTCTATCCTTTGTCCTTCTTCGTTCTTTGTAATTTTTATTTCTTTCATGTTTTCTCCGTATATTTTAAAAATTATCATTTTATTATATCAAATTATTTACTAAAGGTACATATTGATTTGTAAAAATAGATAAAATTAACAGATTTTTATCAAATATGGTTATTGTATCTGAGCCGGTTTTATGGTAATATGTTGCTTATTGGATGATAATCAAGGAGCTTCAAATGAAAAAGATAATAGATGCCATAAGAGATTTTTTATATAACATTACAGACTATGGATTAATTATAGCAGTAGTTGTAATCATGGTTGCCGTATTAAGTTGGAGATTCAATATTTTATTTGACAGAAGCGTTGATATTGATAAGGAAGCTATTGCAAGCTTGCCTGAATCTACAGAAGGAACTGATGCCGCAGACTCTGAAAATTCTGATGACAGCAATAAAGAAGTTTCCGATTCTGACAATGAACAAGAAAGTGGATTGATTGCAACTGTTACAATTCCGAACGGATCACTTCCTACAAAAATAGCTGATATATTGTTAAATTCCAATTTAATTAAAGACAAAGACAAATTTTTAAGCAGAGCTGTGGAACTGGGCTTTGATACAAAATTACAAAGTGGAACATATGAAATTAAAGTTGGAACATCATTGGATGATGTAATTAAAACAATAGCACATGTAAATTAGGTGGGAAAATCAAAAAACCAAAAGCGGACGGACCAACGTTCCGCCCTCATAGCACCACCTTTCTGTCTCAATACTTTGCATTTACATAATAGTCTATTACAGACTTCTTTTTTTTATCTGTAAATACATTTTCTTTTTTTAATACATCCAAAAGCCACAGACTCTTAGAATGAAGAACCGCATATTCGTAATCCCTTAAAATAATCTCATACAGCTTTCCTTCAAGATTAACTGATTCCATTTTAATAAAATAAGCTTCAACATTTTCATAATGAAGAAATCTTAAAAGACGGAATGTTGTCTTATCTTTCTCATTATAATAATAATCAGATTCACTCAAGTATTTGCTGTAAAAACTTATATGTTTCCCGCTGTCCTTAATATTCTGAGCAAGCATTCTGTAATATTTTGCCATCATGTTGTAATATTGATAGTTGTACATTCCTTTTTCAAAACTATCTATATGTCGAAAAGGCTTAATATTTTTCCCGGTTATATATTTGTAATTTAATTCCAGGTACTCCTTCTTGTCTATATCACCGTTCATGTGCTGGACAATCAACATGTCTCTATGTTCGAAAAAATCATCAAAAATAGTCTTATTTGGTTTAAAATAATTCATAAAATAAAATCACTCTTTTCATATCATGTGAAACGCATTGCTTATTTTATCAGAAAACTCGGTTTTTATCAATAGTGATAAACAATAGAATAATTCAGATAAAGTTATATATTGTCATAACAACACAAAAGCCACCGGTGATGGTTGTATATTTTAAGCCCCCATCATCAGTGGCAATTTTAAACCACCAGTAACGGTGGCAATTTATAAGACTACTGCATCTTCGTCTTTTATTATTCTATTTCTAAGGTTTTCGGCAATATCTTTCGCATCATGGTTAACACTTATTACAAAATTAACATCAAATCTTTCTGATAAGTAATCTAATCTTTTAATAACAGAATCTAAAATATACGCACCTGCCTGAGCAATCTTATACAATCCATCTATATACACTGATTCCACATCATAATCTGTTGCAATTAAACCGCATACAAAACCTTGAAACTGATCAGGATTTGTAAGCCCGAATTCTTTTGTATTTATATATCTGATTCTGTAATTCAAATCGAATATGTGTCTGTTGTTTGCTTCTAAGAAGACCATTTTTCCCTGTGCATTTTCAATTTTCCTGTTTGCCATGTCAATCATTCTTCTTGTTTTGCCGGTACCGCTGTGTCCACAAACTAATTGAACCATATTAACCACACTCCTATTTTTTATTTTATAAAAGTTAGCTCATATATATTGTACCACAAAACGAAAATGTTTACACCACTTATTTTCTTTGTGAAAAATTTTATTATTTTCCATATTTTAATTTATTTCCGATTTTTCAATGTTTTTCGAATCTGTAAACTACCTTGCTTTTCCATTTTGCCCAATATACCGCTTTATTTTCCATCGGCTAATACGCTATTTTACAATAATAAACCTTTTTCCGCCTTAAGGAATAAATTTATTTTTTAAAGAAACAATAATAAAAACATATATTTATAAAAGGAGGCTAATATGAAATATCCAAGAAATTCATATTGGCACGAATCTGCTGACAATATAATTAAAGTTGCTAAAAATGAAGAAACTTTAGATGATAAAAATTTTGACGTTTTAATAATAGGTGCAGGACTTACTGGATTAACCACTGCATATTTGTTAAAAGATGATGGCTATAAAATCGGAATAATTGACGAAACAGCCATAGGATACGGGGTGTCCGGTTATACAACAGCCAAAATAACAGTACAGCATAATGTCATTTATGATTATTTAATTAACAACTTCAGCCTTGAAGAAGCAAAACAATATTTAAAAGCCAACGAAGAAGGTCTAAAACTTATCAAAACAATTATTGAAGCAAACAATATACAATGTGACTTTAAGGAACAAACTTCCTATGTTTATGCTGCCAATGATGATGAATTAAAACTGATAAAAGTAGAACTTGAAGCATATAAAAAACTTGGTATTGACGGATTTTACGAAAAAGAACCAGCCTTGCCAAATCACGCATTAGGTGCAATAGGCATAAGAAATCAGGGGCAATTCAATCCATTGAAGTATCTATACAGCCTATACAATATCCTCAATAATTCTGATTCCTGCAAAATTTATGAAAAAGTGAGGGCTTTAAATATTGAGCCGCACAACGGTCACATTGATGTGAGCACAGAAGCCGGCACAATACATGCAGATAAAGTCATATCAGCTTCTCATTATCCTTTTGATAATAGCTTTGGGCTGTATTTTCTGAGGCTTTATCAGGATAAGTCTTATGTTATAGCAGCAAGAACCAAGGAAAAACCGTTTGAGGGTATGTATATAAATGTTAAAGACCCAATTTATTCTATAAGATATCATTATTCAGAAAAAGAAAACTTGCTTATTCTGGCAGGTGGCAACCACCGTTCCGGAGAAAAAGAAAACGAAGAATATTCTTACAAGGAATTAGAAGATTTTTTAAATACAAATTTCGAAGGAGCGGAAATAGTATCAAAGTGGTCTTCCCAGGATTGTATGACTTATGATAAAATTCCATACATTGGGCTATATTCCAACAGTATTGATAATTTATATGTGGCCACAGGATTTAAAAAATGGGGTATGACTCATTCTGCCGCTGCCGCAATAATCCTTAGAAATAAAATATTAAATATCGATGATGATTTTTCGGAAATTTTTAATCCTTCAAGAATAACTCTCACTCAGTCAGCAAAAGAGTTTTTTTCGTCTACAAAAAGTATTTTGACGGGATTTTTAAAAAGAATTGCTCCTGTTCCTGATGAATTGCATGGAATTGAAGCAGGAAAAGGAAAAATAATAAACTACAAAGACAGAAAAATCGGTGTTTATAAAAATGAAAACGATGATTATTATTGCATCAATCCTGTATGTGCCCATTTAAAGTGCTCTTTATCATTTAATGAAGCAGAAAAAACATGGGACTGTCCATGCCACGGCTCAAGGTATGACATAAGGGGTAATATTCTGGAAGGTCCTACAGTGAAACCGTTAGATAAAATAAGTATAAAAAAACCAAGTAAAATGTAATAATACAAAAAAACATGCTCTAATATTAGAGCATGTTTTTTGTTGCTCAGGCGAATATTACATAGAGCAGCGAATACAAGCCGGCAATGCCAATTAATATATACACGATCCTTCCAAATTTATTTTTCCATCCACCAAAAAAATTCTCCACTATATCAATCTTTGCTAATCCATACAATCCCCAGTTCAAAGCTCCTATAATAATAAGGATCGACGCTATGGCAGTTATTATTCTCATAATGCCTCCTCAATAATAATATTATTACATTATATTGAGCTCACCCTTGAAATATGTACAAAGCTTAAATATTTTGGTCAATTAAATATTTGGGTCAATGCATAATAAACACCGGAATTATTATTGTCATATTTTGATATCTTCTTTGCAGCTTTAATGGATTCATCAGTGCCGTTTCGCATGGCCACACTCATACCGGAATTTTCTAAAAGCTCTACGTCATTATTGTCGTCACCCATTGCAATTATTTCTTCAGGCAGAATGTTTATACTGATTGCATATTTTTTTAGTGCTTTCCACTTGCATCCATCCGGGTGCAGAAATTCAAGCAGAGGTCTTTTACTTATATTTCTGTTGCATATAACATTAAACCTTCCGTCATTCTTTTTCTCCATTTCATTTTCAAACATAGAAAGCTTATTGTATTCATCAAAATAGCATACAGACAAAATATTATTAATATCCGATGTAAATTTCACCATCCTTGCTCTTTTGTAATCTTTCTTAATATATCCCAAATATGCTTCTTCATAATCTTCTCTTTCATATATTAAGTCATACCCGTTAAAATATTCATCAACATGAAGCACCGGATTTAAATTACACTTGAGGCCTTCTTTATAAATTTTTTCGAATTCAGAAAAATCCAGATAGTTGTGCTCTATTAGTTCATCATTGTGCGAACGCCTGATAATAGCGCCGTTATTTGCAAGTATAACAGGCTCAACTGACTTAATACTATCTGTAAGTGTTTTAGCCATATAGTAATTTCTTCCTGTTGCAATTACAATTTCTATCCCTTTTTTATTCAGCTTGTTCAACATATCTGTATTTTTTTTACTTATTTGCTTTTTATCATCTAACAGTGTTCCGTCTAAATCCAGAACTACCATCTTATAATTCATAATATCACCGAATTAATTATACAGTCCATCTCCAAAAAGTACAAGTACAGTAAGCCAAAAATGTGCTCTTAGCAAATAAAAAGATACAACTGCACAGTTGTATCTTTTTATTTTTATATGTTTTTACTCTTATTATATAACTTAATAAGCAGCCGCCATTATTTTATCAGCTGAGCATTTTTGAAATCCCATTTGTTTGTCAATGTCAATTCAACGCCTTCAACCTTTGTCTGGTCAACTATATTTGATAATGTGTAATAATAAATTGGCGCAACAACATGGTTGTTCATAAGAACATCTTCTGCCTCTTTCAGCAACGCATCTCTTTCTTTTCCGCTTGCTAAACGAGATTCTTTAAGAGCAACATCAAATTCTTCTTCCTCAGGGTTTATTTTTTTATCTCGAGGTGCAACTATAGGCTCTTCCTTGTATCTCCACTGAGGATCGTTGTTTCCGGAATTAGAAGCAAATAAATCCAACATTGTTACAGGGTCGTTATAATCACCTAACCAGCCCCCTCTTGATATCATGTAATTACCCGCTCTTCTTTCCTGCTGGAATACTGACCAGTCCTGATTAATAAGCTTTACATCCACGCCCAGGTTTTGTTTCCACATAGCCTGCAATGCTTCAGCAATTTTCTTATTGTTTTCATTTGTATTGTACAAAAATGTGATTTCCGGCAGGCCTTCTCCATTAGGGTATCCTGCCTCAGCCAGCAATGCCTTTGCTTCCTCAGTCTGCGCCTTACTTGGATCTATACCGTACTCAGTATCCGGAAGATTGTCTTCGTTTAAAGGTCTGAAACTGCTGCCGTCAGAAAGGCTGAGTGATGTTGGAACAAACCCTGTTGCAGGTATCTGTTCTCCTTTTGTTACCTGCTCCACAAACTGTTTCCTGTCAATAGCAAGAGAGAATGCTTTTCTTATTCTCACATCTTGAAATACTTCATCATCTACATTAAAGTTTACATAATATGTTCCAATTTGCGGTGAGATTTTAAAATTAGGATCCTCTTTCAAAAGTCTTGGGATCTCATCTGTTACTATACTGTCGAGTACCTGAATTTCACCGTTTTCATAACCGTTAAGCGCTGTAGTGCCTTCAACTATCATAAGCCCTTTAACTCCTGCCAATTTAACGTTTTCTGCATCCCAATAATTTTCATTCTTTACCATAGTCAGATGGGAGCCTACCTTGTATTCGGTTAATTTGAACGCACCGTTGGAAATGCAGGTTTCTGGATTCTTTTCCCAGCCTTCACCATTAGCTTCAACTATATCCTTTCTTATAGGCATATAGGTATAAAAAGAAGTCAAATCTAAAAAGTATGTTACAGGAAAATTCAAATTAATTTCCAGTGTTTTATCATCCAAAGCTTTAACTCCTACTTCGTCAAGAGGCACTTCTTTAGCAAATGCCTTATCACCATTTACCAGATAATTAGAAACTATGAACGAATATTCTGAAGCTGTATCCGGGTCGCAAGCTCTTTTAAGGGCATATTCAAAATCCCCTGCTGTTAAAGGCTCCCCATCAGACCATTTTAATCCATCTCTCAAATGGAAAGTATACGTTTTACCATCATCGGATATATCCCACTTTTCTGCTGCAGCAGGTTTTATTCCGTCTTTTGTTTCTCTGGTCAGGCCTTCAAACAAATTCTGTATTACCTGTCCGCCATCGTTAGCGCTGTTTAATGTAGGATCCCATGTCTCAGGGTCAACTTGAATGTTCCATACCAAATAATCTTCCTCTCCTGCCTGTGTACCTTCTGCCGTTTTTTCTCCTGATTCATTATCAGCCGGTTCTGTCGGCGTCTCTTGACCGGTACACCCTACTGACATAGATAGCACCATAACCAGCACCATCATTAAAGCTAGTACTTTCTTTAACATAAACTCCTCCAAATTTTTATGTATTCGCAGCCTATAGGCTGTGTTTATATTATCGCTTTATTTATGCAATATGTCAAGGAATACTGTTTACACATATTGCATAAATAAGCAAATGTATTATTAATTTAATAGGTGGCATGCAGCAAAATGACCCTTATCGACTTCTTTAAAAACAGGAACTTCTTCACTGCATATGTCCATTGCATACCTGCACCTTGTCCTGAATTTGCAGCCGGACGGTGGATTTACCGGACTGGGAACATCCCCTTTAAGTACAATTCTTTTAGAAGATTTTGCCATATCCGGATCCGGTATGGGTATTGATGACAGTAATGCCTCCGTATAAGGATGCAGAGGATTTGAATACAGTTCCTTGCTTGGGGCAGTTTCTACAAGGCTTCCCAGATACATAACACCAACCCTGTCGGATATGTGTTTAACCATTGACAGGTCATGTGCTATAAACAAATATGTCAGTCCTCTCTCCTCCTGCAAATCCTCAAGCATGTTTACAACCTGGGCCTGAATAGATACATCAAGGGCTGATATAGGCTCATCGCATATAATGAATTCAGGATCAACAGCTAATGATCTGGCAATTCCTATACGCTGCCTCTGTCCACCAGAGAATTCATGAGGATAGCGTGCTGCATGATCCCTGTTTAAACCTACTGTGTCCAGCAGGCTGTAAATACGCTCCTGCCTTTCCTTTCCGGATGCTAAATGATGAATATCCATAGGTTCACCTATTATGTCTGAAACAGTCATTCTGGCATTCAAAGATGCATACGGGTCCTGAAATATCATCTGCATTTTTTTCCTGTAGGGCATCATCTGCTCTTTGTTAAGCTTCGAAATATCCTGACCATTATATAGCATCTCCCCCTCTGTAGGATCGTAAAGCTTTAATATGGTCCTTCCTGTAGTCGATTTCCCACAGCCGGATTCTCCTACAAGACCGAATGTTTCACCTTTTTTTATATAAAATGATACGTCGTCAACTGCCTTGGTTATTTCTATTTTTTTCTTAACTATACCCTTGTTTTTAGTAAAATATTTTTTTAGATTTTTAACCTCTATTAATATTTCGTTACTTTCCAATTCTGACGCCTCCCTTCAGCTGCTCATAGCTTTCATTTCCAGGAGCTTCCGGATGAAGAAGCCAGCACATTGCTTCATGCTTCCCGTTTCCTGATTTAAAATAGGGAGGCTGCTCTTGATTACATATACGCATAGCGTAATCGCATCTTGCGGCAAATGGGCATCCTTTTGGAGGATTCAATAAATCCGGAGGAGTCCCAGGAATAGGAATCAACCTTTGTTTTTCATCAGAAACTACCTTAGGTATTGATTTTAACAGACCCATTGTATATGGATGCATTGGTTCATAATAAATATCTCTTATAGATCCTTTCTCCATGATCAGGCCGCCGTACATAACAACAACTCTTGAACATACGTCAGCCACAACTCCCAGGTCATGGGTAATAAGCATGGTTGAAGTATCCAGCTTAGAATTCAATGTTTTTATTAAATCAAGTATTTGTGCTTGAATAGTAACATCAAGAGCAGTAGTCGGCTCATCTGCAATCAGAAGCTCGGGTTCGCAGGACAAGGCTATAGCTATCATGGCCCTTTGCCTCATGCCTCCTGAGAATTCATGAGGATAGTTTTTTATCCTTTTTTCCGAGTCAGGTATGTTAACCAGTTTTAACATTTCCAAAGCTTTTTTATTTGCTTCCCGTTTTGATAATTTTTGATGTTTTACAATTGCTTCAGCAATCTGATTGCCTATTGTATAAACAGGATTTAACGATGTCATAGGGTCTTGAAATATCATAGCAATTTCATTACCTCTTATATTCATCATAGCTCTGTTTGATTTTTTCACTAAATCCTCGCCATTAAATATTATTTCTCCGCCCACAATTTTTCCAGGATATAACAATAATTTCATGATAGATAATGAAGCAACGCTTTTTCCACTTCCTGATTCTCCCACTATTCCTAAAGATTCTCCTTTTTCTACGTCAAAGCTTATGCCTCTAATTGCTTTTACTTCGCCTAAGTGAGTGAAAAAAGATGTTCTAAGGTTTTTAACTTCTAATAATTTTTCCGACATTTTTTACACCTCACTTTATTTTCGTTGTTTAGGGTCAAGAGCATCTCTCAAACCGTCACTGAATAAATTAAATGCCAATATTGTAATTGATATTGCAAAAGCAGGAAGGAATAACTGATACGGATAGGTCATATACGTGAGCAGAGCGTCATTGCACAGTGAACCCCACGATGCCTCAGGTGCTGAAATCCCAAGCCCGACAAAGCTTAAAAATGACTCGGTGAATATTGCACTTGGTATCTGCATTGTTGCCGACACCATTATGGGACCCATCATATTTGGAATTAAATGACTAAACATTATTCTCTTTGTGGATGCACCAAGAGATTGTGCCGCCAGCACAAATTCCTGCTCCTTAAGCCCTAAAACCTGGCTTCTTACCAGCCTTGCCATAGAAAGCCAGTATGTTATACTCAACGCAATTATAATAGGCATTATACCGTTATCCATTACAACCATCAACAGTATAACATATAAAAGCGTAGGTATTGCATTTATTACGTCAACAATACGCATCATTATATTATCGGTTCTGCCGCCAACATACCCTGATATGCCGCCGTATAAAACTCCTATTATAAAATTAACAAATGTAGCTACAAAACCTACAATCAATGAAATACGACCGCCATGGAGTATTCTTACAAACATATCTCTTCCCAGGTTGTCCGTTCCAAGAATATAAGTTTTGTTATGAACCTTGTCAACAGGAGTAAGCTCCTTACCCGATGCGGTAATTTCAACTTTCTTTGCATTGTCCAAATTATGTTTTGCTTCTGTAAGGTCTATTGAAGGGTTCTTTTTTGATTTGTTTTCCAATTTCATATATTCCAGCTTTGCATTAAAATAAGGGCTATAATCAACAATAACCTCCTGACCGCCAAAATCATAAATATATTTTTTATTTTCACCATCATCCTTTAAAATAGGGTGCTTTTGAAGCAGTGTACCGTCAGGATCCACGTCAATAAGATAGTACTCTCCGTTCATATAAAAATAATTTCCGTTAATTTCATATATGTCCATTGTTATACCTATGTTTGCAAAATCCAGGACCTGCTCCCCATAAGTTATAGGATAAAACATAGGAACAAATACACAGGCTATAATTATAATTGCAATAATCACCAGAGAAACCATAGACACTTTATTCTGCTTAAGCCTTCTTGAAGCATCCTGCCAAAATGTAAGACTTTGCCTGGAAACCTCCTCCGCATCTTTTTCCGACTTAGGTAAAGGCTCCCACATATTGGAGGACAGTTTTAAATTACTTTCCATTAAGTGATTTACCTCCTAATCGTATTTAATACGGGGATCAATAAATACATAGAGTATGTCAACCAATAAAGTTGCAATAACTATAAAAATTCCGAAGAACACAGTTATGCCCATTATTAAAGTATAATCCCTGTTGGTTATGCTGGTAGTAAACAGCGATCCTATACCTGCAATACCAAAAACCTTTTCAACAACAAATGATCCTGTTAGAAGTGCCGCTATCATAGGGCCTATATAGCTTACAACAGGTATAAGCGCATTCCTGAGAGCATGCTTGACTATTACCACACCTTCGGATAAACCTTTTGCCCTTGCAGTCCTAATGTAGTCCTGCTGCATAACGTCCAATACAGAAGTCCTTGTAAGCCTTGTAACATAGGCAAGAGAAAACATTCCTATACAAAGAACAGGCCCTATATAAGACTTCCACGAGTTTGCACCAAAAGCAGGAACCCAGCCTAACTTCCTGTTAAACACATAAATGAACATCGTAGCAAAAACAAAGCTTGGTATAGTGGCTCCCAAGGTTGATATAATCATCATTACCCTATCAGGAAGCTTATTTTGTTTTAACGCAGATATTATTCCAAATAAAATACCAACAACTATTACAAGCAATGATGACCAAGCACCAATTTTTAAAGAATACGGAAATCCGTCGCCGATTATTTGATTAGTTGTCAATCCTATTTTTTTGTAGGATACACCAAAATCACCATGAACAAAATTCTTCATATAAGTAAAATATTGCTCAATATTGGGCTTATCCAACCCATACTTTGCCCTGACTGCCGCCTCAACTTCCGGCTGCAAAGCCTTTCCCATAGACAAAGGGTCTCCAGGAATACTTTTCATTAAAATAAATGTCAAGGTCATAATAAACCATATAGTAATTATTGATGAAATAATTCGTTTTACTATATACTTAAACATTTTTTCACACCTTTCTTATACCTAAATGTATACATTATTGTAACACATAGCTTAATATAATTCAATATTTTTATTTATATACACAAATGGTTTTTTATTTAAAGAAATCGTTTATAACAACACAAACAACACATAAGCTTTGTTATTTTATATGTAGAATTACGTTTTCATGTTGAAATCAAATGAATGAATATGCATTTAACTTCAAACTACAGCTATACTGCTAAAACTTACTTACAAAAAAGACTTTTTGAAAATAAAATAAAAATAAAACCTGCTTTCATTAATCAATAAACATATATTTAATTCTTTTTAATGTACTGCCACGCAAATTATAAACACACGGAAAGGCTATGTGCCTTTCCCATGTATCAGTATTGTCAAAGTTATTGTATTTTTCCTACTCTGCTGAAAGGGAAAAATCTAAAGACTGCCTTACCTATTATTTTGCTTTCATTCACATATGGATTCTTCCAGTAGCGGGCATCATAGGAAATAGGCCTGTTGTCACCCAAAAATAAGTACGAGTTCTGAGGGACGTTAAATATTTTTGCCTCTCCTTCAGCTTTTACAACATAGGGTTCGGCTAATTTTTCACCGTTGACATAAACACTGCCATCTGCTTTCACTTCTACTGTTTCTCCCGGCATGCCGATTAATCTTTTGACGAGCCTTTTTTTATTCAAATCCTCTTCTTCTGATTTAAACACCAATATGTCTCCACGTTTGGCATCTTCAACGTTGAACAATTCATTCACATAAAGCCTGTCCCCGGGCAAAATGGTTTTTTCCATTGAACCTGTAGGCACCGTCACTAAAATAAAAACAAATTTATTTAAAAACAATACTATAATAAGAGCAATTGCAATTGGTACAACCCACTCTTTAATAAAATACTTCATCCATTCACATCCATTCTTTTATTATATTATTGAAGTATATCATTAAATATTCTAAAGAAATTTCCACCATTATAAGCCCGGCATCTTTTTGACATACCTCTCTTCAAAAGCTCTTCTGCATTGACTTAATTAAAAGTAACATAAACATTATAATGATTAGGTTGTAAAAAGTCAATTTTTATAATTTTATCGTGCTGGCACAAAAATATAATGCCGGTTTTAATTTACAAATATACATTATTATAGCAGTAAATAAATGATAGAAGACTGTTTCCAGCGATAAAAAATCGTCAATCACAGCTTTCTATAATCTCAAAAATATATTATCTACTTATTTGTAATTATTTTAATATCTTTTGAAGCTTTGTTCAACACTTCATTTCCATCTTTAGTAACTGCAACTATGTTTTCAATTCGCATTCCAAATCTTCCCCCTATATAAATACCCGGTTCAATGCTGAAAACCATACCTTTTTCCAAATACCTGCTGTTGCTTTTTTTTATATCCGGAGCTTCATGCACCGAATATCCTATTCCATGACCCAGTCTTGTAAAGAAATTTTTACCATATCCTGCTTTATCAATTATATCTCTTGCGGCTTTGTCAACATCTGGTATATAAGCTCCTGCCACTGCAGCTTTTTCTCCTGCCTCCTGTGATTTGCGTACAATTTCATATATATTTTTTTCTTCTTCTGTTATTCTGCCCACAAACACTGTCCTTGACATATCTGCACACATATCGTTGTATTTGCAGCCCCAGTCTAAAACAATAATATCCCCTTCCTGTATTGTTCTATGATCCGAATTATAATGCGGATATGAAGAATTAGGACCGGAACAAACCATTGTAAACCCTTCGTCAGCACCTTTTCTCTTAAATATTTCATTCATTTTTGCTGCAATATCCGCTTCTTTAATACCGGGCCTTATAAATTTCAAAAGCTCTTCATATGATTCGTCAGTTATACTAGCTGCAACCCTGAGATTTTCAAGTTCTTCTTCATCCTTTATCATTCTCATTTCTTCAAACAGCGGCTTTCCGTTAACAAATTTTACATTAACGGCATCCATTATCTGAAGAATGATAAATGCTCTTTCAGTAGAATTAACGCCTATTGTCTTCCCTATTAAGCCATTTTCTTCAAAAGCCTTCCTGACAGTATCCGTAAATTTATCCCCGTCAAACCAGCCATACACCTTTACTTCGGGTCCAAGAAAAAACTGTACTTCGTCAGCTGTCAACAGATTACATATATAAAAGTATGTTCCGTCATTTTTAATTATCAATGCCTGAAACCTCTCACAAAGATGAGTGTTATGGCTCATTATAAATTCCATTTCCTCAGATGGTGCAATTAACATTGCATCTATCTTTTTATTCTGCAAAATATTCACAAGCTTATCCAAATACTTTTTTCTCATTTCAACCTCCCTAAAATATTTTATTTTTTACATCATTGGTCAATACCTATAATTTTATATATTTTATCCATATCGACTGATTTTCTCACTTCCTCTGCCAGCAAATCATACTGGCTTTCCCTATATCTGTTCAAGTCAAAGTCTTCCGACCCCTCTAATGAAATCCCCTTGTGATGAGCCAATATCTTTACTATAGTATTGGTAACCTGGCTGTTGTCAAATATGCCGTGTAAATAACTACCTGCAACATTTCCGGACACACATCCATCTGATTTTAAGTCTAAAGTGCTCAAAGGCACGCCATAGGTTATTTCAGAATTACCCATGTGTATTTCATATCCGCGGATTTCTATACCTGAAAGCTGGCTGTAAAATCCTTCTATGTTGTTTATTTTTCCGGAAATTTGGGTTGTTGTTTTTTCTTTTGAAAAATTTGTTATAGTTTTTAAAAGCCCCATTCCTCTGATACTGCCTCCGCATTCAACGCTGTCAGGATCGTTTATGATTTCGCCTAACATTTGATATCCGCCGCAGACTCCGAACAATGCTTTGCCTTCATTAGCATGCCTTATTACTTTTGCTTCAATGCCTGACTGCCTCATCCATTTTAAATCTCCAATTGTATTTTTAGTTCCCGGAATAATTATCATATCAGGATCTCCCAATTCTTTTACCTTTGACACATATCTTAAGGAAACGCCTTTAATCAATGAAAAAACATTAAAATCCGTAAAGTTGGACAATCTAGGAAGCCTGATTACCGCAATATCAATTAGGCTGTGTTCATTTCCGCCCTCAAGCCTTTCAGACAAGCTGTCTTCATCATCTATATCTACACGTAAATACGGAACTACTCCCAGTACCGGCACATGTGTAATATCTTCAAGCATTTCAAGTCCTGGAACAAGAAGATTTACATCTCCCCTGAATTTATTTATAACGAATCCTTTTACCCTATCTCTTTCATCTTTGTCAAATAAAAGCATGGTTCCCGCCAGGGATGCAAATACTCCTCCCCTGTCTATATCACCAACTATTATAACAGGAGCATCAGCCAATTTTGCCATTCCCATGTTTACAATATCCTGTTCTCTTAAATTTATTTCCGCAGGGCTGCCTGCTCCTTCAATTACTATAATGTCATATTCATCTGCAAGTGAACTATATGCTTTCATAATATGTGGAATCATATCATTTTTATAGGTATAGTACTCTCCCGCCGTCACATCTTTGAACACCTTTCCGTTTAATACAATTTGCGAGCCGTTTTTTCCTGTCGGTTTCAGCAAAATAGGGTTCATCCTCACATCAGGTTCAATCCCTGCAGCTTCCGCCTGCATTACCTGCGCCCTTCCCATTTCAAAACCGTCTTTAGTTATATATGAGTTTAATGCCATATTCTGCGACTTAAATGGAGCTGCCTTATATCCGTCCTGCCTGAATATCCTGCAAAGTGCAGCCGCCATTAAGCTCTTGCCTGCATTAGATGTAGTTCCCTGCACCATTATTACCTTTGACATTTTCATCCTCCCTGACATTAGTTATATAATCCACAAATCCCTTTTCATGCTTGCCTGTAATGCAGCTTGTTTGATGATCTGAGACTATAATTAATTTCGTATAGTTTATATTTTTGTAAATTTTACTTAAAAAATCCTTGTCTATCTTTTCAATAAACTCAACTTTCCCATAAAAATCTTTCCTGTGAGATACTTCATCAGTTCCGTTTATATGTGCCACAACTACATCATGAGTTAAGGTTTCTCTTAAAACGGCGTCCGCTTTTTCATTTAAATCAGTATCAGTATCCCCTGTCGCGTTTTTGAGTATGGCAACAGGGATATTCATCAACTTGCCTATACCTTTTACAATTTCAGCTTGGCACACTAAAGAACAGGTTTTTTTATGAATGGTATAAAAAGAAGGAAGGTTTATTTTTTCGGACAATCCCCAAGGGTAAAACATATAATGCATTCCTCTTACAAAAAAATGATTGTTTTCAATAAATTTACTTAAAATTTTTATATTGTTTAAACCACAAAACAGCTTGTCAGTATTTATTCCCACATTTTCATGGGGCGGAACAGATTTTAATGAAAGAAATTCTTCATTCTTTTTAAGAACAAGAATATTTCTGTAACCATTTAAATGGTGAAATTTAATGCCGACCGGAGTTACAACCAAATCAGAGACTTTATCCATTTCCTTTTTTGAAAGGCCTTTGCCATTAAAGGATTCAAGCCTGTTTTCTGTGATGCTTATTAAGTTGCATCTTAATGCAGCCTCATTTTCCTCAACATTTATCCCGGCAGCTACAGCTTCAATATAAGCCCTGCCATAGGGGATCTTTTCCTTACCCACACCTAAAATTGTAAGAATGCAGCTCAAGCTGTCTGGTTGTCTTCCGGAAGGATAAAATACCATTTTCCTGTGGCATCCTTCTTTTTCTATTTTATCTATTGTTGGCGTATATGCATATTCCAAAGGAGCCATGTCGTTTAACTCTGTAATCTTTTCTTCACTTAGCCCATCTAATATTACTAAAATAGTTTTCGCCTTCATTAGCCACCTATCACTTCTTTTAATGCTTTTATAATAATTTGATTTTGCTCACTCGTTTTAACGGCAATTCTGTAGTAATTTTCTCCAAGGTTTTTATAATTTGAACAGCTTCTTATTAATATGCCTTTTTTTAGCATTTCGTCCTTTAAATCTAATGAATATTGAATTTTAAACAATATATAATTAGCACAAGAATTGTAAGTCTTTATATTAAGCCGGTTTAACTCTTTAATTAAATATTTTCTCTGCTCTATTATATATTCAACTGTTCTATCAATATAATCCTTTTCTTTTAAAGCAGTAATTCCTGATGCCTGTGCTATTGACGAAACATTCCAAGGCGGTCCCGACATTTTAAGTTTCTCTACAATTTGTTCGTTTGACGAAATGCAATACCCTAAACGTATGCCGGGTATTGCATATATTTTAGTAAATGCTTTTAAAACTATGAGATTGTCATATTTCCCAAGGAATTTTACTGAACTGTATTCTTCTTTGTTCTTCACAAAGTCTAAAAAACATTCATCCACAGCAACGGCAGAACCTGCCTGTCGGCAGCTGTCAATTACTTTCTCCGTCATTTCCATGTCTGTAAGCTGCCCTGTTGGATTGTTGGGGTTGCATATAAATACTATATCAGTATCAAAATTTATATGCTCCAATATGTCGTCCTGTATTTTAAAGTCAGATTCTTCTCTTAAATTATAATACTCAACCTGTGCTCCAATCATGTTCAGAGCATTTTCATATTCACTAAATGCAGGTGCAGTAACAAGACCTTTTTTCGGCTTCAGGCAAAAAACAATTCGATATATTGCCTCAGCTGCTCCGTTAGCTGCAAAAATCCAACTTTCCGGAACGTTTTCAAACTTTGAAATACCCCTTATAAGCTCTCTTGAATTTATATCCGGGTACCTGTCCGAATATGCAATAGAATTTACAGCAGCCACTTTAACAGACTCAGGCATTCCCAAAGGATTTATATTTGATGAAAAATCTATTATGTTGTTTTCCTTTATTCCTGCTTTTTCGGCAGCTGAATATATGTCCGCACCGTGTGTCTCAATTAACATTTTATGCTCCTATACTGAACGGCACCATGCCATTCCTTAAATTTCATAATATTAACATTATTAATACTCCTATAATTAGAAATAATAATGATGTTGCATACATTAGTCTGTTTGCCCTTAATATGTCTTCTGTTTCAACCTCTCTTATGCTTTCGCCTATGGTAGGTTTGGAAACTAAAACACCGCCGTAATAATTGTCTCCTCCCAACATAATACTCAGCGCTCCGGCACAGACCGACTCAGTATGAGCTGAATTAGGACTTTTGTGATTAAATCTGTCTCTTCTGTATATTTTATAAGCTGATTTATAATCCATTTTTAAAAACATGGAAGCAGCTATCATTGCAAAGGCCGATAATCTTGCAGGTACAAAATTGGCGATATCATCAGCTTTGGCCGAAAACCTTCCCATGTTAATATATTTTTCATTCTTATACCCGACCATTGAGTCTAATGTATTGACGGCTTTGTAAATAAATCCGAGAGGTGCCCCTCCCAGCATAACATAAAGCATAGGTGCAATTACACCATCAGACGTATTTTCTGCAACTGTTTCAATTGCAGCTTTTGCTACTGATGCTTCATTTAATTTTTGGACATCTCGTCCGACTATGTAGGATAAGTTTTCTTTTGCTTCCTGTAAGTTACCTTTTTTTAGTGACTCATAAACCTTCATGCTTTCATCTTTCAAACTTTTAGCGGCAAACAAGTAATAAATCATTATACCCTCAATTATTACTGCAAAAATGCCGTTAATTTTTGAAGCTAAAGATAAAACAGCAAATGGAACAATGAATGAAACAGATACCACAATTAGCCACAGCACTGCACCGGCTTTTCTTTCATCCTCCGGTGTTTTGCATCTTGATCTCAATTTGCCTTCAACAAAAGAAATCAACTTTCCTATAAACCTTACAGGATGAAAAACACCCTGCGGGTCTCCTATAATCAAGTCCAGCACATATCCAACAATCAGCTGAATCATAAATTTTCTCCGTATTTAATACATTTTTTAACAAGGTTTTCCGCAAAATCTATATTTCCCAGCAAATTTATGTGAGGGTACCCCATAAACTTTGTTTCATCTGCTATGATACAACTCCAGCCAACGTCTGAATTGGGCTTTTTTGCTGAAAAAGAATTACCACGATTTGTACTGTCGCTGTAATGAAACTCATGCCCATTGATTACGCCGCCTTTCTTGCACATTAAATTATCTCTTAATGCAGTCAGTGTTACGTACCCGAAATGGCTGAGCTTGTCCGTCATAAAGCTCTGTCCGCAAACAGTTCCCGCCAAGTTATAAATTTTATTTTTATCTTTATCTTTAAAACTGTCCAGTAAATACATGTATCCCCCGCATTCGGCAAATACAGGCATTCCTGAATATATTTTTTCTTTCACATCTTTAAGCATTGCCTTGTTTTCAGAAAGCGCATCCATATAAAGTTCAGGATATCCTCCTCCAATATATACGCCACAAACGCCTTCAGGTAGCCTATTGTCATTTAAAGGGCTGAATTTAACCAACCGTGCACCCATTTGTTCCAACAGTTCAAGGCTGTCCTGGTAGTAAAAGCAAAATGCCCTATCATATGCCACGGCAATTTCTATTTTACCTAAATTTTTAACAGGAGGCTCCTTATATTCAATGAGGGGAGCACTTTCAGCCAGAAATAATAAATTATCAATGTCAATTGTTTGAGACGCTGCATTGCCCAGTTTATTTACAATGTGCTCCAAATTTCCTACTTCTTGTGCCGTAACCAGACCCAAGTGCCTGCTTTCCAGCTTACAGTCTTCCAAATAAGGCATATATCCGTACACTTTCACATCAGTATTGGATTCGATTATATTTTTGTAAAACGGATACATATATTGAGATACATTATTTAAAATTACACCTCTTATATTACTGTTTTCCCTGAAATTTTTAAAGCCTTCAATTACAGCACATACAGAAACGGCCATACCTTCACAATTTATTACCAAAATTACAGGACAATCCAGCAGCTTTGCAAGCTCATAAGAACTGCAGAAAGTTCCCGCACCCAAGCCGTCATAGTATCCCATAACACCTTCTATAATTGATACGTCAGCATTTCTGCCATTCTTACCCAATATGTATCTGCAGTTATCATCTCCCAGCATAAATTGGTCTAAATTTCTTGAAGGAACATTCAAAACCCTTCTGTGAAACATAGGGTCAATATAGTCCGGACCGGACTTAAAGGCTGCAGTATTAAACTTTTTATTTACAAGCGCTTTAAGAAGTGCCGTCATTACAGTAGTCTTGCCGCTGCCGCTGGAAGCGGCAGAAATCATTATTCTTGGTATTCTAACTTTTATTTAAACCACATCCTTTGCATATAAAAAGCCTTCCATACGGAAGACATATAAATATTTGCTTACATCTATTCCGATACTTAAGCAGCTGCAAAAAAATTTTATTAAATTACAATTATTATATATTAATGAATATTTAATGTCAATTAACAGCCACCAGATTTTTGGAATATTAGCGGTACGGAATCATAATCATATATCAAGAAATAAAATAGGCCAGGAGGGGGTTATATGGAAAACGCATTTAAGAAAGCTAATATATTATTTGGTGCAGCACTATTCTGCATAATACTTTTATCCTTATTTTCAATTATTAATAAAACAACCGAAACAATAGATGGGACAGGTGAAGTACAAGAAAAAAAAATTAAAGTGCTAATTGACCCGGGTCACGGAGGAATGGACCAGGGAGCAAAGGGCGACTTGAATATCGGAGAGGCTCCTATAAACCTGGCCATATCAGAAAAGCTTATGAAATTCCTTGAAGGCAGCGGTTTTGATGTTGAAATGACACGATATGAAGATGAAGGATTATATTCGCTGAATTCGAAAACCATAAGATCTAAAAAAAATGAGGATCTATCCAACAGGATAAAAATAATCAACGAATTCCAAGCAGATTTAACTGTTTCCATACACCTTAATTCCTTCCCTCAAAAAAAATATTACGGAGCTCACGTATTTTTCCAAAAGGATAACCAGCAGGGAAAGGCCGCAGCAGACATACTGCAAGACTCTTTAAAAAACATATTGGACAAAAGAAACAAAAGAGTTCCCCAAATTAGAAGCGGTATAAAAATAATGGATGATACCGAAGTACCGGTTGTATTAATTGAATGTGGATTTTTATCTAACAACTCGGAAGAAAAAAAATTAGTGTCAGATGAATATCAAGAAAAGACTGCATGGGCAATATATGTTGGACTGATAAAATATTTTAATGAATTTCATACATTTTGAGAAATATATGTTTTCTATTTACCTATTTAATAGGATGTATTTTCTTGTATTATTTTGTAAAAGAAAGATGAAGATTTGATTATCTTCCAAATTTTTGTTGAAAATTAAATGAAATTGTATTATAATTTCGTTAGTATAACTTTTGGAGGACTAATATGGATTTTGAAGAAATCGAACATTTCCTATCTCATATCAAATCTGTTCTAACATGTAAAATCATTGCTGATTCAAATAATAATATAACTGAAATACATGTTCTATCTAACAGCAGCAGACATTCAAAGCAAGTTGTACGAGATATCCGAACCACTCTGTTGTCTCATTTTAATTTAGACGTTGATTACAAAATTATAAGTGTTGCACAACTTAATAAAAATTTTCCCGGCAATTCCGGTTACAGACTTCTATATGAAGGTTATACAAATGAAACAAACTCAGACAAAATAAAAATAATCACAAAACTTCGCTGGGATGAAAAAGAATATATAGGTAAATCGGAGAAAATTAAATCAGAAAAGAACATCATGATGGCTGCGGCTATGTCAATTTTAGACGCTGTCAAAAAAGTAACTGAACATGATTGTTTTATCGTTAACGATATAAAATCTACCAGAATTGCAGATAAGGAAATAATATTATCTGCAATTACGTATATTAACCATGGCAGGGAAAGTATTCTTATAGGCTCCGCAATAGTGTACAATAATAAAATTGACTCTATAATCAAGGCAACTCTCAATGCAGTTAATAAGAAAGTCTATTGTTTATGAGGAAATAATATTTCTTTTACTTCAAATCAAAATAAATATTTGCTTACAAAAAGAGCAGCCAAAATAGATGCGCAATGTGCAATCAATCCGACCTTTATGGTATATTTTACGTTTTTAATACCCACAGCTCCAAAATAAACAGCTGTAGTATAAAATATTGTTTCTGATGACCCCATCAGTACTGATGCACTCCTGCCTATATATGAATCCGGGCCGTAATTATCCAATATTGATTGAAAAACTCCCAAGGACCCACCACCAGACAAGGGCTTTACAATCACCAGAGATAAAAGTTCAGGAGGAAATCCTACAAGTGACGTTACAGGAGTAAGCAATTTAACTATAAAATCTTCTGCTTCTGAATTAATAAAAAGATTTATCGCAAAAATAACAGCAAGTATATAAGGAAATATTTTTACTGCAGCTTTTGCTCCTTCCATTGCCCCTTCAACAAAAACAGCATATATATCCACATCTTTATATATTCCGTAAAACAGCACAGCTCCTATAATTAACGGAAGTATTAAATCAGACATATCATCGCCCTTCCTTCCTCTCATAATATTTTGCGAACAACACCGCCACGGCAGTAGAAAATGCAGTAGCTATAATAGTAGGCAGCATAATATCTCCAGGTGCCGCCGCACCGGAATCCGCCCTTAATTTAATTATATTAAGTGGTATAAGCTGAATTGAAGATACGTTAATTATTAAAAACATGCACATGGCATTGCTGGCAGTGTTTTTATTTCTATTTAAAGTCTGCATCTCGTTCATTGCCTTTATGCCGAAGGCAGTAGCTGAATTTCCGATACCTAACATATTGGCGGCAATAGTCATTATTATTGCATTAACCGCCTTTTTGCTGTTTTGAACTTCTTTAAAAAGGAATCCTATCACCGGTTTGATTATAGTCGACAGTTTAGTTAATATACCTGACTTTTCAACTATTGACATCAATCCGGTCCAAAATGCCATTACCGGAAGGAGACTTAAAATTAATTCAACAGACTGCTGTAAATCAAAAAACAGTACATTCGCAACTGTTTCGGGTTTCCCATTTATAAATGAAAATATAAGTCCAAGTCCTATTAGCAAAATCCATATAATCTTCATTGCAAATCCTTTTCTTTAAATTATTATCCAGCCTTGCTCCATATTGATGAGAAAAGCCGGTTAAGACATAAAAAAACAAACATATATATATATATGTTTGTTTTTAGTAAATATATCTTTATAATTTAATTACATTGTGTTGTGCTGTTTACTTCTCTGTTAATTTTTTCTACTTGTATTTCCAAAACTCTTTTTGCTTCAGCCTTAGTTACGGTAATGTCCAAGTCCTTATAAATAATCCTTCCGCCTACTTGCGGAATTCCTTCAAAAATCATTGTAATAAATCCATTTACCGTTGTAATGTCCATTTCTTCATCAGGTTCAAGCCCAAGCAGTTCAAACATATCATCAATGTCTGCATTGCATGAAATAAGAAATTTATTATCTCCTATTTTTTTAAACCATTCAATTACTTCATCATGCTCATCCCAAATCTCGCCCACAAGCTCTTCCAGGATATCTTCCATGGTTACCAGACCTTCGGTGCCGCCGTATTCGTCAATTACAACTGCTATATGGGCTTTTGAAAGCTGAAGATCCTTTAAAAGTTCCGAGATTTTTTTATTTGGAGTAACATACAAAGTTTTTGAAACCTGCCTCTTAATATCTTTTTCTTTTTTACTTAAAGCATGATAAAAATCTTTTTCATGCAAAACTCCAACTATGTGGTCAATATCCCCTTTAAATACAGGAAGTCTTGAATAACCGCTAATAAGAAACTTTTCTCTAATATTATCCAGGCATTCATTTTCCTCAACGCTCACAATGTCGATTCTAGGTGTATATACATCCTCCACAACAGTCTCATTAAACTCTATTGCGGATTTTATCAAATCGCTTTCATTTTTATTAATACCGCCTTCATTTTCTACTTCATCAATAATAATCCTCAGTTCGTCTTCCGTTATCTGTGGGCATTCTTCTGAACCGAAAATCCTAACTAATGTATTTTTTACAGATAAAAGCAGAAAATTTACAGGAGTACATATAAAAACTAAAAATTTTAATGTGGCAGCCGAAAACACCGCAAATTTTTCAGATGCAGCTTCCGCCAGCATTTTAGGTATCAGTTGCCCAAAAATCAAAATCAAAAAAATCGCAATAATTGTTGATATAATTATTCCATTATCATTAAAATGTTTAGATATAACAAATATTGCCAATGACGTTGCCGTAACATTTACAATACTCTTAAAAATAAGAATAGTTGTAATCAATACGTCATAATTGTCATCTAAGCTCAAAGCCAAGGCAGCCTTTTTATTTTCAACAGCTAAATTCTTCATTCTCATTCTGTTAAACTTAGTGAAAGCTGTTTCAGCTGCAGTAAGAAACCCAGACATCAATATAAGCAAAATTAATATTACGGTCCGGACTATGCCGTCATCGTCCATTATTTTAAATCACTTCCAATTAATTTATAGTACATATATTATAATATATACTGACAAAAGTGTCAATTAATTTTACGTAAGACTAAAGACTGCAAATAATTTAAGTATTTATGTAAAGCCTAGGCTTTTAAAAATCAACAAAATATTGAAATATGCACAAATATTTTGTTGAATAATTAAATGAAACTTAAGAAAATCTTAATTGATTTAATTTAGATAAATGCTATACTCACAATAGAAAGGGTAGACAAATTATGGAGGTAATTAATTGTTATCGTTTATAAGTGTATTTAATTTTATTATATTTATTTTATTCACAGGATTTTATTTTTATCAATTTTATTACGTAATTGTGGGATTAACCAAAAAAAGCAAGGTGCTTATTGCACATAAAGATCACAAATATGCTGTGGTAATTGCCGCAAGAAATGAAAGTGCTGTTATAGGTCAACTAATAAACAGTATTAAAAAACAAAAATACCCGTCTTCCCTTATAGATATATATGTTGTTGCAGATAACTGCACTGACAATACAGCAGAGGTGGCAGGAAAAGCAGGGGCAACTGTATTTAAAAGGTTTAACACACAGCTGGTAGGTAAAGGATATGCATTAGATTATGCATTCAAAATTATAATGGACGGCAGTGAAAAATATGAAGGATATTTTGTTTTTGATGCGGATAATTTGTTAGACGAAAACTATATTGCAGAAATGAATAAAGTATTTGATAAAGGCTATAACATAATCACAAGTTATAGAAACACTAAAAACTATGATACAAACTGGCTGTCGGCAGGATATTCCTTATGGTTTATAAGAGAAGCCAAATACTTAAACAATTCCAGAATGATATTAAATACAGGATGTGCTATTTCCGGCACAGGATTTGTAGTCAGTGATGAAATAATCAGAAAAAATAACGGATGGAAACATCATTTATTAACAGAAGACATTGAATTTTCAGTTGACAATGCAATACAAGGCGAAAAAATAGGTTACTGCGGTACTGCAGTATTGTATGATGAACAACCATATTTATTCAAGCAGTCATGGGATCAAAGACTTCGCTGGGCCAAAGGGTTTTATCAAGTATTTGCAAAGTACGGCAGGGATTTAGTTAAGAGTATATTTAAAAAAAGAAGTTTTTGCTGTTATGATATGTTTGTTACTATTACGCCTGCATTATTTTTATCATTGATCAGTGTGATAGTAAACATTGTATTCTTAACCTTAGGTTTAATAAACATAGACACAATGCCGGAAATAATAAATGAAACAACCAGTGCAATAATGATGGCCATGATTAATTCTTACTTTGTATTATTTGCATTGGGAGTAGTTACAACAATTACAGAATGGAAACAAATTAATGCAAAACCAATAAATAAAATAAAATATTTATTTACATTCCCGATTTTCATATTTACTTATGTACCCATTTCAATTGTAGCATTGTTTAGAAAAATCGAATGGAAACCAATAACACACAACATTGCCAAATCTATTGAAGAAGTAAGACAATAAATGAGAATTGAAATACTGTAGTAAAT